>CAWDWT010000016.1:0-267619 GCA_963806075.1 uncultured Alphaproteobacteria bacterium
CCTGCCGCAAGGAAGTGAAGAGACAGGGACTGACTGGCGATGAACGGTGGTTCTACATGGAGGATTGCATGAATAAGACCTGAGCGCTTGCAACGCTGCGGTCCCTTTAATCGTTATAGAAGCTTCCTGATTTATCTTGGCATCTGGCATGCCAAGCCTTAATCTGCATGACTGTCGGAAAGCGAGATTCTTCCAATGGTTCATGACGTGCAGCAGGTCCGTCCGTTCGACCATCCGGGCGAAGGACGCAAACGAGCCCGGCCAATCCCGAAAGGGCGTCAGGTCGATCCGACGGCCGCCCACGAGATCGAGCTTCTGCTCGGCGACTTGCCGCGACGGCGCGATCTTCTTGATCGAGCATCTGCATCTGATCCAGAACAAATATAAGCAGATCTCGGCGGCCCATCTCGCGGCACTTGCCGACGAGATGAAGCTTTCCTTTGCCGAAGTGTTCGAGACCGCGACCTTCTACGCCCATTTCGATATCGTGAAGGAGGGCGAGCCCGACGTCGCGCCGCTGACCATTCGGGTCTGCGATTCCCTGACCTGTGCGATGCTGGGCGGCGAACGATTGCTGCATGAATTGCAGGCTGGCGCCGGACCAGGCATTCGCGTGGTGCGGGCGCCCTGTGTCGGCCGCTGCGACACCGCGCCGACGGTAGAGGTCGGCCATCATTTTGTCGATCATGCCAGTGTCGAAAGCGTACTCGCGGCCGCCAAGAGCAACAATACGCACGCTCGGCTGCCGAACTACATCGACTATGACGCCTATGTGGCTGACGGCGGCTACAAATTGCTGGCGCGCGTCCGATCCGGGGATCTTGCGAAGGAAGATTTGCTGAAGGCGCTCGACGATGCGTCGTTGCGCGGTCTTGGCGGCGCGGGTTTTCCGACGGGACGAAAATGGCGCGCGGTGCTCGGCGAGCCCGGACCGCGGCTGATGGCCATCAATGGCGATGAGGGCGAGCCCGGCACGTTCAAGGATCGCTGGTACATCGAAAGCGATCCGCATCGTTTCCTCGAGGGCATGCTGATCGGCGCGGATGTCGTGGAAGCGTCCGACATCTACATCTACATCCGCGACGAATATCCAGCGGCGCGCGAAATCCTCACCCGCGAGATCGCCAGGCTGCCGTCGGGCGGCCCGGCTCTGCATCTGCGGCGCGGCGCCGGCGCCTATATCTGCGGCGAAGAATCCTCGCTCTTGGAGAGTATCGAGGGCAAGCGCGGGCTGCCCCGGCACAAGCCGCCCTATCCGTTCCAGGTCGGTCTGTTCAATCTGCCGACGTTGATCAACAATGTGGAGACGTTGTGGTGGGTCCGCGACATCGTCGAAAAGGGCGCGGACTGGTGGAAGAGCCATGGCCGCAACGACCGCCACGGCCTTCGCTCTTATTCCGTTTCGGGTCGCGTCAAAAGCCCCGGCATGAAGCTCGCGCCCGCCGGAGTCACGGTGCGCGAACTGATCGACGAATTCTGCGGCGGCATGGCCGATGGCCACACCTTTCACGCCTACCTGCCGGGTGGAGCGTCCGGTGGTATTCTGCCGGCATCGATGGATGACATCCCGCTCGATTTCGGTACGCTGGAAAAATATGGCTGCTTCATCGGCTCGGCCGCGATCGTCATCCTGTCCGATCAGGACAGCGTGAAAGATGCGGCGCTGAACCTGATGCGGTTTTTCGAGGACGAAAGCTGCGGCCAATGCACGCCGTGCCGCGTCGGCACGCAGAAGGCGGCGCTGTTGATGGAGCAGCCGGTCTGGAACCGCGAATTGCTCGACGAATTGAGCCAGACGATGCGCGATGCCTCGATCTGCGGCCTCGGCCAGGCGGCCTCGAATCCGCTGACCTCCGTCATTAAATATTTCCCGAATGAGTTCCTTCCAAAGGAAGCTGCGGAATGATCGGGCGAATGAGCCGTGAGGTTTCACGATGAGTGCTGAGAGTCCAACTCCGCAAGGCTACGGTCACGACGCCAAGGGCGCCGCGGGTGGCAAAAATGCTCCGGATGGCCGCGTGACCGTGGCGCACAGCGAGCCGGTCGGCACCGTCGGTGGCAAAGGTTCAGGACCCGAGATCATCGAGTTCGAACTCGACGGGGTGCAGGTTTCGGCCAAGCCGGGCGAAACCATCTGGCAGGTCGCCAACCGCGAAGGCCACGAGATTCCGCACCTATGCCATTCGCCGCAACCCGACTATCGCCCGGATGGCAATTGCCGTGCCTGCATGGTGGAGATCGAGGGCGAGCGGGTGCTGGCGGCGTCCTGCAAGCGCACACCCGGCGTCGGCATGAAGGTGAAGTCGGCCAGCCCTCGCGCGGTCGCGGCGCAGAAGATGGTGATGGAACTTCTGGTCACCGACCAGCCGGCGCGCGAAACCTCGCACGATCCCGACTCGAAATTCTGGCACTGGGCTGAAAAGGTCGGAGTGACCGAAAGTCGCTTTCCGGCGTCCGAACGCTGGCAGGGCGACGCCAGCCACCCCGCGATGAGCGTCAATCTCGATGCCTGCATCCAGTGCGGCCTATGCGTGCGCGCCTGCCGCGAAGTGCAGGTCAACGACGTCATCGGCATGGCCTATCGCAACCACGACGCCAAGATCGTGTTCGATTTCGACGATCCGATGGGGGAGTCGACCTGCGTGGCCTGCGGCGAATGCGTGCAGGCTTGTCCGACCGGCGCGCTGATGCCCTCGGTGATGCTGGACGAAAATCACAATAGCCGCGTCACCTATGCCGACCGCAAGGTGGATTCGCTCTGCCCGTATTGCGGCGTCGGCTGCCAGGTCACCTACCAGGTCAAGGACGAGAAGGTGATCTATGCCGAGGGCCGCGACGGCCCCGCCAATCACAACCGGCTCTGCGTCAAGGGCCGTTTCGGCTTGGACTACATCCACCACCCCAACCGCCTGACCAAGCCGCTGGTGCGGTTGCCGAACGCGAAGAAGGATGCCAACGATCAGGTCGATCCGGCCAACCCATTCACGCATTTCCGCGAAGCCTCCTGGGAAGAGGCGCTCGACATCGCGGCGCGCGGTCTGGTCAGGATCCGCGACGAGAAGGGCTTCAAGGCGCTCGCGGGCTTCGGCTCGGCTAAGGGATCGAACGAGGAGGCGTATCTGTTTCAGAAGCTGGTTCGCACCGGCTTCGGCTCCAACAATGTCGATCATTGTACGCGGCTATGCCATGCCTCGTCGGTCGCGGCCTTGATGGAAGGCTTGAACTCCGGCGCGGTATCGGCGCCGTTCTCCGCGGCGCTGGAGGCCGAAGTCATCATCGTGATCGGCGCCAATCCGACCGTCAACCATCCGGTGGCTGCGACCTTCATCAAGAATGCGGCCAAGCGCGGCGCCAAGCTGATCGTGATGGACCCGCGCCGGCAGACGCTGTCGCGGCATGCGTACAAGCATTTGCAGTTCAAGCCCGGCAGCGATGTCGCGCTGCTGAACGCGATGCTGAACACTATCATCACGGAAGGCCTGACTGACCAGCAATATATCGAAGGCTATACCGAGGGTTTCGATGAGCTGAAGAAGCGCATCAAGGAATTCACGCCGGAAAAGATGGAGCCGATCTGCGGCATTCCCGCAGACACGCTGCGCGAAGTGGCGCGGATGTATGCGCGCTCGCGCGCCTCGATCATCTTCTGGGGCATGGGCATCAGCCAGCATGTGCATGGCACCGACAATGCGCGCTGCCTGATCGCACTGGCGTTGACGACGGGACAGATCGGCCGACCTGGTACCGGGCTGCATCCGCTGCGCGGCCAAAACAACGTGCAGGGCGCTTCCGACGCCGGACTGATCCCGATGTTCCTGCCGGATTATATGCCCGTCGGGCGCGCCGATTTGCGCGCGTCGTTCGAAAAGATCTGGCAGCACGATGTCGATCCGGTTCGCGGCCTCACCGTGGTCGAGATCATGAACGCGATTCATGCCGGCGAGATATCGGGCATGTATATCGAGGGCGAGAACCCGGCGATGTCGGACCCCGATCTTCAGCACGCCCGCCAGGCGCTGGCCAAGCTCGACCATCTCGTGGTGCAAGATCTGTTCGTCACCGAGACCGCGTTCCATGCCGACGTTATCCTGCCGGCTTCGGCCTTCGCGGAGAAATCCGGCACTTTCACCAATACCGACCGCCGCGTGCAGCTCGCGCGCGAGGTCATCAAGCCGCCGGGCGAGGCGCGGCAGGATCTTTGGATCATCCAGGAAATTGCCAAACGCATGGGCCTGCCCTGGAACTACAGCGGGCCTGCCGATGTCTTCACCGAGATGACGCAGGTGATGCCGTCGTTGAAGAACATCACCTGGGAGCGACTGGTGCGCGAGGGTGCGGTGACCTATCCGGTCGACGACCCGCATCAGCCCGGTAACGAGATCATCTTCACGACGGGCTATCCGACCGAAAGCGGACGCGGCAAGATCGTGCCGGCGCATGTGCTGCCGCCGGACGAATTGCCTGACGACGAATATCCCATGGTGCTGTCGACCGGGCGCGTGCTCGAGCATTGGCACACCGGTTCGATGACCCGGCGGTCCCATGTGCTGGACCAGATCGAGCCGGAGGCGACGGCGTTCATGTCGCCGAAGGACATGCGGCGGATGAATGTGCAGCCCGGCAATTTCATCCGGATGCAGACCCGTCGCGGCGCGGTCGAGGTGAAGGTGCGCAGCGATCGCGACGTCCCGGAGAATATGGTTTTCATGCCATTCTGCTACGCGGAAGCCGCGGCCAATTTACTGACCAATCCGGCACTCGATCCGTTCGGCAAGATTCCCGAATTCAAGTTCTGCGCGGTGAGGGTCGAGAAGGCTGAACTGCGAAGCGCTGCGGAATAGCCGACGCGCTCGCAAGCGCCGTTGGCTTCGCTCACCTCACTATTTCAGTGAGGCCAGGCGAGCGTCCAAATGATCCGCGAACGCCATATAGACGTGCTCGATGAACAGGGCGCGGCTTTCCCCACCCACTGTAAGCCGGTCGGCGAGGTGCACTATCTCATGCAAACCGACTGAACGGATGTCGCGTGGCTCCTTCTGGAAGATCACGATGAGCCACTGCGTCTGAGGGTTCGTAAAGACGCACGCGCCCTCCAGATCGTCGAGATCCTCGTAGACCTTTCGAAGCTCGGCAAGCAGCTTTGTGGGAAGGTGGCGTGTTGCAAGGTCGACAAATTCCGCCGGATCGTGTTTGTCCTGCACCACAAACAAACCCCCGATATAGGTTTGCGGTATGAGGGCAAAGACATAACTCATGAACCCACTCCAACGCTTGATGGATGCGCTCGATACCAGAGCCGCATGGGTTACATACCGCAACTTTCATCCGCAGTCTCCAAATTGAATAGCCAGGCCGGCGCTAGATTAATGCGCCAACTTGAACGGCGCACGGGGGCGTACCTCAAAGCTCCCTACCGCAAGCGGAGCTCGTGCCCAAGGACAGCGGTCAGCCGCCGTATCCGGCGCATGAGCAGGCGTCTGACGGTCCCTGCGCCGCCGATCAGCGGGTTGCCCTGATTTTCCAGATCAAGCTCAAAACGGGCTTGCGGAAACACCGCGGCATAGCCGCCGGGTGAGGCGTTGGTTCCGGCGAAATCAAGCGCGGCTTGCTTGCGCCAGAACAGACCACCAAATTCGGCTTCCGCGTCGCGCACCACCCAGAAGCCATCGCGGTTGCGGCCGATGAAGATGACCACAATGGTGTCATTGAGCACTTCCGGTCCCGGCCGCTGAAACACCGGGGCGACATGCTGTCCAGGCAGTGGCTGCGGCGTGATCGAGGTGCGTTCGTCGTTGTAAGCCATCGTGCCCAAGGCAGATCCGAGCCGGGCAATACGCGACGTTATTCGACCGCGCTCGCATTCCTCATTGGTCCAAGCCGCAGATGAATACCGCATCAGTTGAAGTTATCGCAGCAGAGCGGCGCGCAGGATGCGTTGGCGTCATACGGCACGGCCGGGACGCTGGTCTGGCTCGACGGCACGCCGGCAAGCCTTGCGTCGACAAAGGCGCACAGCATGGCGAGCGCCAGATCCGGATGATGCGCTTCGATGGATTGATCAAGCCAATCCGGCAGTTCGCGCTCGCGGGACAGCGCGCAATGCCATTCGCCCTCGTCATAGGCGATACGGCGAACCCGCCATTGCGGCAGTTCGAACTCGATCAGCGCCAGCACGGCATCGGTCCAGGCCTGTGACGCGATCAGGCGTTCGATCCGCGCAGTCTTTTCCGGCTGCCCCGTGGACGGAAAGTGGCGGCACACAGCTCCGATGACCGTCGAAAATAGCTCCGCCGTGACGACGTTTGCATCGTGAAGCCGGCCGGGAAGTTCGATGGCACCATCATATTCTCTGGTGAACGACATGGCATCGTACTCGCTTGGGTGCGGCTGCATCCGGCAGCCACATCCGCAAGATGGATAAAGCGCCATTTAAAAGCGAGATGAGGAAAACGCGCAAGAAATAGGAATGTCGTAAGTGTTTTCGCCGTGGTCCCGGGCCGCTCGCCGCGACGACAGGGCCTTTATGAGATTCCTATAACATCGGCAGGGTGACCGCCTCGAAAACCTATGCGCCCGGTGGCACTTCAGCCGCACTGACGCGGGCAAGGGCCGCGGTCACTATCCGGTCCGCCGATTGATCGGTCGCAAGTCGCCTTCCCGCGAACGCGCAGAAGGTGCGCACCGGAACAAGCGCGACAAGGAGCATTGCCATGTGGGATGTCATCATGCTGGTCCTCGGTTTCGGCCTGTTTGTGCTGGGCATAGGCTACGCCTACGCCTGCGAACGGCTTTGAAAGGAGAGCGACCATGATCTTCGATTATTCACTCGCCGCCATCGTCTCTGCGGGCCTTTTGTTTTATCTGACCTACGCCCTGCTGCGGCCCGAGCGGTTCTGACGCTGAAAAAGCTTGCTCCGGAGTCGGTCCGGAACAGCCGTCTATCGAAAAAACTCACGTGCAAACCCTCAAGGGGCAACGACCATGACCGTCATTGGCTGGATTCAAATTCTTCTGTTCTGCGCGATCATTGTCGCGCTGGCAAAACCACTTGGCGGCTACATGACCCGCGTCTTCAACGGCGAGCGTACTTTCCTGTCGCCGGTGCTGCGGCCGGTCGAGGCCGGGCTTTATTGGATCGGCGGGGTCGATGAGAAGCGCGAGCAGCACTGGCTGACCTACACGGTCGCCATGCTGCTGTTCCATGTCGGCGGCTTTCTCATCCTCTACGGGGTGATGCGCTTGCAGGCGCTATTGCCGTTCAATCCGGCGGGGCAATCCGCGGTCGCGGAGGACCTTTCCTTCAATACTGCGATCAGCTTCATCACCAATACCAACTGGCAGAACTACGGCGGTGAAAGCACGATGTCATATCTGGTGCAGATGCTGGGGCTGACGCATCAGAACTTCCTGTCGGCGGCGACCGGCATTGCGCTCGCGGTGGCGCTGATCCGGGGCTTCTCGCGTTCCTCGATGCGCACCATCGGCAACTTCTGGGTCGATGTAACGCGCTGCACGCTTTACGTGCTGCTGCCGATCTGTTTCGTTTACGCGCTGTTTCTGATCTGGCAGGGCATGCCGCAGACGCTCGGGGATTATATCGAGGCCACGACGCTGGAAGGCGCTAAGCAGACCATCGCGGTGGGCCCGGTTGCCTCGCAGGTTGCGATCAAGATGCTTGGTACCAATGGCGGCGGCTTCTTCAACGCTAACGCCGCGCACCCCTTCGAGAACCCGACGGCATTGTCGAACTTCGTGCAGATGATCTCGATCTTCGCGCTCGGCGCGGCGCTGACCAACGTGTTCGGCCGCATGGTCGGAGATCAGCGCCAGGGCTGGGCGATCCTGGCCGTGATGGGCGTGCTGTTCATCGCGGGCGTTACCGTCGCCTATTGGGCGGAAGCCAATGGCACCTCCATGCTGAGCTCGCTCGGCCTGACCGGTGGTAACATGGAGGGTAAGGAAGTCCGCTTCGGTATCGTTGCGTCATCGCTGTTCGCGGTCGTCACCACGGCGGCCTCCTGCGGCGCCGTCAACGCCATGCATGACAGCTTCACCGCGCTCGGCGGCATGATCCCGCTGATCAACATGCAGCTCGGCGAAATCATCGTCGGCGGCGTCGGCGCCGGCCTCTACGGCATGCTGATCTTTGTCGTGATCTCGATTTTCGTCGCCGGCCTGATGGTCGGGCGCACCCCGGAATATGTCGGCAAGAAGATCGAGGCGCGCGAGGTCAAGATGGCGATGCTCGCCATTCTGGTGTTACCGCTGATGTATCTGGGCTGGACCTCGGTTGCTGTCGTGCTGCCCTCGGCGGTCGCGTCGATGGCCAATGCCGGCCCGCATGGTTTCGCCGAAGTGCTCTATGCCTATGTCTCCAGCACCGGCAATAACGGCTCGGCGTTCGCCGGGCTCTCCGGCAACACCTTCTTTTACAACCTGACGCTTGCCTGCGCGATGTTTGTCGGCCGCTTCTTTATGATCGTGCCGGCGATGGCGATAGCGGGTTCGTTCGCCGGCAAGAAGTCTATTCCGCCGTCCGCCGGCACGTTGCCGACCACCGGCGGCCTGTTCGTCGGCCTCGTCGTCGGCGTCATCCTGATCATCGGCGGCCTGACCTTCTTCCCCGCGCTCGCGCTCGGACCGATTGTCGAGCACCTTGCGATGAATGCCAACACGCTGTTCTGAGCGTTCCCCGTTCTGACGGATTTTCTTGCGGAGTTACGTCCATGGAAGCCATGAAATTGCAGAAGCGGGTGCCGGTCTCTGCCATGCTCGATCCAAAGATTGTCATGCCCGCGATCGGCTCGGCCATCGCAAAACTCGACCCGCGACTGATGATCAAGAACCCCGTGATGTTCGTGGTCGAGATCGTCGCCGCGCTGACCACGGTGATTTTCATCCGCGATCTGGTCACCGGCGGCGGAAATCTTGGTTTCACCTTCCAGATCATCCTGTGGCTCTGGTTCACGGTGTTGTTCGCCAACTTTGCCGAAGCCGTCGCCGAAGGCCGCGGCAAGGCGCAGGCCGAAATCGCTGAAGAAGACCCGCACCGAGAGCCAGGCCAAGCTGCTGGCGGGCTCCGACAAGACCTATCGCCTGGTGCCCGGCACCAGCCTGAAAGTCGGCGATGTCGTGCTGGTCGAGGCTGGCGACAGCATTCCTTCCGACGGCGAAGTGATTGAGGGCGTCGCTTCCGTTAACGAAGCCGCCATCACAGGCGAGTCCGCGCCCGTGATTCGCGAATCCGGCGGCGACCGCTCGGCCGTGACCGGCGGCACCCAGGTGCTGTCGGACTGGATCCGTGTCCGCATCACCGCCGCGCAAGGCTCGACCTTTATCGACCGCATGATCAAGCTGGTCGAGGGCGCCGAGCGGCAGAAAACGCCGAACGAGATCGCGCTCAACATCCTGCTCGCGGGCCTCACCATCATCTTCGTGTTCGCGACCGTGACCATTCCGAGCTACGCCACCTACGCCGGTGGATCGATTTCCGTGGTGGTGCTGGTCGCGTTGTTCGTGACGTTGATCCCGACCACGATCGGCGCGCTGCTCTCCGCAATCGGCATTGCCGGCATGGACCGGCTGGTGCGCTTCAACGTGCTGGCGATGTCGGGCCGCGCGGTCGAGGCCGCCGGCGACGTCGATACGCTGCTGCTCGACAAGACCGGAACCATCACGCTGGGCAATCGCCAGGCGACGGCCTTCCGCGCGGTGCAGGGTGTGACCGAGCAGGAGCTGGCCGATGCGGCACAATTGGCCTCGCTGGCCGACGAGACGCCGGAAGGCCGCTCCATCGTGGTGCTGGCAAAGGAGAAATACGGCATCCGCGGCCGCGACATGGCCGAGCTTGGCGCGACCTTCATTCCGTTCACCGCGCAGACCCGCATGAGCGGCGTCGATACTGGAGGTGCGTCAGTCCGCAAGGGCGCGGTCGATGCGATCCTGAACTATGTCGGCGGTGGCGGTGTGCGCGCGATAGCTTCCGGAAACACCGTCCGCACGCTGCAGCCAGCGTACGCTTCCGACGCCGCCCGCGAGATCCGCGCCTTCTCGGATGAGATCGCCAAGGCCGGCGGCACCCCGCTGGCGGTGGCGAAGGACGGCCGGCTGCTCGGCGTGGTCCAGCTCAAGGACATCGTCAAGGGCGGCATCCGCGAGCGCTTTGCCGAATTGCGCCGCATGGGAATCCGCACCGTGATGATCACCGGCGACAACCCGATGACGGCGGCCGCGATCGCCGCCGAGGCGGGCGTCGATGATTTCCTTGCGCAGGCAACGCCGGAGGACAAGCTGAAGCTCATTCGTGACGAGCAGGCCAAGGGCAAGCTGGTGGCGATGTGTGGCGATGGCACCAATGACGCGCCGGCGCTGGCGCAGGCCGACGTCGGCGTTGCCATGAACACCGGCACGCAGGCCGCGCGCGAGGCCGGCAACATGGTCGACCTCGACTCCAACCCGACCAAGCTGATCGAGGTGGTGGAGATCGGCAAGCAGCTATTGATGACGCGCGGCGCGCTGACCACGTTCTCGATTGCGAACGACGTGGCGAAATATTTCGCGATCATCCCGGCGATGTTCCTGGCGTTCTACCCGCAGCTCGGCGTGCTCAACGTCATGCATCTGGCAAGTCCGCAGAGCGCGATCCTGTCGGCGATTATCTTCAACGCGCTGATCATCATCGCGCTGATCCCGCTGGCGCTCAAGGGCGTCGCCTATCGCGCGATCGGCGCCGGCGCGCTGCTGCAGCGTAACCTGATGATCTACGGCGTCGGCGGCATCATCATTCCCTTTATCGGCATCAAGGCGATCGACCTCGTCGTGGCCGCGATGCACCTTGCTTGAGACACCGTCATTGCGAGCGAAGCGAAGCAATCCAGAGCCACAAAGTGAAGACTGGATTGCTTCGTCGCTTCGCTCCTCGCAATGACGAAAACTTTGAGGAGCCGCGTCATGTTGAAAGAAATCCGTCCCGCCATCATCCTGCTACTGGCGCTCACGCTGATCACGGGCCTGGCCTATCCGTTGGCGATCACGGCCATAGCCGGCGTGGTCTTTCCCAGGCAGGCTGCGGGAAGCCTGATAGAGAGGGACGGCAGGGTCGTGGGCTCCGCGCTGATCGGGCAGGAGTTCAAGGATGAAAAATATTTCCATGGCCGCCCGTCGGCGACGACCACGGCCGACCCGAATGATGCCACCAAGACGGTGCCGGCGCCCTACAATGCGACAAATTCAGGCGGCTCCAACCTCGGCCCCACCAGCAAGGCGCTGAGCGACCGGGTCAAGGAAGACGTTGACAAGTTGAGGGCCGAGAATCCCTCAATGCCCGTTCCGGTCGACCTGGTGACGACGTCGGCCAGCGGCCTCGATCCCGACATCTCGCCGGAAGCTGCCCTTTTCCAGGTGCCGCGAATTGCCAAAGTGCGCAACATGCCGGAAGATCAGGTCCGCCAATTGGTCGCGGAAAAGACCGAAGGCCGTCTTGCGGGCTTCCTGGGGGAGCCGCGCGTTAACGTTCTGGTGCTGAACATGGCGTTGGATGCCGCCGCGTCGAAGTAGCGTATCTATGCTGGTTCGGGGCTCGGGACTATAATGCCTTATGGCACATCAGCGCCGCGACCCCGATAAGCGACCTTCGCCGGATGCGCTGCTGGAGACCGTCCGTCGCGAAAACAATGTGGCAGGCCGGCTCAAGATCTTTGTCGGTGCCGCCCCCGGCGTCGGCAAAACCTACGAGATGCTGCAGAGCGCACATGCCAAGGTGAAAGCCGGCGCCGATGTCGTGGTCGGTGCGGTCGAGACCCACGGCCGAGCGGAGACCGAGGCGCTGCTGCAGGGGCTTGAGATCATCCCGCGCAAGCGTACCAGCTATAAAGACCAAATCCTGGAGGAGATGGACCTCGATGCGCTGATCGCGCGCCGCCCGCAGATCGCGCTGGTCGACGAACTCGCCCACACCAACGCCCCCGGCAGCCGTCATCCCAAACGCTATCTCGACGTCGAGGAATTGCTGTCGCGCGGCATCGATGTCTACACCGCCGTCAATATCCAGCACATCGAGAGCCTCAACGACGTCGTCGCCCAGATCACCCATGTGCGGGTGCGGGAGACAGTGCCGGATTCGGTGTTCGACCGTGCCGACGCGATCGAACTGGTTGACCTTACCCCCGATGACCTGATCGCGCGGCTGAAAGAGGGCAAGGTCTACGTTCCCAAACAGGCCGAGCGCGCGCTGGAGCATTATTTCTCGCCGGGCAATCTGACCGCTTTGCGCGAGTTGGCGCTGCGCCGTACCGCCGAGCGCGTCGACGAGCAGTTGCTCACCCATATGCAGGCCAATGCGATCGCCGGGCCATGGGCCGCGGGCGAGCGTATTCTGGCTTGCCTCAACGAGGACGCGCGCGCCGCTGGGCTGGTGCGCTACACCAAGCGGCTGGCGGACCGGCTGCACGCGCCGTGGACCGCTGTTAGCATCGAGACCCGGCGCAGCCTGCAATTGAGCGACGAACAGCGCGACCGGCTGGCTGATACGCTGCGGCTCGCCGAAGCGCTCGGCGGCGAGGCGGTGACCATTCCCGGCGTCGGCCGGCGCATCGCAGATGACCTGATCGGCTTCGCGCAGGCCAACAACGTCACCCAGATCATCATCGGCAAGGCGACGCGCTCGTGGTGGTTCGAGATCATGCGCGGCTCGGTGGTGCATGATCTGGTGCGCCGCGCCGGCAATATCAGCGTCAATGTGATCGCCGGCGACGAACTGTCCGCTGAACCTGCCGCCAAATCGGCGGTGCAGACCGCGGTGCGGCCCGAGCCGTTCGATCCCAAGCCGTATCTGATGGCGCTGGCGATCGTGGCGATAGGCCTTGGCGCGGCGAAACTGATCCAGCCGATTTTCGGCATCGAGAATGTCGATCTGGTGTTCCTGACCGCCGTGGTCAGCGTCGCCGTTCGCTTCGGCCTGTTGCCGTCGCTGGTCGCCAGCGTCGCCGCCTCGCTCTGTTATAATTTCTTCTTTTTGCCGCCGGTCTACACCTTCACCATCACCGATCCGACTAACGTCGCGGCGTTCTTCTTCTTCATGCTGATCGCGATTCTGGTGTCCAACGTCGCGGCGCGGGTCCGCACCCAGGCGATGACCGCGACCAGCCGGGTTCGCACCACGGAGTCGCTATATGCTTTCAGCCGCAAGCTTGCGGGCACCGCGACGCTCGACGACGTGCTGTGGGCGACGGCCTACCAGATTGCGCTGATGCTGAAGGTGAGGGTGGTGCTGTTGCTCCCCGAGGACGGCATACTGACTGTCAAGACCGGTTACCCGCCGGAAGACCAGCTCGACGGCGCCGACCTTGCCGCCGCGAACTGGGCCTGGGGCAACGATCGCACCGCCGGGCGCGGCTCGGACACGCTGCCGGGCGCCAAGCGGCTGTTCCTGCCGATGCGGACCGGTCGCGGCCCGATCGGGGTGATCGGGATTGACGATGACAAGACCGGGCCGCTACTGACGCCGGACCAGCGCCGACTGCTCGACGCGCTGGTCGATCAAGGCGCGCTTGCGATCGAGCGCGTGCTGCTGGTCGAGGACATGGACCGGGTCAAGCGCACGGTCGAATCCGACCGGCTGCGCTCGGCGCTGTTGACATCGATATCGCACGACCTCAAGACGCCGTTGGCCTCGGTGCTCGGCGCCGCCAGCACCATGCGCGACCTCGGAAGCGGTCTTTCGGAGACCGAGAAGCGCGATCTGCTCGCGACCGTGATCGACGAGTCCGAGCGCCTCAATCGTTTCATCGCCAATTTGCTCGATATGACCAAGCTCGAATCGGGTGCGATCGTGCCGAACGCGACGCGCCAGGACATTGGCGAGATCATCGGCAGCGTGTTGCGGCGGGCCAGCAAGATCCTGGCGCATCACAGGATATCGCTCGAATTGGCCTCCGACCTGCCGATGCTGGAGCTGGACGCCGTTTTGTTTGAGCAGGTTTTGTTCAATCTATTGGACAATGCGGCGAAATATTCCCCGGTCGGTACCACGATATCGATCCGGAGCCAGCGGGACAAAACCTCAGTCGCGCTGCAGATCGTCGACGAGGGCAACGGCATTCCGCCAACGGAGCTCGAAAGTGTGTTCGACAAGTTCTACCGTGCCCAGAAGGGCGACCACGTCCGCCCCGGCACCGGCCTCGGCCTTGCGATCTCGCGCGGCTTTGTTGAGGCGATGCATGGCACCATTTCGGCTTCCAACCGCGGTGATCGTAGCGGCGCGGTGCTGACGATCAGGCTGCCAGTTCCGGCCGAGACCAATACGCTGGATACCGCCGCATGAGTGCCACGCCGGTCAAGGTTCTGGTCATCGACGACGAGCCGCCGATCCGCAAATTGCTGCGGATGGGCCTCTCCACGCAAGGTTATGAAATCCTCGAGGCACCCAGCGGCAAGGTCGCGCTGGAATTGCTGGAGCAGGATCCCGCGCTGATCATCCTCGATCTCGGCCTGCCGGATATCAAGGGCCATGAATTGCTGCGCATGATCCGCGGCCGCAACGATGGCGTGCCGATCGTGGTGCTGTCGAGCCGCGACGACGAGGCCGGAAAGGTCGAGGCGCTCGACCTTGGCGCCGACGACTATCTGACAAAGCCATTCGGGATGGAGGAGCTTTTGGCCCGCATGCGCGCGGCATTGCGGCATCAATTGCAAATTCACGGCGAGCGGCCGGTGTTTCGCTCGGGCAATCTTTCGGTCGACCTGGTGCGCCGCATCGTCAAGGTCGGCGAACGCGACGTCAAGCTGTCGCCCAAAGAATACGAGTTGCTGCGTGTGCTGGTGCAACACGCCGGTAAGGTCCTGACCCACCGCTTCCTGCTGAAGCAGTTGTGGGATGAATTGACCGACGCGCAATATTTGCGCGTCTATGTGCGCCAGCTCCGGCAGAAGATCGAGGCCGATCCTGAGCGCCCGCAATTCGTGCTGACCGAGACCGGCATCGGCTATCGGCTGCGCGCGGCGGATTAGCTGTGAGCGCGAACTCGGAACTTTTATTTCGTGCGATGATTGTTCCCGGCCAACGGGAGAAAACGATCATGGCACGAAGATATTCGAAGAATGCCTCCGCCGACGTCGAACGCGTGATGAAGAAGCGCAAGGCGGGCACATTGAAGAGCGGCCGCTCGGGCCGAAAAGTAAAAAGCCGCAAGCAGGCGATTGCGATCGGGCTGTCCGAGGCGAGGGCCGAGGGCAAGAAGGTGCCGAAGAAAGCGAAGAAAAAATCTTCGAAGAAGCGGAATACCGCGAAGAAGAAGTAGTTCAACCGTCATTCCGGGGCGCGCTCTTGCGCGAGCCCGGAATCCATATCCCCTGTCGTTAAGTTCAACACAGAACACCTCAACAGGGAGTATAGATTCCGGGCCTGCGCCAAGAGGCGCATCCCGGAATGACGATCTTTGTGAGGACGAGCTCTGGACGTGGACGCCCGCAAGTCCGTGCGTGACGGCTCATCCGAGGCTACCCCGCCTTGCGCTGGCGCGCCGTCGAGCGGTGCGCCTTTTTGGCAGGGCGGCGATGCGCCGGTCGCCGCGATGCCGGATGCGAAGCGCGCCTCGCTGGTCCCTTGTGTTTCAGGCTTTGTTTCAGCGCATCCATCAGGCTGACCACGTTGTCCGGCTTTTCCTCGCGCTCGGCGGCCTTGATCGGCTTGCCGGAGGCCTTGCGCCGGACCAGCGCCTTCAGCGCGTCCTCGTACTCGTCCTTGAATTTCAACGGGTCGAAATGCGCGGCTTTGGTTTTGAGGATATGGCCGGCCAACTCGATCATGTCCTTTGAGATTTTCGGGTTCTTGATGTCATCGAAATAGTCATCCTCGTCGCGCAGCTCGTAAGGGTATCGCAGCGTCGTGCCCAGCAGTCCCTTGCCGAGCGGTTCAATGGCGATGACGTGCTCGCGGTTGGTTAGCACGATGCGGGCCAGCGCGACGCGGTCCTGGTCCTTCATGGCGTCACGGATCACGGCGAACGCGTCGGTGCCGGCCTTGCCGTCGGGCGCGATATAATAGGGATGGTTGAGATAGCGCTTGTCGATTTCGTCCCTCGGCACGAAGCTGTCGATGTCGATCGTATGGTTGCTCTCGATCTGGACGGCTTCCAGCTCGTCCTTGTCGATCTCGACAAATTCGCCCTTTTTCAGCTCATAGCCGCGGCCCTTCTGGTCGCTTTCGACCACGTTGCCGGTCTCGGCGTCCACCATCTGTTGCCGTAGCCGGTTGCCGGTCTCCTTGTTGATCATGTGGAAGCGGGTCTTCTCGACTGAAGTCGAGGCCGGATACAGCAGCACCGGGCAGGACACGAGCGAAAGTTTCAGGGAGCCTTTCCAATAGGCGCGTGCAGCCATTACAATCTCCGGATTGACGGGATTTCTGGAACTTCCAACTGATCTTGCGGGTTTTCGTTCCGGGTATCTTGCTCTGCAAGAGCCGTCGTTTTTTCCGGAGTTTGGCCGTGCCCGCTGGAAGTCTCACCACCTATCGAAAGAAGCGTGATTTCGAAAAGACCGCCGAACCCAGCGGTAGAGCCAAGGTAGCGTCGTCGAAAGAGCGACGTTTCGTCATCCAGAAGCACGCGGCGACCCGACTGCATTACGATCTGCGGCTGGAATTCGACGGCGTGTTCAAGTCCTGGGCGGTGACGCGCGGCCCCTCACTCGATCCGCATGACAAGCGGCTGGCGGTCGAAGTCGAGGATCATCCGCTCGACTATGGCGATTTCGAAGGCACCATCCCCAAGGGCCAGTATGGCGGCGGCACTGTGCAGCTCTGGGACCGCGGTACCTGGCATTCCGACGATCCGGAAAAGGGATTCAAAAAGGGCGACCTGAAATTCACGCTGGACGGCGACAAGCTCCACGGCGGTTGGGTGCTGGTGCGCATGCGCCATGACCGCAACGGTAGCGGCCGCACCAACTGGCTGTTGATCAAGCATCGCGACGAATTCGCGAAGGAGGGCGACGCCAACGATATTCTCGATGAGGATCGGTCCGTCGCCTCGGGCCGCTCGATGGAAGAGATCGCCGAGGGCAAGGGAAGGGCACCCAAACCGTTCATGACCGTCAAATCCGGTCGCGCCAAGGCCGATGCGGTCTGGCATTCGAACCGCGGCGAGGCCGCCGAGGCACGTGCGGCGAATGGAAAGGGAATCGGCAGGGCGGCGAAGACGAAGCCGGCCGCGGCCAAGGCGAAAGGCAGGAAAGTTGCCGAGATGCCGGACTTCGTGGCGCCACAGCTTTGTGCTTCGGTCGACCGTCCGCCCAATGGCGAAGGCTGGTGCCACGAGATCAAGTTCGATGGCTATCGCGTGCAGTTGCGGGTCGAGGACGGCGAAGCCGTGCTCAAGACCCGAAAAGGACTGGACTGGACCGACAAATTTTCGGCAATCGCGAAAGAAGGCAGCGCGCTGCCGGACATGCTGATCGACGGCGAGATCGTGGCGCTCGACCACGATGGGGCGCCGGATTTCTCGACGCTGCAGGCGGCGATTTCCGACGGCAAGACCGATCGTCTGATCTTCTTTGCGTTCGATCTGCTGTTTGCCGAGGGCGAGGATCTGCGCCGCGTGCCGCTCGCCGATCGCAAGGCGCAGTTGAAGCGGATATTGGCGGCACGGACCAACGGCAAGGCAAAGGATCCGGCAACGTTGATCCGCAATGTCGAACATTTCGAAAGCGGCGGCGATGCCATTCTGCAGTCGGCCTGCAAGCTGGCACTGGAAGGCATCGTTTCCAAGAAGCTCAGCGCTCCCTATCAGTCCGGCCGCTCAGACAACTGGACCAAGGCCAAATGCCGCGCCGGGCAGGAAGTCGTGCTCGGCGGCTGGAAAACCACCAACGGCAAATTCCGTTCGCTGATGGCCGGCATCTATCGTGGCGGGCACCTTGCCTTTGTCGGCATCGTTGGCACGGGATTTGGCCAGGACACAGTTCGTCGCATCATGCCGGCACTGAAGGCAACGGCCTCGGACAACAGCCCGTTCGGTGGCAAGGATGCGCCGCGCAAGACCCGCGATGTACATTGGCTGAAGCCCGAGCTTGTCGCCGAAATCGAGTTCGCCGGCTTCACCGATGCCGGCAATATCCGGCAGGCTGCGTTCAAGGGCTTGCGTCAGGACAAGCCGGCCAAGGAGATCGAGGCGGAGACACCGTCGATGGGCAAAATCGCAAAGCCTTCCGTGAGAATGGCTGGCAACGCAGTAAGTAAGACGACAAGCAAGACGGCTTCGCGCAAATCCACAGCGAAGGCCGAAGTGATGGGCGTGGTGATTTCAAAGCCCGACAAGGAGCTGTGGCCAGACGCCGGCGATGGCAAGGGCGTCACTAAATTCGATCTGGCACGCTATTACGAGGCGGTCGGCGAATGGATGATCGATCATTTGAAAGGTCGGCCGTGCTCCGTGGTCCGCGCGCCGGACGGCATCAACGGCGAGACCTTCTTCCAGCGCCACGCCATGACCGGAACGTCCAACCTGCTCGAACTGGTCAAGGTTTCCGGTGACCGCAAGCCTTATCTGCAGATCGATCGCGTCGAGGGCCTCGCCGCCGTCGCGCAGATCGGCGGTCTCGAACTGCATCCGTGGAATTGCGCGCCGGATGCGCCCGATGTGCCAGGGCGGCTGGTATTCGATCTCGATCCCGCGCCCGATGTCGATTTTGCCGATGTCATCGAAGCCGCCAACGAGATGCGGCAGCGTCTGTCGGTTGTCGGTCTGGAGAGCTTCTGCAAGACCACTGGCGGCAAGGGGCTTCACGTCGTGACGCCGCTGCTCTCGGGCGCTAAAGACAAGGTGACGTGGAAGGAAGCCAAGGCGTTTGCGCAGGGCGTCTGCCAGTGGATGGCGGAAGAACAGCCCGAGCGTTATCTGCTCAACATGTCGAAGAAGCTGCGCAAGGGGAAGATCTTCCTCGACTATCTCCGCAACGACCGGATGTCGACCGCGGTCGCGGTATTGTCGCCCCGTGCGCGTCCGGGAGCGACCGTCTCGATGCCGCTGACCTGGACGCAGGTGAAGGGCGATCTCGACCCGAAGCGCTACACCGTTCGCACCGTGCCGGCGCTGCTCGGGAAGACCAAAGCATGGGTTGGATACGACGACGCAGCTTCGTCGATCAAGCCGGCGATCAAGAAGCTGGCGGGGAAGACGTAGCGATAACGATGCCGCCTTAAAAAGGCGTCATGGCCGGGCGCAAGCCCGGCCATGACGAAGACGCGAAGTGAAGAGAACTTACAACCGACCCATCAAGAGCAGGATGACCAGAATGATGATGATAAGGCCAAGACCGCCGCCGCCATAATAGCCGGTGCCGTAAAATGGTCCGCCACCGACGCCGCTAAAACCGCCAAGCAGCGCGATGATGAGAATAATGAGAATGATCGTTCCAATAGACATCGAAAAATCTCCTCCAGCCCGGGCAGTGGGCACCGTGCTCTGCCTTCAGCCGGAAAAACGAACGGGAACCGGTAAAGTTCCATTGTTGGTACCGCTTAATTCGTCAAGCCCTTCCTTTCGAACCACGCGCAACTACATGGAGTTGGATCAAACAAAGGATTTGCGTGATGTCCACACCGCTTGTCGTCTCAATTCCGCACCGGCTGGGCCGCGAGGAGGCCGCGCGCCGGTTGAAGGCCGGACTGACAAGGGCCGCATCCAGCGTTCCCGTGCTGAAAGTCGATGAGGAGCGTTGGGATGGTGATCGCATGATCTTTCGTGTCCGTGCACTGGGACAGGCGGCGTCGGGCCACCTCGATGTCGCCGACGATCACGTCCGGGTGGAAGTGACGCTGCCGTGGCTACTGCAGCGATTCGCCGAAGTGGCGCAGGGCGCGATTCGCAATCGGGGCACACTTTTGCTCACCAAGCGCAACGATCCCACGCATTGATATGGTCCGCAGCCAGGCTGCCCTGCTATTTCGATCTCGAAGGGCCTTTGCGTTTACGGATCACGCGCGAGTCCGCTTGCGCTTCGCTGGCGCCGCACCCTTGGTTTTCGCCTTCAGCACCGCGACCGGCAGATGCGTGAATAATTGCGCGAGCGGCACGTTGCCGACATATCCCTCCACGAAATAGCCCGTGAGATCGATAGCGCCATCAAATTCATCGGCGCGTGGCCAGGAGCGGCCTTCTTGCGATAATGGCGCGAGCGTTTTCGTTACCACCGCAATCGCGGCGTCGCCGCCGTGTTCCCGTGCGAACGCAATGACATGATCGCGGTGCGGGCCGGTAACTTCGAGCGGCTGATAGTCGCCATATGTGAAGACATCGGCAAGTTCGGAGCGAAGTTTCAGCAGATGACGGGTCCAGGCCAGCTTCAAATGGCCATCGGGCCAGTTCTGCACGAGATGATCCCAGTCCGGCGTTTCCACCGCTGCAAGCACCTTGGCGCGAACGGCGAAATCCACCGGCCGGCGGTTGTCGGGATCGACCAGCGACAGGTCCCAGAACTCGGTGCCCTGATAAAAGTCTGGCACGCCCGGCATCGTCGCTTTCAAGGTGATCTGGCTCAGCGAATTGAGCGCCCCCAGCAGCGCCAGCCGCCGCGCCAGCTTTTCCAGGGACTCGATGAACTCCGCCGAAACCGCGCGATCCAGAATGCGCGCGACGAATACCTGCACGCCCGCTTCGTAGGCCTGGTGCGGATTGAGCCAGCTGGTCTCCTGCTTGCCCTCGCGCGCCGCCTTCAGTGCATAGGCCTGCATGCGCTCCAGCAAGCCGTCGTCGCGCTGGTCCAGCGGCCATGCGCCGAGCAGGGCCTGATACAGCATGTATTCGAAGGTCGCCGACGGCGCGCGCATCGCGCCTTGAATCACAAGATGCGGCGCGTTGAGGACTTTCCAGCGCGCCACCGCGCTTGCCCATTCGCCGGGTATTTCCGCCAGCGCCGTCAGGCGCGTACGCGCGTCCTCGCCGCGCTTGGTATCGTGCGTCGCGGTCGCGGTCATGCCATGCGGCCATTCCTGGGCGCGGGCGCGCATCATCCGGTGAAAGTCATCCGTGGAAAGCGCGTCGGCCTGCGGATCGCCACCGACCTCGTTGAGCGCGAGCAGGCGATGGTAGCGATAGAACGCGGTGTCCTCGAGCGACTTGGCCATCACGGGTCCGGTGAACTGTTGCACCTTCAATGCAAAGCGGCGCACGCGTGGCGCGCTGTGCAGCGATCGGCCGGGTGATATCAGATCCATTGTCAGCGTATCGCGCAGGAAATCGAAGATGCCTTCGTCGGCGGCAAACCAGTCGGCGCGGGCCTTCTCGATCGTCTGCGAGATCAACGTGCGGTCCGCCGCCGTCGGACCGGCCGAGATCAGGTAGGTGCGATAGACCGGAAAATGCAGCACATAGAGTTCGAGCGCCTGCCGCAGGCTATCGGCGGAGTAATCCCGGGTGGAATAGTGCCCGCTGGCGATCCGCGCCAACAGGCGCGTCAGCACTGTGAATTCGCTGGTCAGTAATGTCTCGAGCACGCGCCTCTTGGCTTCCTTGAGGACGGGCTCGAGTCTCGGCGGCTGATTGCTGATCTGGCGCCAGATCTCGTCGAGCGGGCCGAGGCCATTGCCGTCGACCAACGCTTGAGTAATGACGTTGAGCCACTCATAGCCGGTGGTGCCGTAGACGCCGCTAAAGGACACCAGCGGCTCGCCTTCACCCAGGATCTTTTCGATCGCCAGATAAAACGGCTTGGTTGCCGACCCCTGCGCTTCCCGGATCAGGCGGCGCAGCCGCTGGAAATATTGCGCGGGATCGCGCAGGCCGTCGATGTGATCGAGCCGCAATCCCTGCAGCCTGTCCTCGGCGATCAATTTTTTGACGAGGCCATGCATCGCGTCGAAAGTGACGGCGTCTTCGACGCGCAATCCTGCGAGCGTGTTGACGTCGAAGAAGCGCCGATAGTTGATCTCACTGGAGGCGAGCCGCCAATGGCCGAGCTTGTAGTGCTGCCGCTCCAGCAGATGATGCAGCGCCGTGACCTGTGCGCTGCGCCCGGGACCTGCGCGATAGACATTCAACCCGCGCGCAACGATTTCCGCTCCGCCCGCCATATCCCTGAGCGCGGCCTTGAAATCAGGCGCTTCGTTGCGGTTGGGATGATGCAATCCCTTGTAGCGCGATGCTAGATCGAGGAGGGCCTTGCCGGCCGCCGTTGTCTCGGCATCGGCTTCCTTGACGGTCGCGCGCAGGATTTCGCTGTAGCGCTGCGGCGCAATCGGCAGGCGGTGCTCGGAATACCAGGCCGAAAAGCTGCCCTCGACGGGATCGTAGCGCAGCTCGATCTCGCCGTTTTCCAGCGCTTCGCCATAGGACGAACCGATGATCGGCAGTAGCACCCCCCCGCGCGCGCGGTAGGGCAACTGATCCCAGTCAATGTCGAACGAAGCCGCATGCGGCGAGGCCTGACCCCATTCCAGCACATCAAGCCACCAGGGATTGTCTGCGAAATGCACGCCGACATGGTTTGGGACGAAGTCGAGGATCAGACCGAGATCTTGCTGCTTCAGCGCCGTGCTCAGGCGATTAAAGCCCGTCTCGTCGCCAAGCTCCGGATTGAACTGGGTGTGATCGATGATGTCGTAGCCGTGGGTGCTGCCCTTGCGTGCCTTCAGGAACGGTGAGGCATAAACATGGCTGATGCCAAGCGACTTCAGGTAGGGAGCGATTCCTGCTGCCGCATCAAAGTCGAAATCCGCCGTAAGTTGCAGGCGATAGGTCGCAACGGGAATGCGGGACGGCATTGTCTATCCGATGCGCCAGGACACGGCCCAGGGTGGCATGCTCCTGGGCAACTCGTTGCCCCAGATCGAGGTTCCCGTGGTTTGAGCCGACGTGCGAGGCATGTCCCGGTTGGACAGATTGGCCGTCAGCAACAGCGCCGTGCCGTCGCCCATGCGCCAGTCGGCTTCCAGCAGGCCGCTATCCTTGGCATGCGCGCGTCCGAAGGACGCGCCGTCCAGTCGCGGAACAATCTCGTGTTGCCGGACCGAAAGTAGCTGTTGCACCAGCGTGAGCCGTTCGCGCCCCGGCGACTGCTCGCGCGACGGCCAGTTCAGCACGGCGGATTGCATGGTCGAGATTTCGAGCGGATCGGGAATTTCGTCGCCATATTTGGCGTAAGCGCCGGCGAATTCCCTGCGGCGTCCCTCGCGAACGGCCTTGGCCAGATCGCCGTGAAAGTCACAGAAAAACGGAAACGGGGCTTTCGATCCCCATTCCTCGCCCATGAACAGCATCGGCACCATCGGCGCCAGCAAAGTGATTGCCAGCGCGGCTTCCATGGCGCGGGGATTGGCATCTGCTTCAAGCCTGTCGCCGAGCGCGCGGTTGCCGATCTGGTCATGGTTCTGCAGGAAATTGACGAAGGCAACTGGTGCGAGCTTGCCACTGGATTCGCCGCGAGGTTGCCCGTCGCGATGTACGGACGCCTCGCCCTGATAGACAAAGCCGGAGCCGAGGGCGCGGGCGATATCGCGGAGCGGCGATCGCTGATAGTCGCGGTAGTAGCCATGGGCTTCGCCGGTCAGCAGCACATGCCAGGCATGATGATAATCGTCGTTCCATTGCGCGCGATATTTCCCGCGTGGCGGGTTTTGTCCGACGTCGAGCAGGTGCGCTGCGTTATCGTCGTTCTCAAGCACCAGATGAATGTAGCGGCCGGTTGCGTCGGCGAGCTCGCCGACCGCGCGGCTGAGATCGCCGAGCATCGGGATTTCGCCGGGTTCGGCGATGGCATGCACGGCATCAAGCCGCAGCCCGTCAAAACGATAGTCGCGCAGCCAGCACAGCGCGTTCTCGATGGCGAAGTCGCGGACTTGGCTGACCCGATAGTCGATCGCACTGCCCCATGGCGTCTGCGCATCCGTGAAGAAACCCGGTGCGTAGCGGCCGAGATAATTCCCCTCAGGGCCGAAATGATTATAAACGACGTCGAGGAACGCCATCAGCCCGCGCAGATGCGCTTCGTCGATCAGCGTCTTGAGATCATCGGGACGGCCATAGGCGCTATCCGGCGCATACCAGAGCACGCCGTCATAGCCCCAGTTGCGCCGGCCCGCGAAATCCGCCAGCGGCATCAACTCGAGCGCGGTGATGCCGGTTGTCTTAAGGTGATCGAGCCTGTCGATCATGGCGCGGTAGGTGCCGTCTTGCGTGAAGGTGCCGACATGGCTTTCGAGCACCACCGTTTCCGGCCACGGCCGTCCGCGCCAATTTTTCGAGCGCCAGCGATAGCTGGCGTGGTCGATCACCTCGCTCGGGCCGGACACGTCTTCCGGTTGAAAGGCGGACGCGGGATCCGGCACGTCGATCTCGTCGTTGATGCGGAATTTGTAGCGCGCGCCGGCTTTCACGTCGGCAACATCGGCCGAAAACCAGCCGTCATCACCGCGCTGCAGGGCATGCGGTTTGTCCAGCAGAAGATCGACCCGCTTGGCCGCCGGCGCCCACAGCCGAAACGATACGCCATCCGCTGTCAGCCTGGGGCCGAATTGTCGCTCATTCATGCGGAGCCCGCAAAGGCGAGCACGGCGCGGGGAGGCGCCTTGGTCTCGGTGCCGGAAGCAAAGTCGGCGGTTGCCTGGACGTGGTCGGCGGTGTTCAGCACCTGCCGCCAATTCTTATATTCAGGCATCTTAGGCAAATGGAATGCAATCTCTTCGGGCGCGGCATTGAGCACGATAAAGATCGGCGCTGCGCTCGGTTCCGTCGGTCCCACGACGTAAGCAAGGAATCTTCCTTCCGGGAAATTCCAGTCGGCTTCGGTCATGTCGTCCGCTGACGGCGTCAACCACAGCACGCCATAGGAGCCGTCTGCGCACCGCCCATTGAGCCAGCGACGCGAGCGGATTTGCGGGAAGCGCTGGCGCAATGCCGTCATGTGGCCGACGAAATCGGTGAGGTCGCCCTCGCGGCCGAGGCCCTCCCATCCGACCCAGCCGATTTCGTTGTCTTGGCAATAGGCATTGTTGTTGCCGTGCTGGGTATTGCCTACCTCGTCGCCGGCCAGAATCAACGGCAACCCTTGTGCCAGCAGTAAGCAGGCCAATTGGTTTTTTCGCAATTGACGTCGCAGTGCGTTGATCGCGGGATCGTCGGTAGGGCCTTCATGACCGCAATTGTTGCTGTGGTTGTCACTGGAGCCGTCGCGATTGTCCTCGCCGTTGGCCTCATTGTGCTTTTCGTTGTAGCGGAACAGGTCCGCCAGCGTGAATCCGTCATGCACGGTGACATGATTGATGCTGGCGCGGTGGGTGCGGCCGTCACGATTGAACAGATCGGACGAGCCCGTCATGCGGCTCGACACTTCGCCAATCAGGCTGCCTTCGCCGCTCCAGTAGCGACGCATCGCGCTGCGATAGCGGTCATTCCATTCCGACCATTGCGAAGGGAATGCGCCGACCTGATAGCCGCCGAGGCCAAGATCCCATGGCTCGGCCACCAGTTTGACGCTGGCGAGCACCGGGTCCTGCCGGACCGCGGTGAGGAACGCGCTATTGCGATCGAAGCCGCCGGGGCCGCGTGCCAGTGTCGTGGCGAGGTCGAATCGAAAGCCGTCGACGTGACAGATCTCGACCCAATAACGCAGCGAGTCCATCACCATCTGCAGCACGCGCGGATGGCTCAAATTGACCGAGCTGCCACATCCGGTGAAATCGTCGTAGTAGCGCGGATTGTCCGGCTTCAGCCAGTAATAGGAGGCATTGTCGATGCCACGGAACGACAGCGTCGGGCCCATATGATTGCCTTCGGCAGTGTGGTTATAGACGACGTCGAGCATCACTTCGATGCCGGCGTCGTGCAGCCGCGCTACCGTGGTGCGGAAGGCGTCGAGCGGATTGTCCGGGGAATAGCGGGATTCCGGCGCGAAAAACGACAGGGTGTTGTAGCCCCAATAATTCGCCAGCTTCTTTTCCACCAGCATCCGGTCGTCGACGAAGCCGTGAATCGGCAGTAACTCGATTGTGGTGACCCCGAGGCGCTTGAGATGGTTGATCATCGCGGGCGACGAGAGGCCGCCATAGGTGCCGCGCAAATTGTGTGGGACGTCGCCGCGTTTCTGCGTCAGGCCCTTGACGTGCGCCTCATAGATGATGGTGTCTTCCCACGGGATCTGCGGACGGATCTCGCGACGACCCCAGTTGAAGGTCTCGTCGACCACGACGGCCTTGGGTATGCCGCGGGCATTGTCACGCCGGTCGAACGACAGGTCCTCGCGCGCGCTACCGGTGCGATAGGCAAAATGGGCGTCGCTCCATACCATCCGCCCGGCAAGCCGCCTCGCATAGGGATCGAGCAGCAGCTTGTTGGCGTTGAATCTGTGGCCGTGCTCGGGCTCGTAGGGGCCATGAACGCGATAGCCATAGAGCTGCCCGGGAGAAACGTCGTTCAGATAGCAATGCCATACGTCCTCGCTGCGCTCGGGCAGCTCGATGCGTTCGAGTTCGCGGCGGCCCTGACTGTCGAACAGGCACAGTTCAACCTTGCGCGCATTGGCGGAAAACAGCGCGAAATTGGTGCCCCTGCCGTCCCAGCTCGCACCGAGGCGGGAGGGTGTCCCGGCGGATAGTCGCATGCGTCAGCTTTCCGGTACGAGAAATATCGCAGCCAAGGGCGGAATAGTCAGATTGAGTTCCGGCACGAGGCCCTCCAAGCTGTGGACCTCGCCGACGTTTCCGACATTGCTGCCGCCATAATGCGCGGAGTCCGAATTGAATACCTCGCGCCACTTGCCGGCAAATGGCACTCGGACGCGATAATCGTGATAGACGTTAGGTGAAAAATTCACCACCACAAGACAACGCGCCCGGGCATCGCTGCCTTTGCGAATCCAGGCAAACACGTTGCCGTTCGCATCCTCGGTAACGATCCATTCAAAGCCGGCTTGATCGCAATCCATCTCATGCAGCGCCGGCAGCGCCCGATACAGCCCGTTGAGGTCGCGGACCAGGCTGTGGATGCCGGCGTGGTTCTTCTGGTCGAGCAGATGCCAGTCGAGCGAACGGTCATGGTTCCATTCCTGCTCCTGCCCAAATTCGCAGCCCATGAACATCAGCTTCTTGCCGGGATGAGCGAACATGAAGCTGTAATAGGCGCGCAGATTGGCGAAGCGTTGCCATGGGTCGCCGGGCATCCGGCCAAGGATCGATCGCTTGCCGTGCACGACCTCGTCATGCGACAGCGGCAGGATGAAATTCTCCGAGAACGCGTAATGCAACCCGAACAGCACGTCGCCGTGGTGGTGTTTTCGGTGGATCGGATCCTTGCTGATGTAATTCAGCGTGTCGTGCATCCAGCCCATATTCCATTTGTAGCCGAAGCCAAGCCCGCCATATTCGACCGGACGCGACACTTGCGGCCAGGCGGTTGATTCCTCCGCGGCCGTGGTCGCCTGCGGGAAGCGGGCGAACACTTCGGTATTGAAGCGGCGCAGGAAGCTGATGGCTTCGAGATTTTCCCGGCCGCCATATTGGTTCGGAATCCACTCCCCCGCAGGCCGGCTGTAATCGAGGTACAGCATCGAGGCGACCGCATCGACCCGCAGGCCATCGATCGCATAGCGCTCGAGCCAGAACAGCGCGTTCGACACCAGGAAATTCGTGACTTCGGTGCGGCCGTAATTGTAGATCAGCGTGCCCCAATCGAGATGACGGCCTTGCAGCGGGTTGGCGTGCTCGTAGAGCGCCGTGCCGTCGAAATGGCCGAGGGCGTGTGGATCGTCCGGGAAATGGCCGGGCACCCAGTCGAGCAGCACGCCCAGGCCTTCGCGATGGCACGCATCGACCAGCGCGGCAAAATCCTCTGGCGGACCGAAACGGCTGGTCGGCGCGTAGAGGCCGGTCGGTTGATAGCCCCATGAGCCGTCGAACGGATGCTCGTTGATCGGCAGAAACTCGATATGAGTAAAGCCGAGGTCGCGCGCGTAGCGGGGAAGCTGATCGGCCAGATCGCGGTAACTCAGCCATTCGTTATGGTCCTTGCGCCGCCACGAGCCGAGATGCACCTCGTAGATCGACATCGGCGCGCCGCGCGCGTTGATGTCCGACGGCGCGGGCCGCGGATGCGGCAATCTGGTCTCGTCGAGGACGATCGATGCGGTACTTGGGCGCATTTCGGCGGCAAAGGCCATCGGATCGGACTTCAAGGGCAGATGCTGGCCCTGCGGTCCCACGATATCGAATTTGTATCGATCGCCCGGCGCGGCGCGGGGGATGAACAGTTCCCAATAGCCGATGCCGCGGACCCGCATCGGATGGCGTCGCTCATTCCAGAAATTGAAATCGCCGACCACGCTGACGCGCCGGGCATTGGGTGCGAGCACCACGAACGCCACACCATCGACGCCATCGAGCGTCATCGGATGGGCTCCGAGTTTGTCGTAGAGCCGTTGATGGGTGCCTTCGCCAAGCAAATAGAGATCGAAATCGGTCAGGACGGGTGGGAAACGGTAGGGATCATCGAGATCAACCACCTTGTCGCCGAAGCGCGCCCGCAACTGATAGCGTTTCGAACCGTTCGGCAACGCGCCGGCAAACAGGCCGGCCTCGTGAATGCGTGCGAGCGGCGCGGTTTCGCCGTGTTCGCCGATCGCCTCGACATTGGAGGCCTCCGGCAAGAACGCGCGCACGACGTTCCGGTCACCCTCGGCATGCAGCCCGAGATAGTGGAACGGGTCGGAATGTCGGCCCTCGATGATCGCATAGGCCTCGGGGGACAATTTGGTCATGAGGCCTCGTTAAGGTGAGTCAATATTCGAAGCATCCCGGTCAGTGGAACGCGCAGCCACTCGGGTCGGTGAGCCAGTTCATATTCGATCTCGTAGAACGCTTTTTCGATCAGGAAGAAGTCCAGCATCCGTTCGGCGGCTTGCTGTTCGGACGGCCATAGTCGCGGATGCGTCATGGCCTCGCGATAGGCGGCGAGGAATGTCGAGGTGGCGCGATCGCGCCAGTTTGCCAGCGCGGCTGCAAGTTTGCCGTGCTCGTCGGGAGATATTTTGAGCGCGCGATCGAGTGCTGCGGTGGCTGAATAGTCGATCGAGCGGACCAGGCCCGCGACATCGCGCGCCGCCGGGGCCTTGCGGCGGCGTTCGCTGTGCGGGCGGCGCGGCTCGCCCTCGAAATCGATAATGAAGATGTCGTCCTTGACGATCAGCATCTGGCCAAGATGGAAATCACCGTGGTGGCGGATATTGAGGTTATCGAGGTCAGACGAAACCAGTTCGCTCAGGCGATTTCGCAAAGTAGGACGCAGGCCGAGGACTTGGTCGATCAGCTGGCGGTCCGCTTCCCGGAACGCGTCACGCCGCTGCCGGATGGTATCGAACACGCGATCGGCGCGGATCATGGTCTCTTCTATCCAGCGCTCGACATCCTCGGGCCGGGTCGGTTCCGGCGCGAAGTCGGGCAGTGCGTCGGTGCTGGCGAGCGCAAGATGCATCTCGGCGGCGCGCTTGCCGGTTTGGGCCATGTAGCGCAGATAAGGGACCTGCTCGTCGCTTTGGCCGGGATGTTCGCTCGCCGCGAGCAAGCGTTGATCCTCGACGAAGCGGTCGAGATAGGCCGAAGTCACGGTCCAGCCGTCGCCCTGATTTGCGACGAAGGCATGAACGATCGAGATCGCGCTGGTTTGATTGCCCTCGATCAGTTCGACGCTGCCGAGCAGCGCGGGCGTATTGGCAAAGCCGGCAACTTCGGTGAGGAAGCGGCCCATCTCGATCTCGGGATTGATGCCGGCTTCGAGCTTTCGATAGAGCTTGACCACATAGTCGTTGTCCACCAGCGCGGTGCTGTTGGATTGCTCGGTCTCGACCGCGCGGATGCGTTCGGGCTGCCGGATCGGCTTGTCGGAGAATTTGCTGGTCGGGGTGAATTTCAGCTGGAGCTCGCCTTCCTCGACAACCAGGGATTCGCGCAGATTGCGCAGCAACAAGGCGATGAAGATCTCACCGCTCGCGACATCGAGCAGCGTGCCTTCGCGCGCGCCCTGGCGCACGGCGGCGAAGGCATTGGGATTGTAACGCTCGCGGTCGAACCGTACCCATTCGATCAGCATCGGAAGCACATAGCGCGTGGTCACCTCGCGCTGGGTGACCTCGAAAAAGGCCAGCCACGGCCGGTTGTCGCCGATGTCGCAGAATGGAATAGCCGACGTCAATGTCGGCTGGATCGCTTTCGGCATGCGCTCCGGATACCAGCGCGTGCGTGCCAGATGACCCGGCAGCACGTCGCGTTCGAACACGCCACGGGTCCGCGCCAGCGATACCCAGGTCGAGCCCAGCGGCACCACCAGCGTTTCGAATTCAGGCACTGCCGATCGCTTGGCGGGCTGCGATTTGTCGGGCTGCTGGAGCTGGAACCAGTAGAAGCCGTAGGGCGCCAGCGTGATCATATAGGGCAGTTCGCCGATCGCCGGGAAACACGTTCGGCCGAGCATCTCCAGCGGGACACGTTCCCTCCAGGCCGAAAGATCGAGTTCGGTGGCCTGTGCAGAGCGCGACAAATTGGCGACGCAGAGGATCACTTCCTCGCCATATTGCCGCACGTAAGCCAGCACCGAGCGATTGAGCGGGCGGATGAAAGTCATGGTGCCGCGGCCGAACGCCAAGGTCGATTTGCGCACCGAGATCAGTTTCTTGGTGGCGCTCAGCAGCGAAGACAGGCTGCGCGACTGCGCCTCGACATTGACCGACTCATAGCCATAGACCGGGTCCATGATGGTCGGGGCATAGAGCCTGGCTGGATCGGCGCGGGAGAAACCGCCATTGCGATCGGGAGTCCATTGCATCGGCGTGCGGACGCCGTTGCGGTCACCGAGATAGATGTTGTCGCCCATCCCGATCTCGTCGCCGTAATAGATGATCGGCGTGCCCGGAAACGACAATAATAGCGAGTTCATCAGCTCGATCTTGCGGCGGTCGTTGTCCATCAGCGGCGCAAGCCGGCGACGGATGCCGACATTAATGCGGGCGCGGGGATCGTTGGCGTAGGTCGACCACAAATAGTCGCGCTCGACGTCGGTAACCATTTCGAGCGTCAGTTCGTCGTGGTTGCGCAGGAACAGCGCCCACTGGCAGCTTGCCGGAATATCCGGCGTCTGGCGCAGAATGTCGGTGATCGGAAAGCGGTCCTCCTGCGCGATCGCCATATAGATCCGCGGCATCAGCGGAAAATGATAGGCCATCTGGCACTCGTCGCCGCGGCCAAAATATTCCTGCACGTCTTCGGGCCATTGATTGGCCTCGGCCAGGAGCACCTTGCCTTTGGAATAGGCGTCGAGTTCGGCGCGCAGCTTCTTGATGATGGCGTGGGTTTCCGGCAGGTTCTCGTTGTTGGTGCCGTCGCGCTCGCAAAGGTAGGGAATGGCGTCCAGCCGGAAGCCGTCGACGCCGGTGTCGAGCCAGCGCTTCATCACCTGAATGATGGCGCTGACCACGCGCGGATTGTCGAAATTCAGGTCTGGCTGGTGCGAGAAGAAGCGGTGCCAGTAGAACTGGCCGGCTTCCGGATCCCAAGTCCAGTTCGACTTCTCGGTATCGGTGAAGATGATCCGCGTGCCCTGGTATTTCTGGTCGGTGTCGCTCCACACATACCAGTTGCGTGCGCTCGATTTCGGATCGCTGCGGCGAGCACGCTTGAACCAGTCGTGCTGGTCGGACGTATGGTTGATCACGAGTTCGGTGATGACCTTGAGGCCCCGGCGCTTGGCCTCGACGATGAAGCGCCGGAAATCCTTCATGCTGCCGAAATCGGAATTGATGTCGCCGTAATCGGCGATGTCATAGCCGTCGTCGCGGCCGGGCGACGGGTAGAACGGCAGCAGCCACAGCGCGGTGACGCCGAGGTCCTGCAGATAGCCGAGCTTTTCGGTCAACCCCGCGAAATCGCCGATACCGTCATTATTACTGTCGGCAAAGGCTTTGACGTGGAGCTGATAGATGATGGCGTCCTTGTACCACAGCTCGTCCACGGTCTCGGTGGCCGGCTGCTCATTCGCATCGATCGAGGACATCACATTCATGGCGCGGTCCTTTACGCCAGACAGCGAAATAGTAGCGCGGGATCGCGCGTTGGATCAATCCGCAAACGGATGCCGCCCCACTCGACCGGATACCGTTCGCCGGTGAGCAGGTTTTCAACGGCCGCGACATTGCGGCGATCGGCCGCCATGCCGACCTGGACGTCGCCGAGCGGAAACCAGAACTCATGTACGTCGCGCGACAGCGCGATTGCCGCGATCACGCTGTTGGTCTGGTTGACCGATTCCTTGACGAATCCGATCACATTGCCATCCTCGATCGGGATGAAACGCAGGTTGCTCGTTTGCTGAAGAGCGGCATTCTCGCGGCGGGCGCGATTGAGTTCGCGGATATAAAGCTTGATGTTGCCGGGCTTGTTCCAATCCCGCGTCTTGATCTCGTATTTTTCCGAATCGAGATATTCCTCGCGGCCCGGGATCGGATCGTGCTCCAGAAGCTCGAACCCGTTGTAGATGCCATAGGTGCTCGACAGCGCGGCGGCCAGCGCGACGCGGGATTTAAACATCCAGCTCTCGCCGCTCTGCAGATGATAGGGCAGGATGTCGGGCGTGTTGACGAAGAAATTGGGACGATAATAGTCGCGCTCGGGATAGCCGGTCAGTTCGTTGAGATACTGTTCGAGCTCCCATTTCTGGGTTCGCCAGGTGAAGTAAGTGTAGGATTGCGTGAAGCCGAGCTTGGCCAGCCCCTTCATCAGTTTCGGCCGCGTGAAGGCCTCGGCGAGGAAGATGACGTCGGGATGGCGAAGCTGCACCTGATGGATCAACCATTCCCAGAACGGGAAGGGCTTGGTGTGGGGATTGTCGACGCGGAAAATGCTGACCCCCTGGTCGATCCAGAACAGCACCACATCGCGTAGCGCATTCCACAGCGCGCCTCTGTCTTCGCAGGCGAAATCGGGGTTGACGATGTCCTCATATTTCTTCGGCGGGTTTTCCGCGTAACGCATCGAGCCGTCCGGCCGGCGCTTGAACCATTGTGGATGTTGCTTGAGCCAGGGATGGTCGGGCGAACATTGCACGGCAAAATCGAGCGCCACTTCCATATCGAGCGACTTGCAGGCCGCGACGAATTCGCGGAAGTCCTCCAGCGTGCCCAACTCCGGATGCACCGCGTCGTGGCCGCCTTCTTCCGCACCGATGGCATAGGGGCTGCCGGGATCGCCATCGAGCGCGGTCACCGCATTGTTGCGGCCTTTGCGATTGGTCTTTCCGATCGGGTGGATCGGCGTGAAATAGACGACGTCAAAACCCATCGCCCCGACATCCGAAAGCCGCGCGATGCAATCCTTGAAGGTACCATGCTGGCCCGGCGTCTGGCTCTGGCTGCGCGGCACCATCTCGTACCAGGCGCCAACCCGCGCCCGCGGCTCGATCCGCGACCAACGGAAACAGTTGCGACCGCGTCAAATCGGGCCGCAACTGGCTTTCGGCCATCGCGTCCTGCAATTCGTCGGTGAGCAGCGGCGCGGTTTCGCCGGTTTGCAGGAAATCGTCGCACTGGCGCATGATCACGGCGGCGGTGGCCGGATTGCTGGCCTGCGCCTTGGTCAGCATGCCGGCACCCTCGACGGCATCGAGCGTGAGGTCGGCGCCGGCCTTCTGCTTCAGTTCAAAACCATGCCGCCAGCTGGCGAAGTCGTCGGTCCAGGCTTCGATGGCATAGACATAGCGTCCTGGCTGATCCGGCACGAAGGATCCGCCCCAACGGTCGTTACTGTGGTGGATCATCGGCGCGCGGTGCCACTCGCGGTCCTGCTCGCGACGCCAGACCAGTGCACAGGCAATCACGTCATGGCCGTCGCGATAGACGTCGGCCCATACCTCGACGCGCTCGCCCGCGATGCGCTTCACAGGGAAGCGGCCGCCGTCGATCAGCGGGTAAACATCTTCGATATGGAAAGCACCGACGGCAGCGCTCTCGACAGTTTGAGCTGTTTTGTTCACGGTGATGCCACTGACCTGGAAACGGCGCCCCGGAAGACCGGATCCTCGGAAACGACGCCTCCTTTTCGACTGAAAAGAGACGTGTCCGACTTATATAGAAAGCCACGTGGCGGGGATTGGTTCCCGGGGAACCGGGTGGACGGCTGAGAGTTAAACACGAGCTATCCTATTCCTGCATTTAGAGAATTTCGTGACGCCCCGATCTAGAGCCGGGCCAGCAGCGTGCCGAATGGAACTTTTCGACCGAGCTAAAGAATTGGGGATTCAGGCCGAGTTTGTCGATGGGCAGGGTCACCGGCATGTGACGGACGAGGCGGCGTTGAGGATTATCCTCGATGCTCTGCCGGCGGGATTGCCACGCCGGCTGCTGGGGGGGCCCGTCGTCATCCGCGCCGGTCAGCCCTCGCGAACCGCGCTCGGCGAGGCGGCCCGGTTTCCGGTGTGCTGGAAAATCATTGCAAGCCCGAAGGTTACGGCCCGTGAGGTGATCGCAGAAGGCGAAGCCCTCGATAGCATGATCGTCTGGCCTGCGGATTTGCCGGTCGGCACCCACCGGCTGCAGCTTGTCGATGCCGCGTCCGTTACCGAGGAGGCTCCGCTGCTGGTGGCCCCGCCGCAAGCCTATGGCGGCGATTTCGACCGCTGCTGGCTATTGGCGGTGCAGCTCTACAGTGTCCGGTCGGCACGCAATTGTGGTATCGGAGATTTTACCGATCTCGAAGCCGTGATCGCGCTTGCGGCAGATTTGGGGGCGGGCGGGGTCGGGCTGAACCCGTTGCACGCCTTGTTTGACGATCGCCCCGGCGACTGCAGCCCCTATTCGCCGAACAGCCGGCTGTTTCTCAATCCGCTTTATATCGATGTCGAGAAATTGCCCGGAGTGTCCCTGGAGCGGAATGCCGTCGCGGAATTGAAGCAAGGCGATATCGTGGACTACGCTACCGTCGCCAAACTGAAATGGCAGGCGCTGCGTTCCGCATTCGAGAAGTTCAAGGCCGATGCGGCGGCCTCCGATCGACGGGAGTTCGAAGAATTTCGTGCCGAGCGCGGACCGGCGCTGGCGCGGTTTGCCTGCTTCGAGGTGCTGCGGCACAAATTCCAAAAACCATGGTGGGATTGGGCCGAACCCTGGCGACAGCCCGATGAGGCGCGATGCGCTGCGTTGCGCCGAGGCAAAGATCGCGCTGCAATCCAATTCGTCGAATTCGTGCAATGGATCGCCGACCGGCAGCTACGGGATTGCCGGGATCTTGCCGCGAGGCTCGGCATGAAGGTCGGTCTTTATCTCGATGTCGCGGTGGGCGTGCAGTCCGATGGCTTCGACGCCTGGAACGAACAGGCGGCGATTTCGCGCCATCTCGCCGTCGGCGCGCCGCCGGATGCGCTCAACACCGCGGGCCAGAACTGGGGGCTTGCAGGCTTCAACGCCGCAGGCCTTCTCATGACGTCATTTGCGCCGTTCCGCGAAATTCTGCGGGCCTCGATGCGCTATGCCGGCGCGATCCGGCTCGATCACGTGCTGGGGCTGAAGCGGCTTTATCTGGTGCCGCACGGATTTGCCGCCGATAACGGCGTCTACGTGCAGATGCCGTTCGAGGCCTTGCTGGCTGTGACCGCCCAGGAAAGCGTGGCGCATCGTTGCGTGGTGATTGGCGAGGATCTCGGCACGGTGCCGGAAGGTTTTCGCGAGCAGATGGCGGATTGGGGCATCTGGTCCTATCTGGTGATGATGTTCGAGCGCGACGATCGCGGCGCGTTTCGCGGCCTCGACCATTATGCGGCCAACGCGCTGGTCACGATCAACACCCATGATCTGTCGACCTATGCGGGCTGGCGTTCCTTCAGCGACCTCAAGCTGAAGCGCTCGCTCGGGATCGATCCCGGCGAAAGCGACGATGCGCGCTGGCATGCGCTGACCATGCTGACCGACACCTTGCGCCATCACGGTATCCACCGGCACGATCTCTATGCCGTGACGGAGTTTTTGGCACGCACCAGGTCCCGCCTGCTCGCGATATCGCTGGAGGATCTTCTGGGCGTGATCGATCAGCCCAATATTCCCGGCACCGTCGATGAGCATCCGAACTGGCGACGGTGCCTGCCGCTGGCCGTCGGCGATATCACCGCGGCGATCGATGCTGTTGCGCTCAAGGTCGCGACCCAGCAGCGGACTGCAGCAACCGTCTGAGATGAATTGAACTAGGGTGAGGAAACTTGGCCTGCAGGATTGAAGACTACGGACTGATAGGCGATTGCGAAACCGCGGCCCTGGTCGGCCGCGACGGATCGATCGACTGGCTGTGCTGGCCTTCCTTTGATTCCGACGCATGCTTCGCCGGACTGCTCGGTACCTCCAGGCAAGGCCGCTGGCTGATCGCGCCCGCGGAAGAAGTCACGAAAACCGACCGCCGTTATTGGGACGATACGCTGATCCTGGAGACTCGCTTCGAAACCGCCGGCGGCACGGTAGCGGTGATCGATTTCATGCCGCTGCGTGGCAAAGCCTCCGATATCGTCAGGCTGGTGCGGGGAATTAACGGCCGGGTGAAGTTGCGGATGGAAATGGTGATCCGCTTCGGATTCGGCACGGATATTCCCTGGGTCAAGAAGAGCGAGGATGGTTCGGCGCTATTGGCGATTTGCGGGCCCGATATGACCGTGCTGCGCACGCCGGTCAAAACCCGCGGCGAAGACATGACCACGGTGGCCGATTTCGAAGTGAGCGAAGGCGAGACCGTGCCGTTCGTTCTCACCTATGGCCCCTCGCATCTTGACGTACCAAAGCCGATCGATCCCCTCGAAGCCTTGCAGAAAACCCGTGAGTTCTGGACCGAATGGTCCACCCGTTGCACCTATCAGGGCGCGAGCCGCGACCTCGTGATGCGCTCCTTGATCACGCTGAAGGCGCTGACCTATGGCCCGACCGGCGGCATCGTCGCGGCGCCCACCACCTCGCTTCCGGAGATCCTGGGCGGGCCCAAGAACTGGGATTATCGCTTCTGCTGGCTGCGCGATGCCACTTTCACGCTGCTCGCGCTAATGAACTCGGGTTACACCGAGGAAGCCTGTTGCTGGCACAGCTGGCTGTTGCGAGCGGTGGCCGGTGCGCCGGCTCACATGCAGATCATGTACGGCATTCGGGGCCAGCGCCGTCTGCTGGAATGGGAGGCGGATTGGCTGCAAGGCTACGAAGGCGCTCAGCCTGTGCGGATCGGCAATGCCGCGCACGCCCAGTTGCAGCTCGACGTCTACGGCGAACTGATGGATGCCTTCCATCAGGCGCGGGTGGCCGACCTGGAACTCGACGAGAGTACCTGGGATCTCGAATGCAAGGTGCTGGAGCATCTTGCGGAAATATGGAATCAGCCGGATAGCGGCATCTGGGAGCGGCGCGGCGATGGCAAGCACTATGTTTCCTCGAAAGTGCTGACCTGGGTGGCATTCGATCGCGCGATCAAGAGCGCGGAAAAATTCGGCTTTGAGGCGCCGCTCGAGCAATGGCGGACGCTGCGCGATACCATCCATCGCGAGGTCTGCGAAAAGGGCTTTGATCGCAACCAGAACACGTTCGTCGAATCCTACGGCTCGCCATTGCTCGATGCCAGCATCCTGCTGCTGCCATCGGTCGGTTTCCTGCCCGGCAACGATCCCCGCGTGAGTGGTACGCTGGCGGCGATCGAAAAATACATGATGCGCGACGGCTTCGTGATGCGGCACGATCCCCGTGAGCCCACGGATCGGAAACTGCGGCTCGAAGGCGCGTTCCTGGCCTGCACCCTCTGGCTTGCCGATGCCTACGTGCTCTCAGGCGAGATCGACAAGGCCCAGTCGCTGTTCGACCGCGTGGTCGGAGTGGCCAACGATCTCGGGCTTTTGGCGGAAGAATTTGATACCGCGGCGGGACGCCAAACCGGGAATTTCCCGCAAGCCCTGACCCACATCGCTCTGATCAACACCGCCCATAACCTCAGCGACGCCAGGAAACCGGCCATGCAGCGGTCGGAGTAAGGAGCCGTCGTTGCACAGCAATGGCGCGTTTGACGAAACGATCTAAGCTTGGTTATGCTTCATCACGATATCGATCGCGCCCGCAAAACCCTCGTCCTGGTTCGATGCCGTGACGTTGGTCGCCTGTCGCTTGATGTCGTCGGTCGCATTGCCCATCGCGATTGACATTCCGCACTTGCGAAACATCGCGAGATCGTTGTGCATGTCACCGATGGTCGCGACCGCGTCGGTCGGAACGCCCAGACGCTTGGCAATGGCTTTGACGAAGGTGCCCTTGTCGTAGCCCGGCGGGGTGATGTCGAGATAGTAGCTTTGCGAGCGGACCGCCATCGCCTGCGTTCCGAGCGCCTGCTGCATTGCGATTTCGCAACGCTGCAGCAACGCCGGGTCCGACGTAGAGCCGACGATCTTGCAGGCCGCCGACAAATAAGGTGCAAAATCCTCGACAATGACGGGATCGGTCTTGATGGTGCGCTTTTCCAGCGAATTGTATTCACCGTCGGGATTGCGGGCGAGCCATTTATCGCTGGTGAACAACCAGATATCGACCTTGAACTGGCTCAGGACTTCGAGGCTGCGTTGGGCCGCTGACGTCGGGATCACATGTTGTTCGATCGGGTTCAATTGCGGATCGGTGATCGAGCTGCCGTTGAACGATCCGATCGGCAAGGTGAGTTGAAGCGGCTCGATCAGGAACCGCATGCCGATCGTCGGGCGGCTGGAAACGATGGTGAAGCCGACACCGCTGTCTTGCAGTTGCCGGGCGGCGCGCGAGGCCTTGTCGGTCAGCACCTTGTCCTTGGTCAAAAGCGTGCCGTCGACATCGGAGACCACGAGCGCGATGCGGGTCATGGGTTGATCCGGCGCGAGGCGTTGCTGGCGGGCGAGAGGTTCAGTTTGTGAATGATATCGGCGACGATCGCCTCGACCGAGGCATCGATCGACACCGTCACCGGATTTTCGTCAGGGGCCGGCGGCTCGAGCGTCCTGAACTGGCTCGGCAACAGGTCGGGCGGCATGAAATGGCCCTTCCGTTTGGCAAGCCTGTCGGCGATCAATTGTTGTGTTCCGTTGAGGAAGATGATCCGCACGTCGCTGCGGCCGTGCACGAGAATGTCGCGATAGGCGCGCTTCAGCGCAGAGCAGGCAATCACGACGTGTTCGCCTGCCTTGCAGGCCCGGTCGATTTCGGCCGCGATCGCGCGCAAGCCAGGGCCAGCGGTCTTCGTCGGTGAGAGGATGGCCGGCCGCCATCTTGGCGACGTTGCTGGCGGGGTGGAATTTGTCGCCATCCTCGTAGGTCCATCCGAGCGCTTCGGCCAGTTTCTCGGCGACGGTGCTTTTGCCCGATCCGGACACGCCCATCACGATCAGCGCGCAGGGAATAGAGCCCTCGGCGTCATCCACGAAAGTTCTCCGGCAGCGCCGCTTGATCCACGAGCCAGATCGTCTCGCCTTGCGAGCGGGCGCGGTTCGCCGGCAAATCCTCGCCGTCCTCCAGCACGCGGGTCAGGATGGCGCGCTTTCCTGGGCCGCTGGCTTCGAACAGCATCTCGTGACAGGACGCAAGCGCGGGCAGGGTGAGGGAAACGCGCGGCACGAATGGCTCGACATGCGCCTTTGGGACGTCGGTGACCCAATGCCGGGTTTCCTCCACCGCGGGGTATCCCGGAAATAGCGAGGCGGTATGGCCGTCGGGCCCGACGCCCAGCAACACCACATCGAACAGCGGCCGGGCAGGATGAAGCTGGTCGCCGCCGTAGAAGGATCTCAGTTCGCTCTCGTAGCGACGCGCGGCCTCCTTCGGATCCGCGCTGTCGACGTCGATCGGATGGATATTGGCTGGCGGCGCGCAGCGGTCCAGGAACGCCGTGCGCGCCATCGTCATGTTGTTTCGAGAATCGGTCGCGGGGACAAATCGCTCGTCGCCGATGAACCAGTGGACGCGATCCCAGGGAATACGGCTTCGATAGGCGTCGGTCTCAAGCAATTCGAACATCTGCTTCGGGCTTGAACCGCCGGAGAGGCAGATCGCCACGCGATGGCCGTTGGCGATGATCCTGGCGATGAGGCGATCCGCGGCGGCTTTCGCCAGTGCGGCCGGATCGGCGGCTACGATGACTTTTGGTCTTGCCTGACGAGGATCGCTGGGTGCCATTTCAGGTCAGCTTTCGCCAGCTTCGACCGTCGCGCGTCAAGAGCGCATCGGCCTCGGCTGGGCCATCGCTGCCGGCCTGGTAGCTTTCCAGCCCGCTGGCGCCGGCCTTTTTCCAGGCGTCGAGGAACGGCTGCACGGCTTGCCAGCCGGCTTCGACGCTGTCGGCGCGCTGGAACAGAATGTTGTCGCCGATCATGCAGTCGTAGATCAGCGTTTCATAACCGGTCGAGGGCTCCGCCTTGAAGTAATCCTTGTAGCGGAATTTCATTTCGACGCCGTCGATCGAGATCGTGGGTCCCGGCACCTTGGTGTTGAACTGCAGCGTAATGCCTTCGGTCGGTTCGATGCTGATGACGAGATAGTTCTGCGACAGCCGGTCCACCGGCGTATCCCTGAACATCGCGAACGGAGCTCGTTTGAACTTGATCGCGACCTCGGTGCGCTTGGTGCCGAGCGCCTTGCCGGTGCGCAGGTAAAACGGCACGCCGGCCCAGCGCCAATTGTCGATGGTCAATTTCAGCGCGGCATAGGTCTCGGTGGTGCTGTCAGGCTTGACCTCCTCGGTCTTGCGATAATCTTCGATCTGCTCGTCGCCGATCTTGCCGGCGAGATATTGGCCACGCACCGAATTTTTCAGCGCCTCCGTCTCGCTCTGGGTCTGGATCGCCGCGAGCACTTCGGCCTTTTCCGAGCGCACGGCATGCGCGTCGAACCGCGCCGGCGGCTCCATCGCGACCAGCGACAATAGCTGGAACAGATGGTTCGGCACCATGTCGCGCAACGCGCCGGTGGCATCATAGAAACTGCCGCGGTGGCCGACGCCGAGCTTCTCGGCGACACTGATCTGGACGTGATCGATATGATTGCGATTCCAGATCGGCTCGAACATGCCGTTGGCAAAGCGTAGCACCAGGATGTTCTGGACGGTTTCCTTGCCGAGATAATGGTCGATCCGGTAAAGCTGTTGCTCCTCGGCGATCTTGAGCAGTTCGGCATTCAATGCCCGCGCCGAGGCGAGATCGGTTCCGAACGGCTTTTCGATCACCAGCCGCCGCCACGTCCCGTTGTTCTCCTTGAGCATGCCGGTGCGGCCAAGTGCGCGGCTGATCGGCGCAAACGCGTTGGGCGGCGATCGCCAGATAGAACAGCCGGTTGCCGGAGGTCTTGCGTTCTGCCTCGAGTTTTTCGAGCTGTCTCGCGGAACTGGTCGAACGAGGCGGGTTGTTCGGGATCGGCGACCAGGCAGGTGACGCAGCTCAGCAGGCGCCTGGCGATCTCATCATCCACTTTCCGGGTCGCGAATTGGCGCAGGCCCTTCATCAGGCTGTCGCGCAGATCGTCGTTTGACATCGCGTTGCGGGCGACGCCGACGACGCAGAAATTATCCGGCAGTAAATGCGTTGCCGCCAGATTGTACAGCGCGGGAATGACGAGGCGATGGGTGAGATCGCCGGTAACGCCGAAGATAACGAAGGCGCAGGCGTCGGGTTTTTTCTGGTTGGGTGCGGGGTCTGTCACGGACGGACGGCCTTTGACTTCAAGGTGCTGATGGTGGGTTACACGGGGAGGCGGGGGCTATTTCGGCTCCTTGTGGCCGCCGAAACCGGCGCGCATCGCGGAGAGAATTTTTTCGGCAAAGGTGTGATCCTTGCGCGAGCGGAAGCGTGTATACAGGGCGGCGGTCAGCACCTCCGCCGGCACCGCCTCGTTGATCGCGGCATTGACGGTCCAGCGGCCTTCGCCGGAATCCTCGACAAAACCGGAATAATTGTCGAGCGTCGCGTTCTGGGCCAGCGCGGACGAGGTCAGGTCGAGCAGCCATGACGGGATCACGCTGCCGCGCCGCCAGACCTCCGCGATATCGGCGATATCGAGATCGAAACGATGATCTTCCGGCAGCGCATCGATGTTGGCGTTCTTCAGGATGTCGAAGCCCTCGGCATAGGCCTGCATCAGGCCATATTCGATGCCGTTGTGAACCATCTTGACGAAATGTCCCGCGCCGACCGGTCCGGCGTGGATGTAGCCTTGCTCGATCCGGGGATCGCGTCCCTCGCGGCCTTTGGTGCGGTCGATATCGCCGACACCGGGCGCCAGCGTCTTGAAGATCGGATCGAGGCGGTCGACCACGGCCTTGTCGCCGCCGATCATCATGCAATAGCCGCGGTCGATGCCCCAGACTCCGCCCGAAGTGCCGACGTCGAGATAATGGATGCCGCGCGCCTTCAGCGCCTTGCCGCGGCGGACGTCGTCCTGCCAGAAGGTGTTGCCGCCGTCGATGATGACGTCACCTGCTTCCAGCAGTTTCGACAGCGTCTCGATGGTGGTTTCAGTGATCTTGCCCGCTGGCAGCATCACCCAGGCGGTTCGCGGCTTCTCGAGTTTCTTGACGAAATCCTCCAGCGCGCTGGCGCCTACCGCGCCGTCGGCGCCGATTGCGGCGACCGCCTTGGGATCCTTGTCGTAAACGACGGCGGTGTGTCCCTGCTTCATCAGCCGGCGAACGATATTGCCGCCCATCCGGCCAAGACCGATCATGCCGAGTTGCATCTGGATTCCCTACCTTTGGTGAATGGGATTGAAGTAGACATGTGCGATAGCGCGCTTCCTCTCCCATGGGGAGAGGGTTGGGGTGAGGGGGTACGCGCTATCGTTAGATCGTAACTCCTCACCCGGATCGCAAAGAGCGATCCGACCTCTCCCCAAGGGAGAGGTGGCCGAACGCGAGCGCTGCGTTTCCAATCCCATCAATTCAGCGCTTCCGCAATCGCGGCATCGAGCATCTTCAATCCCGATGCCAGATCGCCCTTGAGATGCACGCGCAAAGCCCGCCGGCCGCGTTCGGTCAGCACGCCGAAATCGCCGCGAGCCTGCGCTGCCTTGATCACGCCGAAGCTTGCCTTCTGGCCCGGCACCGCCAGATCCCTGTGGTCATCGGCGGTGATCTGCAGGAACACGCCGCTGTCGGGACCGCCTTTGTAGGCCTGCCCGGTCGAATGCTGGAAGCGCGGCCCGAATTCGGCGCAGGTCGCGACATGTCGCCGGTCGCGCACCGCCAGTCGCATGTGCTGCAGACTTCCGATATGGGCGGCGTTACGCTCGATATAGGCGAGCAGCGCGACATAGTCGTCAGCGCCGGAGCGGGCGAGATGCGCCTTCAGCCAGGAGCCGAGATCGCCATTGGCGCCCGCCTTGCGCAAGGCTGCCGCGTTTTTCTCGTCGGTATAGATATCGACGGTATCGGTCGAGACCGTCGGCTCCTCCTTGGGCAGCGATCCGCTCTGCTCGAACGCGGCCGTCAACTCACGGGTCTTGACCTTGGCCGCTTCGACGTCAGGCTGGTTGAACGGATTGATACCAAGCACCGCGCCCGCCACCGCGATTGCCATCTCGAAGCGAAAGAACTCCTGCCCGATGTGGTCGATCGATTTCATCACGATGCGCGCCACGGGATGACCGGCTTTTTCCAGCGCCGCGAGCTTGCGGTCATGGTCCGCGTCGCTTTCGCCTTCGGTGCGGATGTCGATGAAGAAGCGGTCATGGCCGTATTGTGCGACGTCGCCCAGCGTTTCGCCATCGATCGGAATCAGGCCCTTGCCGTCCTTGCCGGTGGATTCGGCGATCAGTTGCTCGGCCCAGGCGCCGAAATCGGCGATCTTCCGCGACGACAGGATGGTCACCTTGTCGCGGCCTTCAAGGCCGGCAAGGCCGAGGGCAAGGCCCAGCTGCACGCCCGGATTTTCTCGTGGCGGCACATCCGGCCCGCAGGAGCGCACCATCGTCAGCGTATGCGTGAGCAGCATGCGCAGATCGATTCCGGCGGCGGCCGCCGGCACCAGTCCGAATGGCGACAGCACCGAATAGCGGCCGCCGATCGTGGGGTCGCCATGGAAGATGCGCGCGAAGCCCTGTTTGGTTGCGACTTTCTGCAGCGACGAGCCGGGGTCGGTGATGGCGATGAAGCGGTGACCGGCTTTCTCGGCGCCGATTGTTTCCGACACGCGTTCGAAGAAATAATCCTTCATCACATTGGGTTCGGTGGTGCTGCCGGACTTGCTGGAGACGATGAACAGCGTGTCGGCCAGATTGATTTGGGCTTGCAGGGCGCGGATCTGAGCAGGATCGGTCGAGTCGAGCACATGCAGCTTCGGATAGCCCGGCTGCCTGTCGAAGGTTTGCGCCAGCACTTCCGGTCCGAGGCTCGATCCGCCCATGCCGAGCACGACGGCGTCAGTGAAGTGCTGTCCCTTCACCCGGTGCGAGAAGTCCTCATAGTCGGCGATGTCGGCCGTCGCCGGGCTCGTCAGCCACCCCAGCCATTTGTTTTCATCATCGCCGGTCCAGACCGATTTATCGTGGCGCCAGAGTTTTCTTACCTTGGCCGAGGCGCGCCAGTCGTCCGTGCTTTTCTCGACCGCCTTGCCGAGCTCGCTTCCGAGCGCCAGAGCCTGGCGGTCGATGCCGGTGCCGAGCACGGCGGCGCGCTTGTGCGCGACCGCGCCGTAGAGCTTGTCGGCGGCGTCGGCGAACAGCTTGACGCCGTCCTTGACCAGTTCGGCGGTGATCGCATCGAGTGAAATGCCGGATTTCTCGAGTTCGGCGAGAACCTGTTTGGCTTCCTCGACATTCTCCTCGAGGCTGTCGCGCGGCTTGCCATGATCGCGGAAGGCATCCAGCGTCGCCGGCGGCATGGTGTTGACCGTGTTGGGGCCGATCAGTTCCTCGACATAGAGCACGTCGCTGTAGTCCTTGTTTTTGGTGCCGGTCGAGGCCCACAACAGCCGTTGCGGTTTGGCGCCCTTGGCTGCCAACCGGTCCCAGCGCGCACCTGAAAACAGCCGCTTGTATTCCTGGTAGGCGAGCTTGGCGTTGGCGATCGCGACCTTGCCCTTCAGCGCCGCCAGCCGCTCCTTTTCCGTCGGGTCATTGGCTCGGGCGATCTTGTCATCGAGCTGCTTGTCGACCGCGGTGTCAATACGGCTGACAAAGAAGCTGGCGACGCTCGCGACATGGGAAGGATCGCCGCCCTTGGCGATGTATTTTTCGAGACCCGCAAGGTAGGCCTCGGCAACCTTCACGTAGACTTTCTGCGAGAACAATAGCGTGATGTTGATGTTGATGCCTTCGCCGATCAGATGCTCGATCGCCGGCAGGCCCGGCGTCGTTGCCGGCACCTTCACCATCAAGTTCTTGCGGTCGACCTCTCTCCAAAGCCGCTCGGCTTCCGCGACCGTGCCCTTGGTATCCATCGCGAGATAGGGCGACACTTCGAGGCTGACGAAGCCATCGTGCCCGGCGAGGTGATCGTAGACCGGACGCAGTACGTCCGCCGCGTGATGGATATCCTCGACCGCGAGATGCTCGAACAATTCGGCCACCGGCCGGTCGCCCTTTTTCAGCGCCTGGCCGATCGGAGCGTCATATTCGTCCGAACTGTCGATCGCCTTCTCGAAAATCGATGGGTTCGATGTGACGCCCTTGACGCCGTCGCTGTCGATCAGCCGTTTCAGGTCGCCCTTGGCGACGAAGCCGCGGGCGAGGAAATCCAGCCAGACCGCCTGACCGTGGTTTTCGAGTGCTTTAACGGGATTCATGATGCCTGCTTCTGTCCGGGGTGGTCGGTTTCGGCGTTCGGGCGCGGGGGAGGCGGAAGCCGATCAAATGATGACCAGGGGAATATGCGTATCGTCATGACATAACGCCATACGCGACATATCGATCCCGGAAATTGGCCGTTTGACGGCGCGCTCAACGCTTTTTTGATCCATGCGGAGACACGCAGGGGCCCGTGGGCATGGTATGCTCCTGATCTCCCGCGGTATCCACGAGTTACAGGCTTGGCCTGTAACTCGATAGATGATTTGCGCCCGCACTTCGAACGCCTTTGGAATCGTCGGACCGCCGTTTGTAGGCGCCCTTTGTGACAGCCTTGGCGTCCGGTCGGTTCGCCCTTTTATGTCCCGATGCTTGAAGCAAGATCCGCGATCGCCTTCATCACGGCCTCCCTGATGCCGGGATCATACAAGGAGTGACCCGCGCCGGCGATTACACGCACTTCAGACGTCGGCCATTGCGCTGCCAGCGCATGCGACGTCGCCGGCGGACATAACAGATCGTAGCGGCCTTGTACGATGATGCCGGAAATTCCGGCGAGCTTGTCAGCTTGCGCTATCAACTGATCCGGCTTCATGAAGCAGTTGTTCTGGAAATAATGCGCTTCCATGAATGGCGTCGATGGCAGGGTGCGGCCCGAGCGCAGCGCTTCCGGATCGAGCCTCGCGCGGTGCGGCCTGTGTTCGGACAGGATGCGCTCGGTCCCACCCCAGGCGCGCGCGGCCGGGCCGTGTACCGCAGGATCGGCATCGAGAATTCGGCGCCAATAGGACTCCAGCGGCTGGCCGCGTTCGTTCGCGGGCAGCACGCCGAGAAAATCATGATAGAGCGCGGGATAGAGCAGGGGCAGCGTTTTGAGAAACGCGCTGTCGAGCTCAGTGCGGGTGCCGAGGAACGTCGCGCGCAGCACGATACCGCTGACACGTTGCGGATGGGTCTGCGCATAGGCCAGCGCCAGCGTCGCGCCCCAGGAGCCGCCGACCACCAGCCAGCGTTCAAAGCCAAATCGTTCGCGGATCGTCTCCATGTCCGCGATCAGATGGGGCGGCGTATTGTGGTCGCGGCTGCCTTTGGGCCGGCTGCGCCCTGCGCCGCGCTGGTCGAACAGCACGGCATGAAACCGCTCGGGATCGAACAGGCGGCGGTGGTTAGGCTGGCAGCCGCTGCCGGGACCCCCATGCAGATAGACCGCGGGGATGCCGCCTTGTCTGCCGATGCTTTCGACATAGATTTCGTGGTCGTCACCGACCGAAAGCCGCTCCGAGGTCAGCGGCGCAAAGGGATCAGCACGCTGTGACGATGCTTTGCCGGCGTCGGCGTCAGGCGCCATGATTGCTGCCCGTCTCCGGCGTGCCGCCGGTCATTGGCGCGGGTTCCGTTTCCGCGATGTTGAAGATCTACGCATGCAGCGCCGCGATAGCAATTGAAGGCTCTCTTGACCACAAGCTAATGCCCACGCAAACGTTTGCCAGTGAAGTCTTCGACGCTGTCCCCTGTCCGGCTATGTTGCGGAGCAAAAAAGATTTCACTTATTCTTGTGGCCGCTGTCAAACCAGCGACTGATCAATAGGTTTCGGGGTCGGTGGCACTGGCTACCACATGAACGCCGGGTCGGAGTAATTCTCGGAGATCCCGGATAAATGTTTTGTGAGCGACATCGGCTGCCGTCGTCGCAACTAACCGGAAAGTGGGTTTCAAACTGTGCCACGCTATTATTTCAACACCAGGCTTGGTGACGAGTTGGTCTCCGATCCCCATGGCGAGGACTTGCGCGACCCCGATCGCGCCTGGGAAGTCGCGCGCGCCATGATCCGGGAGCTGTTGAAGACCGAAGGCGCCGGGCGCGCGCTGTTGAGCGCGATCATCGAAGTCACCGACGACGAAGGCGAGATCGTGCTGGAATTTCCCTTTGCCGAGGCGATCCTCGACATGCCGGATGAATCGGTCACTAGGCATTAGCGGTCGGGCTCTTTCACGTCACTCCCGGCAGATGCCGATCGGACAATCGACTTCGAGCCGGGGCGCGCAAGGGCTGTCTGCGGAATCGCAGGTAGCGCTGTGATCCTTGCGGCGCTACAACACAGGCGATCGAACGGGGCCGTCCATGGAAGAACTCTGGCGCCTGTCGGCAACCGATGTGGTCGCCGCAGTCAAGTCGAAGAAAGTTTCAGCCAGGGAAGTAGCGACCTCCGCGCTGGCGCGGCTTGACGCGGTCAACCCAGCCATCAATGCCGTGGTCGACCATCGCCCTGAGGACGTGCTGGCGCAGGCCGCATCCGTTGATGCAGCGATCGCGCGTAACGAGCCGGTCGGGCCGCTTGCCGGCGTAACGGTGACCGATGAAGGTCAATGTCGACCAGGAGGGTTACGCCAACACCAACGGGTTGAAGACGCAGCGCGATCATCTCGCGCAAAGCAACACGCCTGTGATTGATAATTTGCGCAAGGCTGGCGCGGTGATCCTCGGGCGCACCAATTGCCCGGCGTTTTGCTATCGCTGGTTCACCAACAATCTGCTTCATGGCCACACCAAAAATCCGCGTGATCCCGCCATTACCCCGGGCGGATCATCCGGCGGCGCCGGGTCGGCGGTAGCTAGCGGCATCGGCCATATCGCGCATGGCACCGATATCGCGGGCTCGATCCGCTATCCAGCCTATGCTTGCGGCGTTCACGGGCTGCGGCCGACGGTCGGGCGCATCCCGGCCTTCAATGCCTCGCTTCCCGAGCGCACCATCGCCGCGCAAAGCAGCGCGGTCTCCGGTCCGCTCGCGCGCACCATCGGCGATCTCAGGATCGCGCTTGCGGGAATGTCGGGCAGGGACGTGCGCGACACTTGGTGGGTGCCCGCGCCGCTCGAAGGGCCGGCCGTTGCCAAACGTGCCGCGCTATGCCTCGAACCGGACGGGCTCGAGACGGTGACTGAAGTAAAGGCTGCGCTGACCGACGCCGCCAAGCGGCTGGAGCGCGCCGGCTGGACCGTCGAGCAAGTGGAGTCGCCGCCGCTGCGCGAGGCCGCGGACTGGCAGACCAAGCTCTGGCTCGGCGATAATTACGAAGCGCAACTGGCTGCCGCCGAGCGCGAAGGCGATCCCGGCGCGCTGGCCTGCCTGCGTGGCAACAAATCGAATGTGTTTCCGTTCGATGCGGCGGCGTTCTCCAAGGCATTGACGCGGCGGGCGACGCTGACGCGGGATTGGCTAAAGTTCCTGGAAAAATACCCCGTTGTGTTGATGCCGGTGTCCGGCGAACTGCCTTTTCCGGACCAGTTCGACATGCGCGACGAGGCGTCGTTCGCGCGGGTCTGGCGCGCGCAACTGCCGCAGATCGCCATCCCCTTTCTGCAGCTTCCGGCCCTTACCGTTTCGACGGGATTGGTCGGGCGCGTTCCCGTCGGCATCCAAATCGTTGCCGGGCGGTTTCGCGAGGATCTGTGCCTCGCGGCCGGCGAGGCGATCGAGGCCGGCGGACCGCCTTTGTCGCCGGTCGATCCCGTCAGGAGTTGAAAGAGCAAGATGGCTGGCGTTTACGATTTCACCGCGACCTCGCTTGCCGGCGAGCATGTGCCGTTGAAGCGGTTCGAGGGTCAGGTATTGCTGATCGTCAACACCGCGAGCGCTTGCGGATTCACGCCGCAATATAAAGGCCTTGAGGCGCTGCATCAGACGCTCGCGCCGCGCGGCTTTTCGGTGCTGGGATTTCCGTGCAACCAGTTCGGTCGTCAGGAGCCGGGCGACGCCAGGCAGATCGAGCAATTCTGCGCCAGCAACTATGCTATTAGCTTTCCCATGTTCGCCAAGATCGACGTCAACGGCGGGGATGCACATCCGCTCTATCAATATCTGAAGAATGCAAAGTCAGGACTGTTCGGCTCGTCGATCAAATGGAATTTCACCAAATTCCTGGTCGATCGCTCGGGCCAGGTAGTGGCGCGGCATGCGCCCACCAGCAAACCCGAAGGGCTCACCAAGGAAATCGAGGCACTAGCTGTGAACGAGAAGAATGAAGCTATGAGCGATCAACTGCCGGACCGGCTCTCGGTCGATCCGAAGAGCCCCTATTACAATGCGGACGTGCTTGCGCGCGACGTCGGCATCCGCTTCAAGGGCGTCGAGAAAACCAATGTCGAGGAATATTGCGTCAGCGAAGGCTGGGTGCGCATCACCGCCGGTAACGCCAAGGATCGCTACGGCAATCCGCTGACCATCAAGGTGCACGGCCCGGTCGAGCCGTATTTCCGGGATAAGCCGGCGTCGTAAGAAAACACCGTCATGGCCAGGCTTGTCCCGGCCATCCACGACTTTCTTGCTGCAGCGCTGTCAAGACGTGGATGCCCGGGACGAGCCTGGGCATGACGAATTCAATCGAAAGCCCCCACCATGTCGGTCCGCATCGTCGACGTCCGCGAAATCACAAAGCCGATCTCCTCGCCGATCCGCAACGCCTATATCGATTTCACAAAAATGACCACGAGCCTGGTCGCGGTCGTCACCGACGCGGTGCGCGACGGCAGGACGGTGGTCGGCTATGGCTTCAATTCCAACGGCCGCTACGGGCAGGGCGGCTTGATCCGCGAACGCTTCGCGGCGCGGATCACGGAGGCCGATCCGAAATCGCTGCTCGACGAGAGCGGCGACAATCTCGACCCCGACAAGGTTTGGTCGGCGATGATGTCGAACGAAAAGCCGGGCGGCCATGGCGAGCGCTCGGTCGCGGTCGGCACCATCGACATGGCGGTGTGGGATGCGGTGGCGAAGATCGCGGGCAAGCCGCTGTTCCGCCTGCTGGCCGAGCGTCACGGCCGCACCGCCGATCCGCGCGTGTTCGTCTATGCCGCCGGCGGCTACTATTATCCCGGCAAGGATCTGTCGGCGCTGCGCGGCGAAATGCGCGGCTATCTCGATCGCGGCTACAACGTCGTCAAGATGAAGATCGGCGGCGCACCGATCGCGGAAGACCGCGAGCGCATCGAGGCGGTGCTCAAGGAAATCGGCAGCCAGGCGCAGCTTGCGGTCGACGCCAATGGCCGCTTCGATCTGGAGACTGCGGTGGCCTACGCCAAGATGCTGCGCGACTATCCGCTGTTCTGGTACGAGGAAGCCGGCGATCCCCTCGACTTCCAGCTCCAGGCCGCGCTCGCTGAATTCTATCCCGGTCCGATGGCGACCGGCGAAAACCTGTTCAGCCACCAGGACGCGCGCAATCTGCTGCGCTATGGCGGCATGCGGCCCGATCGCGACTGGCTGCAATTCGATTGCGCCCTGTCCTATGGGCTCTGCGAATACCAGCGCACGCTGGGCGTGCTGCAAACGCTCGGCTGGTCGCCGCGCCGCTGCATTCCGCATGGCGGCCACCAGATGTCGCTCAATATCGCCGCAGGCCTCGGCCTCGGCGGCAATGAGAGCTATCCCGATCTGTTCCAGCCCTATGGCGGTTTTCCGGATGGCGTCCGCGTCGAGGACGGGTACATCACCATGCCCGATCTTCCCGGCATCGGCTTCGAGGGAAAATCCGAGCTCTACAGGGAGATGAAGGCGCTAGCATAGCGCTTTCGAGCGAAGCATGCCCTCGGACTTGATCCGTGGGTGGATTCCGATTCTCGTGAAGAAAACACTTCAAAAGAAGAGTCTTAATTCAGCTCGGCGTCGATCGGCACGAAGAACACGAACACGTAGCCCTCATATTCCCGGCGCGCGAGTTCGCCGGTCAGCGCGATCTGGATCTCGGCGGCCTCGGCCGCGTTGGCGCGCCGGATCTTCAACTCGGTCGAACCATCCCAGATCGGTTGGCCGCTTGAGCGATAGGATGCAAGCTCCTCGACAAACCAGTCTTCGGAACAAAGCTGCTTCGCCCGCTCGATACTGCCGGCCCGAAATGCCAGCAGCGCGCGGCCGCCCGTTTCCAGGACGAAGCCTTTCTCCCTGATGTTTTGCCGCCGGCTCATCGATGCGGCTCACCTGGTCGGATCAGGAACGGCCTATCGGCAGTTTGAACTCCGCAAGTTGTGATTTATTCCAGCAAACGTTTTAGTAAGATTCGCCGTCGCGCTACGACAGCCGCATATCCAGCAATCGTCGGCTCTCGCTCTTCAGCATTTTTTTCACGGCGCTGGAGGCGACGATCTCGTCATGGTTGACATAGGCCTCGTGGTTCTTCTCGATGTCCTCGAGGCGATAGAGGTAGTTGACCATGATGCCGGCGGATTCACGCAAGGCCTTCGGCGAGGTGTCGCCCAGCCAGTTGATCCGCTCCAGCCGCGCGCCGTTGCCGAGATGGAACCGCGCCACCGGATCGATCAGCCGTCCTTTCGACGTCCGCGCCTTCAGGAAGTAATAGGCCGTCAGCGGTTCGACGACGGAATGCAGTTGCGCCGCGAGCTCCGCGTTTCCAGGCCAGTCCGGCGTATCGAGCTGGCCCAGCAGCGCGCGGCCTTCATCGTTGACGGGAACGTCGCTTTCCTCCTTGAGCCACTGCATCAGGCCGGGCACCGGCGACAGCGTCACGAAGTTCTCTAGCTTGGGAAATTCGCGCTGCAGTTCCTCGGCCACCTGCTTGATCAGGAAGCTGCCGAAGGAAACCCCGCCGAGGCCTCGTTGCGTGTTTGAAATCGAATAGAACACGGCGGTGCGGGCGCGATCGATCGCGACCGGCTGCCGGTCTTCACTCAGGAGCGGCGCGATCGCGCCGGGAATAGTCTCGGTCAGCGCGACCTCGACGAAAATCAGCGGCTCGTCGATCAACGTCGGATGAAAGAAGGCGTAGCAGCGCCGATCGACCGGATCGATGCGGCGACGCAGGTCGTCCCAGTCGCGGATCTGGTGCACTGCCTCGTAGCGAATGATCTTTTCGAGGATGTTGGCGGGACTTGACCAGTCGATCCTGCGCAGCACGAGAAATCCCCTGTTGAACCATGAAGACAACAGATGCGCGATGTCGCGGTCGAGCGCGCCCAACTCCCTGGCCTTGTCCTTGTTGTCTTTCAGCACATTGAGCAGATCGGCGCGCATCGCCACCAGTTCGGCGGTGCCACCGGGCGCGCGATTGAGTCTGCGAATCAATTCCTGTCGCCGCGGCTCGGAGGCGTAGTGCAGGTCGCTGGCGTCATCGTCATTTGGCTGCGCGCGCCAGGCCTCGATGGCTTGCGCAAGCCTTTCAGGGTCGGGGCCGTAATTCCGTGCCAGCGTTTCGAAGAAAGCTAGCCGTTCCCGCGGGTCGAGGTGGTGATAGCGATCGAGCACCTCGCGCGCCAACGCGGTGCCGGAGGCCTCGCCCCGGCCCGACAATAGCGCTTCGCATAATTCGATCAGACCGGAAGCATCCCGCTTGTCATTGAATGATCCGAGGCGCAGCAGCGTGCGACCCCGCTCGGAAATCGTGGACAATAGGTCGGAGAAAAAGGCGTTGACCATGGGCGGCCTATCCGGAAGCGATGCCGAAGCCTATAGGGGATTTAGGGCGCAGCCGATCACAATCAAGCGCTTATTGTTTCTCGGCAAACTCGGTCGGGGTCTTGCCGGTGACCTGCCGGAAAGCATGCGAAAATGCCGGCACGCTGGCATAGCCGAGATCGGATGCCAGTTGCTTGACCGAGACATTGTTTTCCGTCGATAGCCTTTCGATCGCCGCCGCGATGCGCGCGCGCTGGCACCAGCTCTTGAAGCTCAATTGCGTTTCCGAAGCGAACAGCCGCGACAGCGTCCGCGCCGATGTCCCGACCGCTAGCGCCAATGCCTCGATCTCGTGCACGCCGGTGGGATCATTCAGCACGATGTCGGCAGCACGCCGGCAGCGCGGCTCGTGCGGCAGCGGGATGAAGGTCGCGGAATCTTCCGCCGCATGCAGCTCGAGCAGCGCCAGTTTGATCAGCACCCTCGCGCGCTCGGAATCGTTGCGGTTGTCGAACAGCGCCAAAATCGTCTCGTGCAGTAGCCGCGACACCCGCACCACATATTCGGCATCGAGGCCGTCGCTGCGCTGCTGTCGCGCCAGCCATTTGAGGTCGAAATACAGCGTGCGCATTTCGACATCGGCCAGCACGTCGATCGAATGTTCGAGGCGCGCTGGCACCCAGACCGCGCGATCGGGCGGCACCAGCCAGCGTCCCTTTGGCGTGGTAACCTGCATGGTGCCGCGGGCCGCATAGACCAGTTGCGCCTCGCGATGCATGTGGGTGCCGAGCCGGGTGCCCTTCTTGTAGCGCCGCGCCACCAGATGCACGCCGTCGGCAACCGAGGGCTGGATACCCTCGCGAGGGACGATTGGCGTTTTGGCGATACTCATTGGCACCATCCCGTAAGGCACAGACCCTATAACTTATCTCGAAATTTGGAGGATTCGACACCCATGGATTTAATCAGCAATCTGAAGGTTTGAGCATGAACAGCCCTGCCAGGGTGATCGGCTTCGTCAATGCCGCCCATTTTATCGATCATTATTCGATGCTGATTTTCGCGGCCGCCGTGATCGTGATGGGGCCGGCGCTCGGCATGGCTTATTCGGAATTACTGCCTTACGCGACCCCGGGCTTCATCGCATTTGGCGCGGGAGCGCTGCTGACCGGCTGGCTCGGCGATCGCTGGAGCCGCCGCCACATGATGGTGATCTTCTTTGTCGGCATCGGGCTGTCGATGGTTGCGGTCGGTCTGGTGCAGACGCCATTGCAACTCGGCGCCGCGCTGCTTTCGATCGGCGTGTTTGCCTCGATCTATCACCCGGTCGGCACCGCGATGATCGTATCCTATGCCGACCGGCTCGGCCGCGAGATGGGCCTCAACGGTGTCTGGGGCAACCTCGGCGTGGCCTCGTCCTCGCTCGTCACCGGCGTGGTCGGCCAATATCTCGGCTGGCGCTGGGCCTTCATCGTGCCCGGCATCATCACAGTCGTGATCGGCGCGGCCTTTGCGTGGACGGTGCGGCATGAGGATCGGTCCGGCGCGAAGCAGGCCGCGGCACAGGCCCGCGTTGCCAAGCAGGATATGTGGCGGGTAGTCCTCGCGCTCTTGATCGTCGTGATCGCGATATCCACCACCTTCAACGCGGTCACGGTGGTGTTGCCAAAGCTGTTCGCGGAGCGGCTCGCGGATCTCACCCGAAGCACGGCATTGCTGGGCGTGATCGCGGCCTGCGTCTATGTGTTCGGCGCGATGACGCAATATACCATCGGTAAATTGCTCGACCGTCACTCGCTCAAGACGGTGGCGCTGCCGCTGTCCTTTGTGCTGGCGCCGTTTCTGTATTTTGCCGCCACGCTGTCGAACCTGCCGCTGATCCTGGTCTCGATCGGAATCGTGATGGGGGCGTTCGGGCAGGTCACGGTCAACGACGCCATGATCGGCAAGTACACCAGCGAGGAATGGCGCTCGCGCGCCTATGCGGTGCGCTATTTCGTCGGCTTTACCGCCGCGGGCGCGTCGGTCGGCCTGGTGGCATGGCTTTATCAGCATGGCGGCTTTGTCACCATGTTGCACAGCTTCGCAGGGCTGTGCCTGCTGGCGATCGCGGCTGCGATCATCCTGCCGACCGAGATCAAGGTGCCGGCGGCGCAGGCGAACTGACCGCGGCAACATCATCGCTGCGGCTCCATTCCCGATATCGGCCGCGATAGTTTCACCGCTCCGCAGGACGCGGCAAGCCGCTTACGCGGGTCTTACAAGATACCGGAAGGCATGAGACAGAAAGCCGATCCAGATCGGCCAGGTGATCAGCCAGCAACAGATTCCGATCGCTCCGGATGCCGCCCATTGCGCCTGATAAAGATCGGGTGCCACCGGGATCAACATCACCGTCAAAAAGACAAGGCCGACGAGGACAGCCGATGGCATGATGCAGGCGGCGATACCCCAAAACAGCCGCCAGCTATTGCCGCGGCTGCGGCGCCAGGCCCCCTTGATCGTCAGCGTCAAATCGCCGATCGCGCAGGCCGGAAGCAGCAGGCAGAGTCGCAGCAGGATGGCGGTGCCGCCAGCACCGGCCGCGATAGCTGCGGCAATGAGGAAGGGGGTCTGAGGTTCGATCACCTCGCCTGCAGTGGGCGTCCAGCCGAACACCCATATCGCCAACAGCAAAGCGAGAAAGGGAACGGCTTGGAGCAGACAAATGATGATCGCCGCGCCGACATACAGCCACAGAGCACTGGTGACGAGATTGCCGCCGCTGCGGCCGGGCCGCTCCTCCAGCAGCAACAGCCGGTGCCACGCCACGGCGATACTGATGGAAGCCAGTACCACGACAGCGCTGCCGATGTTGTCGAGCACCGTCATCTCGACCGGCTGCGTGAGGTCCGGCCGGCCCTGCGGATTTGCCAGCATGTGGGCGATCCACGAAGCCTGCATCCAGCCCATCGCCGCATCGAGCATCGCGGTGGTCGCAAGCCAGAAGACGGATATTCGCAGCACATCCCCGAAGTGCCAGAAGTAGCTCGAATAGGAAAGGCGGATGGTCCGCCATAGCGGCAGCTTCGGATGGCTAACGCGTTCGGCCTCGACAATGGCGGTCATCCCGGATTTCTGCTGCTCGTTGGTCGCACCGCTGTCATCGAAATTCTGGCGAGGCTGATTGCGCAAGCTCTTCCTTTACCCCGATCCCGGAATGCAATGGTATCCGCCGGAGGAATTAACCTTTGGGCTCGGCCGTCGGTCGCCGCCGGTCGTGGCCGCGCTGCATCTGGTAGGCAGAATGCGAGCGGCGTCGATATCCAGCCGTGAACAAGCGGGTACGGAGGCTGGCGGCTGATTCGGGCGCGATTCGTTCTGCTCGCGTTCCAAATCCTAAAATGCGCACCCGCGCGCGTCGCATTTTGGCACAAAAGCAGCGCCCGAAGCTGTGCGCAATGGCGAGGACACGATGAGATTGGATCGGACTGCAGCCTTGGCAGAGGCGCGCTCTCCATCACCTGAATCGCATCGACCGACGCAATTCAGTCTGGCCCAGATGCCATGACGGCTAGGAGCGGGGAAGCCGCCAGCCGACCACGGTGGCCTCCAGCATGCTTCCCGATTCATGGTTGCGCCATTCGCCAGCGACAAACCGGCAGGCGAACGGCAGTTGATAGGTGCCGCTCTGATCCTCGCACAGCACCTGCACGGGTTGATCCGGCGGCGGTTCGCCGTGGCCGTTGAATTCGGCGAGCCGTCGTTCGCGCGTTGCCATTCAATATCTCCGTTGCGCCACATCCTCGAAACCGGCACTCGCGGCGCTTTAGCGCAATCCGCCTAGTGCCCCAAACTCAACGCGCGAATAAGGTTTCAATATGATACCGTGCGCGATCGACCCCTGCCTGCGATAATTTTCGCCTCGCAACAAATTGACCTGACGAGCATGCCCAACATGAGAATACCGATAACAGGCCGGGGCGTTGTCGCGCTGGCGGTGCTGCTGCCGGAACTGCTGAGTTCCGGGAAGGCCGGGGCACAGGACGTTCCCGGGATCGAGATCTGCACGGTCGAGAAGACCATGGAGCGGCGCACCTCCTGCCTGCAGAGCAATGTCGATTTCCTGCAGAAGACCATCGCCAGGCTGACGGCCGACCATCAGCAGAAACTCGACGCCGCGAACCGGCAGATCGAGAAGTCTAAAGGGGGCCGTCGCAGGCCTGCAAAAGACCGTGGACGAGGCGAAGAAAAAAGCCGACGTGCCGGCGGCAAAAGACACGCCGCCGCCCGCAAAGAACGATGCGAAATAATCATACCGCCAGATGAGAAGGGAAGGGTGTTGCGTCGATTGACACCGGGTGGCGCCGAGGAATGTCAAATGGAGCGGTCTATCGGTAGAGGATAAGACAGCGAACGAACGCCTTGTGCATTGGACCAAAGGACGCTAATCGCCCTCATGGCCCCGAAACGTCCCAAACCTGGCGTGCGAACCCGCGATGGAGGTGAATACACCTGTCCCGGTTGCTCGGCCGTCTACAGAGTGACGGTCTTCACCAGCCCATTCAAGGAGACGGGCCATGAGGATTGTGACGTCTGCAACCTGCCCATCAAGAGCTGGAACCAAGCCACGGCATGGTGGTCCTACGAGTTGACCAAGCGGCCAGCGAGCAGGTGATCTGTGGGCCGGCCAAAACACTCCCGCAATTCAGCTTAGCTCGCCAAACTCATTCGCCAATTTGCCTTATGAGCGTTTTCGCCGCGAGAAGCGGACAGAAGTTGCCGAAATGGGTGGATTGCCAAGCTCCCGGTGATCTCAATGCCGGATGATATCTGCCGGATAGGATCGGGACGTTGTCGCGAGCCTGCACCGCTTGGCGGTGGTAACCTTCCAGCTGATTGAGTAACGGGAGAGAGATGTTGCATGACACGCGGTTGTTGTTTGCGTGGTTGAATGTCATCTCAGCCGCCAGGACGGCTCGGTGTTGCTGGTTGAGATCCGCGGCTGCCGGCTGACGCGGGTTCGGCCCGACGGACGCAAGGAGTAATTGATGAACTGGCCTGAACCTGTCTCCTTGCGCGGCGCCCACGCCCGGCTCGAGCCGCTATCGCCGGACCATTGCGAAGGTCTCGCCGCGGCAGCAAGAGACGGCGAGCTCTGGGAGCTCTGGTACACTTCGATCCCGCGCGCCGAAGATATGCCCAAGGAAATCGATCGCCGGCTCGGGCTGCAATCGGCCGGCTCCATGCTGCCGTGGACGGTGTTCGACGCCGACGGCAAGATCGCGGGCATGACCACGTTCATGAATATCGATGCCGTCAACCGGCGGGTGGAGATCGGTTCGACCTGGTACGCCAAGCGTGTCCAGCGCAGCGCGCTCAACACGCAGTGCAAATTGCTATTGCTGCAGCATGCGTTCGAAAAGCTCGACTGCATCGCGGTCGAATTTCGCACGCATTTCTTTAACCAGCAGAGCCGTCGTGCCATCGAACGGCTTGGCGCCAAGCAGGACGGCATCCTGCGCAACCATCAGGTCGCGCCCAACGGCGCGCTGCGCGATACCGTCGTATTCAGCATCATCGCCAGTGAATGGCCGACAGTGAGGACGCATCTGATTTATCAACTCCGATCCAGCAGCCGTTTCTGTTGGTCCTGATATTCTGGCTCACCGTGATCTTCACCAGCTTCGGCCTGTTCGTCGAGCCGGGTCCGGTGGTCGCGGTCGCGCTGTTGGTCTTTGCGTTTTCGATCGCGAGCGCCTTGTTCCTGGTCGCCGATCTAAGTCGCCCGTTCACCGGCCGATGCATATCTCGAACCAGCATTTGCGCGATGCGCTGGGACCGCTGAACTGATCGAAGGATATCGGATCGAGCCGTGAGCGACTTAGACTTCCCGCCGGCTGAGAAAGGCCAGACGTTCGAACAGATGCACGTCCTGCTCGTTCTTCAGTAGCGCGCCGTGCAGCGGCGGGATCAGCTTGCGCGGATCGCGCTCCCGCAGCATTTCCGGCGTGATGTCCTCGTTGAGCAGCAGCTTGAGCCAGTCGAGCAATTCCGAGGTCGACGGCTTCTTCTTCAGGCCGGGCACCTCGCGCACCTCGAAGAAGATCCGCAAGGCCTGTTCGACCAGGCGCTTCTTGATGCCGGGGAAATGCACGTCGACGATCCGGTTCATGGTGTCGACGTCGGGGAACTTGATGTAGTGGAAGAAACAACGGCGCAGAAAGGCGTCCGGCAGCTCCTTTTCGTTGTTCGAGGTAATCACCACGATCGGGCGCATCTTTGCCTTGATGTTTTCGCCGGTTTCGTAGACGAAGAATTCCATCCGATCGAGTTCGAGCAACAGGTCGTTGGGGAATTCGATGTCGGCCTTGTCGATTTCGTCGATCAGCAGCACCGGGCGCTTGTCGTGGGTGAAGGCTTCCCACAATTTGCCGCGCTTGATGTAGTTGGAGATGTCGGAAACCCTGGCATCACCGAGCTGGCTGTCGCGCAGGCGCGACACGGCGTCGTATTCGTAGAGGCCTTGTTGCGCCTTGGTGGTGGACTTGATGTGCCAGGTCAGGAGCGGCGCGCCGATCGCTTTCGCGACTTCCTCGGCCAGCACGGTCTTGCCGGTGCCGGGTTCGCCCTTCACCAGCAGCGGACGCTCCAGCACGATCGCGGCGTTGACGGCGACCTTGAGGTCGTCGGTGGCGACGTAGTCCTTGGTGCCGGTAAACCTCATCGAGCAGTTGCCTTGTTGTTTGTTCTTGAGCGCAGGAACGCGCCGTCGCCTGAACGGTCAACAACCGTCAGACCGGGTTACCATGAAAGCGAAGCTATGGATCAGGCACGCCGGACCATCGAGAGAATGACGAGGATGATCACCGCGCCGACGGTCGCATCGATGATCTGGCCGAGCGTGCCGGCCGCGAGCATGACGCCGAGCTGCGGCAGCAGCCAGCTGGCGACCAGGGCGCCAATGATGCCGACGACGATGTTGCCGACCAGTCCGAAACCGGCGCCGTGCACAACCAGCCCGGCAAGCCAGCCGGCGATCGCGCCGATCACGAGTGCCGCCAAAATGCCCATTGAATAAGCCCCGCTATCGAGTAAACCGGTTGAGAGAATATTGCCCGCTGAAACGCGTGGGCCAATTCTAGTTGAAAAACCCGGCAGGTCTAGGCTTCGTTGCCGTGGCCGACCCCTTGACGTTCAAGATCGGGCGGCCAATCTGTAGTCCATGTTTTTGCAATTCTTTACATCGCTGCGCGACGCCCAGGTGCCGGTGACGCTGCGCGAATATTTGACATTGATGGAGGCGCTCGACGCCGACCTCGCCGAGCAGACGGTGGAGAATTTCTACTATCTGTCGCGCGCGACGCTGGTAAAGGACGAGCGCAATCTCGACAAATTCGATCGCGTGTTCGGCACCGTGTTCAAAGGGCAGGAAAGCCTGCTCGACGCGATGGAGACGGCGGATATTCCCGCCGAATGGCTGAAGAAGCTCGCCGAAAAATACCTCACCGAAGAAGAGAAGAAGCAGATCGAGGCGATGGGCTGGGACAAGCTCATGGAAACCCTGCGGCAGCGGCTGAAAGAACAGAAGGGTCGGCACCAGGGCGGCAACAAGTGGATCGGCACCGCGGGCACCTCGCCGTTCGGCGCGCAAGGCTACAATCCCGAAGGGATCCGCATCGGCCAGGAAAAGAGCCGCAACAATCGCGCGGTGAAGGTGTGGGACCGTCGCGAGTTCAGGGATCTCGACGGCAATGTCGAGCTCGGCATCCGCAACATCAAGATCGCGCTGCGGCGGCTGCGCAAATTCGCCCGCACCGGCGCGCCCGACGAACTGGACCTCGACACCACCATCAGGGAGACCGCCAATCACGGCTATCTCGACGTCCATATGCGGCCTGAGCGGCGCAACGCGGTTAAGGTGTTGGTGTTCTTCGATATCGGCGGCTCGATGGATTCGCACGTCGCGCAGGTCGAGGAGCTGTTCTCGGCGGCGAAGAGCGAATTCAAGCACATGGAATATTTCTACTTCCACAATTGTCTCTATGAAGGCGTCTGGAAACAGAACAAGCGCCGTTTCACCGATCGCACGCCGACCTGGGACGTGCTGCACAAATATCCGCATGACTACAAGGTGGTGTTTGTCGGCGATGCCTCGATGTCGCCTTATGAGATCATGGTGCCCGGTGGATCGGTCGAGCACGTCAACCCGGAAGCCGGATCGGTCTGGCTCGAGCGCATCACGCGCACCTATCCGCACGCGGTGTGGCTCAATCCGGTGGCGCGGCGGCACTGGGACTATTCGGAATTGACCAGCATCATCCGCCGGCTGTTTTCGCAGCGGATGTTCCCGATCACGATCGAGGGCCTCGAAGGCGCGATGCGGGAATTGGTGCGGTAGTTTTTCACCTCTCCCAAAGGCAGCGGGAGCCGGCCTTGCCTGTCGCGATGTTACTGAAGAAGGTTGATGTCATGTCCCAGACGATCCATCGAGGTATCAAATCACTGATCGATGAGGCCAATGCCGAGATCGAAACCGTCAGCGCGGCTGAGGCCATCAAGGCCGCGCAAAGCGATGACGTGGTGATCGTCGACATCCGCGATCCCCGCGAGATCGAGCGCGACGGCAAAATTCCCGGTGCGTTTTCCTGCACGCGGGGCATGCTGGAATTCTGGATCGACCCGGCGAGCCCCTACGCCAAACCGGTCTTCCAGCAGGACAAGAAGTTCATCTTCCATTGCGCCGGGGGCTTGCGTTCGGTGCTCGCGGCCAAGACAGCGCAGGACATGGGATTGAAGCCGGTCGCGCATATCGGAGGCGGGTTCGCGGCGTGGCGCGATGCCGGCGGCCCCGTCGAGAAGTGGGAGCCGAAGAAGAAAGGTTGATAGCCTTTCAGCGTGATCTAACCTCTTCGTCATTCCGGGTCGCGCTCTTGCGCGAGCCCGGAATCCATAACCACGACGGGGAGTATGGATTCCGGGCCTGCGCCAAGCGGCGCATCCCGGAATGATGGAGAAGGAGGAGTTTTCGATGACCGCACCCGACGATCCGCTTGTCACGACCGAATGGCTCGCCGCCCATCTCGACGACCCGAAGGTGCGCATCATCGATGCGACGTTCAAGTTGCCGGGCGTATTACCGCTGCCGATCGACGATTATCTTGCCGCCCATATTCCGGGCGCGGTGTTCTTTGACGTCGATGCGGTCTCCGATCATGGCAATCCTAATCCACACATGTATCCTGACGCCGCGCAGTTCGCGCGCGATATCGAAGCCCTCGGCATTTCCACCGGGGATACCGTGATTGCCTATGATGCCGGCGGCTGGGTCGCTGCGCCTCGCGCATGGTGGATGTTCCTGTCGTTCGGCCATCCCAATGTGAAGGTGCTGGATGGTGGCTTGAAGAAATGGAGGCACGAAGGCCGTCCGACCCAATCCGGCAGGCTCACTCCGAAGCCGGGAAAGTTCACGGCCAGGCTGGATCCCAACTATGTGCGCAGCCAGCAGCAGGTGTTGAAGAATATCGAGACGAGGGCCGAGCAATTGGTCGATGCGCGTCCGCAAGGACGCTTCGAGGGCACCGCTCCGGAGCCGCGACCGCAATCGCGTTCCGGCCATATCCCCGGCAGCCACAACGTACCCTATGCCGGGTTGTTCGACGCCGAGACCGGCTTGATGAAGCCGCGCGATGAATTGAGCAAGGCGTTTACCGGTGCCGGTGTCGACTTGGCAAAGCCGATCGTGACGAGCTGCGGCTCCGGCGTGTCCGCGCTGGTGCTGACGCTGGCGCTATATCGCCTGGGCGTGCGCGGCAGCGCGCTCTACGACGGCTCATGGGCCGAATGGGGCGGGCCCGACGGCCCACCCATTGCGACCGGGCCAGCCTGAGAGATCAAGCGGCGAAGAATCTTGTCGTGGTCTAACGCGCAGGCTGCTGCTGTCGTACAGGCTGCTGTGCGAACGGGTTGAGCTGTTGCTGCGCGGCTTGTTGCTGTGCCGCCCGCAACTCTAACGCTATCCTGCGGCGACGGGCTGCGCGCCGCACGGCACGACGTCTCCTGATCGCTTCCTCCTTTTTCTTTTCGGCCTTCGCGTTCACAGCCTTCGGGTTCTCGCCCTTCGGCTGCGGCGATGAAGACAGGCCGGCCGTCCCGCGCAGCGATCCTGGTCAAAGCATTGCCGGCGGGACGAGGCGCGCTAAATGTTTCAGGCGCGACGGGAGCAGCTTCCGCGGCTGGCGATGGCGCCGTTTCGCTGGCAGTCGCAGGCCCCTTGGCGACCTCGGTCGTGGTTTGGGTAGCGCTTTGGTCTTGCACCTCGGCCGAGGGTTGTTCGGTGGTCGCGACCTTGGGCTGATGTCTCTATGGCCTGCTGTTGCTTCTGCCTGTGGTGGATTTTCCGGAACCGGATTTTGCAGGACCGCGGCCTGAGGTTTGGTAGCTTCGGATGGGGGTGGCTCAGCCGACTGCAGCGAAGCGGTTTGGTCGAGGTCGGGTTGTGTCGGGGAGAGTTGACCCTGCTTCGCAGTGGCATCCGCCGGCGGCTCGACCCCAGCATCCTTGATCGCGTCCTTTGCCGTGTCCGTGGATGCATCGTCGACGCGTAACATCGCGATTACCGGCTGGCTGGCCTCGACAGCCTGCGCGAATTCTGGTTTCGGGCGTCGGACGCCAGACCGGGGCGCTGGCGAATTCCTCATGGGCGGTGCGCAGCAACGCTGCCGCGCCCAGCCCGAACACCAGGATCGACATCGACACGACGATCGCGCCGAACAAGAAACGAAAGCCGGGGAGCATGGACGCCAAGTTCCACTTCGCGGGATTTGCGAAGGCCTTTCGGGAACGCGGTGATGACTGAATGGCCGCACTCACGACGCTGCTGGCACCGCCAGCGCGCAGCGAATCATGGCTGATTCGAGGACAGGATAGCGCAAGGTTTTCGGGCGCGTTTGCTAAAAATCGACAGAACGGGCGCTCAAGAGCCAGGTTTCACGGCTTTTCCGATCGGTGCGGCCCAGTTGCAACGATTATCGGGAGTATCACAAATGCCGGAACCGGCGCGAATTACCCTGATTTGTCTTGAATGTGCCGCTATCTTCCGTCATCTGCGATTAACGATCCGGTGTCGGCTTGGGACTATAAAAGAGCAATGATGACCAGACGCATTCTGACATTTTGCGCGGCGGTGGTGGCTGGCGCGGCGTGGACCTCGTTCGCGCAAGCCCAGAACTATCCCGCCCAAAGCTATCCGGTCCCCTCCGGCGCCACCTATTCTCCATATCCGGCGGCCAGTGCGCCGGCCGACTATCGCCGCGCACCAGGCGCCCCGGATTTGGACTCTCTGCAGGACGATGGCGAACCACAGGGATCGATGGCCTTAGCGCCGCCTGGTCCAGTGCTCTCGCCCGATGATCCACGTTATGGTCGCTCGACGAGCGCTCCGGTTTATTCCGATCGCAGCGCGCCGCCCGGTCCGGTGCTCTCGCCCGACGATCCGCGCTATGGCCGCCCGATGGGTGCTCCGGTTTATTCCGATCGTGGCACGCCGACGGGCCCGGTGCTTTCGCCCGACGATCCGCGTTATGGCCGTCCGATGGGCGCGCCGGTTTATTCCGATCGCGGTGCGCCGACCGGCCCGATCCTGTCGCCGGACGATCCGCGTTACGCTCACCCCAACGGACCGCCAGTGATCTATTCGGATCGCGACGGTCGCATCCCGGTTGATGATGGTTTGCGTCCGCCCGGTGCGGTTGGCGGCGCTCCCGCCAGTGTAACCGGTTCGGTCGAGGCCGCCAGAGCTCCGATTGGGGCCGATGGCAAACCGATGGTGCTGTCCGCGCTGCCGCCGGATGAACAGCCGGAAACCGGTCCAGCCCAGCTCGCGCCGAATTTACGCCGCCAGGAAGTCGCGTTCCAGACGAAGGAGCCGGCGGGAACGATCGTCGTCGATACCCCGCACACCTATCTCTATTATATTCTGGGCGGCGGGCACGCGATCCGTTACGGCGTCCGTGTCGGCCGCGACGGTTTCACCTGGACGGGCGTGCAGAAGATCTCGCGCAAGGCCGAGTGGCCTGATTGGCATCCGCCGCCGGAGATGATTGACCGTCAGCCCTATCTGCCGCGCTTCATGGCGGGTGGCCCTGGCAATCCGCTTGGCGCGCGTGCGATGTATCTCGGTTCGACCGTTTACCGCATTCACGGCACCAATCAGCCCTCGACGATCGGCAAGTTCGTATCCTCGGGTTGCATCGGCATGCTGAACGACGACGTGTCGGACTTGTTCGATCGCGTCAAGGTCGGCACTCGCGTCGTGGTGCTGCCTGGCGGACCGCCGCCGGCTGCCATTGCCTCGGCGCAGCCGGTGCCCGGCCCGAATGCATCGCCGGTGCCTGGCCAGGCGTCGTCGAGCGTCGCCGGCACCCAACCAACTGTAGTGCCGCCGCTGCCCGCGCCGGTAACGGTGCGCTGAGTTCGAGACATTTTCTCGTCATCGCGAGGAGCCAACGGGTCGCGCGAATGCGCGCCCGATGAGAGGCTCCGCGACGAAGCAATCCAGAGTCACGGCGCGTGGCTTCTGGATTGCTTCGCTTGCGCTCGCAATGATGGCTGAGCTGTCTTTATGAAAAGCTATGCCAGCCGCTGTTTCGGCTCGTCCTTGAACCAAGCATCGATGCCGTCGACCATCTGGCTGTAATGATTGCGCAAGCCGTCCTCGGTAACGTAGCCGAGATGCGGCGTCAGCACGACGTTGTCGAGCTCGCGGAAGGGACTATCGACCGGTAGCGGCTCGACGGCATAGACGTCGAGTCCGGCGCCGGCGATCTTGCGCTGCTGTAGCACTTTCAACAGCGCATCCTCGTCGATGATCGGCCCGCGCGCCGTGTTGACGATATAGGCCGTCGGCTTCATCCACGCCAGATCCGCAGGCCCGACCAGTCCGCGCGAGCGCTGGCTCAACACCACGTGAATGGTGACGATGTCAGCGTTCGAGAACAATTCCTCCTTGGTGACATAGCCGACGCCGACCTCCTTGCATCGCTCCGGCGTCAAGTTCGGACTCCAGGCGATCACGTTCATGCCGAAGGCGCGCGCCAGCTTCGATACCTTGCTGCCGAGCTTGCCGAGGCCGAGTACGCCAAGCGTGCGGCCCTCGATTTCCATGCCAACGAATTTCTGCCAGGGCTCGCCTGCGTGCATTCGCGCATTCTCGCGACCGATATTGCGGGTCAGTTCCAGGATGAGGCCCATGGTCAGCGGGGCGGTCGAGTCGCGACCGAATTGCGTTCCGCACACCACCACCTTGTGCTCCTTGGCGGCTTCCATATCGATCGCGGCGTTGCGCATGCCCGAGGTGATCAGAAGCTTGAGCTTGGGCAGGGCCGCAAACAGCGTGCGCGGAAACGGCGTGCGCTCGCGCATCGCGCAGATGATCTCGAAATGCTTTAGCGCGTCAGCGGCGGCCTGCTGCGAGCCGAATGGCTGGTTGAACACGGTGATGTCGACACGATCCATGACCTTGGACCAGTCCGCGACCTGCAGGGCGAGATTGAGGTAGTCGTCAAGAACTGCACAGCGCAGCCGCGTCATGGAGAGGTCCGTTCAGCGATGATGACGGCTGGAAGAGCGGTCGTCAGAAACGCTGCCATGGTTGCGCGCCATGTGTAAGCGCGCAAGCGCCCGCAATCCGAAAGGTGTCTCGGGCGGTAAAAACGTTCGTGATTACTGCGCCGATTTCAGAACCTTCGCGGCCCGGATTTCGGCCAGCATGGTCTGCACCTGGGGCGAGATCGCCATCTGCTTGGCGCGGCAGGCGGGTCCTGGTCCGCGCATATAGTGCAGTTCCGGCCGGTAGGGATCAAAGGCCCGCGCGAAGAACCGGCGCCAGAAGCCGCGGATCTCGGGCCGCTTGTCGTGGGCGGCCGGAGCGGAAAGGGATGCCGAACTGATCATTGTCATGACGCGGACCTGCTGTCGTGGCGGCTTTGCCGCGCGAGATGCGCCTTTTCTGGCGTTACGAACGAGTTTTGGCCTGATTTATTAAAAGAAGGTTTCAATTGCAGTGATCCGCCGCACACATGGTGTCGGATCCGTAATGATCCGTGGTGAACGCATGGAAAACGAGGGCCCGCGGTTGCCCTTTGAGGGCCGCGCCGCTACATCAGCGGCAGCAAATTTCCTCAAATTATCCGGTTTTCAGGGATCGCGAATGGCTCGTCAGTTCGTCTATTTCATGCAGGGTTTGACCAAGAGCTACCCGACCCGGAAGGTGCTCGATAACGTGCATCTGTCGTTCTACCCCGACGCCAAAATCGGCGTGCTCGGCGTCAACGGCTCCGGCAAATCGACCCTGCTGCGGATCATGGCCGGCCTCGACAAGGAATATAACGGCGAGGCCTGGGTCGCCGAGGGCGCCCGCGTCGGTTACCTCGAACAGGAGCCGCAGCTCGACGCCAGCAAGACCGTACGCGAGAACGTGATGCTGGGCGTCGCCAAGCAGAAGGCGATCCTCGATCGCTACAACGAACTGGCGATGAACTATTCGGAAGAAACCGCCGACGAGATGACCAAATTGCAGGACGAGATCGAGGCTGCCGGCCTCTGGGATCTCGACAGCAAGGTCGACCAGGCGATGGACGCGCTGCGCTGCCCGCCCGACGATTCCGACGTGACAAAACTCTCCGGCGGCGAACGCCGCCGCGTCGCGCTGTGCAAGCTGTTGCTCGACCAGCCCGAGCTGCTGCTGCTGGACGAGCCGACCAATCACCTTGATGCGGAGTCGGTGTCATGGCTCGAAAACCATTTGCGCAACTATCCCGGTGCGATCCTGATCGTGACCCACGATCGCTACTTCCTCGACAACGTCACCGGCTGGATCCTCGAACTCGATCGCGGCAAGGGCATTCCCTACGAGGGCAATTACTCGTCCTGGCTGGTGCAGAAACAGAAGCGCCTCGAACAGGAAGGCCGCGAGGACGCCGCGCACCAGAAGACGCTGGCGCGCGAACAGGAATGGATCGCGTCCTCGCCGAAGGCCCGCCAGGCCAAGTCCAAGGCGCGCTACCAGCGCTATGAAGAGCTGTTGAAACAGGCCAGCGAAAAGCAGACCCAGACCGCGCAGATCACCATTCCGGTGGCCGAGCGGCTCGGCGACAACGTGGTCGACTTCGAAAACCTCAGCAAGGGTTTTGGCGATCGCGAATTGATCGAAGACCTCACCTTCAAGCTGCCGCCGGGCGGTATCGTCGGCGTGATCGGCCCGAACGGCGCCGGCAAGACCACGCTGTTCCGGATGATTACGAAGCAGGAGACGCCCGACAAGGGCAACATCACCGTCGGCGAGACCGTGCATCTCGGCTATGTCGACCAGTCGCGCGACGATCTCGATGGCAAGAAGACGGTATGGGAGGAAATTTCCGGCGGCAACGAGCAAATCTTGCTCGGCAAGAGGGAAGTGAACTCGCGCGGTTATTGCTCGTCGTTCAATTTCAAGGGCGCCGACCAGCAGAAGAAGGTGGGCGCGCTGTCGGGCGGCGAGCGCAACCGCGTGCATCTGGCCAAGATGCTGAAGTCCGGCGCCAACGTGCTGCTGCTCGACGAACCGACCAACGACCTCGACGTCGATACGCTGCGCGCGCTGGAAGAGGCGCTGGAGGATTTTGCCGGTTGCGCCGTCATCATCAGCCATGACCGCTGGTTCCTCGACCGCATTGCCACGCACATCCTGGCCTTCGAGGGCGAAAGCCATGTCGAATGGTTCGAGGGCAATTTCCAGGACTACGAGAAAGACAAGATGCGCCGGCTCGGCCAGGACTCCATCATCCCGCACCGGGTCAAGTACAAGAAGCTGACGCGGTAGACCGGGAGCTGCCAAAGGACTTGCATGGCGGACTGGAGCGCAGAGCAATATCTCAAATTCGAGGACGAGCGGACGCGGCCCTCGCGCGACCTGCTGGCTCAGATCCCGATCGTCGATGCGCGCCAAGTGGTCGATATCGGCTGCGGACCGGGCAATTCGACGGAACTTCTGGTCAGGCGCTGGCCGCGAGCGGAGGTGATCGGCATCGATACCTCGGCGGACATGCTGCGGCAGGCACGCGAACGACTACCGCGGCAGAAATTCATCGAAGCCAATATCTCGCACTGGACGCCACCGGAAAAAGCCGACGTGCTGTTCGCCAATGCGATCTTCCAATGGGTGCCGGGCCATCTCAAGCAGTTGCAGCGGCTACTTAGCGCGTTGCCGTCAGGTGGCGTGCTCGCGGTGCAAATGCCCGACAATCTCGACGAACCCGTGCATGTACTGTTGCGCGAGGTCGCGAAGACGGGACCTTGGCGGCAAACGCTTGCCGACAAGGCCGCTGCGCGCGACGTCCTGCCGAGTCCCGGTGGGTATTATGACGCGCTGGGTCCGCGCTGCACGCGGATCGAGATATGGCACACGATCTACAATCACGTGCTTGAGAATGCGGCTGCCGTGGTTGAGTGGATCAAGGGCTCCGGCTTGCGGCCGTTCGTCGATCCGCTCGAGGCGCCCGAGCGCAAGCAGTACGTCGCCGAATATACCAAGCGGATCGCGGAAGCGTATCGCCCGCAGGCCGACGGCAAGGTGCTGCTGCGGTTTCCGCGGATTTTTATTGTCGCGGTGAAATGAGGATAACCGATTTGCCCGGATTTCTCGTTCGAACGTTGGGGGTCGGTGTGCTGCTCGCTTGCATTGCCTATGCGCCCGCCCGCGCCGCCGATGCCGCCTTCACGCAATTCATTGCATCACTGTGGCCGGAAGCGCAGGCCGCCGGCGTATCGCGCGCGACGTTCGACAACGAAACCCGCGGCCTTGAGCCGGACTACAAATTGCCTGATCTGATCCTGCCCGGCCGTCCGGCGACCGGCGCGCCGTCGCAGGCGGAATTCGTGCAGGTGCCGTCCGACTACATCAAGGAGGCCGCGATCGCGCGGCTCGCCGAGGAAGGGCAGCGGCTGCTGCAAAAATATCGCGCCGATCTGACCGGCATCGAAGCCCGCTTCGGCGTGCCCGCCACTATCGTCTTGGCGATCTGGGGCCGCGAGACCGATTACGGCCGCTATACGCTGCCCTACGATGCGGTGCGTGTGCTGGCGACGCAAGCCTATGTCGGCCGCCGCAAGGACCAGTATCGCAATGAATTCGTGCTGGCGCTGAAGATCCTCGGCGAGGGTGTGGTGACGCGCAAGGAGTTGCGTTCTTCCTGGGGCGGCGCCGTCGGCCTCACGCAATTCCTGCCGTCTGAATACTACAAGCACGGAGTCGATTTCGACGGCAACGGCCGCATTGATCTCTGGCACTCGGTGCCGGACGCGCTGGCCTCGGCCGCTGCGCAACTGGTCGACAAGGGCTGGCAGCCGCACTTGCGCTGGGCGTATGAAGTGAAAGCGCCGGTCAATGTCGATTGCACCCAAGGCGTTCCCGAAGTGACCAAGCCGATCGGCGAATGGCTGCGCGAAGGTTTTGTGCCGGTGCGCGGGCAGAAGCTCAGCCCACAGGAGCAGGCGCAGCCGGCCTCATTGTTGCAGCCGGAAGGCATTGCCGGTCCGGCATTCCTCACCACCAAGAATTATTTCGTCATCAAGGAATATAATTTTTCCGATCTCTATGTGCTGTATGTCGGCCATCTCAGCGATCGCATGACCAATCCGCAACCCTTCGCGACGCCATGGTCGGCCTCGACACAATTGCGCAGCGCCGATGTCGAGGCGATGCAACGCCAGCTCACGCGGCTCGGCCTTTACAAGGACAAACTCGATGGCAAGGCTGGGATGCTGACGCGCGCGGCGCTCGGTGCGTATCAGAAGTCGGCCGGGCTGAAGGTGGATTGCTGGCCGAGCGGGGCCGTGCTGCGCTCGATGAGTTCGGCGCACTGAAAACCACACCCTCATGGTGAGGTGCGCGCATCTTCGCGCGCGTCTCGAACCATGTGCCTGGAAGTCATCCTTCGAGACGCACGCACCGGACAGCGCAAGTGCGCTGCCGGGAGAGCGTGCTCCTCAGGATGAGGGCCAAATCAGGATGGCGGCAAAAGAAAAACCCGGCTGAATTTTCAGCCGGGTTTTGAAAATCAGGCGCGTGCGGTCAGCTTAGTCGCAGACCTCCACGCGACGGAAGCGCCAGGCATAACCATCCCAGAAGCGCTCGCGAACGAAACGGCAGGGCGGGGGAGCGGCGTCTTCCACGTACACGGGACCACCATAGGCCGGGCGGCTGGAAGCAATCGCGCCGCCGACAATCGCGCCGCCGATGATTCCGCCGGCCACCGCGGCACCGAGGCCGCGCTGGGCGCTTGCGGGGGTTGTTGCCAGCGAACCGGCAGCGATGGTTGCGACCGCGACGATGGCAGCAAATGTCATCTTCATGTCTTGGGCTCTCCTGGAGAGGCGCCTCATGTAGCGCCGGGTTTAAAGTGACTCATACGCGATAATTCGATGCTGGGCGTCTCGCTGAAAAGCGCACAACAGTCAATCGAAAGTAAACGTTGCAAGTCTTGTCGGCCGAAAAAAAGGTTTTTTCAGGCCAATTTGTGCGGGGCATTCCCGGAAACGGACCGTTACGGGGAGTGCCGGTGTTGATTTAATGAAGGTGAACAGCCTTAACCGCACACCCTTACACTGCGCACCCGCCAGCCATAGCCGTCCCAGAATCGCTGCCGCTGCCAATAGCAGCCGGGATCAGCGACATAGGCCGGGCCGCCGTAATAGCCATAGCCCGGACCATAGTAACCATAGCCCGGACCATAGTAGCCCGGACCGGCCAGCGCGCCGCCGACAATGGCGCCACCGATGAGACCACCGGCGATCGCGGCGCCGACACCGCGCTGGGCATGGGCCGGTGCGGGCGCCACGACAGCCGAAACGGCCAAAGTGGAAACGGCAGCGAGCGCCATCAATGTTTTCTTCATGGCTTCACCTTTCTCAAGGACTGCGAACATTGCAAATAAAGCGGTCTGTGCGGCGAGGGTTCCACATTCCGCTTGAATGATCAATGAACGGAATCGCCATATTTGACGACCAATAGCGGCCGACGCAGGTCGCTTCTGCGGCGCACAATGTCGCGTATTTCCTGACATTCGGATGAATGACAATTCATGACCGCGACGACATTGCAGATCGCTATTGTGGCTATCGTGCTGGTCTGTCTGCTGTGGTTGGCGATGCGACCGGGCAGGCGCTGCGGCGCGCGCCGACCGTCGAGCGACCGTTCGTGTGTCGGCAGATGCCGTGTACAATATCGGCGATGGCGGACAGCACGATGGCTCGAGCGGCCACCATGCGGCCTCGGAGTTCTCAGGCTCTGCTGGCGACGGTGCGAGCGCCGGCGATGCCGCGGGCGGGGATGGAGGCGGAGGTGGCAGCAGCGATTGAAGTAGCCTGCGCGCGAAATGGAATTGCGTTTATGCCTGTGCCGCAGCCGTTTTAGACTCGTTCTAGACTGAGACGGCAGCAGTTTGGAATTGCTTGAAAGAGCGGTTTTTCCTTTTGCATCCCGCCCGTGTCTTGAATATCGATGAGCCACGGTGTGTCATTGAAGAGTTCTGTCGTTTCATGATTGTTTGTTCCTGCAACGTCCTGACCGACCACGATGTTCGCAACGCGGTCAATGGCGCGGAAAACCTTCCCCGCAATGCCAAGCAGATCTACGGCTGCCTGGGCTGCAGCGCCGAATGCGGCCGCTGCGCGCGCACCCTCAAAACCATTATCGACGAGGCCCTGGGCGCTTGCGCCAAGGCCTGCTGCGCCGGCTGCCCGCACAGCGCCGTTCATGCGGAATCGCACGGCCACGCCCACGCCGATCTGCCCCTTGTCGCAACCTCCTGATTAACTCCTGAACCGTTGGATTCCGTAATCTTTTCCTGCTTTTGCGGGAGGGGTTGCGCTTGCCGATTATCTGGTTTAGAAACGTTCTAAATTAATCCCGAGGCCGATCCCGACGGCTTCAAAAACCGGAGCGTGCCATGCAGGGCGACCCAAAAGTCATCGAATACCTCAACAAGGGTCTGCGCAGCGAACTCACCGCCATCAACCAGTATTGGCTGCACTACCGGGTGCTGAACAATTGGGGCCTGTTGGAGATGGCCAAGGTCTGGCGCAAGGAATCCATCGAGGAGATGGAGCACGCCGACAAGTTCACCGACCGGATCCTGTTCCTCGACGGGTTCCCCAACATGCAGGTGCTCGATCCCCTGAGGATCGGCCAGAACGTCAAGGAAATCATTGAATGCGATCTGGCTTCTGAAATCGCCGCCCGAACATTGTACCAGGAAGCCGCCACCTATTGTCACGGCGTCAAGGACTACGTGTCGCGTGACCTGTTCGAGAAGCTGATGAAGGACGAGGAACACCACATCGATTTCCTCGAAACCCAGCTCGATCTGATCGAGCGCATCGGGCTTGAACTGTACACCCAGAAGCACGTTGGCGGGCTCGAGGGTGAGGACTGAGGCACGCCGCGCCGTTCAATTTGACGACGCGCTGACAAGACACTGCGCTGCCATGCCTATCGCGGCCATGCCTATCGCCCGCGCCGCCACGGCCAGTCGATGACGTCGGCACTATAAAGCGCCCACCAGATCAAGACCGGTTGCAAGGCCAATCGCGGCCCGTGATACAGCCAGCTGTTGGCGATGTAGGGCAGGTCGATATGGTCGATCGCGTGCTTGAAATTCGCCGGCCACACGCAGAGCGCATAGGCGGCAAGCGCCACGCCGGCCCACCAGCGTAGTGGCCGCGTCACAAGCGCGATCGCGCCGGCCAGTTCGCACAGACCGGTCATGAAGATGACCTGCGGCGCGAACGGCACCCAGGAGGGCGTGATCGCAAGCAGCTTGTCGGGCGCCCAGAGATGCGCAATGCCGGCCGCGACATAGAAGGCCGCGAGAATCCAGCGCATCGCGGCACGCGCCGTGATCGAGCGATCAGCTTGCAAATCGGACGGCATTCGCCGGCTTTAACATGCGTTGCGCGATGCCGCCATGCTCTGCCATCGCACGCAATGGTGAGTGGCCAGCCTCCTTAGCCTCGCTTGCGCGAGGCGGGCTTCGGTTTCGGCGCGACGTTGCTCCAGGCGTGGGTGAGCGCGCTTCGCAGCGTCGTCGCACTGGCCTTCGAAAGCCGCACATTGGTGCTGCCGTGCTTGCCCCAGCCGCCCGGCACCGGACGAAAGATATCGGGCTCGGCTTCGACCAGCACGGACTGCTGTTCGGGAGTCAGTTTCACCATGCCCCAGTTCGGGTCCGGATATCCCAGCGTCGCGAAGATGCGTTTTGCCGCGCGGAAATCGGCATGGCCCTGATGCGCGCCCTCGATTGCACCGGGAAGGCTGAGCGCGAGCTTGCGGAAACGGCTTGCCGACGTCGAAGCCATACTGGAACTCGCTTTGCTTGCGCGCAATGCAGGGTGAACCCGCGATCCATTCTATGACAAAATGTGGTGCGATGTCGGATTTCACGCCGGCCGGTCGTCCTTGAGGGCGACCCGGAATTCATCCGGCGAAGGAGGAAATCATGTGCCGTAACATCAAGACGCTGTTCAATTTCGAGCCACCGGCGACCGACGCGGAAATCCACGCCTCCGCGCTGCAATTCGTCCGCAAGCTGTCCGGCTTCAATTCGCCGTCGCAGGCCAATGCCGAGGCGTTCAACCGCGCGGTATCGGACGTGGCCGACAGCGCTTACCGCTTGCTGGCCTCGCTGCGGACCTCCGCGCCGGCGCGCGACCGTGAGGTCGAGGCCGAGAAAGCGCGCGAACGCTCGAGACTGCGGTTCGGGTAACGAGGGTCGATCAGCCTCTACCGTGATGTAACTCACGGTACGTTGGAGCACGGGCGCGCATGATGGCCGATAGATTCATCGCCCCTCGAACGAAGCCCCACCCATCATGTATCTCCCCATCCATCCTTCGACCCCGCTTGAACTGTCGTGCAAGTTCGACCCGCCGATCTTGCTTGATAACGGCGCGATCGGAGCCGGCTCATGAATCCCGAAACCGGATTGAAGTGGAGCGCGGCATTTTTCGCGCTGTTCTGGGCCGCCGGCATGCTGCTGTGGAGCGGCGTGTTCAGCCTCGCCAACGTCGTCATCACGACAGCCGGCGGCGCCGTCGCCGGCTATCTCTGGTATCGCATCATGCGCTGGGTCGTCATCGGCCGCCAGGATTCCGCCCGGTGAATTCGATCACGTGATCGGACCCGACAACGTCGACGAATGCCCTAATCCGCTGGCGCGGGCACATCGATTCCATCAGCCGAATAGAGCCGGATCTTGTTGCGCAGGGTACGTATCGACACTCCGAGCACGCGCGCGGCGCGGGTGCGGTTGCCTTCGCAGCGCGCGAGCGTTTGCAGCACCAGTTCGCGCTCGATCTCACCGACGGTGGATCCGATCAACAACGGCACGATCTGGTTTGGAGTGAACGAGGTCGCCGGACCTTGCGGCGAGAAAATAGCGGAAGTGAAAACAACGGAATCTTGAGACATCGACGCCTCCCGATCAACGCCCGCTCGAATCACAGAGCGGAAACATCGAGAATGAACAACCCCGGTTTCGAGGCTCGGCGGAGTCGGTTAACAAAATCCTAACGTATGCACGATGCGCTAAAATGCCCCGCGAGCGACACCAAATCGCCTGATGTCTGCGGCGCGCTGGCGGATTAGCGGTGGCATTTTCAAGGCTGAAGCCGCCGCCGCGACGACCTCACCGGCTAACTGCCGCGTGGATGGCCTCGCAATGCCGCACCAGATTGGCTTGCGAAACCACGAACGCCTTTAGCGGCGTCGCGATCGGGAAGAAATAAATGTTGGCGATGAAGCCGTAGATTCCGGCGTCGATGCTGGAAGGCGTCGCGCCATGCACATAACCCTGCGCCGGAATCAGATCGGCCAACGCCCTGAGATCGGCGAGCCCTCGCGCATAGGCCTGCTCCGGCGCGTAGCGGCCGATGCCCTGGTAGAAATAGCGCTGCGCGTTGTATTCCCGGGCCTTGTTCAGGCCGGCTTCGTCGATCTGGGGATGCTGCGCGATAAAGCCGTCGCGAAACGCCGGAAAGAACCGGTCGTCCTTCCAGCGCGAATACGACATCACCCAATAGAGATCGTCCAGCATGCGGGTGACGAGGTGATCGGTCATGCGTTGCGCCGGTGTCAGCGCAGCATCGAGGGTCAGGCGATATTTCTGGACGCAATGCGCGATGATGGTCTCGCTGTCGCCGATGCTTTCGCCGTCATCGACGATGTAGGGCAACTGCCCGCGCGGCGCGGCGGAAGCGTCGAACACATGCTGATGCGTGAACGGCAGGCCTGTCAGTTTCAGGAACGCGAACACCTTCAGGCCGTAACCGTTGTTGTCGGCGACGCCGAACAATTCGGGATAGGAATAGAGGGTCAGCATCGCTCATCCGTCCGCGCGTGACGCGATGACGGAATTTGCCGTGCCGTTCGAGGCGCTACGCGTCGGCAGCAGTCCAAAGCCAACCATGCCAAGCGCCATGGCGACGACAAAGACCACGATCGGCAGGCTGAGCCCGGCGAGATTGACCAGCGCCGGACCCGGGCAGATGCCGACCAGTCCCCAGCCCAGGCCGAACAGCACGGCGCCTGCCACCAATGGCGTGTCGATATCGCTGCGGGCGGGCCAGAGATGGCCCGGTGCAAAGACCGGCGCGCCGCGACGCCGCGCCAGTGCAAAGCCAGCGGCGGCGACGGCGACTGCGCCGGCCATCACGAACGCGAGCGTCGCGTCCCACGCGCCGAAGATGTCCAGGAAGCCGAGCACCTTTTCGGGCTGCGTCATGCCGGAGATCAGGAGGCCTGCGCCGAACATCAGCCCGCAGCCGAAACAGGCGAGAAGGAGAGGCATCGTGCTAGCTCCCGAAGCCATGGCGAACGACCGCCACCGTGATGATCGCCGTGCCCATGAAAATCAGGGTTGCCGCGATCGAGCGCACCGACAGCCGCGCAAATCCGCAGACGCCGTGGCCCGATGTGCAGCCGCTGCCCATGCGGCTGCCGAAACCGACCAGCAGACCGCCAACGGCAACCAGCGCCAGATTTGCCGTCATCGCCGGCCTCGGCAGCGGAGTTCCTGCGAGCGCTGCGATCAGCGGCGCGGCAATCAGCCCCGCGACGAACGCCAGCCGCCAGGCCCGATCGCCGGGCTGCCACGCCAACAGGCCGCCGAAAATGCCGCTGACGCCGGCGATCCGGCCTGTCAGCAGCATCAGCCCTGCCGAGGCGAGCCCGATCAGCGCGCCGCCGAGCAGGCCGGAAAGAGGCGTAAGATTGTGCATGGCTATCGCAAGCCCTTTCGGTGAGGACCGGTTCAACGCGAAGCGGCAGGTTCACTCCTGTCCGGGATCATACCTTACTTGCCGGGCGACGGTCAGGCGTAACCGCCGGGCAAGACGTTGTTTGAAGCCTGTTGGAAGTTACCCATCCGAGCGCCTTCCAGTCGGGTTTCTGATCCAGTTGTTGTGCTGATTTGCCTCTAACCTTGCAATTTTGTAGCACTCGCCATCGCGATCGAGCGATGCTAGTAAATTTGCGGATTCCATGGGTTATCCCGATCCGTTCCGCCGATCGCATTACAGGAGTTGTTGCTGATGTTCAGGGATTTCGAATGGCCCAAAGCCGAGCAAGAAGCCGACGAAACGCTGATCCGCCACATTCTCGAGCGTGGTTGCCACATCCTGACGGGCGGCGGTGACAAGGAAAACCCGCCTTACGCGTTCTCGGTCGGCCTGTCCCTCAACTACTCACAGGCCGAGATTATCGTATTCGGAATGGCGCCATTGCAGGCCGCCAGGGCCATCGACACCGTCTGCAGCAGGGCAACTTTTGGCAAGAAGTTTATCGATGGCGATATCTCTTCCGAGGTTATCCGCGGCAGCAAGGTATGTTTCGTCGAGGTGCCCCCGGAGGTCTATGGTAAGTATATGGGAGCAGCGCTCTGGTTCTACCAGAACTGGCCCGAGCCGTTTCCCTGCCTTCAACTCGTGTGGTCGGATAGCGAGGGGCGATTTCCCTGGGAAGCGGGATTCGATGCGGCGCTCAAGAAAGAACAGCCGATTTTGCGCGCGGTTTCCTGACCTGGTTTAAGCATCCGCGCCCATGCGCGAGCGGCATGGGCTCCGCGTATCGGGCTTCGCATAGCCGTCATGTTTCCGGCGCGAAGCCGAGCGCATGCTATCCTGCGGAACAAACCGGCTCGTTCTGATTTGTCTTAAACGGGCCAAAACCGGGAGATTTCGATGAAACTGGCAAGGATGATATTGGCGGGCGCCATGCTCGCGGCCGTTCCTTCGGTGACCCTGGCCCAGCAACCGTTGACGGGCGTCGTCACCACGATCGATCGAATCAACGGGACAATCGCGGTTCGGCAGGCACAAAAGGACACGGTCGGCGCGAGCGGCGGCGGCGCAACTGAACAGCAATTCAAGGCCGCGCCGGGTCTGCTGGACAGCGTGCACGCCGGCGACAAGGTCTCGTTCTCCGCCAGCGAAGTCGGCGGCAAGAACACCATCACGAAAATCGATCGGCAGTAAGTTGCGGTCGTTTCCGCGCGTCATGGCCGGGCAACAGCGCGAAGCGCGCCTTCGCGCTAGATGTTCCGGCCATCTACGTCTTTCTTTCTTGGCGCGGAGTTCGGGTGCGCACTCGCACGACCCGTTGCCTAATCCACCCTACGCCTTCAACGACGCCACGCCCTGGATCTCGACCAGCATCTTCGGATCAGGCAGCTCCTGCACCACGCAGGTGGTCCGCGCCGGGTAGGGCGCCGGCCCGAACGCCTCCGCATAAAGCCTGTTCATGACAGCGACATCAGGCGCGCGCGTCAGCAGCACATTGACCTTGACCAGATCGCGCAACGTCGCGCCGGCTTCGTCCAGCACGCGCCTGATGTTGATGACCACGTTGGAAAACTGCGCCTCGCAGCCATCGGGCAATTCGCGGTTCTCATCGAAGCCTGGAATGCCTGAAATGAACAAGAGGTCGCCGGTGCGGGCTGCAAAGGAAAGCGGTGGGCTTGGACTCCGGGTGGGGGAGGGAAGTGCTGGATCATGGATCACTCTTCGCGAATGGCTGCGGACGCTTTCGATGCCCACTTGGCTCGACGGATGATAAGCCAAGTCCATTATGGCGATGAAGGCCGAGGTCGGATACGATTATGTCTTTCGCAGGTTTCAATTAGTTCAGTTCGGGGGAGCATTCCATGTTCGAAAATTTCCAATGGCCCGAACCGGAGGAAGAGGCTGATGAGAAGCTGATCCGCAACGTTCGCGAGCACGGCTGCCACGTCCTGAACGTTCATGACCACCCGCCGTTCTCGTTTTCGATTGGCCTCGCGCTCAACTACGGGCAAGCCGAGATCGTGATTTTCGGCATGTCGCCACGCCAGGCCACGCAAATCATCAACATCGTTCGCGACCACGCGGCCGCCGGCAAGAACTACTTCGATGGCGACGTCTCCACGGACATTCTCGTCAATGGCAGGGTGGGTTTTGTCGAGGTGCCCCTGGAGCTTTTCGACAAATATCTCGGCACGGCGATCTGGTTCTATCGGAAATCACCGCGGCCGTTTCCCTGCCTGCAACTGGTGTGGCCGGATCGCGCGGGCCTGCTTCCGTGGGAAACGGGATTTGATCCGGACATGAAGAAGGATCAGCCGGTGCTGCGGTCTATTTCGTGATCGACATTAATAGACCATAAGCGGCTTTGCCAGCGAAGCTGTGGCAAGAAGACGATCACGAAAATCGAAAAGTATAGGTCGCGGAAGTTTAGAATAGGTCGGGCGACTACGATCACCACGCGAAATTATTCGTCCGACAAGTCGTCGTTTTCCTCCGAGCCTTTATCGGATAAGAAAGCGTTCAACTTTTGAGATCGCGCGCAATTTCATAAGCGTCGTCTCTTCCTGCTTGACTCCGAAGGCAAATCACTTGCCTATCCCGCCCCGTCTCGTGCCCCAAAGAGGGGCGTTGGCCATCGTCACGAACGTTGGGTACGGGATGCGGTGGACGCTTTGGCGTCGTCATGCGTCTTTGGCGCGTGGACGAACGACGCAATCGCGTACGGCGAAGTCGTGTGGTCTTGACGCCCCGACGCTGGCGTTAAGTTAGCGGTGATGTCCTTCACATCACGCTGGCGACGGTGACAACAAAGCCCGGTCACCGGAGAGAGCACGAAGTAAACCGTAAAACCATTGTGCAGGGAATGCCGGTGTGAGATCCGGTGAACCTGTGGTGACTACCTCGTGCATTTTTTGCACGAACCATGGGTGCATCGGACACCCGGCATTCCCCGCGCCCTCACTTGAGGGTCGCGCTGCGCCTCTTCTTTTTGGGGCGGATGTTGATTGCAAAACTCGGGCGAAGCGAGTCGCGAGAATGTGGGAGTGTGTCTGTGGCTGTCGTGTGTAAGCCGTCACCCGGTATTCTTCCTTCGTCATTCCGGGGCGCGCGAAGCGCGAGCCCGGAATCTATAATCCCTGTACTCGTGTTCAGCGAAACTACATCACTGCCAAACATGACCGCAGGGGTTATGGATTCCGGGCCTGCGCCAAGAGGCGCATCCCGAAATGACGAGTGTTGTTCGAAATGTGAATCGGAAATGTTGGTCGTCAGCCGCACGGCCAAAGAAAAAGGCCGGGCTTTCGTCCGGCCGTCGTCGTCGATGGATGCATTGAGATCGGTCTCACAACACCCGATTGCTCTCCTTCACCTTCTCCGCATCGAGGTACACATTCGATCCCATCTCCTTGAACTTGGCGCTCATCTGCGCCATGCCGTCCTCGATGGCGCCGGAGATCGACAATCCGACATTCGCGGGGTCATTCAGTGTTGCGGCGTAGTCGCGGACGTCCTGGGTGATCTTCATCGAGCAGAATTTCGGGCCGCACATCGAGCAGAAATGCGCGACCTTGTGGGCTTCCTTCGGCAGCGTCTCGTCGTGGAAGCTGCGCGCGGTCTCGGGATCGAGGCCGAGGTTGAACTGGTCCTCCCAGCGGAAGTCGAAGCGGGCGCGCGACAGCGCGTCGTCGCGCAGTTGCGCTGCCGGATGGCCCTTGCCGAGATCGGCGGCGTGCGCCGCGATCTTGTAGGTGATGACGCCGACCTTGACGTCGTCGCGGTTGGGCAGGCCGAGATGCTCCTTCGGCGTGACGTAACACAGCATCGCGCAGCCGAACCAGCCGATCATGGCGGCGCCGATGCCCGAGGTGATGTGGTCGTAGCCCGGCGCGATGTCGGTGGTCAGCGGCCCGAGCGTATAGAACGGCGCCTCGCCGCACTCCTTGAGTTGTTTGTCCATGTTGATCTTGATCTTGTGCAGCGGCACGTGGCCGGGGCCCTCGATCATCACCTGGCAGCCCTTCTTCCAGGCAATTTGAGTGAGTTCGCCCAGCGTCTCCAGCTCGGCGAACTGCGCGCGGTCGTTGGCGTCGGCGATCGAGCCTGGCCGCAGGCCGTCGCCGAGCGAGAACGACACGTCGTATTTGCGCATCAGGTCGCAGATTTCATCGAAGTGCGTATACAGGAAGCTTTCCTTGTGATGCGCCAGGCACCACTTGGCCATGATCGAGCCGCCGCGCGAGACGATGCCGGTGACGCGGTTGGCGGTGAGATGAATGTAGGGCAGCCGCACGCCGGCGTGGATGGTGAAGTAATCGACGCCCTGTTCGCACTGCTCGATCAGCGTGTCCTTGTAGAGCTCCCAGGTCAGCTTGACGGGATCGCCTTCGCACTTCTCCAGCGCCTGATAAATGGGGACGGTGCCGATCGGAATCGGCGCGTTGCGCAGAATCCATTCGCGGGTGGTGTGGATGTTGCGCCCGGTCGAGAGGTCCATCACGGTGTCGGCGCCCCAGCGGATCGCCCACACCATCTTGTCGACTTCCTCCTCCACCGAAGAGGTCACCGCCGAGTTGCCGATATTGGCGTTGATCTTGGTGAGGAAGTTGCGGCCGATAATCATCGGCTCCAGTTCGCCGTGGTTGATGTTGCAGGGGATGATGGCGCGGCCGCGCGCGATCTCGCTGCGGACGAATTCCGGCGTCACGAACGCCGGCACCGAGGCGCCAAAGCTTTCGCCGTCGGCGAGCGCGGCCTCGGCGCGCTCCAGTTGCTGCTTGCGGCCGAGATTTTCGCGGGTCGCGACATAGATCATCTCCTTGGTGATGATCCCGGCGCGGGCAAATTCGAGCTGCGTGATCTTGTGGCCGTCGAGGCCGCGCAGCGGCTTGTGATGCGCGGTGAACGATTTTGCCGCATGCGAGGCGCCGACATTGCCGTTGTCTTCCGGCTTGATGTCGCGGCCCTGATATTCCTCGACGCCGCCGCGCTCCTTCACCCATTCGATGCGCGAACGCTTCAGGCCGGCATTGACGTCGATGGTCACGCTCGGGTCGGTGTAGGGGCCGGAGGTGTCATAGACCGGCAGGTTCGGCTCACCCGCGCCCTCGCTCAGGATGATCTCGCGCAGCGGCACGCGCAGATCCGGCGCCTCGTCGGGCGTGACGAAGATCTTGCGCGAGGCGGGCAGCGGGCCGGTGGTGACGGCGGGACGGGTGGTGTCGGGATTGGAGCGGATGTTCATGACATATCCTCCGTTGAATTCTGTCTTCGTTCCTGTTTCAGGCGGCTTCTGGCGGGATCGCCGGCCGAGCCATTGTCTGACCCGCGCGTCGGGGTCGGCATTCCCGGTGACGTCGCTGACGACGGCGATCGAAGCGGCGCCGGCCGCGAAGATCGCGGCGGCCTGTTCGAACTTGATGCCGCCGATCGCGACCAGCGGGATGTTGCCGATCGCGCTTCTTCCATTCGGTGATCTTGGGAATGCCTTGCGGTGCGAAGCGCATCGATTTCAGCGTGGTCGGAAAAATCGGACCCAGCGCGACGTAATCCGGCTTGGCACGCAATGCCGTCGCCAGTTCCTCATCATCATGGGTGGAGATGCCGAGCGTCAGGCCGGCGTCGCGGATCGCCGCGAGGTCGGCGTCGGCAAGGTCTTCCTGGCCGAGATGCAGATGCTTGGCGCCGGCCACGATCGCCGCGCGCCAGTAATCATTGACCACGAGCTTCGTCGCGGTGCCCTTTTGTCACGTCCAGCGCATCGGTCACGATCTGCAGCGCGCGCGCATCATCGAGATCCTTGGCGCGCAATTGCACGGTGCCGACGCCGAGCGCGGCAAGCCGCGCCACCCAGGCGACGCTGTCGACGACAGGATAAAAGCGATCAGGATACGCGTAGCGATCAGGATACGGCATGCCAAAAAGGTGTCCCGATGACTGGAGTGGAAGGAGAAGCAAAATCGCGGGCTTCCATCAGACCTGCTTCGTGAGCGGTGCGCCCGGCTTCGACGGCCTGCCGAAACGCGTTCGCCATCGCGACGGGGTCGGCGGCTTTTGCAATGGCGGTGTTGAGCAGCACCGCGTCATAGCCGAGTTCGAGCGCATGCGCTGCATGCGAGGGCGCGCCGAGGCCGGCATCGACCACCAGCGTGATGTCGGGCAGCCGGTCGCGCAGCAGCTTCAGGGCATCGCGGTTGATGATGCCCTTGGCGCTGCCGATCGGCGCGGCCCACGGCATCACCACCTTGCAGCCGGCTTCGACCAGCCGCGTCGCGACGCCGAGGTCCTCGGTGCAATAGGGGAACACTTCAAAACCGTCCTTGATCAGGATGGTGGCGGCTTCGACCAGGCCCACGACATCGGGCTGCAGGGTGTCGTTGTCGGCGATCACCTCGAGCTTGACCCAGGACGTGCCGAACAATTCGCGCGCCAGCTTTGCGGTGGTCACCGCCTCGCGCACGCTGCGGCAGCCCGCGGTGTTCGGCAGCACGGTGACGCCGAGTTCGCGGATCAGCGACCAGAACGCATCGCCGGTCTTGCCGCCGGCGGACTCGCGCCGCAGCGACACGGTGACGATGCTCGGCGCCCGAGCTGCGGATCGCGGCCTGCATGATCGCCGGCGACGGATACAGCGCGCTGCCGATCAGCAGCCGCGAGGAGAATGTCTTGCCGTAGAAGTTCAGCATGGGATGACAGCTTTCATTCGTCGTCCCCGCGTTCGCGGGGACGACATGGGAAGAGGATTGCGCGCCATCTCAGCCGTCATCCCCGCGAAAGCGGGGATCCAGTATTCCAGAGCGTCAGCGGCTACGACGCGAACTCCCGGCGTACTGGATCGCCCGGTCAAGCCGGGCGATGACGGCAGAGTGGGTTGCAAGCTCATCCTCACCCTCCCTGCCGCGGGGTGATGATCTCGATCTCGTCGCCGCTCTTGATCGTGGTTTCGGCCCAGCGGCTTTTCGGCAGCACGTCATAGTTCAGCGCAATCGCAAAATGGGTGCCTTCATATTCCAGTTCGCTGAGCAGCGCGTCGATCCGTGCGGACGCGATCTCACGCTGCTCGCCATTGACGATCACGCGCATTGCATCACCTCGTTGTCGATCACGCCGCGCTCGACATAGCCAAGCGTCAGCTCGGCCAGCGCCGGCGCCAGCAGGAAACCATGACGATAGAGCCCATTGACCGCGATCTTGTCGCCCTCGATCGCGATGCGCGGCAGATTATCGGGAAAGGCCGGCCGCAGGCCCGAGCCGAATTCGACGATGCGGGCTTCGGCAAACGCCGGATGCACCGCGTAGGCCGCGCTCAACAACTCCAGCGCCGAGCGCACGCTGACGCCGCGATCCTCGGCCTCGATCGAGGTCGCGCCGATCATGAACTGGTGGTCGGCGCGCGGGATGATGTAGAGCGGCCAGCGCGGATGGATCAGCCGCACCGGACGGGTCAGTTCGATCTCGTCGGTTTCGACAATCACCATCTCGCCCTTGACGCCGCGCAATTGCGTCTCCGTGTCGCGCGCGGCCAGCCCGCGGCAATCGATCGCGATGCCGTCGGCGTCGTCCGGCTTCATGTCGCTGTCGAAGCGGATCGTGCCGCCGGCTTCCGCGATGCGCGCATGCAGTTGCGGCAGCACGCGGCGCGGGTCGACATGGCCTTCGTCCGGATAAAACAGCCCGTCGCGGAAACGTTCCTCCAGCGACGGCTCGATCTGTCGAATCGACGCGGCGTCGAGCCGGCGGTGACCGGAGGTCATCTTGGCGAAGCGTTCGAAATCGGCGCGATCGCGCGGATGCGCCACCACCAGCGAGCCGTTGAACGGCGTTTGCGGCAGATGTTCGCGCCAGAGGTCGAGCGAACGCAGCCCGAGCCGGACGACGACGGGCTCGGAGGCTTCGGCCTCGCAGTAGGGTGCGAGCATGCCGCCAGCCCAGTGGCTGGTCGATTGCAGCATCGCGGCATCGCCGCGCTCGTGCAGCGTCACTCGCCGGCCGGCTTGCGCGAACAGCAATGCCTGCCAGGCGCCGGCAATGCCTGCGCCAATCACCGAAACGGGGGATTCCCCCCGCGAAAACGTCGAACTCTGGTACATCCCTGTCCCTTCGCCGGCATGACCCGGATCAGGTTCAAAGGGTCACCGCGGTCTCGCATCCTGCGTCAGGATTTGAGTGTGCGGTCTCTCAGCTCCTCATCGGAGCTCCCCTCGGAACTAGTCCAATGTATGCCGATAGAACGGGGTGTCAACGCGTCGGGACGGGAACTGCACCGCATCCCACACATGCGCCGCTTATTTGGACGCGGCCTCGGGTGGGGCACCGGAAGCGTCTTTCGCCGCCGGGTCTTCCTTGTTGGCAGCCATTTCATCCGTTGCCAGAGGCTTTGGCGGCGCACTTGCCGACGCCGATCTGGCTTGCTTCAGGTGTTCGAGCCGCAGGTGCTTGGCGGCGAAATAGTAGCCCGCGGCGTAGTAGTGGACGGCCCGATCGTGGTCGCCACCGGCGGCGCGATAGGCGCCGGCGAGATACTTGATGCCGTATTTCAGATTGGTCTCGGGATCGCGCAAGCCTTCGGCGGTGCCGGTGTAGCCAAGGCCGCGTGCGGTCGCGAGCTTGATCTGCATCAGGCCGATAGTGCCGCCGCGTCCCAAAAGCGACGCCTGGTATTTGCTTTCGCGCACGATGACACGGTGCACGAGCGCTTCCGGTACCAGATTGGCCTGGGCGTTGGTCGCGATCAGCGTCTCATACTGCGCGCGCTGCGCCAGTGCCGCCTGCGGCAACAAGAGCACCCCAAAGGCGGCGAGCCAGGCAAGCAAAGGCAGTCGTTTCATGAACAAGGCCCCGGGCGCTGCAAATCAGCGCGCTAACGCTTCACACACCGTAATTGTTGCAATCGCCGGGCAGGGATATGGCGAAATTGCGTTTACCGGAACCCGACTGGGCCAATTTACCAGGAATTATGCCTTGGCGTGCTTGCTTGGCGTACGGGCCGAGGCGGCTGCGATGCCTTTGGCAAACCTCAAAAATCCGGCCGTGCCGATGACCATGTCCGTTACTGAACTCTCCGAGGAAGCCAGCCCGCTGCGCGGTCTGACGCCGCTATGGGTCGGTGTCGGTATCTATGCGCTGTTTCTCTTGGCCGGGAACCGGCTGCTGATTGACCCCGACACGATGTGGCAGATCACCGTCGGGCAGTGGATCCTCGACCATCGCGCGGTGCCTGAAACCGACGTCTATTCCTTTACCATGCGCGGCCAGCCCTGGATTTCGACGCAATGGCTGGCGCAGGTACTCTATGCCAAAACCTATGCCATCGCTGGCTGGAGCGGGCCAGTGGTGCTGGCGGCAGGCGCGATCGCAGCGACCTTCACGCTGTTGACGAAATCATTGATCCGGCGCCTCAGCGACAGCACGGCTCTGGTGTTTGTCGCCGCGGCGCTGGCGCTGACGGTACCGCATCTTCTGGCCCGGCCGCATGTGCTGGCGATGCCGGTCATGGTGATGTGGGTGAGCGGGTTGATCGCCGCCGCCGATCGGCGCGAGGCGCCGTCGTTCTGGCTGCTGCCGTTGATGGCGCTGTGGGCCAATCTGCATGGCGGTTTTGTCTTTGGCCTGTTTCTGATCGGCCCGATCGCACTCGATGCGGTGGTCGGCGCCAGCGACAAAATGCGCAAGCCGCTGGTTTTGCGCTGGGCGCTGTTCGGGCTGCTGGCGCTGGCGGCAAGCTGCGGTACGCCCTATGGCTGGAACGCGTTGCTGGCGTCACAAAAAATTCTCGAACTCGGCAGTGCGCTGCCGCTGATCATGGAATGGAAGCCGACCGAATTCGGCGGCCTCGGCGCTTTCGAGATCTGTCTGTTGCTGGGCATCGGGCTTGCGCTGCTGCGTGGCATCACGTTGCCGCCGACGCGTATCCTCTTGCTGCTCGGATTGTTGCATATGGCGCTGGCGCAGGGTCGCGCGGTCGAAATCCTGGCGCTGCTGGCGCCGTTGGTACTTGCCGCGCCATTGGCCGGACAAATCGCCGGCGCGGGGACGAGCGCTTCAAACGCCGCGACGCCCGCGCGTGGCGTGTTGTTCGCCAGCGTCGCGCTCGCCATGGTGTCGGGAACGGTGGTCTATGCTCGGGCGCATCGCTTCGAACCGCACGTGCACAGCGCGCCGGTGGCGGCCGTCGCCGAACTCAAGAAATACAATTTCACGCGCGTGTTCAACGATTACGATTTCGGTGGCTATCTGATCGCCAACAATGTTGCGCCATTCATCGACGGTCGCACCGAACTCTATGGCGAAAAGTTCTTTGTCGATCACAACGCCGCCAGCGGCCTGATGGAGCCTGACAATCTGTTCAGATTACTTGATCAATACAACATCGAAGCAACCTTGATGCGCACGCAAAGCGCGGCGACCAAACTGCTCGATCACATGGATGGCTGGCAAAAGATCTATTCCGACGACATTGCCACCATCCACGTCCGCAAGCCGGGTGCGGTGCACACGGCGGAGCCCGTGGTTGATCCGAAGGTGAAATAAATTCGACTGGCAGCGACGCTGCGTCGCGCTGCTGGTTGCGCATTGTCGTGATAATGACGCAATGCTGCGCCAAAGTTTACAGCCGGACAGCCCGCGTAATCCGTCAGTAAGCCTGTCCAATGCGTTCCAAAAAAAATCAATATGCAAAGGGAGATGCGCCATGGCTCGAGCTGATCTCGCCGACTTGCCTCGCGGCAACCCCTGCGCTCAATGCGGACGGCCGATTTCGATGCCGGAATGGATCGAAACGGGCCCGCAGCGCACGGCCTATCTCTGGCATTGCCACGCCTGCGACTACCGGTTCGAGGCGGTGGCTTACTTCGATGACGCCGAGCGAGGAGTCGATCGCGGCCTGACAATCGCGACTGACGTTCAGGCCGCCGACAGTCGGCTTTGCGGACCGACCGGCAGACTAATGCGCACGATCAGGCCATGTGGCGAACGGTCGTTAAGCGACATTTCGCCGCCATGCGCCAGGACGATGGTGCGCGCGATCGACAGGCCCAGTCCAAAGCCCGAGGCATGGTCCATGTTGCGGGCGTCATCGCCGCGCACGAATGGCTCCAGCATCATCTCCTTGCGCGTGTCGGAAATACCGGGGCCATCGTCCTCAATCTCGATGGTCATGACATCGGGCGAGGCGATCAGGCGGATCGTCGCCTCGGCGCCGAACTTGATCGCGTTCTCGACCAGATTGGTGACGCCACGATGCAGATCGTCGGGGCGCACCGTTGCCATCGCGTGCTCCGGTCCTTCATAGACGACCTTGTGTCCCATATCTGTGAATTGATCGGTGATCAGTTGCAGCGTGCTTGCGATATCGACCAGCGTCATGGGTTCAAGCTTGCGGTCGTGGCGCAGGAAGGACAGCACGGATTCCAGCATCGACCGCATCTGATCGAGATCGTGCAGCATGCGGCTGCGATGCCCCTGGTCTTCGATAAATTCGGAGCGCAGCCGCATGCGGGTGATCGGCGTGCGCAGATCGTGGCTGATGGCGGCCAGCATCTTGGTGCGGTTGTCGATCAGGGCGGTGATCCGCTCTCGCATCCGGTTCAGCGCCTTGGCGACCGAACGGACTTCCGCCGGGCCACGTTCCGGTAGCGGGGCGGCGGTACCGTCGAGGCTGAAGTCCTCTGCGGCCTTGGCGAAGGAGGACAACGGCGCGGTCAGGGCGCGCGCCGCCCACAGGCTGAGCAGGCTGACGCTGATCAGGGCGAACAGGAATGTCGTCATCCATGGGCCGCTCCACAGCTGCAGCGGCCCTTCTTCCTGCAGCAAGTTGGCGGACAGCATCGTACCGTCAGGCAAAACGACGCCGACCTTGCGGGGGTCGTCGTCACGCGTACGCCAAAACACGTGATAGCCGGCTCCGAGTTGGCGATGCAGCCCGCGCAACTCGGGATCGACCGCGTCATGAAATGCGACCCAAGGGCCGGGATCCAGGTTCTCGACATCGAGCTCCGGAAATGCCCGATTGATATCGGCGAGCAGCCGCGGCCGATCGGCGGCCGGCGTTGCGCCGATCAATTGGGCAGCCGCTGCAAGGCGGCTGTGTCCGCGATCGACTGGTGCGTCGAGTTGGTCGGGCCGATGGATCAGGAACGTGCCGGTGATAATCAGATGAAGGGCAACGATCGAGGCAATCACCAGGGCGGCGATCTGTCCGCTAATGCCCCTGAGATTGAGAAAGCCGAGCGGCTTCATGATGCGTCGTCGGCGGGGAGCGTCTCCACCGTCGGCGTGAACATATAGCCGCCGGAGCGCACGGTCTTGATCATGACGGCATCTTGCGGATCGGCTTCGATCTTGCGCCGGATCCGGCTGACCAGCACGTCGATGCTACGCTCGAACGAGCCCGAGCTGCGGCCCTGGGTGAGGTCGAGTAGGCTCTCGCGCGACAACACTCGCCCTGGCCGTTCGCAGAAGGTTCGCAGCAGGTCGAACTCGGCGCTGGTCATCGCCACCCGCGCGCCAGCTGGATTGCGCAACTCGCGGAGCCTGAAATCGATCCGCCATCCGAGAAACGTCAACGCGTTCGCGCCTTTGATGGAGGTGACGGTTTGTGCCACGGTCTGGCGGCGCAGCACGGCATTGATCCGGGCCAGCAATTCACGTGGATTGAATGGCTTGGCGAGATAATCGTCGGCGCCCATTTCGAGCCCGAGAATGCGATCGACGTCCTCGCCGCGCGCGGTGAGCATGATGATCGGCACCTGCGATTCGGCGCGAACCTTGCGGCACAGGCTAAGGCCGTCCTCGCCCGGCAGCATCACGTCGAGGATCACCAGGTCGACGCGATGATCGGCCATCTCGCGCGCCATCTCGCGCCCGTCGGTTGCGGCCGCCACGTTGCAGCCATTGCCTCGCAGATATTTGGAGATCAGCAATCGCGTCTCGCGATCATCTTCAACGACAAGGATGTTGGGCAATGCCGCAGCCATGGGGACCTTTGACTATAATTCGGGGGATCGACCGAGGATCTTTATTCCTGACATTTCCAGGACCTTTCGGGTAACGCCACGCAACACACTTGTAGAGCAATAAAAAGGTCTCGTTAAGATTATTAACCTTACCGTACCATTACCTTTCAAGAACCTTTGGAGCTTTCATGACCTCTATTTCGGCAGCTTCCAGCAGCGGCTACCAGTCGCCTCTGCAGTTGTTACAGGCCGAGTTGCAGTCGGAAGTCAATTCGGGCGCCGTCAGTTCGTCCGACCAGAGCGCGCTGTCTTCCGCGTTGACCGACATCAACTCCGCGCTACAGGGCGGCGGATCTGGCGGTTCGACCGGTAGCACAGACGCGCCGCCTTCCAATGTTGCTCCCGGCGACATCAAGTCCAAGATCGACAGCCTGATCGCGGGCGAAGTTTCGAGCGGCAAGCTGACCGCGCAGCAGGCGAGCGAACTGCAGGGCGTATTCCAGAACGCATTCGGCGGCGGCGCCAATGGCTCCAGCGGTACGGTTGCGGCCGATGCAACGGGCGCGACCGCCGCGTTTGGCCCGCCGCCACCGGACCTGAGCTTTACGCATTTACCCCAGCCGACGCACGGCACATCATGACGGTCATTCTCCCAGAAGGGAGGAGTGATCATCGTGGCCGTCGTCGTTGAGGGAACCCGATTTGGGTTGAAGCGTTAGCTCGCTTGATCAAAACCGCAAGGATGGTGATGATGACCGAAGTCATGACCAAACCACACCCGTTGATTGCGAGCGATCGGGTCGAAGGCACCTCGGTCCGCCGGCCGAACGGCGACAGGATCGGCCACATCGAGCGGCTGATGATCGACAAAATCAGCGGCAAGGTGTCTTACGCGATCCTGAGCTTTGGTGGGTTCCTTGGCATGGGCACCAATCTGCTGCCGTTGCCATGGGAACGCCTCAGCTACAACCCGCGTTTCGAGGCCTATCAGCTCGACATCGATGACGAGGAACTCCGGCGCGCACCCTCGTTTCGCGCCGATCGCGACTTTGATTGGGGCGATCGCTCCCAGGCCGAATTGCATCGCTATTACGGCATCCCGCCCTATTGGGGCGGCTTCTAATCGTCCTGCAGCGCGGGCATGGGCCGTTGTGATCAGTGTTCCGCGGAACCTGAAAAGGATCCGCGCCGCTGGTCGCGAAAATACACCCGACGATCCGGAACGGCCGAGACATCCGTTTGTTTTCTCCTGACCATTTTCATTCAGGGAGAACATCATGTTTGTAAAATCTGTTGCAGTTGGCCTGGCCGGCTCCGCGTTGCTTGCAACTGTTGCGTTTGCGCAAACCCCGACCACCACGACCGACCGCGGCAGCATGGCGCCGGCGGCGACATCAGATAGTTCTTTCAAGGGTGACTGGCGCACGTCCAAGGTCGTCGGTCTCAGCGTGTATAATGACGAGAATCAGAGCATCGGGTCGATCAACGATCTGCTGATGGACAAGGGCGGCAACATGAAGGCCGCTGTGATCAGCGTCGGCGGCTTCCTCGGCGTAGGCGCGCATCTGGTCGTAGTGCCCTACGACAAGGTGAAGTTCGTCAATGAGCCGGTGCCCTCGACCGGCACAGCAAGCGCGGGTTCGAGCGCCGGCAGCAGCGGTTCGTCGACTACGACAACTGGTGCCGCCTCCGGTACCACCAGCAGCGCGCCTGCAAGTTCTAGCTCGGCTCCGGCCGCAAAGGCCAATCCTTGGTACCCCGATCATGCCGTGTACAACGCGACCAAGGATGAGCTGAAGGCAATGCCCGAGTTCAAGTATTCGAACGATTAAGGCAAAGTCTGAAGGCACCAGCTGTAAGAGAAACGCGCCCGTATTACCGGGCGCGTTTTTTGGTGTGGGTACACACTGGAGCGAGCGTTTAACGCTCGCAGTCGCGATCTCAGTTCGACTTAACCAGCTGGCAGCCGCCCTTGTCGAGCGGGCGGAAGGCTTCGTCGCCCGGTACGGTGGCCAGCAATTTGTAGACGTCCCATTCGCTCTGGGACTCCGAGGGCTTCTTCACCTCGAACAGATACATGTCGTGGACCATTCGGCCGTCGATACGGATCTTGCCATTCTTGGCGAAGAAGTCGTTGATCGGGGTCGCGCGCATTTGCGCCATCACCTTCGGTGCGTCGTCGGTGCCGATGGCCTCGATCGCCTTCAGGTAATGCATGGTCGCCGAATATAGCCCGGCCTGGATCATGCTGGGCATGTGCCCGACCTTGTCATAAAAGCGCTTGGAGAAGGCTCGGGTCTCGTCGTTCATGTCCCAGTAAAACGCATCCGTCACGATCAGTCCCTGGGTCGCCTTCAGCCCCAGCGCATGCGTGTCGGTGATCTCCATCAGCAGCGCGATCATTTTCTGACCGCCTTGGGTAATGCCGAATTCGGCCGCCTGCTTCAACGCATTGGTGGTGTCGCCGCCGGCATTGGCGAGCGCCACGACCTTGGCCTTGGAGGCCTGGGCCTGCAGCAGGTAGGACGAGAAGTCCGGCGTGTTCAAGGGAGCGCGGACGTCGCCCAGCACCTTGCCGCCGCTTTCCTTGACTACGTTGGCCGCATCGCGCTCCAGCGCCATGCCGAAAGCGTAGTCGGCGGTGACGAAGAACCAGGTATCCTCGCCGCGCTTGATCATCGCTTTGCCGGCGACGTTGGACAGCGCGTAGGTATCATAGGTGTAGTGCACCGTGTTCGGTGAGCAGGCGGTGCCAGTGAGGTCGGAGCTGCCGCCGCCGGAATTGATGTGTATCTTGTTCTTCTCGCGGGTCAGCGCCGAGATCGGCAGCGCGACCGAAGAGGTGGGAACGTCGAGGATGGCGTCGACTTTCTCATTGTCATACCAGTTGCGTGCGATCGATATGCCGATGTCGGGTTTGTTTTGATGGTCGGCCGAGACGACTTCGATCGGCTTGCCCTTTACCTTGCCGCCATAGTCGGCGATCGCCATTTCGACCGCCGCGAGCGAACCCTTACCCGTCGCGTCGGAATAGAGGCTGGACATGTCGGTGAGAACGCCGAGCTTGACGACATCGTCGGAAATCTGCGCGTTTGCCGCAGTGCCGGACGTGGCGAAAGCGAGGCCGGCTGCTACCACGGCTGCAAGTGACTTCATGGTGTGCATCTCCCTCTTCTTTTTGTTTTCTTGAAGGAGTTAATTCTAGCCATGTTCGCGGAGGCCGCAAAGCCGGCTTTTGAGCACGGGGTCCGTCCGCGACCGCTTCCAGGCGGCCGGTTGGCAAATCGCAAATAGCGCGTGCTCGTTTTTCCGGTGCGCTCAGTTCCGTCGTTTCCGGGATGCGACCGGAACGGTTTCGACGCTGTCGAGAAATTCCTTGACGGTGCTGACCTCGCCGATCTTGACGGCCCGGTATCCGGGCAGCGATGCGACGGCCTCGCGAAATGCCGGTCCCTTCACGACGTCGAGCAGGCGTTGCATCGGCTCGGTTTCGAGAAACGAACGGCGACAGACGAAGATGTAGTCCTCGGTCAGCAGCCGGATGAAATCGAGACCGAACTGCCGTGCCGCGGCCTCGACGCCGAAGCTGACATCGGCCATGTCGCTTGCGACATAGGCCGCTACCGCGGCGTGGGTGAATTCGATCTGCTCCAGCCCGTTGATCTTGGTTTCGTCGATCTTGTTCAACTTCAGCAACTGGTCGAACAGCAGCCGCGTTCCGGAATCGTGGTCACGGTTGACGAAGCGGGCCTGCTTTTCGGTAATGTCGCTCACCGAGTCGATGCCAAGCGGGTTGCCGCGTTTGACGATTAATCCCATCTCGCGGGTTACGAAGCTGATGATGCGATGTTCGCGGGCATCGAGCCATTTCTTGCTGGCTTCGATATTCTGCCGGCGCAGTTCGCCGCGCGGCAAATGCACTCCCGACAGGTCGCAGGCGCCCTGCGCCAGCGAGGCCAGCGAATTCTGGTTGCTGACGTAACGAAGATCGATCGCGATGCCCGGGGTCTGGTCAAGCAGCTCGCGCAGCTTGGGAACGGCAAAGCCATGACTGGCGTGCACGCGGATGACCGCCGGACCCGTGCGCAGGAACGGTTTGATCTCGGTAGCGAGTTCCTGTGCGAGGTTTTCCAGTTGCGGACCCAGCCGGGCCTCGGTCCGCTGCCCGGCCCAGACCAGCTTCTCGCCGAACTCGGTGAGCTTGGTGCCCTTGCCGCGATGGGTTTCCACCAGCGGCACGCCAAAAAAATCCGACCATTGCTCAACCAGATTCCAGACATGCCGGTAGGAAAGTTGGGCATGGCTCGCTGCGCTGGTCAGCTTTCCGGTGCGTCGGATCTCGTTGAGAATGCCCAGCATCACCACGATGGTCTGTGGGCTGTCCTCGGTGTGAAACCGCCATATCGTCTCGATCTCGATACGCAGCATGAAGTCACCTGCATTCTTTCGATTTGAATTAAGAAGTTAATTTCATTTGGTCAAATGCTTATCGGTAAATCATATCATATCATGGAACGAATAAGCCTCTTATTTTTAGCAAAAAAAATGGAGGATACATGATGTCTTTTGCATATAAATATGCCCAGGAAACGCCCCTGCTCGGCGACGTCGAGCCAACTGATCAACGGCCAGCACGTGCCGTCGGTCTCGCCGCGATTCTTCAAAACCCTCAATCCGGCTACTGAACAGGTGATCGCCAACGTCGAAGGCGACGAGGCCGATGTGGACCACGCCGTTGCCGCGCCGCGCCTTCGAGGGTCCTTCGGCCGCGCACACGGCTCCGCCGCGATTGAGAATTTCACCGAAGGGGGTGTGGATGAACCTAAATGTCTAAGGTGGGGCGAGACTGAAAAACGGGCCCGGTGTGATCGGCGTTCACTAGCTACACGGGCTTTTTCATCGATCCGTCGGATGTTTTCTCGGCCCAGATCACAGTTTCTTTGCTGGATCGCGGGCGTGCGGCGACCGAAACTGGCCACCAGAGAAACGCAGCGCATGAGGGCCAAGCGATGGCTAATGTTTTGGCGAGCGATCCGTCCCGACGCCGGGTCCTGCAAGGCGCCGCTGGCATGCTGGCCGGCGCACTGGGTGGCCGTATCGAGCCGCTCGCTGCTCAGACCGATTCCGCTGTCGTCACCAGGCCGATCCCTCATTCCGGCGAGCAGATTCCGGTGATCGGACTCGGGACCGCAAATCAATTCATGGCCAAACCGCAAGGGGATGCCAGGGCTAATCTGAAGAAGGTCGTTGACGATCTGCTGGCGCAAGGCTGCAAGCTGATCGATACGGCCTCTTCCTACGGCTCGGCGGAAAGCGTGCTCGGCGATCTATTGTCTGACCAGGATCGTTCAAAGGTGTTTCTCGCGACCAAGATCGAGAACGGCGAGCGAAAGGCAGGCCTGGTTGAATTCCGGAATTCGCTGGAGCGATTGCGCTATCAGCAGGTCGATCTCCTGCAATTGCACAATGTCAGGGATCGCCATCAGGATCTCGCGCCGTTTCGCGAATGGAAGGCACAGGGCCTTTGCCGGTATGTCGGGATCACCACGACCTTCAAAAGCGACTACGGCGCCGCCGAAGCGGTGATTACCAGGGAGAAGCCGGACTTCTTTCAGGTCGACTATTCGCTGGCCGATCGGGAGGCGGAAACGCGGCTGCTTCCTGCTGCGCGCGATGCCGGCGCGGCGGTGCTGACGGCGCTGCCGTTCGGGCGAAGTTCGGTATTCTCGGCGGTACGCGGCAAAAGCGTCCCGGAATGGGCTCGCGATTTCGACGCGACCACCTGGCCGCAATTCTTCCTGAAATTCCTTCTCGGCCATGAAGCGGTGACGGCGGTGATCCCGGGCACCACCAACCCCGCGCATCTGGCCGACAACATCAGCGCCGGGCGCGGCCGGTTTCCCGACGCCAAGCAGCGCAAGGCCATGATCGAATTCTTTGAAACATTGTGATTTGCGAGGCTCTCTCGAGATCGCGAAGTTTCGCGATTGTCAGGCACGGTGAGGTGCAGGCCTCATACATGGATTATTACGAGATCGTTATCTGGTCTCTTGCATATCCCATGTTCAGTTCACGCATTGAATAATTCGCATGGCCAGGGGTTAGACCCGTTGATCGTTCGCGCCAAGAAAAACCCAGGGAGAAAGTCATGTCCGATGCTGACCGCGCCAGCTTCAACCGCCGTTCGCTTCTGCGTGCCGGCACCTTTGCAGGCCTTGCCCTTGCCGTCACCGCCGCTGCGCGCCGCGCTTCCGGAGAGACGACCGCGCCGCTGAAAATAGGCGTCATCGGCTCCGGCCATATCGGCAGCACGGTCGGGACGCTGTGGGTCAAGTCGGGTCATCCCGTGATGTTCTCGTCCCGCCATCCCGAGGAACTCGCTTCGCTGGCCCAGGGTTTGGGGCCGCTGGCCAAGTCCGGTTCGGTTGCCGAGGCGATCGCGTTCGGCGACGTCATCTTCATCGCGGTGCCCTATGGCGCCTATCCGCAGATCGGCAAGGACTACGGCAGCCAGCTCGCGGGCAAGGTGGTGCTCGATGCCGGCAACGCGGTCGCGGCGCGCGACGGCGAGATCTCGGCGGAGGCCAAGGAGGAGGGCATCGGCATCACCTCGGCAAAATATCTGCCGGGCGCCAGGATCGTGCGGGCCTTCAATACCATGAGCTATCGCTACTTCGCCTCGGAAGCCAATCGCGCCGGCGAGCGCATGGCGATACCGCTCGCGGGTGACGACAAGGACGCGCTGAACGTCGCCTCGACGCTGGTGCATGACGCCGGTTTCGATCCCGTCGTGATCGGGTCGCTGGCGCGCGCCAAGGATTTTTCGCAAGGCAATCCGCTCTACGGCCAGCAGCTCACGGCCGAGGAAATGCGCAAGCGCGCCGAAGCACTCAAGTAAGGTTGTGTTCGATGGCACTCGCCGACGCGCCGCCGCGCCAGGATTCTGCCTTGCATCGTCTGCTGAGCAGGATCATCGACGTGAAGGCCGAGCGAGGTGCCGGCGCTGGCGTGGTCCTGGCTCTATATCTTCTCGCTGCTGTCGTCCTACTACATCATGCGTCCGATCCGCGACCAGATGGGCGTCGCGGGCGGCGTCAATAACCTGCAATGGCTGTTCACCGGCACGCTGGTCGGCATGCTGGTGCTGAACCTGCCGTTCTCCTATCTGGTGAAAACATTCCCGCGCGAGAAATTCATCGCGATCTCCTATCGCTTCTTTGCCGCCAATATCCTGCTGTTTGCGCTGGCGCTGTATGCGGCAACACCGCAACAGACAATCTGGATCGGACGGATCTTCTTCATCTGGATCTCGATCTTCAATTTGTTCGTGGTCTCGATCTTCTGGCAGATGATCGTCGACGTCTTCACCTCGGAGCAGGGCAAGCGGCTGTTCGGCTTCATCGCCGCTGGCGCCACGCTCGGCGCGATCGCAGGCTCGGCTTTCACGGTATCGACGGTCGAGCACATGGCGCCGGGATATCTGATGCTCGGCGCCGCGATCATGCTGGAGGTCGCGGTGTTCTGCGTGCGCCGGCTCTCGCGTCTGTCGGCGACTCTGTCGGAGCGGCCTCATGTCGAACCGGAAGCGCCGATCGGAGGAACGCTGTTCGCCGGGTTTCGCGATGCGCTGTCGTCAGGCTATCTGCTGAATGTCAGCCTGTTTCTGCTGCTCTATGCGGTGACCTCGACTTTCCTGTATTTTCAGCAGGCCGCCGTCGTCAGCCATGTTTTTGCAAGCCGCGCTGCGCAGACCGCGTTTTTCGCGTCCGTCGATCTCGGCGTCAACGTCCTGACATTGGCCGTTCAGCTGTTCCTGACCGGCCGGATACTGAAGCGGTTCGGCGTCGGAACCACGCTTTCAATATTGCCGATCTTCAGCGTCATCGGCTTCGGCGCAATTGCATTGATTCCAACGCTGGCTTCTGTGGTGGGATTTCAATTGATGCGTCGCGCCGGCAATTTCGCCATCGCGCGGCCGACCCGTGAAGTGCTGTTTACCGTGCTGCCGCGCGAGGATCGCTACAAGGCCAAGAGCTTCATCGATACCGCGGTCTATCGACTAGGCGACCAGCTCGGCGCCTGGTCGTTTGCGCTGCTGACGACGACTCTCGGTCTCGGACTGACCCAGGTTTCGGTGATTGCGGCTGCACTCTCCGGTTGCTGGCTCGCCAATAGCCGGTGGCTCGGCCGCCGGCAGGAACGATTGGCGCGACAGCAGGAAACAACGTTTAGTGTTACGCGCTAGGTATTTGTTAACCTGGGGGACATTCGCAGCGCACATGTCGATTGGAATGGCGTTGACGGCTGTTTCCGCGACGAGCAAACCTTGGGCCATCAGAAATTTTTTGATGGGAGTTCGCCATGAAGACGTTGATGGTCTGGCTGTTCGCTCTCTTCGCTCTCTTCCCAACCACGTTCGCCGCGTCGGCCGCCGACGTCAAAACAGTGCCAACGGTCAAGCAAACCAAGCTCGGCCAATATCTTACCTCGCAGGAGGCGGCGAACTTCATGACGAAGAACGCTTCCAAAACCCTGTTCCTGGATATTCGAACGCCGTCCGAGATAACGTTCCTGGGAATGGCGGCGCCGGTGGACGCCAACGTGCCTTATATGGTCGAACCGCCGTTCCGCGAGTGGGACGCGGCAAAGTCGTCCTTCAAGCTGGAGCCCAATCCCGATTTTCTTCCGGAGGTTCGCCGCAGGTTGAGCGCGAAGGAGTTGGGGCCAAATGACACCATCGTTCTGATGTGCCGTTCCGGCGACCGCAGCGCTGCTGCATCGAACCTGCTGGCCGAGGCGGGATTCAAGAACGTGTATTCCGTGGTCGACGGATATGAAGGTGATCTCGCCACGACCGGACCGAAGGCCGGACAGCGCGCGGTCAATGGCTGGAAAAACGCGGGCTTGCCGTGGTCGTACAAGCTCGACAAGGCCAAGATGTACAAGATCAACAACTAGGGCTGGCTTCGAACTCGCGGCGCGATTGTCGCGTCTGAGCTGGTGGGGCGCGGGCGCGCCGGCAACTGGGCTCACAGGCCGCGAAAATTGGTGATATTGACGTTGAGCGTTCCCTGGGCTTCCGCGATCACGCGCAGCGTCGTTGAATCGAAGTCGATATAAGCGAGCCGCAGGCTGTTGATCTCGGCCGCCACCCGCACGCCGTCCTCGTTCTTCTCGTAATCCGCGATCGCGGCTGCGATCTTCTTCTGGGCATTGGCCGCAAATGGCTTGAGGTCGAGCACGGCCTTGTCGGCGAGCACCTGCTGCAGATGCGGGACCGCCTCGCGCGCCGCGGCGCCAAGCAGGCCGAGGGCCGCGTCGGATTCGACCGCGAGCTGAACGTCGGTCAGCCGCAGCGTCTGCTGCACCGGGTCGAGCGTGGGGCGGCCCCAGATCTGGACGGTGGCATCGGCGCCAAGGCCAAACCAGCTCTTCTTTTCCTTGGCATGCACCAAAAGCGAGATCAGCAATCGGTTGGCGGAAGCCGCGACAGTTGCCTGCTTTACGGTCAGCTCCACCGAACCTGAACCGTCCTCGGGAAAGGTCTTTCCGGCAAATTGCGTTTCCAGCATCTTGTTGACGTCGGTGAACGGCAGGTCGATCGGCACGCCGATGCTGACTCCGGCCGGCATCGGCGGGATGATCGAGATCTTGTCGGGAAACGGGCAGTCGGGTTTGGTCTGCGTGGACGTGATGCGGGTCTCGGCCTCGACGCCGATCGTGACCGTGACGGCTTGCGCATCGACGCGCGGCTGAATCGCGATGGCGCGCACCGGTCGCACTTCAAGCCACAGCGGCGGCAGCGTCGAACTCGCGGACGTACCCTGTAGCGGGATCGAGCGGCAGGCCTTGGCCCACTGCGCCCGCGCGTTCTGCTCCAGCGCGGGGTCGTTGCGGATACGCGCTGCTACCGCCTCCATCTGTTCGCCGACCGTCTTGTCGATCAGCGGCTTGACCTGCGCGGGGACGTTGACGCGCGCGCCCGCCACGGAAAGGGTGGTGTCGCCGAGATTGACCTGCGCCGCCAGGTTAGGCTCGAAATGCCAGGCCGCGGCAAGCTTGGGCCGCGAGGTGATGGTGACGGTGCCCTTGATCTCGGCGTGTGCGTTGAGCTCCTTGATGTTGATGCTGCCGATTTGCTTGCTGGCCTTGTCGCCGAGCAGGGCGCCGAGCGCGTTGCCGACCGCGCCGGTTGCCTTCGAGGTCAGCGATCCCGTTATATTCAACGTTCCGTTCAGCGGCGTTGCCAGCGACAGCACGTCCTGGGCGCCAGTCGCCGTGATCGGGCCGCGCGACGCGGTCCAGCCGATGTCTGCGTTCTGCAGCACTTGCGACACCGGATTGTCGGACTTGCCGGTGAAGTTGCGCGGTGCGGCGCGGTCGGCGGCATCTCGGATCGCGCTCAGCGAAATCGAAACCGGGGCAAGGATGGTGGAACTGCGCGACGCCGGCGCCAGTGGTGGCAATTCGACAAGCGCAGGCGTGCGAACCGGCGCGCGTGGCGACAGCCAGTCCAGCGCCTTCAGGCTGACAACAAATGAGACGACGACTACCGCGCTTGCAAGCAGGATCGTCTTGAGACGCGACGGCAGGCGCATCGTCCCCCCGGACTGATTCAACAGGAGTTTACAGGGTGGATTCCACGGGCGCCAGAGAGCTACGTCCTGCTCATGGAACGCCTCGGATCAGGGCCACAGTATGGCCACGAGCGGGGGCATCATGCGGACTGTGGCCTGCAGTTTGTTGCCGTCCAGACATAGAAATGGCGCGACAGCCGCGCCATTTCTCCGCAGGCGTTCGTTGGTTGCAATTACTGAAATCAGCTCCGCTTGCTGGCTGGATTTTCCGCATGCCGATCCATCGGCAAGACGATCACCTTCGTGCCGACATTGACCCGCGTATAGAGATCGGAAACGTCTTCGTTGGTCAGACGGATGCAGCCTGACGAGACATGGGTTCCGATCGTCTCCGGCGCGTTGGTGCCGTGAATGCGATATACGGTACCTCCGAGATACATCGCGCGAGCGCCGAGCGGATTGCCGGGGCCACCGGCCATGTGGCGGGGCAGATAGGGCTGGCGTGCGATCATTTCCGGCGGCGGAGTCCAGTCCGGCCACTCGGCCTTTTTGGTCACCGACTGTACGCCCGACCAGGTAAAGCCGTCGCGGCCGACACCAATGCCGTAGCGGATCGCCTGACCGCCCGGCAGCACATAATAGAGATAGGTGTGCGGGGTATCGATGATGACCGTGCCTGCCGCTTCGCGGGTGGGGTAGCTCACCACCTGGCGCTTCAACCGCGCCGGCAACTCGACCGCGCTATTTGTATTCTCCTCGGGAGCGGCTTGCGGCTGTTGCTCCGGTGATTGGAACGGCGGCGGAATGATGAATGGAAACAGCGGCAACGGCGCCGCGGACGCCGCACCGGAAAGCGCCAGTGTACCGATCGCCAACGCGCCGAATGCGATCGCCTTGCGGGAATTCAGCCTGAAACAGTCCAGCTTGAACATTGCCACCCCCTGCTGTGATGCGCGCCTTGTTCGGCGTGTTGTTGGGGCGAACCTAAGGGGCAACGGTTTCGGGACTTTTGCGCCAAAGGCGAAAAACGGTTTCGTCGCGGTAATGAATTGTTTCATGACGGTTTCATGAGAGGCTGGACCCCGCAGGGTTAACGAAAAAGCCATCCGACATTTCGATGACGTCATACGCCTGAAATATCCTTGGCCGAACGTCGGGACGTTGAGAATCAGCGAGGTCTCAGGCTCCCGTGATGCGGATTTTGATTGCGACCGATGCTTGGCATCCGCAGGTGAATGGCGTGGTGCGCACTTTGACTTCGTTGGCGCGCAGCGCCGCCGCGCTTGGCGCCGACATCGCATTCCTGACGCCGGAAGGATTTCCTTCGCTCGGCCTTCCCACCTATCCCGGCTTGCGGATCGCGCTGCCTAACCGGCGCGAGATATCGAGGCGAATCGAGGCAGCCGCGCCCGATGCTATCCATATCGCGACCGAAGGCCCGATCGGTTGGTCGGTGCGGGCCTATTGCCGCCGCCGCAAGCTTGCCTTCACGACCTCCTACACCACGCGCTTTCCGGAATATGTCGAGGTCCGCACCTCGATCCCGGCCGGCGTGGGCTATGCGGTGCTGCGGCATTTTCACTCCGCGGCCGCCATGACCATGGTCGCGACGGCGTCGCTGCGGCAGGAACTGAACTCGCGCGGCTTCCGCCGCCTCGGCTTCTGGGGACGCGGCGTCGATACCAATCTGTTTACGCCCGACGCGCCGGCAAAGCTGGATCTGCCGCGGCCGATCTTCATGACCATGGGCCGTGTCGCGGTGGAAAAGAATATCGAGGCTTTTCTCGCGCTCGAACTGCCGGGATCCAAGGTCGTGATCGGGGACGGGCCGCAGCGCGCCGAACTCGAGCGCCGCTTTCCGCAGGCCATATTTCTTGGCGAGAAAAAGGGAGCGGATCTGTCGTCGCATTTGGCGGCCGCCGATGTGTTCGTGTTTCCAAGCCGCACCGATACGTTCGGCGTCGTGCAACTGGAAGCCCTGGCCTGCGGCACTCCGGTCGCGGCGTTTCCGGTCACCGGTCCGCTTGATGTGATCGCGGATCGTCCGATCGGCGCACTCAGCGAAGATCTTGGAGAGGCCTGCATCCGCGCGCTCGGCATGTCGCGCGAAGCGTGCCGGAATTTCGCCATCGAGCGCTCTTGGGAAAACAGTGCGCGGCAATTCATCGGCAACCTCACTGCATTGCAGCCGAGCCGTTCGCTACGGCCGACCCGCCCGATTGCGGGCAGAACCGCGGTACGCGGTTAGACCAAACCATCACCACAACAACGAATTGGATTGATCATGGCGGAAACCCTGAAACTGGACGGCACCGAAGAACTGGATTTTGATCGCGAGACGGTGGAGCGGGCCTATGACCGCTGGGCACCGGTTTACGATCTCGTGTTCGGCGGCGTGTTCAGTAAAGGCCGCAAGGCGGCGATTCAGGCCACCAACAGGCTTGGCGGCCGGGTTCTTGAAGTCGGTGTCGGCACCGGCATTTCGTTGCCGCAATACGCACCGCATCTTCGCATTTTCGGCACCGATATTTCGGAAGCCATGCTGCGCAAGGCAAAAGACCGCGTCGCCGAACAGCGCCTGAGCCATGTCGAAGGGCTTGCGGTAATGGACGCCGAAAAACTCGAATTCCCCGACAACTCGTTCGACGTCGTGATGGCGCAATATGTCGTCACCGCGGTGCCTAATCCGGAAGCGGCCCTGGACGAGTTTGCGCGTGTGCTGCGGCCCGGCGGCGAGTTGATTATCCTGACCAGGGTCAGCGCCGATACCGGCGTTCGCCGTTTCATTGAGCAGCGGCTGCAGCCGGTGGTGCGCCCGCTCGGTTTCCGGACCGCCGAATTTGCCTGGTCGCGCTATGCGCAATGGCTGGCCGGCGCCAACGGTATGGAGCTGGCGGAGCGCCGCCTGATCCCGCCGCTCGGCCATTTCTCGCTGGTCCGTTTCCGGAAAACAGATATCGCCAATGCTGCTTAGGGAAGGCCGCCTGAGGCGGTTTTAGGCCTTCCATCGGGCGTCCGGCTTGCGTGATGTCACATGTCATTATGATGTCGTCACACGCCGGACATCGAATCGCTATAGGTTGATGCCGACTTGGAGAGAATCATGATCAAGAACTTTATGACGGCTTTGCGAATCCAGCGCTGGGATGACCATCGCTACTACCATCACAGCCGCATCAACCAGAGCCTGCATTTTGTCAGCGCGATGAGTTTTCTCATCGGTTACGTGATGATGTTCTTCGATCCGTTGGCCGCGGCCCTCGTGGGTTGGCTGGTCTCCATGACGACGCGGCAGGCCGGTCATTTCTTCTTCGAACCGAAAGGCTATGACCAGGTCAACCAGGCGACCCACAAGTACAAGGAAGAGATCAAGGTCGGCTATAATCTACGGCGCAAGGTCGTGCTGATGACGATCTGGGCGCTGTCGCCGCTGGTGTTGTATCTCGACCCGACCCTGTTCGGAATGTTCAAGCCTTGGGTGTCATCGACTGATTTTATGCGGCAGGTCGCCAAGATCTGGCTAGCGGTTGGTATCGGCGGATTGCTGTTCCGCACGGTGCACCTGTTCTTCATCCGCGATGTCGAGACCGGCCTGGTCTGGATGACCAAGATCCTGACTGACCCCTTCAGCGATTTCAAACTTTACTACAAGGCGCCGCTGGCGTTGCTGAAGGGCGAGCTGATCGATCCCGGCCTCGAGAAGCACGGCGAACTGGTCGTCTGAGCTGCGCCTGGTTCATACAAATGTCAAAACATCATCGTCATGTCCGGGCAGAGCAGTCTGCCCGCAGACTGCGTAAACTTGTCTGCGATCCCGGGCATCCACGTCTTGACGGCTTTCGCTTTGTTGAGGAAGCGATCGGCACTCGGTTTGACGAGCAAGAAAGACGTGGATGGCCGGGCATAGGCGAGCGGAAGCGACGCCGTCCTTCGTACGGCTATGCCCGGCCATGACGGAGTCCAATTTTGCTGGCTTATCGCTGCCGTCTTTTCGTCAGCATCTCTTTCAGTATCCGGCGGCGGATGTTCTTGTTGGTCAGCGAAGGCTCGTGCCACCACCAGCCGTCCTGCTTCATTTTCTCCGCGGCCCGAACGAAGCGTTCGGCTACTTCGGTGAAATCCGCGTCCGAGTAGTTCAGGCTGAAGACCAGGCGGCCGGTACCGACCCAGCTCAGCGCCAGCCCTTCGGCGCGCAGGTAGTACTGAAGCATCCAGTTGTAGCGGGACGGCTCGGTGTAGCCCACCATCCAGATCGACGACAGATTGCTGACCCGCACGGGCAGGTCGCGGGAGGCGAGCAGATCGTTAAGCTGCCGCGCCCGCGCGTCCCAGGTCTCGTCAAGCCCGCTGTAGACCGCGCGGAACGACGGTTCGGCGATCCGGTTCAGGAACTCGTCCATCGCCATCATGACATAGGGATGCGAGTTGAAGGTGCCACGTGCGAAGCAGATGTCGACCGGACGATCGTCGCGAAAGCGGCGCATCAGATCCTTGCGGCCGCAGACCACGCCGACCGGCAGCCCGCCTGCGAGGCTTTTGCCGTACGTCACCATGTCGGCGCGGACGCCGAAATATTCCTGGGCGCCGCCTGCGGCGAGCCGGAAACCGACGAACACCTCATCGAAGATCAGGACGATGTTGCGCTCGGTGCAGATCGCCCGCAGGGATTTCAGCCATTCGGCATAGGCCGCGCGATCGAGACGGCCGGCGCGCGAACTGTCGACCAACGCCGAATCGCTCGCCGCGTTGACGTTGGGATGCAGCGCCTGCAGCGGATTGACCAGCACGCAGGCGACGTCGCTGCGTGTCTTCAGGACGTGCAGCGCGCGTTCGGACATATCGGCGAGCGTATAGGTCTCGTGCGGCGATACCGGATTGCCGACGCCGGGCTGCACGTCGCCCCACCAGCCGTGATAGGCGCCGGCGAAGCGCACCAGATGCGAGCGGCGAGTGTGATAGCGCGCCAGCCGCACCGCCTGCATCACGGCTTCGGTGCCGGACATGTGGAACGAGACCTCGTCGAGTCCGGAAATTTCGCACAGCCGGCGAACGTTCTCGACGATGACGGGATGATAAGGCCCGAGCACCGGGCCGAGCGAGCGTGCGCGCGTCTCGGCCTTCTCGATGCACTCCTTGTAGAAGTCGTTGCCGAAGATGTTGACGCCGTAGGAGCCGGTCAGGTCGTAGAACATATTGCCGTCGAGATCGGTGACGGTGACCCCCGCCGAGGATTGCATGAAGGCGCCGGTGCCGAGATGCTCGCGCACCAGCCGGCTGAACTGAAACGGCACCCGGTAGGCCTCGGTGAATTGCAGGTCGGAGATCCGCTGCGCCGCCTCCGCCGTCAGTTGCCGGCCTTTGGCAAAGCGCTCGTCATAAAGCCGCGCCAGCCGGAAGAACCCGTCCTGGCGTTGCGTGGAGATCGCGGCGGGCGCGCCATCGGCGCCGAAGAAATCGTTGATGTCGAATTCATAAAACGGGATCAGGCGCGCCACCATGCGCGACATCTTGGAGTGACCGCCGAGGGAGCGGTGCTTGGCCCGCGACAGCGCCAGCCGCGCCTGCAATTTGGGGAAGACAGCCGCGGCGCCTGCGACCGCGGCGGTGGACAGCGACAGAATCGGAAGGGGCGAATCCATGCCGCCAGCGCTAGCGAATCCTGCTGACAGATTCATGACAATCCGGAGCCTGATCGCCGGCCTGGCACAGCAGGAGGACCTGAACTTCCTGCTCACCAACCGGATACCGCGCGCGGCGGTGACCCGTTTCATCGGCTGGTTCAGCAAGATCGAGCGGCCGCTGATTCGCGATTTCTCGATCGCCTGCTGGCGGATGTTTTCCGATCTCGATCTTTCCGAGGCGCGCAAGACCAGTTTTAACAGCCTGCACGATTGCTTTACCCGTGAACTGCGTCCCGGCCTGCGGCCGTATGATCCCGACCCGTCGATCGTGGCCAGTCCCTGCGACGCCATCGTCGGAGCGTTCGGCGCGATCGCTGACACCGAATTGTTTCAGATCAAGGGCGCGCCTTATTCATTGCTTGATCTGCTGGCCGATCCCGCGCTGGTCGATAGGCACCGCAACGGGCGCTTCATCACGCTGCGGCTGACCTCGAGCATGTACCATCGTTTCCATGCGCCGGCGGACGTGCCGGATCGAGCGGGTTACGTTCATCCACGGCGACACCTGGAACGTCAATCCGATCGCGCTCAAACGGGTAGAGCGGCTGTTTTGCAAGAACGAACGCGCGGTGCTGCAAACCCGGCTCTCAAGCGGCGAGGCGCTGACGCTGGTGCCGGTGGCCGCCATCCTTGTCGCCAGCATCCGGCTGCATTTTCTCGACCGGATACTCAACGCGCAGAGCAAGGGGCCGGAGCTGTTTCCCTGCGACGTCCCGGTCGTGAAGGGCGATGAGCTTGGCTGGTTCGAGCACGGCTCGACCATCATCGTGCTGACACCGGACCATTTTGAATTTTGCGAGGGTATTTCGGAGGGAACGCGCATCCGTGCCGGGCAGGCGTTGTTGCGCAAGCCGACGTAAATTCGAGCCGCGCTTTCAAACCTCTCCCCGTAAGAACGGGGAGAGGGAGAGTTAATGCCGTTCCTTCTCGTGCTTGCCCTTTGGCGGCGGCGGCCGCCGCTGCAGTGCCGGCCGGTTCGCAAATCCGGGCCGCTGTAGTCCAGGCCGCGGCGGGCCCGGCTGTCGCACAGCGGGACCATTCACCGCATGCGGCGCGCCCGGTGGCGGCTGGACCTGGCCCTGTCGATTTTTTTCTTGCCGGTTTGGCTGGCCCGGCGCTTGCGGCGAACCGGGACGCTGCGGCAATCCGTTCTGCCGTTGCGGCAAGCCGTTCTGTCGCTGCAGGCCGGGCCGACGCGCGGGATTATTGCGCAAATTATTCCGGTTCGGATTAGCCTGACGCAGCGCACGCTGCCGGGTGACGATCTGGCGGCCGACGCTTTGGGCGGCATGAACCTGGCGCACGATGCCCTGGTCGCGTAGCGCCTGCTGTGGCGAGATCACCAGGGTCGCCGCGGTAAAGCGTCCGCCTGCGCCGCGCCGGATAGTGAAGCCGCTTGAGCCTTGCGTCAGCGAGCCGAGCCGCGCGCCGTTGCGATCGTCGACCTCGATCCGTCCAACCCGGCCATCGGCATCGGGATAGAGCTTGATCGCGACGTTGTTCGGATTATTGGCAGCGGCGCCCTCCGGCACCTCGACAAGGCCGGTGGTGCCGCGAATGCCGAGCGTCGCGGTCGGCGTCGATATCTTCATGTCGCCGCTATGGGCGACCTCGGCCGCGACAAACGCGACCGTGCCCTGGGCGATGTCGAACAGCGCGGAGTTCTGCTTGCCGCCGTCTTCATAGACATAATTGTCGATGGTGATGCTGGCGTTGGCGGTGAGATTGAACGTGGTGGCGTCGTTGAAGGTGACGCCGAGCGTCGAATTCGCCGAAGTCTGCACCACGTCGTTGAGGAAAATATCGTCTTTCAGCTTGAGCGTTGTCGGCGCGTTGTTGCGGGTGACGGTCGCCGTGCCGGTCAATGTCGCGACGTTTCCGATCGGCTCGTCGCCGGCTGGCTGCGCGTCGTCGGCTGCCGTCGTCGGCGCTTGCGTTGCCTGCGCCAATCGTGTCAGGCCGTATGTTGTTTTGCCGGCGACCGGCATCGATCCGGCTTCGATCGGAACAGTGTTCGCAGCGGCGCAGGTTGCGCCACCCAGCAGCAGAAATGCCAGCCAGATGACTAGCGAAAGCCGATGCTTCATCACGATGCCTGCCTTGGATTCCCCGGAGATGCGAACGTCAGTCCCGACGATTGAGGACTCGGTCTGCTGAATGCCGTATGAATGCAGACAGCGTCATCGTTGTATAGGGGCAAAAACAATCAGATACCACGTCCCGGATTTGCAGGGACGCGGCACCTGATCTTCAAGAATTGCAGCGCAACGCGTGCGATCTTTCTTGAAAAACGGGTGCCCGCCTTTTTGGGATTGTTCTCTAGCTGACGCGCTTCCAGGTCTGGCCGCCGCAGAACATGCCGCCGAATGCGCAACCTTGAACTTTCAGGGCATTGGCGCCCTTCATCGCGATCGTCGAATCGTAGTTGCTGCCGCTGTCGGGGTCGTGAATCCGGCCGGTCCATTTCGAGCCCGACGGCTTCATGCTGATCAGGATCTTCTCGCCGGTCTTGACCGCATAGCCGCAGAGATTGGGGCCGCACGGCTCGATGCGAACGTTGCCCTTGTTCTCTTCGGTGGCCCAGACGCCGATCGGGCTGTTCGGGTCCGAAACGGGCGCTGCCGTTTCAACCGGGACCGGCGCGGATGCGACAGGTGCAGGAGCAACAGGAGTGGGAGCGACAGGAGCCGGAGCAACGGGCGCTGCGGCTGGCGCCACGGTATCAGGCGTCGGCGCAACCGGAGCAATGGAAGCGACCGTCGTCTGGACCGGTGTGGTCGTGCTTGCGACGGGGGCCACCGGTTGCGCCGCGGTCACTTGTTGAGGCGTGTTTACCTGGGCAGCCGGCGCGGCAGCTTGCATGGCTGGAGCGGGCGAGTTTTTCTGCACGGGGGCCGGTGAATTGTCACTATAATTGTCGTCGTACTTGTCATCGTATTTGTCGTCATATTTATCGTCGTCATATTTATCGTCGTCGCGGTTCCACCTGGAGCCGAATTTGGAGCCGGAAAGACCGGGCGCCGATATCTGCAGGCACGACAGCGAACTGCAATTTCTGGGCACTGCGATGTGGATGTGATGTCCCTCGATGTCGAAGGAGATTGAGTTGCCGGCATGGGCGGCCGTGCTCGCTATCAACAGCGCCGCGAGAACAAAGAGCTTCTTCATGTGAGCCTCCGTAGGTAGCTGGTGAGTTCGACATCTCGTGAATTCGCCAAACCCTACGTCTGCGAGGACATTGCGCTCTGTGAGGCGCGTCACTGTGGCCACCATCGCAATGCGCCCGTGGAGCCGCGATCCCAAGATTAAAATCACCCGTGATCCCGGGATGATGTGCAGGGATTTCAAGATCGGCGGCATCACCGGATCGAGCCGCTCGAATTTCTGATCGGTAACACCATGCAAAACGCCCGGTGGCCGAAATGATCCGGGCCACCGGGCGCGCAGAAATCCGTAACGCGTTGATTTTCAGAACATGCCGAGCACGATTGCGCCGACAAAGGCGAAAGCAATATATGCGGCAACAACGCTCAATTTGCTGGCGAAAGTCATGGGAGATCTCCCTTGTTCTCGTCGCAGATCGTTGTAACGCGCAAGGTTAGCAAGCCGTTCCCGCCGGAAAAAGTCAGCGTTGCTGTTCTATCGCGATCCGGGTTCCCGCGCGGGCGCCGCGACGTGGTTAAAAAGTCGTGAAATCAAGGCGTTGAAGAGTCCTTAAATAAATTCATTGAAGTTGCGCGGATGACGCGCGGAGTTCGTTTGTATCTCGTCGGCTCCTTCGTCCTTGTCTCGCTAGCGGGGTGCGGTCGCGGGCTTTTTCAGACCCAGGAGCGCGAACCTTGGCGGGCCGAGGCTGAAATTGCGTGCCTGAAATCCGGCGCGGTCAAGGAGAATGCCGAACTGGTCCGGATCGATCCGATTTCCGGTCCAGGCGTTTGCGGTGCGGAATTCCCGCTCAAGGTTGCGGCGCTCGGCGAGAGCAGTTCCAGTTTCGGTTTCGCCGATGACGATCTGCGGCCGCCCGGCAATATCGGCAACCAGCCGCGCTGGCCGATCTCGCAACCGCCTCCGCCGCAGCCGTCGCCTTATGCAACGCGCCAAGCCGGCTATGCCACGCCATCAGGCCGCCCGATTTCGCTCACCGCGCCCGGCGTTGCTCCGCAGGAAGATGAAATCGATCTGCCGGCCGAAGGCGAGCCGCCCGCGACGCAACCGGGCATCCGTCCATATCCGGATGCGCAAGGCTATCCGCCACGCGACCGTTATTCTGCGCCTTACACGACGCCAGCCGCACCACCTGCCGCCGGCTATCCGAGGTCAGACGTACCAAGGCTTGGCCCCGGACCGATGCAGGGCAATCCCGTCGCGGCGTTCGGACCGGTTGCGGTAAAGCCCACCGCGACGCTCGCCTGTCCGATTGTCTCGGTGCTCGATCACTGGCTGGCCGATTCCGTGCAGCCTGCCGCCATGCGCTGGTTCGGCGCCCGCGTCGTCGAGATCAAGCAGATCTCCGCCTATTCGTGCCGCGGCATGAACGGCAATCCGAATGCGCATATTTCCGAACACGCTTTCGGCAACGCGCTGGATATCGCAGCGTTCACGTTGGCCGACGGCCGGCGCATTTCGGTGGAGACAGGCTGGAAGGGCATGCCGGAAGAGCAGGGCTTCCTGCACGACGTGCAGGCTTCGGCCTGCCGCGAGTTCACCACGGTGCTGGCGCCGGGCTCCAACGTCTATCACTATAACCATATCCATGTGGACCTGATGCGCCGCCCACACCGGCCGATCATCTGCGAGCCTGCCGCCGTCTCCGGTGAGGAAGTCGCGGCGCGCGCAACAGGCCGCAATTCCTACGCCTCGCGTCAGCCGTTCGTGACGGGATCGCTCGGCAAGCCATTGCCGAAGCACGCCAGGATGAGGCAGGAAGACGACGAGGACGAGTAGGCGGGATCGCGAGCTCACAAGCACTCGGCCAGAGCGGATAACCGCCTACTTCCGAGATTACCCAATAACCCGACGTGGCGCGAGCATGCCAAAGCCGACGTGAATGACCCATGTATGGTCCGGCCGTGCGTTGCAAGAGGTTCGTCGAGCTGGTGGCAAGCGGTCTTGCATCAATGTATCCGGTCTCTAGTTGGAGCTGTTTTGCTCCGGACCATCATGGATATCAGCGCGCGTGAGACCTCATTAACGGACAGGCCTCGACGGGCCATCTGGGTCACCAGTATTCGCACGCGCTCGGAAGACCGATCCTCCATCTCGTCTCATCCTCTCGCAGACCTCGGCTGGAAACTGTTGATAGGGTTGGTTACGTCATCGGTTGCTCCTGATATCGCGCAGTTCCTTTGTTCGAGCCAAGGGGCCGTTCCTTCGTCCCGGCCCGCAGAACGTCGATCGCGTCGCGCGCTGGGGCGGTCAAGGCCGGCCGTCGCGCTTGGCTTGCGGCTGGCTCCGGCGTTACCAGGCAGCGCCTTGACCGCGCCGAGCACGGCGCGAGGATCAAGCGGTTCGGACGTCTGCATCGTCGACCCTCGTCAGCTCGAAGGCGCGTCCTTTAGCCAGCACTGCCCAGGCGATGCGGGCGAGCTTGTTGGCGAGCGCGATCGCCAGCACGTTGTGGTGCAACCGCCTCTTGGCGGCTTCGATCCAGGATTTGAGCCCGTAACGTTCCCAGTTCTTTATCCTGACCAGCACAACCCATGCCGCCTGCACGAACAGAACGCGCAGGTAGCGATTGCCGCGCCTCGAGATTTTGCCGAGGATCGTGCGGTCTCCCGTCGAGATCTGCTTGGGCACCAGTCCGAGCCAGGCGCCGAAGTCGCGGCCTTTGGAGAATACCTCTCCAGTGCCGATCGCGGCCACCATGGCGCTCGAAATGATCGGTCCGATGCCAGGCACCGTCATCAGGCGCGAACATGCCTGATCTTGAAGGGCCAGTGCCTCGATCTCGCCGGACAGGCCATCGATGCGCTGATCCAGCCGGCGCCAGTCGACTGCCAACTCCTCGACGACACGCAACATGCGTGGCGACAGGGCATCGGTGCGCGTTGCAAGGATAGTGGGCAGCTCCGTGCGCAGGAAGCCGATGCCCTGGCGCACAGCGATCCCGCGTTCCAGCATGAAGGCGCGAATCTGGTTGATGATGCCGGTGCGTTGCGACACCAGCCGCTCGCGCACCCGATGCAACGCCTGCAGATCCAGTTGCTCCGCGGTCTTGGTCGCCACGAACTTCATCGTCGGGCGCTGTACGGCTTCGGCAATCGCTTCGGCATCATTGAAGTCGTTCTTCTGTCCCTTGCTATAGGGGCGGACATATTTGGCCGGCATCAACCGGGCATCGTGGCCAAGCGATGCGAGTTTGCGGCTCAGGTGATGTGCGCCGACGCAGGCTTCCATGCCGATCAGGCAAGCCGGTATATTGGCGAGCCGCGCTTCCACTTGGCCACGCGACCACTTTTGCCGCAGCACGATGGCGCCGCGCGCATCGTGGCCCACGACGTGGAACGAGTTCTTGCCGATATCGATGCCGATCACGGCGATCGCGGTATTGGGTGTTGTCTGAGACATGGCGTGCTCCTTGTCTTTGGCGCCCCTTGCCAGCTTCGCTGGCTGGCGGGGCAGGAGCACGACCGGACCATCCCATTAACGGACCTCGCGCTGCTTTGGCTTGGGTGCGGACATCAAGAATTTTGCACCAGATTGCGGTCGAACAATTCCAGCGGGTTGCGCAGCGGCATCGTATGTTGGTGGGTTGCGCGCCGCCGCATCAATGCGTTACCACGATGAAATCCGTATCTTTTCCCGTTTCATGGCTAAATCCGTTGTCGGAAACAATCAATGAAGAGGCCGGCGTCAGAAGTTTAGAGATCCTCTCAACGGTATCCTGCGGTATTTCGATGCGGTTGAGGACAGCGTTGGCTTTATCGGGCGACGGTACCGATAGGGCGGTTTGCTTAACGGGCGCTTCGCGCTCTTTCGTGGCACCCTCGATGCGAGGAAATTCGTCCGGAATCGACACGACGGTCCAGCGAATGGCCGCTCCCTCGCTCTGGAATTCCATTGCGGTAAACACGTGCGTTCCCAGAGGCTCTTCCGGATTTTCGATCTTGACCGCGACATCAAATAACGGCGAGAAGCCCTGACGCACGAAGAGCTTGCTCAACTTACGACTCACGAAGACGGAGATCGGAACCATCTTTCTAGGTGCGCCTTCAGCGGGAGCCGAGCTTGGAACCTGGAGACTAGTGGCTTCTGGAGTCTCGGCCTTGGACACTAGTGATCCATGCGTTGCCGCGGCTGTGCTAATGCTCGTACCCGCGACTGTGGCGGCCTGAAATTCCGGCGAACCGGACACGGCTTTCGGCTTAAAGAGGTGCGGATTGGTTATCTCGACCGGCTGGACATCGTCGTGCGCAATGATCACGCGCGTCCCGCGCTTAGTGAGATGCCAGAGTCGAATGGCAAAGTCGTTTTTCAAACGGATGCAGCCGTGTGACGCCGGATGCCCAGGCACGACACCGGCATGCAACGCAATCCCTGACCAGGTGATGCGCTGCATGTAGGGCATGGGGGCAGCGCTATAAATATTTGAACGGTGCCATCGTTGTTTGCTGATCACGCTGAACACGCCGAGGGGTGTAGGATGCCCCTGAGTTCCCGTGGACACCGATGAGCGTGCGATCAGGGCCCCGTTGTCAAAAAGCGAGACTCGTTGGTCAGCGATCGAGATGATGATCTGGAGCGGGCCCTTCGGAGGGTCCTCGGGCTGGGCGTTCTTCGCAGATCCAGAGTTTGTCTGCCGGTGGTGGTGGTGCTTGTGTTTGAACGGAGCGTAATGGGCTGGCCAGAACCTGTACTGCGGCCAAAACAGAAACTGAGCGTGTGCGATCCCTGTAGAGAGCATGAAAGCGGCGAAAGCTATTATTGGAGTCTGCTTCCTCATCCAGTGCCTCATGCAGTGAAGGTGCATGCGAAGTCCAACCAAGAAGCGTGGCTGTTACCGACAATAGCCTCGTCTTCAAATCTGCTCGCAGTGGGTCGAAAATTGGACCAATTCCAATGACGAGGCCAATTTGCTGGAAGAAGACAATCGGCAATAGCCGTCGCGCCGATCACGGGCCGATCAATGTACGGTGTGCGGGCCGTTGCGAGGGACGCTTTGATCTCGGGCATGGGTTCGGTTCGCTCAGAAGATCCCCTAAATCGTCAACGACAGACCGCTCGAGGGGCCGGCATCCGCGACAACGGCCACTCAAGCGCGCCTGTTGCTCCGACATTCGGCCGCATGCGTCGCATGGGTCCGAAACTTCCCTACACGCTTAGGTCGGAGAACGACTGCTTGCCGACGGCACGTTGCATTCGGGCAACACTTCGTGGAAAAGAGAATGAGCTGCGGTTTATGCCATTGTGCGGTCATGCCTTGACCCGAAAATCAACCCGTCGCGTGCTTGGCAGTGCAGCATGGCTCAGGCGGAGCCTTTAGAGGCGACGGGATCATGAACCCGCGGCGATTTTCGATAGTAGCACCGACGTTTTGCGGAACGGTCGTTCTCGCGGGGGGGATCGCTGGCTGGCTGGCTGCCTTCGGTTCGGCCGGCACCGAGAACACCCGCGCAGTGCCAATCGAGGACCGCGCAGCATCTCTCGCCGCCAACGCTAGGCTCGCGGAGGAACCGCAGGCAATCGCAATGGGCAACGCCGTTGTCGCGAACGCCGCGGTCGCGAACGCCGCTGTCGCTAGCGCCGAAGTGACGACGGCCGCCGAACCCGCGGCGGGGACGGCCACCGACACAACGGCGGCCTCGGATAAGCCGGAATCGATCGTCGTGGCCGCGTTGCCCGATCCGTCGCAGACGCTGTCGGCCGATTTACCGCCTGTGCAGGACCACCGTGATGTCGCCCAACCGGTGCCGACAACGCGCAATGCCTCCAATCCGGCGTCGGCGACGCAGGATTTTCGGTATCTCATTTATTACGTCTGGTCCGAACTGCCGCCTGCCGAGAAGCCGGCGGCTATCGTCTTGCGTTCGCTCAAGGACACCCCGGTCGGAACGCCGGTCGAGGAGATCAAGCGCGCTTCCGACGCTTTCGGTCTGGATTTCAATTTCATGAAAGCGGTTGCCAAGATCGAGTCCGGTTTCGACCCCAGGCAACGATGAACGGCGATCCCGAGTAAACCCGAAGTAAATGAAAGCCGCTTCTAGGAATAGCATTTTTTTTGACCGGTACTCAGTTCTCAAAATTATCCTAGTTGACTATTTGGTCGCCATTTACATTCCGATATGATCGATGATCCCGCAGGGGAGGACGGATTTTATGGGGGCAAGATGAGATAGGGGGCTAGGCCGCAAGGAGAAGGTTATGACCATCGAAAGCATTCTGAGGCGGAAGGGCACCGACGTCACAACAATAGCTCCGGAAGCCAGCATCAAAAGGGCGGCAGACTGGCTCAGCGCAAAGAATATTGGCGCTCTGGTGGTGATGCGTGAGAACGCATTTCTTGGTGTCATTTCCGAACGGGAAATCGTTCGTGCATTTTCTCGCTATGGCGAGACAGCCGGGTCGATACCTGTGAAGGAAATCATGCAACATGGTGTGCCCACCGTGTCTCCAGACGAGAGTGTCAATCGCGTGATGAACCTGATGACGCATCATCGCGTGCGGCACATGCCGGTGCTACGCGGCGGCCAACTAGCCGGTATTGTCAGCATCGGCGATGTAGTCAAGCATCGACTGGAGGATCTGGAGCTCGAGACAAACGTCCTACGTGATGTCTACAACGCCGCACGTTGATGGCTCTCGCGTCAGCTCATAGGCATGCCCGTGTTTTCCGGGCTTGCTCCAGTTTGAACGACGGCCGACTGCGTGCATGCTTGCGCAACTGATGATGTCGCCTTTGGCACCGGACGTGCCTCTGCGAGCAAAAATGCAGTGCTACGTTTCGTCGCGCGCGCTTTGATCGCGCGGCAGCATGACTTGGGCTCGGCAGTGAGGCCGCTACCGTCCGGATCGTGAGCGTGAGCGGTCTTGACCTAAATCACCGCGGGCAAGCCGAGACTGTAATTGGAACTTCTCGAGTCACGGCGCTGGTGCAGCGGTTGATCGCGTAGACTACAACGTTAAAGGTGCCGTCCCGACCGCGGCGGAGCAGTAAGATGTGTGCTGGGGGGTGGGATGACACTTGGAAGCTGGGTTTGATTGGTCGGTGATATGTCCGCTTCTCTAATCGGCCCTTCGGGGTCAAGCACTTTCGGACTATCCATCAATGCGGTGTCGATGTCGGTCGCGGGCTCGTGCTTCTCTTCGGAATCGGCACCGGGGCCTTTCCATCATGGGATTCGAGGACGAGGCGGAACAATCTTTTGGTCGGCGTTGCCGTTGAGGAACGGCAGGTCCAAGCGGACATACGAACTCACCTCGTCCATCGTCCCGCGAGGGACATCTTTCCACCACTCGGCGGAGCTCGAAGTTTTCTCCTATCGGGTTTGATCCTGAACGTTTTTCATGCTGCTGCCGCGGCTTGCTCCCGGGTCCACCGGAACTCGGTGCCGTCAACCCATATTCGGTGCATGATCACGGCCAACCGACGAGCCAGGGCCACGATCGCCTTTTTCATCCCGCGGCGCCTGGCGATCTGCATGGCCCACGCCTTGAGCCAGGACCATTTTTTTGAATGCATCATGCTCTGAGCTGCTTCGTAGAGCATCGTGCGCATCATCTCGTCGCCACAGCGCGATATTTTGCCGCTCCAATCGATCTCACCCGATTGATACCTGGAGCAAGTCAGCCCAAACACCGCCCCGACTGACTTGGATTTGCGGAACCGGGCAGGCACATCGACGGTGGCGCGATAGGTCAGCGCCACCACGGGGCCGACACCCGGGGTCGTCATCAGGCGCCGGCATACCTCATCCTCCCGGACGATAGCCAGCAAGCGGCGGTGCAGGATGACGATCTGTTCACGGAGCACCCGCCGGACAATGAGCAGCGGTTCCACCAGTACCGCCAAGTCGGGGATATTCTCGACAAGCTCCTGGATGCGGGCCTCGAATCTTACCTTGCCAACCATTCCGACCTTGAGGCCGAAGTTGCGCAAAGTACCTCGCAGATCGTTCTCGATGGCGATGGCCTTCGACTGCAGAAGCTTGCGATGGGTCAGCAGCATTCGCAGTTTCTGACTGCGGAGCGTCTTCACATGCACCGGGCGGTACAGTCCCACCCGGATCATCTGTGCGATGCCACGTGCGTCATTGCGGTCGGTCTTGTTGATCTGCGCCTTCAGTACCGCCTGCATGTGCCGCGTCTCGACACAGATCACCGGTAACTCGGATTCCGACGAGAGCGCTGAACAGCCATTGCGACAGCGGTCCGGCTTCCAGTCCGATCCGCTTGAAGCGGTAGGTGGGGTTTCCCAGAACCTTCAGCAGGGCAGCAGGTTCGCTCGCTACCTTCACTTCCTTCACGATCCTGCCTGTGTCGTCCACAATGCAGATGCTGGTCTCCTTGACCGATACGTCCAATCCACCAAAATGGTCCATGCTGCGCTTCTCCTTCTGATGCTTGAGGCCGTCTCCACGGACCTCGTTTTCACCATCAGCCTGAAGCGCAGCACCCAAAATCTTCAGCTATCCACAAGCTGGGCCGGCCGATTACACCATCTTCTGGCCACGAACCGGACCTCACGCGATGTCCGACTTGGACTCAGGTCGAGGGGTCAAGCCGTTCGTCGCCGCCCGGCAACAAAGCCGTAAATCACGAGAACGATGATCGCCCCCACTACGGAACCGATGAAGCCGGCGCTTTCGCCTGCCTTGTACCAATTGAGCGCTTGCCCGAGATAGGAAGCGACGAACGCGCCCACGATGCCGAGGATGGTCGTCATGATGAAGCCCGACGGCTCATTGTCTCCTGGCATGATGAACTTCGCAATGACGCCGGCCAGAAAGCCGATGATGATGGTCCAGATAATGCTCATCTTACTATCTCCGCATACCTGATGAATTTATGTTGTCGCGTGGGGTAAACGACCGTTTCGGAACCGGAAGGGTAATGGCCGTTGGCAGAGGCCGGTCTTGATCTGAATCAATGGAGCTGACTTGCCCGGACTGACGCTGCGAGCCTGACATGCACTCGGAGAACGCACATGAAATGGATTATGGCAACGGCTTGCGCCGCCGCGATTTCCTTCGCTTTCGCGCCCGTGGCGAATGCCAAGGGCTGCATCAAGGGCGCCGTCGCCGGCGGTGCCGCCGGTCACATGGCAGGCCAAAGCAAGCTGCTGGGCGCAGCGGCCGGGTGCGTCATCGGCCGTCGCAAGGCGAACGCCGACAAGTCGAACGCGCGTGCCAAGGAGCCTTCCGAACAGAAGTGAACGCTGGAGAACCTCTCCAGATTTCGATCCTTGTCTGTCCGAGCTGATCGCACTCGATGCGGTCGGCCCGTTGGAGGTGCTGTCGCGCATTTCCCGGGCGAGTACGCTTCCCCGGCAAGGAAGTGGACCTGTGTGTACCGAAAACTTAAACACGGGCGTAGCGGTGATGAAGTCCGCCCTGGATGCTGCATGCGCTGGCGCAGCGGGCTAATGGGCTTCTCGCTCATTGGGAACTCCTGTCTTGAGGTTGGAGTGCTTGAACCCCTCGATCCTCAAGACGGAGCGCCCGCCCGTCACCTGCGCTCGTTCAAATAGTCAGTCGTCCGTGAAGAATGCTGTCTTCAGATTGGGATGGTCTGAACCGCGGCAGTGAGAGCGGAGAGGATTTGGCGAAGCAACAGGCTGACCCACCGGATGAGGCGGCGGAAGTTATAGCCGGCGGTGGCGAGGACGGCGTTGGCAGCGTCGCCCTTTCGGAACCAGAGATAATTGCGGCCCATGCGGTGCTCGGCCTTGAGATGGCCGATGACAGGCTCAACGGCGGCCCTGCGGCGCAATTCGCGCTTGATCTTGGGCGTCACACCTCGCTTCTGGCCGGAGCTGAAGACCCTGAACTTGTGATCGGGGGGCGCATTGTGGCCGCGGTATCCTTTGTCGGCGAGGATGCGCGCGATGGTGTTGCCAACGAGGCCCTCCATGTCCGGGATCACGGAGGCCAGCGTGTGACCGTCATAAGGATTGCCGGGCAGCGCCTTCACATGGGTGATGAACTGGCCGCCCTTGGCGCGGCTGATCGTGGTGGCGACAGAGACTTTGACGCCGAACTCGTAAGGCCGATGGGCTTTGCCTTTGCCGATGCACTCGACCTCCGGCGCGTGCAGGGAATAGACCTTCGGCCCGCGCTGATGCTGCTTCTGTTCGCGCACGCGCCGCGCCAGCGCCAGCAGCTTTGCGAACGTCGCTTCGAGGCCGCTGTCGTTCTCAATCTTGCGGCCTATGTCGCGGATGACACGGCCGAGATAGGTCCGCAGCATCTTAAGTTTCCGGTGGGCGCGATTGAACTGCTGGGCGTGGGCATAGCGCTGATGCTGGACCAGGGCGAACTTGCCCACCCGCGCATAGGATTGACGCAAAGCCACCCCGTGAAGCTGCGCCAGCCGCACCAGTTTCTCGCGCGCCCGGTTCAGCAGCTTCGCGTCGGTCGGGCCCCTCCCGCGAGAGCGGGGTTCGTTCAATGACCCGACCTGGACATTCAACCAGCATTTCATCTTGTGGTGTCGAAGTTGGTTTCAGGCCCTATCAGTGTAAAGCCACGCACGCTGCCATTTAGAAAACATTGGGCAAGGTTGTCGCACCAACCAATTTTGAGCGCGTTTCCTGAGCGAGTGGGCTTGCTGCCTGACTTTGCGATCAGGTTTTAATTGGAGATTTCAATGAAAACAACTCTGGCGGCAGCAGCCGCCATTCTTCTCGCTACCAGTGCCGTAGGCTCTGCCGCCGACTTAGCCGTCAAGGCTCCCTACATTTCTCCAGCTCCGATCTGGAGTTGGACGGGCTTCTATATTGGTGCCCACGCTGGCGCGAGGGGGAACGACCGAGTCGACGCTCAATTCGATCACTGCTGTGGGAGTTCCGGGACTTGTCGGCTTGTGACCTGCCCCTGCGTGTTTCCTCCAGAAGGAGTTAGAAGTCCGGCCCGAAACTGAAGCGCTCCCCAAAACTAGGCCAGCGTGAACTGGAATTTTCCGGGGTTAGGCTCATGCCGGCGGGGGCGCCGATGAGCCATTCAACAGCGATATCGGCGCCTTGTTGCCGATCGCGCTATGTGGCCGGACTTCGTTATAGTCTCTACGCCAATCTTCCAGCTTCAACCGTGCGTCGTCAAGGCTCAAGAACCAATGCGTGTTCAGACACTCAGCGCGGAGCTTGCCGTTGAACGATTCGATGAAGCTGTTGTCGGTCGGCTTGCCAGGCCGCGAGAAGTCGAGAATGACAGCGCGCTGATAGGCCCAGAGATCAAGATCGCGCGAGATGAACTCCGAACCCTGGTCGACGCGGATGCTTTTGGGGTAACCGATGATTTTGCAGACCCGCTCCAAGGTTTGCACGACATCCTCACCTCGATAGCTGAACCGTGCATCAACGGCTGGTGAGAACCGGGAGTAGGTGTCGACGATCGTGAGCACGCGGATCTTGCGGCCGGTGGCGAGTTGATCGTGGACAAAGTCCATCGCCCACGTCTCATTGACCTGACGCGCATCGGTTCGGCCTTCGCGCAGCTTCGCCTTCACGCGCCGCTTCGGCGTTTTGTTGCGCAATTGCAGGCCTAACTCGCGGTAAAGACGATAGACGCGCTTGATATTAGCCGCCCAGCCGTCACGCTGCAGCAAGACGTGGACGCGCCGATAGCCATATCGCACGCGCGTCTCGCAGATGTCCTTGATCCGATGTTTAAGGGCGGCCTGGTCGCCTCGCTTCGATTTGTAGACATAAAGCGAGCGATCGACCTGGAGGGCTGAGCAGGCACGCCTGATCGACACCTTCCATTCGCCTCGCAGTTTGTCGACAAGTTCGCGCTTGCGACCAGGCCTCAGAGCTTTTTTGACAGAACGTCCTGCAACATTGCCCTGTCCAAAGACAGATCGGCGACGATCCGCTTCAGCTTGCTGTTCTCGTCCTCGAGCTGACGCAGCCGCTTCATCTCCGAGGGCATTAGCCCGGCGTACTTCTTACGCCAGTTGTAGAAAGTTGCCTCGCTGATCCCGGCCTTCCGGCAGACCTCGGCAACCGCTGTGCCATCTTCCGCCTGCTTCAAAACGAATGCGATCTGCGCCTCTGAAAACTTCGATGCCTTCATGGAACTCTCCTCGTCCCCGTCAGGGGATCATAAGTGGAAAATTCCAGCTCAGATTGGCCTAATTTGGCGGGAGCACGTCAGAAACTCCGAGACTTCTAACCGCAGCTGGATGAAAACTCAGTGGCAGGTCACGATCACCATCATGCGGCAGAAATCGATTGCCGCGGCTCAGCAGGCGGTGCGCGAGCAGCGACCGATCGGGCATACTCCTCCAGCGCAATCCCGACGTCGACGATCCGAATCCCGCCGACCTCCATCAGATCGCCCGGACTGCGGGCGGGCACGCGGACGCTGGTTCGGCTCGAGCACGACGGCCGGCTGACCGGGCTCGGCATCGGCGCGCACGCGCCCGAGGACCTGGTCGACGAATATTCTCCCGACGTCGCCACCATCGTCTCGACCCAGAGCGCGATGCAGATCTGTTTTTCGAGGGTGTTCGAGCGTGCCGCGAAGGCCGCGGTCGACAGGGGAGATTTCGATCTGACCGGGTGGGTCACCGCGGAGCAGACCCTAGCCGGTCGGGATCCGGAGTTCGATCCCGAATTCTCGACCGCCACATGGGACCGGATCAACGCCGCGATGTCCGAGTACGCAGACCTGCTGGCGTCCGGCATGCGGCCGAACTGAGCCCGGGCGCATGCCGCGAAGGACGGAAGGCCGCCGCCCTGGTCGCGGTCGCCTTCGTTGCCATCATTCGCGACGGCGCTTGATCTAGGTCAACAGCGGCGCGCCGTCTGCTCGTCAGCGTGTCGAAGGGGGTAGATCGAAACATTGCAGGAGAAGAAAATGGTTAGGTTGATCTCAGGTTCCGTCCTTGCCTTATTGGCCTCGACATCGGTCCAGGCGATGTCTCCCGCGCCGATGCCCCGGGCAGACGGCATGATCACGCGAGTCGCCTTCGGCTGCGGCATCGGCCAGACGATGGTGAACGGCGGGTGCGTGGCGAGAACCGACATCCGCCAGGCCCGTCGGGCGGTGCGGCGGGAGACCTACGGCGTAGGCGCTCCGGGCGACCTCACCCGGGTCTACGTGACTCCCGGGGTCGGGACCGGGTATGGGTATGGGTATCGGCAGCCGTACTTCACCGAACCCCACTACTCCCCCTACATGCACTACACCGACGTGACCGCCAAGCCGTGGTACGCGGTTCGGGCCTATTACGCGGGCGGCCCGTGGTACTACGGCAGCAACGGTTGGGCCGATTACGCCGCGCAGGCAGGCATTGCCTGTACGCCCGGTACCCCGATCAAGGGCGGCGACGACATTACGTACGTCTGCCAATAGGCGGAGCGTGGAGCTTTAGCCGTTCGCTGCGAGGCTTTCCTTAACCCTGCGCGGCCCGACCGGTTTTGCGTCCCCAGTCGAGGGCGGTAGAATTGGGCACCCTTTCGGAGTCCACGATGTTGCTGCCCCCCACATGGATCTGACCGAAGCGCCGCTCTGGATGAAGCTCGCCTATATCGCGCTCTACGCCGTGCAGGCCGTGGTCATGACCGGCTGCGCCGTCGTCCTCTTCAGGGCGAGCCGGAAGGCGAAGCGCGCCTGACCTCAGTCCCTCGGCTTGCGGGAGTCGATGTACTCCTGCATGTCCGAGATGTGACGCCATCGAACCCGAGGTCGCGGAGTTCCAACGCATCGACGAACACATCGACCGCGCGTACAGGATTGCTCTCGTCCACCCAGTCATCGAGGTATTCCGGCAGCAGCGTCGCCTGCTGGCGATCCACCCGTGAACGAAACCCTTCATCATTCCCCCCCGCAATTCAGCAAGGAAATCATAGCATCGGTCAGGTTTTCACACAGTCTGGGCCAGAAACCGACATTGTTATCGCTCGGTGACTCAGGCAAGCTTGCTGGCAACAAAGGTGAGATCGTGGAACACCTGTACAACTACTTCTTTCTTGTCGTTTTTCTTATTGGCGTCGCCATTGTCTTTTTAGCGAGCGAATTCGGATGGCGACTGGGCACGCCGACCGAGGATCACGCTGCGAGCGGCAACATTTCCGCACTGGAGCAATCACTTTTGGGATTGCTCGCTTTGATTGTTGGGTTCACTTTTTTAATGGCGCTCACGCGTTTCGAAGCGCGGCGCGAAGCGGTTCTCAATGAAGCAAACGCGATTGGCACGACGGCTTTGCGCGCACGCCTGTTGCCAGAACCTCATCGGACGGAGTCACTGAAGTTACTTCGAGAATATGCCCAGATAAGGATCGATTACATACCGGCGGGTAAGTCTTTTGCGGAAATACCGTCTCTTATTAATCGTTCGAACAATATCCAAGAAGCGCTATGGCAGCAGGTGAAAGCAATTTCGGCCAAGGATAATAATATGGTGCCAACTGGCTTATTTATCCAAGCGCTTAACGAGATGATCGACGACCAAGGAAAGCGTCTTTCAGCACTGCGAAACTATATTCCGGGCGTTGTGTTGTTATCGCTTTTCGGAATAGCTGCTGTTGCCTGCGGCTTTGCGGGTTATGCGAGCGGGCTTGACCCGCTCCGGACTCGAGTGCCTGTCTTCATTACCGCTTTTCTAGTTTGTAGCGTCATATTGGTAATACTTGATCTTGATCGTCCAAATGCTGGCTTCATTACCATCAGTCAACAACCAATGATCGATACGGTAGCAAGCCTTTCAGCTTTTAACGAGTGAAGTTGTTGGCCGCTGTCAGTAATAGTCCGACGACCACAAGCTGTCAGAGGCCAATTTGCTGGAAGAAGACAATCGGCAATAGCCGTCGCGCCGATCACGGGCCGATCAATGTACGGTGTGCGGGCCGTTGCGAGGGACGCTTTGATCTCGGGCATGGGTTCGGTTCGCTCAGAAGATCCCCTAAATCGTCAACGACAGACCGCTCGAGGGGCCGGCATCCGCGACAACGGCCACTCAAGCGCGCCTGTTGCTCCGACATTCGGCCGCATGCGTCGCATGGGTCCGAAACTTCCCTACACGCTTAGGTCGGAGAACGACTGCTTGCCGGCGGCACGTTGCATTCGGGCAACACTTCGTGGAAAAGAGAATGAGCTGCGGTTTATGCCATTGTGCGGTCATGCCTTGACCCGAAAATCAACCCGTCGCGTGCTTGGCAGTGCAGCATGGCTCAGGCGGAGCCTTTAGAGGCGACGGGATCATGAACCCGCGGCGATTTACGATAGTAGCACCGACGTTTTGCGGAACGGTCGTTCTCGCGGGGGGGATCGCTGGCTGGCTGGCTGCCTTCGGTTCGGCCGGCACCGAGAACACCCGCGCAGTGCCAATCGAGGACCGCGCAGCATCTCTCGCCGCCAACGCTAGGCTCGCGGAGGAACCGCAGGCAATCGCAATGGGCAACGCCGTTGTCGCTAACGCCGTTGTCGCGAACGCCGCGGTCGCTACCGCCGAAGTGACGACGGCCGCCGAACCCGCGGCGGGGACGGCCACCGACACAACGGCGGCCTCGGATAAGCCGGAATCGATCGTCGTGGCCGCGTTGCCCGATCCGTCGCAGACGCTGTCGGCCGATTTACCGCCTGTGCAGGACCACCGTGATGTCGCCCAACCGGTGCCGACAACGCGCAATGCCTCCAATCCGGCGTCGGCGACGCAGGATTTTCGGTATCTCATTTATTACGTCTGGTCCGAACTGCCGCCTGCCGAGAAGCCGGCGGCTATCGTCTTGCGTTCGCTCAAGGACACCCCGGTCGGAACGCCGGTCGAGGAGATCAAGCGCGCTTCCGACGCTTTCGGTCTGGATTTCAATTTCATGAAAGCGGTTGCCAAGATCGAGTCCGGTTTCGACCCCAAGCAACGCACCGGATCGTATGTCGGTCTGTTCCAACTGAGCAAATATGAGTTCAGCAAATTTGGTTCCGGGGAAATTCTTGATCCGCGCGACAATGCGGTTGCGGCGGCCTACAAGGTCATTACCGAAGGCATTCTGTTCGAGTGGGTGACACACAGGAAGCCGACCTTGAGCGATCTTTACTTGATCCATCAACAGGGCTGGGAAGGCGCCGCCGAGCACATCAGCCAACCCAATCGCGTTGCCTGGAAATCGATGTGTGCCACCAGCGAAGGCAGGGAGAAAGGTGAAAAATGGTGCAGACGGGCGATCTGGGGGAATACCCTTCCGGCCGTCAAAGACACCTGGAAATCAGTGGATAAGCTGACATCAGAGGCGTTCGTCGGAATGTGGCGCGAGCGGGTTGCTCATTTCTATTCGAAATATATGGCCACCGCAGCCACCGAACGGGCGAACCAGTAAATTCCGTTGAGCGGTTGGCCGGAGTTGCCGCACCCGCGGGCCGAGCGGGGGGCTCACCGCCGCTCTGGCACGTGGTGCCGCTCATCGCTCAGCGCTCGCGCGGAGTGCACTTCACGTCGTCAACAACGCGCTCGGATCGTTCCTACTGCGGTGATCGATCAGGTGCGGATGTCTGCTTGTGGGCAGATTTTGTTGCAATACTTGATCTAGGACCGCGGATAAGTAGATTATATTGTGTAATATCAAATATGTTAATGCAGATTTCAGGATTGATCGCCGTACCCGAAAGTGCGTCCCAATCTGCGGGCCAATCTACGAGGCGCACGACTTTTGTCTCGGCGAGATGCACAGGGCTTCTGGCTGCGGTTGCAACCTCGCGATCTTCAAGCACTGATCCCTTTTAAACGCCCGCTCAGACGCGTTTGGGACGCGATCTGATGCGTCTGCGGACTGGGCGCGTCATACGCGCGACGGGATAGACGCGCACCACGGGGCGTCCCTGCGGGGCTGAGATGACGCCCCAAACGAGGCTCTCGCGATAATCGCGAATTCGCTGAGAGCGACATTGCATGCCTCGCTGACTTCAATTTCGAAGCAGCCTGTCGCGTAAGGCGGCGGGACAAATCGTATCTATGGCGAGGGCACAACCGCCAGAGGTCGCTCCTGCATAACACTCAGCGGAATGTTTACCTCGCAACTCAGACCATCCGGTTCAAATCTAAGTCGAGCCTCGCCCTGTAATTGGCCCGGTAGCGCTTGTTCTATAAGTCGAGAACCGAAGCTCTTTCGAGACGGTTCTTGGACAGGAGGGCCGCCGTGTTCTTTCCAATGCAGCTTGAACCGCGGCGGGTGATCTTCGGACACATCCCACGAAATTGAAACGCGTCCGTTGGGTGACAGACAGCGCGCCGTGTTTCACAGCATTCGTGCAGAGTTCGTGAATTACCATTGAAAGGGAGATAGCAGGGCCGGAAGAAACTGCGATGTTGTCGCCGGCGATTTCAAACTGATCAAGGCTTTTAGATTGGAAGGCGTTCACGGCACCTTCGATCAAGGTGCGACACCCTGCGCCAGTCCATCGCTCACGGACCAGAAGGTCTTGCGCTACCGCCAACGCATGAAGACGTTCTCCTATGGTTTTGGTGGCCTCTTCTAAGCTGTTCGCCGTCTTGAGGCTTTGAGACGTGATTGCTGAAACAATCGCCAACGTATTCTTCACCCGATGATGAAGTTCCCCAATGACGACCTGCTGTAGCTTGGCGGTGACACTGGAAGCCTGCGCGTCGATGCCAGCCTGAGCGAGCAATTCCTTTAGATAGTCGGGTTCGTCTTCAGCTTGGCGTGCTTTGATGCTCATGGGGCCTGCTTACTATATGACCGCCGAAGTCGAAATGCCGGAGTTACCGGAGTTGCTCTTCCAGATCGAGGACCAACTTTTGCAGGCCCTCTTTGGTGACGGCATCAGCAGGTTCCACCACCGTCAGGCGAGCTTGTGCAAGGCGTCGTTCCAGTTCTTGCCGATCATCGGTTTTGGGCATTTTCGGTCCCCTTCCTACTTCGGCTTGCGCGCGAACATGCCTATCTTTCGGTCGCGCTGCCAAAGCTCAACGTCGTGGCCGTCGATAAGCTGTTTTGTTTGTTCTGTGGCTTCGGCATCGTCGGCGCACTCAAGTGGAACCGACTTGAAGAAATGCCCATCCGTCCCGACGAAGTAAACCCGGTAATCCTGCATGGTGCCGCTCCCTTGGATCAGGCGGGAGCGTTACCGAACTCACAGTCACCGGTAAAAGCCGAAGGCCGGCCGGTGATGTTGCACTGTGCGGCCTTCTCGGCGGAATACCAGCTAATTCCACAAGGCCGACGCACCGTGCTGATGGCTCGCGTTGTATCTCGGTGATGACGTGATGTCCGCTCCCGGTGTGCGCCGCCTGCGATGGGACGCGGTGGCGCTCAGCGTCAGGCAGCCGAGGCTCTCTCAAGCGGCTCGATCAGTGATCTCGCGGAGAACGGCTTCGTGAGATAGGCGAGGCATCCGGATTGAAGCGCAGCCTCGCGAACGGTAGGGGTATCGTTTCCAGTCATGAAGATGACCGGCACAGAATTGCCAGTCGCCTTGAGACGAAGCCGCAATTCGATGCCTGAAACATCGCCCAAGTTGATGTCGAGAAGGACGCAGACCGCCCCGTCGAAATCGCCGTGATTTACGAAAGCCTCGGCAGAGGGAAACAGCAAGCTGGCGTAGCCGAACTGCCGCAGCAGTCGCGCTATGCTCCGCAACATCGGGGGGTCGTCATCGACGACAAGGACAAGGTCGGTGCTGCCCATTGAACGCGCTCCCATGAGGGGCGGGAGCGCAACGGTCTCTCAGTCACCGACAATAGCCGTGGCAACTCGGTGATGATCCAACTCTATATTATGTCGGGTTCCCGACACATTGTCCCTTAGGACAATAACAACTCGAAAACGGTCGAGAATTGTTAGGCCATATGCCGCCTATCGGCTATATCCCCCAAGACGCCAACCTGTTCGGCAAGGGAAACGAGTTCAACCAAGGTCCGGACCTGCATTTTCTCCATCACCCTCTGACGATGGGCCTTGATGGTGCGTTCGGTACAGCCTAGCGCGCGGGCGGCCTGCTTGTTGGTCTCGCCGCGAACGATGCGTTCAAAGACCTGCCGCTCGCGCGGCGTCAATGTTTCGATGCGGGCGCGAACGCTGTCCAGTTTGCTTTGCGCATCGCGAGAGACCTGCTGAAGCTCGAACGCCTTTTCGATCGCGCGAAGCAGGTCGTCGGAGGTGACCGGCTTGATCAGAAAGTCATGCGCACCCGCCTTGATGGCCCGCACGGTGGCCGGGATGTTGGGATGACCGGTGATGAATATGATCGGCAACTTCAAGCCAAGTTCGCTCAGGCGATCCTGAAGCTGCAGACCGCTCAGGCCGGGCATCTGCACGTCGAGGACGATGCAGCTTGGCTCGTTGCCGTTCGGCAGGTCGGCCAGCAATTGCTGGGCCGAAGCATAGGTCGCAACCTCGTAACTGGCGCGCTTCAAGCGACGTTCGATCGCTGTCCGGAAGGACGCGTCGTCGTCAACAATATGCACTAGCCCCTGCACCTATCTGTCCCCTCTGCCAAGAGGAAGGCTCGTAATGCTATCAAGGAATTGCAACCTGAGCATGTTACTTTTTTGTGAGGCAGCGGACGCGTGGCGGCCCTCCGCAATCGGTCGTCAGGCCGCGTCGATGGGTCTGCGGGGTCTACGGGACACCCCATCGTGGCTGGGGTCCTCTGGTGCGCGTGAATTAATGGGGAGACCGCGCGATAGCACTTCAAGATATTAGCATTTTTGGTTTCCGAGATTGCGTTGCGGAGGCTCGCTCCGTTTAGGCCCTGCGCTCCGGCGCGCTTGCGGCTTGCAATGGTCTCCACGGGCGCAAAGTGGACTTTAAGTTCCTGACAAGCGACTTCCGCAAATGACCCAGGCCGTGTAGAAACGTTTTTCGTCTCCCAAAAACTGTACGTAACCGGGCGCGATGGGGCCTCTCGACGCGACCGTCTGAGCTTATTTTTGCTGTATCGAGTTAGGATTTAACCTGGCGCAACCTGGGGCCGCGCTGGGCGAGATGAACGGTCACAAAACGCGTACAACATGACACGCTGCTCATGTCCGGATCGCCGCGAGGAACGGTTTGATACCGACGATGTTCATCACGCGCGTGAGGTTGTAGGCGAGCACGTGCAGCGCCATCTCAGTCGCCACCTTCGGCAGCGTCTTCATCAGAAAGTGCGTCGCCCCCATCCGCATCTTCAGGGTGGCGAACGGATGCTCGACGGTTTCGCGGCGCACACGCATGGCTTGCGGGTTCTGATCGAGCCGCGTCTGCGCGGCCTCGACGACGTGTTCGTATTCCCAGCGTTTGATGCGGCGCTCGTTGGACGTTGTGCACTGATCCTTGAACGGGCATGTGCGGCACGCCTTCGTCAAGTAAATCCGCATTTTCTGGCCATCTTCATCAGCGGTGAAGTGGTGCGCCAGCTTCTCGCCGGCCGGGCAGCGATAGACATCGTCCTTGGCCAAATAAACAAAATCAGGTTTACCAAAGCGGCCTGCCGACTTGGCGCCCGAAGTTTGCGGCTTGGGCAGCGTGACCGCGACGCCGGCCTGTTCGCAGGCCAGGATTTCCTCACCTTTGAAGTAACCCCGATCCGCAACGACGTCCAAGTTATCGCTGTGCAGCGCGGCTTTCGCCGCCTGCGCCATCGTCGCCAGTTGCGATCTATCGGTGCCGATGTTGGTGACCTCGTGCGCGACAATCAGATGGTTCGTGGTGTCGACCGCACTTTGCACATTGTAAGCGACCATGCCTGAGCCGCGCCCGCTCGTTGCCATCGAACGGCAATCGGGATCGGTCAGCGATATTTGCTTGTCGGGCGAGGCGAGCAATGCCTTTTCAATCGCGGCCAGCCGCTTCACTTCTTCTTCAAGCTTCGAAAGCTTTTCCTTAAGCCGCGTCTTGGTCAACAGCACCGCTTCCGACGGGCCTTCTCCTGCGGCAGTCCGGCGGTCGGCGGTGTCGAGTTGGCTCATGTAGCGCGCCACGCTCTCTTCGATCTGCTTCTGGCGGCGTTTGATTTTGCCCTGCGTGAAGTTGTTGTCGCGACTGTTCACGGCCTTGAACTTGCTCCCGTCGACGGCAACGCTGGCTTTCGCCAGCAGACCCATCTTGCGGCACAACTCGACGAATTGCGCGCAAACTTTCCTGATCGCGGGACCATTGTCCTTGCGGAAGTCGGCGATGGTTTTGTGATCCGGAACGAGCCGCCCGGTCAGCCACATCACTTCCAGATTGCGGCCAGCCTCACGCTCCAGCCGCCGGCTCGATTGGACCCGGTTGAGATAACCGTAGATGTAAAGCTTGAGCATCGGCGAAGGATGATACGCAGGCCGGCCGGTCGCTGCCACATCGACGCCGTCAAACCCGAGGTCGCGGAGTTCCAGCGCATCGACGAACACATCGACCGCCCGAACAGGATTGCTTTCGTCGACCCAATCCTCAAGGCATTCTGGCAGCAACGTCGCCTGCCCGCGATCCAGTCCCGCCACAAAGCCTGGCATCAAATCCCCCGCCGATTTAGTAGCGGATCATGGCATGGGAAGAGTTTTCACACAGCCTGGACCCGACGCGGACATGCCGGACCGTTCAATTCCGGTTTTCAAGATCGGGCCCGCTTGACGTAGATCAATGAAACTCCCCTTCTTGCCTCTGAGCTTGTAATTTGGGTGGACAACCGGAGTTTGGCGCGGACGGTAATTCGTTCTGCCTGCATGACAAAATGATCATCAGACCGGCAACCATCCATGTAGTTGACGACGATCCATCTTTTCGCGTCGCGATCGCTCGGTTGCTTCGGGCTGGCGGTTACCAAGTCGCACTCTATGAATCCGGCCAACAGCTCTTGGCAAACCCGCCGAGCACTAAAGCAGGTTGCATATTGCTCGACATGCGCATGCCCGAACTCGATGGGATCGACGTCCAGGGACGGTTGAACGAAATCGGCTGTGGCCTGCCCATCATTTTCTTGACCGGGCACGGGAGCGTTGAGACTAGCGTGCAGGTGATTAAGGCCGGCGCTGAAGAAGTCCTGACAAAACCAGTGTCGAAACCCGTATTGTTTGAGGCCATTGAGCGCGCCCTCATGCATTACGGCGACCGCATCGGCCAGCGCTCGAAAATCGCGATCCTAACGAATCCCTCGCCACCAACTAATAATCCCGCCGAACCCGCTGGCGGGCTGGACGCGAGATTCTGCGAGATCATGGACGCCGCCCCAGTGATGATCTGGGTGTCCGGTCCAGACAAGCAATGCGTCTGGTTCAATCGGCCATGGTTGACTTTCACCGGTCGCGACATCCGGCAGGAACTTGGTAATGGCTGGTCGGAGGGCGTTCACCCGAAGGATTTCGATCGCTGCCTTGAAACCTACATCGGCCACTTTGAGGCACGGAAGGAATTCCGAATGGAATATCGGCTGCGTCGCCATGATGGCACATATCGCTGGATTGATGACACCGGAATTCCGCGCTACGCCCGGGACGATTCCTTTCTTGGATACATCGGCTCCTGTACTGATATCCACGAGTACAGAGAAACTCAAAGCGAACTACGCCATCGTCTCATCGAGATTGCTCGGTTGACACGGCGTGCCGACGCTGCCGCGATAGCTTCGTTGTTTGCACACGAATTGAATCAGCCCTTGGCGGCCATCTTGACCAATCTCGAAGCCGCAGAGCTGGACGTTGAAGGACTTCCGGCTCCCGTTGGCGCGCTAAAGGACATCCTCCTCGACATTCGTCGCGACAACCTGCGCGCGGCACAAATCATCCGCCATATGCAGAACCTGTTGCGAAGCGGCGAGCCGGAACTACAAAAAATCAACTTGAATGATGTTGTGTGCGTTATTCATGAAATTTTGAAACCGCACGCGGCTGAAGTAGGAGTCGAATTGAAAATGCACCCTTGGCAAAGCGTGCTCGCGGTGCGCGCTGATCCAACTTGGCTGCAGCAGGTTGTGTTGAATTTGGCGCTGAATGCGATGGAGGCCACCATGAATAATTCTCCTGGCAGAGGCCACATTGTAATGGAAACCCGGCAAGTCGGTCAGTCCAAAGCGGGGCTTTCTGTCTCTGATACGGGAACAGGCATTCCAGCCCAGGAGCTTGCGAGCATCTTTGAGCCGTTCGCCTCAAAGCGAGGCGGTTCGGGGCTCGGGCTATCTACGTCGCGCGGGATCGTTGAGACCTTTGGTGGAAAGATCTGGGCAATGAACAAAGCGGTCGGTGGTGCAGTGTTTCAGTTCACGTTACCATTGTTCCGTGCGTAGCCACTGGACGAATGATCAGCCCATGATGTGCTCGGCCACAATCGGCCGGCTGCTGTACGAAGCAAAATCCCTTCTTCGCGGGTTCTCGCGGCCGCCTAGTCCGGACGCCGACGGCACGATCTCCCTCGCAGTATTGGTGGATAAGAGCGATGGCGTCCGTTGGGCACTTAGCGGACGATGCAGTCAGGCCGCCGGATGTCTGCTTTGAGCGGTCGACCGGATGTCGGCAGCGGTCAGATCGGCTTCTGTTTATGACCCAACTGCGCCATTGGTTGCGCGCTGCGGCAAGCGACCTTATGCTAGTTTCACTCCCTTCAAACTACTCGCATGAGCCGATACAGTGTTGCTTCCTGGGCTTGGGGGTCAAAGTACGGCGACGCGAGTTCGTGACATTTCTTGGCGGTGCGGCGGCTACGTGGCCACGGCGCGGTCTGTAAGTCGGCGTCAGGAAAAAATGCCCGGAACGGACTTGAATTTGAAGCTCCCCAATCGTCGCGACATCGATGGGCTGCGCGCGCTTTCTGTGCTGGGCGTGTTCCTCTACCACCTCGAAGTGCCGCTCTTCCGTGGAGGCTTCATTGGTGTGGACATCTTTTTCGTGATCTCGGGACACCTGATCTCACGAAACATTCTTGACCGACGCGGAGCGCGGCCACTTCTCTTTGACGCGCTTTTACGAACGACGGGTCCGGCGACTGTTTCCCGCCGCGTTCGTGACCATCGTCGGCACGGTCGTGATCGGCGCCTTGTGGTATTCGCCGGAACACTTCAAGGGCCTCACCCAAGACGTCGTCGCGACACTCGGCTCGGTCTCCAACTTTTATTTCTGGCGCGGCAGTCACGACTATTTTGCTAAGGCGATCGATCCGAGCGCGGTTCTGCATTTCTGGTCGCTGGCGGTAGAAGAGCAATTCTATCTGGCGTGGCCCGCCGTTTTGCTGATCGGCTGGCGGTTCCTGGGCAAGGCCTTGCCTGTGCTCCTTCTGCTGATCGGCGCCGCCTCGCTGTTCGCCGCACAGGCGAGGCTCGCGACCGATGCGCCCGGCGCGTTCTATCTGCCGATCTATCGCGCCTATGAGTTCGCAATCGGTGCGCTCGTCATCTTTGCCGAGCGGCGTGTCGTTGTTTCCATCGCAACGCAATCTCTTCTGGCGGTGCTCGGATTTGGACTGATCGCCTACGCCGTGATCTCTTTTGATGGCATGACGGCATTTCCCGGGGTGAATGCGCTGATCCCCTGCATCGGCGCCGCCTGTCTGATCTGGGCCGGTCAGTCACACGCGCTAGCGCCAGTGTTGACCAATCCGGTCGCCGTCTGGATCGGACTGGTCTCCTACTCGCTCTATCTCGTGCACTGGCCGCTGATCGTCTATGCGGGCTACATTTTCGGCCAAGGGTCGCAGGCGGCCGGCGCCAAACTGTTTGTGTTCGTTCTTGTAATTGTACTGTCCGAGCTGATGTACCGCTACGTCGAGACACCGTTTCGGGCGCGCAACACGTCACTGTTGCCGGTGGCGGCTACGCTGCGGCGCTCATCGGTATCGTCGCCTCCATCGCCTTTATCGCCAACCGGCAGGACGGCTGGCCCTGGCGGCTATCGCCCGAGGCGCGCCAGGTGGCCGACCTGCAGCGGTTCGGTTTCTGGCCGTGCACGCGGAGCGCGCAATCGGCTTGCGCGTTCGGCGCGGTCAATGAACGGCTTGGCGTGCAATTGGTCGGCGATTCCTTCGCCGAGCAATATGTCGCCGCTTTCGATCCGGCCGCAAGGCGGCTCGGCATTCGCGGCGAGGCCTACACGCCGAGGGATGCCCCATGCTGGTTGGCCTGGTCCGCACCCAGTTTGACGGCACCGCCAAATGCAGGTCCCGGCGCGACCAGTACCTTGCGGTGATCAGGAGCAACAACTCGGCCGTCGTCCTGAGCCAATCCTGGCTCACCTATGGCGATACCATTCAGAGCGAGGTTCGTGCTCCCAACGCCGCTCCATCGTGGATCGACATCTGGCGCGCCGGGATCGAGGATACGATCCGCGATCTCGGCGCGAATGGCCGACAATTCCTGATCGTCGCACCGGGCGTCGAGCCGGGCTGCCGGAGCCAGATGACGCGTTTCGCGCCCGGTCCGCTCTGGCACGCGTCGAGCCGGCCCTGTCCGCCGGTCCCGTTGGCCAGCGTCAGAGCCAGGAACGGGGACTTCAATGCCATGCTGACTGGCCTGCAGCAGCGCTATCCCGCCCAGGTTCTCATCCTGTTTCCGGACCGCTATCTTTGCGACGCCGACTGCCCCACGACTGAGGATGGACTTCTGGCTGTACTGGGATGTCGATCACCTGACGGTCGCGGGTGCCCGGCGCGTCGGCGCAATGGCCGACGGCATGATCCGCAAGTTCATTGAAGACAGCGACGAAAGTGCGCGTCAGCCGTGATCGCGCGCGTGAGCAGTCCATGCGACCGGGCCGCCTCACCGGGACAAAGATTGTCAGCGCGAGAGGTGGCTAGGCGGCAGCCCGACCGGCCGGCGCTGCCGCTCCGCCCGCGCGGTATTTTCTTTGAATCTCGACTGTGAAGTTTGCATCTTCGATGTCGCTTTTGGCACGTTTGAGACATGCCAATCAGCACCGCGAACGTCTGCTCTCCGGGACACTTCGGAAGTCGCGTTTCAGCGTTGTCAGGGCCGTTGTTGATCTGCCGTCCCAAACCGGACATTGGGTCTCGCCCGCGACAGGCGGGCATCCTTGACAGGTCGAGCACCTTGAATCGCTTGATCTGGATCAAGTGCGAAAATACGGAAATCTCGTACGCAGACTCCTCAACCATTGGAGGAGAAATCTCGTGAAAAAGATGAGCATGCTTGGAGCAGTTCTGGTGGGAGCCGCGATATTGTGCTCCGCCCCGATTTCGGTTCAGTGGTCGCAAGAGAAGGGCTTGTCGGTATCGTTAGACAATGCTTATGCGCGAGTAGGAAGACCGTTAACTGCAACGAGCGTCGCCGGCGTCGCGCGGAGGACTGGACGACGGGCAGTGCGCCGCTGCGCAGTGGGCGTTACCTGTTACTAGGGTTCTCAACAAGGTCACCAAAAGGGTGGGCACTTCCGATGTCCGTTAATTGGGGAGATCGGAAGTAGCGGCCGTCAAACCGACACGGTTGACCCACAACTGACTTGCGACGCGAAGGTCGGCGTCGTTGCAGGATATTTCTCAGGACTGCCGTAACATCCGCGACTGGCGAGCAACGCTGGAACGCAGCAGGTAGCGATCCTGATGCTCGATCAGCTACTCGATAATCTCGTCGGGTCCGTTGAGTGGGAGCCGGTTGTGCTGCTTCCCTTTGATCTGCGCAGGCATGTTGCGCCGCATCCTATCGGCGCTCACTTTGCGATGCTACGCTCGCGCCGCCGCGGGAGAATGACTTCCTACCTGATATCAACGGGAGGGCGTGATGACAGAGAGCGTCTACAAGGTGATTGAGCTGATTGGCACAAGCAAGGAATCCTGGGAAAAGGCAGCCACGGCGGCCGTCAACAGGGCCGGAAAATCTCTGCGCGATCTTCGCGTCGCCGAAGTCGTCCAGCTCGACCTTCAACTCGATGCGAAGGGCAAGGTCGAAGCCTACCGCGCCAAGCTCAAGGTCTCATTCAAATTCGACGGCTGACGTTCGATCGAGCGCGGGCCAGAATTGCAGCCTTCTCCTCGCCAACGGTGTGTGAGGGAGGTGAAGTCGTAAACGCGGCAGCGCGGTGACAGCGGGCCTTGCGAGTCGCGGCTTCTGCTTCGATCGCAGATAGCGCTGGAATTCCGGCGTTTCGCGGCGTTAGATGCCGGAGCAAGGTCACTGAAACCGAACAAGGAGACGCCCATGATGCTCGATTGGGAAGCCTATCGTCGGGAAGTGTTGGCGGGCGTCGGCGAGATCGCCCAGCTCAGTCCCGATACGGTGCGGGGCTACGCCGCGCTCGGAGCGGCAGGCCAGAAGACCGATCTGTTGGGCGCCAAGGTGCGCGAACTCATTGCCCTTGCGGTTGCGGTTACAGTCCGGTGCGACGGGTGTATCGCGGTGCATGTCAACGCTGCGATCCAACACGGCGCCACCCGGGAGGAGATCGCAGAGGCGCTTGGTGTAGCGACGGCGATCAATGCCGGAGCGGCTCTCGTGTTTTCTACAAGGGTGATGGATGCCTACAGCGCCAATGAGAAGAAGACAACGTAACGGGATTCGCTCTGCAACACTACTCTCGACGGCCGACGATGTAATCGAATAGGTCCACGCCTTTGGTCAGCCTGCCCTGGTGCGATACGCCGCGAGAAACATCCGGGTCGCGCTTTCGATCACCTGCGTGATGCGTTCTTCCGACGGCGCCGGCGCGGCCTGGAAGATGAACGGCAGGAACAGCGACGCCTGGCACATCAGCATGAATTGCGAGGCTGCGAGGGTGCAGTCGTCGATCGCAACTTCACCGGTTTGCACATGCGCCTCGAGATAGGCGGCGAGGCGGCCGGTGGTCTTTTCCAGTACGTGTTCATAGTAGCGGCGGCCGACGTCCGGCATTCGTTCGGCAATCGCCATCACCGTGCGGATCGCCGATCCGCCGCCGGGCCGGCACAGCAACTGGATATAGGCCCGGCCGAATTCCCGAAGCGTGGTGGGCACGTCGCGCTCGGGATCGAAATTGAAGGCGACCTTGCTCTGTTCGATGGTTTCTTCTTCCACGATGGCTTCGAACAGCCGGTTCTTGTCGGCGAAATAGACATAAAGCGTCCCCTTGGAGACGCCGGCGGCGCGGGCGATTTCGCCCATGCTGGCGCCGTCGAAACCGAGATCCATGAAAACCTTGCTGGCGCCATCGAGGATCTGGCGGCGTTTCGAATTGTCTTCGTCGCCGGCCAGGCGAAGGGTAGTCGGATGAGCTGCAACCATTGGTTTAGCTTCTCTGAGAATATTCCGGCCCGTGCAATGCAATAGAAGCAGCAGACGCCCTATAACGGGCTTGCTATAAACTATCTTGACCGAACCGTTCGGTCAATGCTAATTTTAGAACTGCGAGGCGAGGGGCCTGGTTTGAGCTGCGCCTCGATCGCGTCATTGCAGCGGGGAGGCCACTAATGGCCGCAGCGAGAGATCAGGCCGCACGGGTTATTCGTGACGAGCCGGATGGGGCAGAGGGCGGGGCAGCACGGGATGCTGCCGTGGCACTCGCCGATCAATTGCGTGGGTACCTCAGTGAGGACGTCGCCGGCCGCCGCGCGGCGGAAACGCCGGACAAGACCATCACCCAGAAACCAGCCGCTGCCGCCAGGCCGGCTGCGCCGAAACCTGGCAAGCGCAAACTCGTTCTCCCCGGAATCGTCGGACTGCTGGCGCTCGCCGCCGCGGCCTATGGCGTGCATTATTTCCTGGTCGGACGTTTTTACGTTTCGACGGATGACGCCTATGTGCGCGCCAACAACACCACGCTCGGCGCCCGGGTGTCCGGCCATCTTGCGTCGATCCTGGTCGGCGACAACGCGCCGGTGCGGGCCGGCGAGATCGTCTTCAAGATCGACGACGGCGACTATCGTCTCGCCGTGGACGCCGCGACCACCAAGATCGCGACCCAGCAGGCCACCATCGATCGCATCGGCCGCCAGGTCATCGCGCTGGAAAGCGCCGTCGATCAGGCCAAGGCGCAGGTCGTGTCCGCGGAGGCCGGCCTCAAGCGCGCCGGGCTCGATTTCGATCGCCAGCAGGATCTGAGCGGCAAGGGATTCGCCTCGCGCGCCACCTTCGAGGTGTCGGAAGCAGCGCGCGACCAGGGCCTCGCCGCGGTAAAGTCGGCGCAGGCGGCCTATGACGCGGCGCGCGACAACGTCGACGTCACCAAGGCGCAGCAGACGGAGGCCCGCGCTCAACTCGCTGAACTGGAGACGGTTCTGGCGCGGGCACAGCGCGATCTCGACTTCACGTCGGTGCGTGCGCCGGTGGACGGCACCTTCTCCAACCGTATGGTCTCGACCGGCGACTACATCGTGGTCGGACAACGGCTCGGCAACGTGGTGCCGCTCGACGACGTCTTCATCGATGCCAACTTCAAGGAAACGCAGCTCAGGCGAATTCGTCCCGGCCAGCCGGTGACGATCGCGGTGGACGCCTATGGTCACCGCAAATTCGCAGGCATCGTCGACAGCATTTCGCCGGCCGCGGGTTCGGTGTTCACGCTGCTGCCGCCGGACAACGCCACCGGCAATTTCACCAAGATCGTGCAGCGGTTGCCGGTCCGCGTACGCGTGCCTCGCGATGTCGCCCGGCAGGACCTGCTGCGCGCCGGCATGTCGGTCTATGCCACGGTCGACACCCACGAAGCCGCCAAGGATGCCGACAACGAAACCGACCTGGATTCGCCGACCGCGATCCATCCGCAATGATTTACGCGCGCCTGACCTGGATAGTGATTTGGGCCGATCATGGCTGACGCCACCACCGCTTCGCCGCTGATGATGAACGCCGCCGCGCCGGCCGAGCGCATCGCGCCACGGCGGCTGTTGGCGTTTCTCATCATGGTGTTCGGGATGTTCATGTCGATCCTGGACATCCAGATCGTCTCGGCGTCGCTGACCGAGATCCAGGCCGGCCTGTCCGCCAGCTGGACCGAAGTGTCGTGGGTCCAGACCGCCTATCTGATCGCGGAAGTGATTGCGATTCCACTGTCCGGCTTCCTGTCGCGCGCGCTGGGTACGCGGCTGTTGTTCGTGATCTCGGCCGGGGGCTTCACCGCCGCAAGCTTCCTGTGCGGCTTTGCTTCCTCGATCGAGCAGATGATCCTGTGGCGCGCGATCCAGGGATTTTTGGGCGCAGGCATGATCCCGACCGTGTTCGCATCAGCCTACACGGTATTTCCGCGCAGCAAATTCCATATCGTTGGCCCGATCATCGGTTTGGTCGCGACGCTGGCGCCGACCATCGGGCCTACCGTCGGCGGCTACATCACCGATGCTCTGTCGTGGCATTGGCTGTTCTTCATCAACGTCATCCCCGGCCTTGTCATCATCATCGGCGTATGGGCGCTGGTCGATTTCGATGAGCCGAATTTCGAATTGCTCGACCGTTTCGACTGGTTCGGCCTGATCGCGATGGCAGGATTCCTCGGTTCGCTCGAATATGTGCTGGAGGAAGGCCCGCAATATGAATGGCTGCAGGACACCACAGTGGCGGTTTGCGCCGGCGTCGGCGTGGTCTGCGGGATTGCTTTTTTCTATCGCGTGCTGACCGCAAGGGAGCCGATCGTCGACATCCGGGCCTTTACCAACCGCAATTTCGGCGTTGGCTGCCTGATCTCGTTCTGCGTGGGAATCGGTCTGTATGGCCTGACCTATATGTATCCGCGCTATTTGTCGGAAGTGCGCGGCTACAGCGCGCTGATGATCGGCGAGACCATGTTCGTTTCCGGCATCGCCATGTTCCTGATGGCGCCGATCGTGGGACGGCTGATGCTCAAGTTCGACATGCGCTACATCATCGCGTTCGGTCTCGTGGTCTTCGCGCTGGGTTCCTACGAGATGACGTGGATGACCCGCGACTATGATTTCTACGAGCTGTTGATGCCGCAGATCCTGCGCGGCATCGGCTTGATGTGCGCGATGGTGCCGACCAACAATATCGCGCTCGGCACCTTGCCGCCGGACCGGGTCAAGAACGCCTCCGGCCTGTTCAACCTGACGCGCAATCTCGGCGGCGCGGTCGGCCTTGCCATCATCAACCAGGTGCTGAACGACCGCACCGATCTGCATATCTCGCGTTTGCAGGATCGGGTGAACTGGGGCAATGCCACCGCGACCGAGACGCTCAACATGCTGACCCAGCACATGCAGGGTCTCGGCGACGCCTCGCTGATGGCGCTCAAGCAATTGTCGCAGATCGTTCACCGCCAGGCGGTGGTGATGGGCTATGGCGACGCTTTCTTCATTCTGACGTTCTTCTATGTCGGCCTGAGCCTTCTGGTGATGCTCCTGAAAAAGCCTGTCGCGATGAAGTCCGCGCCCGCACACTAGCGCGAATTCTGCGTGTCTCGGGCGAGGCGCGCCACGCCTTGGCTTTCCCGCGAGGTTCGCTGTGATTTAAGCGGCGGAGTGAGCGACGAAATGCCATGGTTGCTAAGCGAAGCGGTGCCGGAATATATTTCCGCCACCGCGGGGGCGTTACGTGATGCGTTGGTTTCAGAAACCTCAGGAGCCCGACATCTGGGAAGCCAGGGACGCCCGGCCGCTCGGGGACATCGAAGCCGCGCAACGGATCCGCGAAATTTGTGCGTCGGCCGGTTCCATCGCTGACAAGATGGTAGCAGACCGTGGCGCCGAACGGGAAAAGGCCGGTGAGGCGGAGCGATACCAGGCCGCTATCAAGCGCGCGCTCGAAATCGCCATGAAAATTTCCGACGATGCGATGCGCGACGTGTCGGTAGCCCAGATCATCCGGTTATGTGTGACGGTGGATCACATGAAGACCGCACGCATATTGGTTCGCGCGATCAAGTCGGAACGGAGCCGGGCCGAACTGGTTGCGGAAAATCCGGCGTTGGCCGATGCGGGACAGCCGACCATATCGCGTATTTGACGGATCGGATACCGGAGAGCCGTCTGCGACGCCGGTCGCGCCGAGACCGGGCACTCACTCCGTCCCCGGCGTCAACGGCCCCCAGGCCGGCGCATCGTCCCGACTTGGCACGGCCGCCGCGTCGCGCCGGGTGCGGGTCGAGATCGCCACCGTCGCAACCACCGCGGCACCGAACAGCAGAATTGGCAAGGTAATGGTCTCGCCGTTGAATGCGGCGGCCAACGCGAACGTCACGAAGGGCTGCAGCAATTGCACTTGCGATACCCGCGCGATGCCGCCCATCGCCATACCGGCATTCCAGGCGAAGAAGCCGATCCATTGCGAGAACAGTGCGACATAGAGCAGCGCAAGCCATGGCTTTAGGCCGATGTGACCGAGGTCAGCGGGTATCGTGAAGGCCACGATCGGAAGCGAAACCGGCAGCGTGATCACCAGCACCCAGCTGATCACTTCCCATCCCGGCATCTGCGCGGTGAGCCGACCGGAATAGGCATAGCCGATCGCGGACACCGCGACGCAGGCGAACAGCAACAGGTCACCGGCCGATAGCGCGCCACCGCCCTGGCGCAGGGCAAACGCAATCACCAGCGCGGCGCCAGCGATCGATGCGATCCAGAACATCGGTCGCGGCCGCTCATGGGTGATGAGAACGGCGGCCAGCGCGGTGGCAATCGGGAGAATTCCCAGCACCACGCCGCCATGCGAGGCGTCGACGGTCTGCATCGCCAGCGCCATCAGGAACGGAAATAGCAGGCTGACGCACAGCATGGTGATCCCGAGCTGCAACCACAATCGCCGTGGCGGCAGCGGCCGGCGCAGCACGATCAAGAGCGCCAGCGAACACAACCCGGCGATCGCGGTGCGCAGCGCGGTGACGGCGATCGGATCGATCGCCGCGACCGCAATCCGCGTCGCCGGCAGCGTGCCGCCGAAGATCGCCATGCCGACAAAACCCAGCACCAGACCGAGACGTTCGCGCGACAATGGAGGGGAGGTCATGGCGGCAGGGATATCGAATCCACTCACACAAATACAGCGTTGCGCCGCTGCGCATGGCGGCCATGCAGCGATGATCGCATTCACGGGCGCGTTGCAATCAGAAATCTAGTGCGTGCCGATGCTGCTCCAGACCAGCGAGACACCGGACAGGAACAGCAGGCCAAGCACGATGTCGCGGAAATTCCGGTCGCTCAGCACGTGATAGACCCGCTTGCCGAGCCATGCGCCCAGCACCGTGCCGGGCAAGGCCAGCAACGCGAGCCATATCACGTCGGCTTTGATGAGGCCGCTGCCGATCTGCAGGCACAACGCCGTCAAGGTAAGGATGGTCCAGTTGAAGACCTGGAACACGCCGCGCCGCTCGGCTTTGCCCCAGCCGCGCACGCTGGCCCACAGGATCGGAAGCGGCCCGGACAGGCCGGCGAGGCCACCCATGATGCCGCCGGCAAATCCGATCGCGATATCCGCCGGCTTGCCGCCGAAGCTGAATGCCACCGGCGCGCGTTGCAAATAGAGCGCGACCGGAAATAGCAGCAGGAACACGCCGAAGGCCAGTTTGAAGGTGTGCGGATCGGCATGAGCGATCAGCATCGTGCCGAGCGGCACGCCTGCCAGTCCGCCGATCAGGAAGGGCCAGATGAGGGTGAAGTCGAAGCTCCGCCACATCGACGGCAGCGTCGTGGTTTGTCCCGCCACCGAACAGATCAGCACCAACGGTACTGCCAGCGACGGCGGCAACGCGTAAAGCCAGATGCCGAGCGCCATCAGCGCGGTTCCGAAGCCGGCAAGTCCCGACACAAATCCCCCGGCGAGCGCACCCAGCAACAGAAGGACGTAGACGGAGATATCCAATTTCCTTCTTTATCCTTTTAGTCGTTGCGGAGGCGCGGAACCGCCTCTGCGCTCGCGTTCAGCGCCTACCGCTACACCAAAAACACCACCGGGTGTGAATTCCGGATCTGTGCCAAGCAGCGCAGCCTCACCAGTTTCTGCTGACAGCCACTTTCGCGTCTTTAGTTATTGCGTTAAAGACAGGCGCTCGGGGGGTAGGATGGCAGATTTAGTTCAATTGGCGGGCGGCATGCTTGCGGTTTGGTTGGTCTCATTGACCCTCAACCTGTTCGCTTATGTCGTTGTTACCGCCGCCTTTATTCATTCGTGCCGGTTTCTCGCGACATACAAAATTCAGCAACGGGAAGCATCGCCGGCTGACATTCGCCGTGAAATAACCAGTTCCCTGCGTACCGTGTTGATCTTTTCGGTGATCTACGCCGGGATTTATTTCGGCGCGAGAGCCGGTGTTTTCAAGATGTATTTAGGCGTCGCTCCTCTCGGCTGGGGCTACATGCTTTTCAGCATTCTTGCTGTTATTGTCGCGCACGATGCTCATTTTTATTGGACGCACCGACTGCTCCACCTTCGCCGCTTCAGGCGCTTTCATCGGACCCATCACCAGTCCATCACTCCCACCGCGTATGCTTGTTATGCCTTCGACGGTTCGGAAGCGATTTTGCATGGGCTTTTTCTGCCGGTCTGGCTGCTATTCGTTCCGATGCAGCTGCCGGCGCTGTTCATCGCCGTGACGCTCATGATGGTTCGAAACGCTTTTGGCCATACCGGCGTTGAGCTGTTTGCTCATTCCACCGAGCGAAGCAAATGGTTCGGTTGGCTCGGGAGCAACACCGATCATGATCTCCATCATACCACGTTTCATTATAATTTTGGATTTTACTTCACTTGCTGGGATCGTCTCATGGGCACGGAACATCCAGATGCGCGGAAGTTTCGTAAAACGCGGTGGTCGAAGACCGGGAGAGCAAGCTCGCCTTTCCAACTAGATCGACAGCATGCCCCAGCCTGCGACCACGTGCACGGTGCCCCAGAACCAGCTCTTGCCGTCGTGGGCAGCCTGCAGGCTGAATAGCCGCGTGTTCCAGTTGGGATCGTGCATGAAGCGGATATTTTCGATTTTGTAGTCGAGCTGCCGCCGCTTCCATTCCGTCGCCCAGGCGAGATGCGCCTCGTCGAGCTGCTGTCGAAGTTTCGAAACTTCGATGATGTAGGGCTGGGGAAAAAGAACTCTAGGCAACATGCGCGGCTCACTTCGCCCTCATGCTCCCAATCTAGCGATCGCGATGAGCGCGTTCAACTTCAAGCCCACCAAATGGCGAGGGGTCCGGCGCGTTAACGCCGAACCCCTCATTCTCAAATATCAGCCAGCCTGTAAGCCGGGTTTTGTAGGGCATCGCCGCATTTGCATGCGCCGATACGTGACGGCCATTCCTCTGGGACCATGTTCGCACATGGCCTCGAGCAACCTACCCGGACGGCGAGCCTGACATCGCCCTGCGGTGTTATCGCTTGCGCGAACAGCCCGCGTTGCCGTCCCTATTCGGTCTTGCTCCCGGTGTGGTTTGCCATGCCGTTTCCGTTGCCGGACCCGCGGTGCGCTCTTACCGCACCTTTTCACCCTTACTTTTTCCGAAGAGAAAGCGGTTCGTTCTCTGTGGCACTATCCCTGGGGTCGCCCCCGCCGGACGTTATCCGGCACCGTATGTCGATGGAGCCCGGACTTTCCTCTCCCGCAGCCTTTCGACCCTAGCGGGAGCGGCCGTCCGGCCGACTGACCCTCATGGCATGGGGGTTCGAGGCGGCCGCGTCAAGCCGATAACGGCCCATCACAGGCCGCAAAATAAATTATCCTGAACATGTCGTTTGGCGCGGCGGCCATTCGACCGGGATCGGCGACAGACGCCGATCAAAAGGAGCACACGCGATGCAATATCTGTTGATGATCTACCGGAACGAAGCCGAACTCGGCAAATTGGACGCCGCGGCGCGCAAGGCCATGACGGCCGAATATGGCGCGTTCACCCAGTCCATCATCCAGAGCGGCCATTTCAAGGCCGGCGACGGCCTGCAACCGACGTCGACGGCGACCACAATTCGGGTTCGCGACGGCAAGACGTTGACCACCGACGGCCCGTTCGCGGAAACGCGCGAACAGCTCGGCGGCTATTATCTGGTCGAAGCCAGGGATCTCGACACCGCGCTGTCGATTGCCGCGCGCATTCCCGGCGCCAGGACGGGATCGATCGAGGTCAGGCCGATCATGATCTATGATTGAACATCATTCGGCGCGCGAGACAGTGACCCAGAATCTCGCGCGCCATCGCCGCGCGGTTAACGCATGACCCCGACCGAAATCGAAAAAATATTCCGCGACGAGGCGGGGCGCGCACTGGCGACGCTGATCCGCCTCGTCGGCGATTTCGATCTCGCCGAAGAAGTCCTGCAGGACGCGTTCGCGGTGGCGCTGGAGCGCTGGCCGGAGGCTGCGCCGCCATCAAACCCGCGCGCCTGGCTGGTCAATGTCGGACGCAACAAGGCGATCGACCGGGTGCGGCGGCAGATCAATTTTCGCAGCAAGCAACAACAATTGACGCACGAGTTCGAACTCAATGCGCAAGCCTCCGAGGAAACCGAGGACGCCGCGCTCGACGACGACATGCTGCGGCTGATCTTCATTTGCTGCCATCCGGCCTTCGCGGCCGAAGTGCAAATCGCGCTGACTCTGCGCACGGTTTGCGGGCTGACCACCGCGCAAATCGCCCGCGCGTTTCTTGTCTCCGAAGACGCGATGGCGCAGCGTCTGGTGCGGGCCAAGCAGAAAATCCGCCTTGCCGGCATTCCCTATCAGGTGCCGGAGCGCGACGCGCTGGCGCCACGGCTCAACGGCGTGCTGGCGGTGATCTATCTGGTGTTCACCGAAGGCTATGCGGCAACCTCTGGCGAAGCGCTGATGCGGCCGGATCTCGCGCAGGAAGCGATCAGGCTCGGCCGCTTGCTCGATGCGCTGATGCCGCAACGGGGCGAGACCAAGGGGCTATTGGCGCTGATGCTGTTGCACGACGCGCGCCGCGCCGGACGCGCGACCGATGATGGCGACATCGTGCTGTTGGAAGAGCAGGACCGCAGCCTGTGGAACCGCGGCCAGATTGCCGAAGGCGTCAAGCTGGTGGAAGATGCGCTGTCGATTCCAGGCCGCCCGCAAACCTACGCGGTGCAGGCGGCGATCGCCGCGCTGCATGCGCAGGCGCCGAGCTACCGGGCGACCGATTGGCCGCAAATCGCGGGTCTCTATGAAGTGCTGCTCCGGATCAACCCCACGCCGGTGATCGAACTCAATCACGCCGCCGCCATTTCGATGGTCGACGGTCCGGCGCGGGCGCTCGCGCTGGTCGATGCGCTGGCCGCGCGCGGCAAGCTCGACGGCTATGAATTGCTGCCGGCGGTCCGCGCCGATCTTGCTGCGCCGCCTCGGCCGCCACGCCGCCGCACGCGAAGCCTACATCGCAGCCACGGAAGCGACGCAACTCGAACCGTTGCGCAGATTGTATGCAAGAAGGCAGGCCGAATTGGAGAAGTGAATAAGAGCGCTGCTTGCTTACCTCGCCCCGCTTGCGGGGAGAGGTCAGATCGCCCCCGGCGGTGCGAAGCATCGTCCGGTGCGATCCGGGTGAGGGGGTACCGGACTCACCACCGTTCTCAGCATTCGCGGCAAGAGCCCCTCACCCCGCCTCTCCCCGCAAAGAGCGGGGCGAGAGAGTAACAGCGCTACCCCGCCGCGGCCTTGTCGTCGCTCGGCAGGCTCGCCAGCAACGAATGCAGTGTGGCGAGCGTCGATTGATCGGTGATGCCGTCGACGCGCGCGGGACGGAAGTGACGCTGGAAGGCGGTGACGACTTCCATGGTGGCGCCGTCATATTTGCCCGAGACCGGCACGCCGTAGCCATAGCGGGCAAGCGCCTGCTGCAGGCTCTCGACGTTCTCGCTGATGGCGCCGAGCTTCAGCGTCTCGCCGCGCATGATCGGCGCGGGTTGAACCCAATGGCCGACTCCGGAATTGGCCAGCGAATGCCACGGAAATTTCTCGCCGGGATCCTTCTTGCGCGACGGCGCGACATCCGAATGCGCCAGCACCCGCTGCGACCGGATCTTGCGGCGGAGCATGATGCCGCGGCACAATGCGATCACGGCGGCGATCTGGCGAAGCGGAAAGTCCGGATAACCCCAGTCATGGCCGCTATTGACGATCTCGATGCCGATCGAGCAGGAATTGACGTCTTCCTCGCCGGCCCAGAACGATATGCCGGCATGCCAGGCGCGCCTGGCTTCCGGCACGCATTGCACGATGCGGCCGTCTTCCAGCACGATGTAATGCGTCGAGACGTCGGTGCCGGCGGTGCAGAGCCGCGCGATCGCGCTCTCCACATCGGGCATGCCGGTGTAGTGCAGCACGATCATGTCCGGCTGGCGGCCGCTGGGGCGGTCGCCGTAATTGGCCGACGGGATGACGTCTGACGCGATCGAGGAATCGGAAGTGAACGTCTTCATATGAGCGTTGGCCCTGGGAACCGGGAGGGCGCGTTGACGCTTCGAATCAACTCCGGATGCGAACGAACCGACTGACATGTAAGGGCTGAAATCCGGCAAGGGAACGGCAAAGTGAACGACGGGCCAAGTGGTGAGCGGACTATTTCAAAGGTGAGCCCGTTTACTATTCCTTTACGATGTCATCAGCGCAATGCGCCGGTCGACTCGCGGGAGGCGCATTTTGGCCGAGTGTGTGCGCGACGCATCACGGCTCTTTTGCCGGTTCCGACAGGCCGTTGCACGGAATTATTGCCACAAAAAGCGCGTCCATCCCTCGACCGCGGTGTCAACGTTTTCTTAACGCTAACCGCCGTTACTGAGAGGTGAAGCGCCGAACCGGTTTTGGGGACGGCCGAGACTCCGTTTGACGCTCGAAATCCCAGCGCGAATCTCATGGCAGGCCATCAAATTCCGTGCGGAAGCCAGGATTTGCAGCCGGGGGTGTGGAGGATCAATAAATCGGCCCGGTCGCGGCTGTTCGGGCGGAAAAGCCCCGCAATGCGCGGGGATTTGAGGCGTAATGGACCCGTTGGCGTCCCAGTTCTGCTGCCGAACCCCGATCGCGCGGGGAGGTTGGGCATGACTCGGCCCGGCGATGCCGCAATTTCAGCGCGTCACATTCCGGTTCTCGGCCGCGAAGCGGTCGACCTGCTGTCGCCACGCACAGGCGGAATCTATCTCGACGCCACCTTTGGCGCCGGCGGCTATAGCCGGATGCTGCTCGATGTTCCGGGAACCCGGGTGATTGGCATCGACCGCGACCGAACTGCCATCGCGGGGGGATTTGATCTCGTCGATCGCTCGGATGGACGGCTCACATTGGTCGAGGACCGGTTTTCCAACCTGGCCGAGGTTTGCGCATCCCAGGGTTTTGAAGCCGTCGACGGTATCGTGATGGATGTCGGGGTGTCTTCGATGCAGCTCGACGAGGCCAGCCGCGGTTTTTCGTTTCGGCTCGATGGCCCGCTCGACATGCGGATGAGCCAACAGGGGCCGACCGCGGCGGATGTGATCGCGAAAGCGTCCGAGACCGATCTTGCCAACATCATCTATATCTTCGGCGAGGAGCGCCATTCCCGCAGCGTCGCCCGCGCCATCGTCGCCGCGCGCAAGCAAGCCCCGATCACGACCACGCGGGCGCTGGCCGATATCGTGTCGAAGGTGGTGCGCTCGAAGCCCGGCGAAATTCATCCGGCAACGCGGACGTTCCAGGGCTTGCGGATTTTCGTCAACGCGGAACTCGACGAACTGCATCTGGCGCTTTCGGCGGCTGAACGGATGCTCAAACCTGGCGGCCGGCTCGCGGTGGTATCGTTCCATTCGCTGGAAGACCGCATCGTCAAGAATTTCCTGGTCGAACGCGGCAAGGCCGGCGGCGGATCGCGGCATCTGCCGGAACTGGCGCAGGCAGCGCCCAGCTTTCAGCTTCTCACCAAACGTCCCATCATTGCCAGCGACGATGAAGTCGCCACCAATCCGCGCGCGCGCTCCGCAAAACTGCGGGGCGCCGAACGCACCGCCGCGGCCGCGCATGCGGCCAGCCGAATTGCCGGCGTGGCCTGTTCTCGCCGATGTCATGAGGGGAGGCTGATCATGCGGATCATCCACGTCCTCGTGATCGGCATTTTGGTTTTCGCCGCCGCGTATGTCTATCGGATCAAGCTGGAATCCACCGTGCGTACCGAGCGGGTGCTGCGGCTGCATGCCGACATTCGCGAGCAGCGTGACGCCATTGCCGCGTTGCGAGCGGAATGGACCAAGCTCGATGCTCCGCAGCGGCTGCAAGGCCTGGTCGAACGGCATTTGCCGCTAAAGCCGATCAACGCCACGCAATATGATTCCCTGAAGAACCTGCCGGAACGTCCGCCGAACTTCAATCGGGATCCCGACCCGATCGGTTCGATGATCTCCAACATCGAAGCCAAGGCCAACGATGCCGCGCCGGACGCGGCCGATGTCACCGGTTCGGTGCCGAATGCGACCTCGGCCGCGGCGGCGGAGGAGCGACAGTGACGGACAATGCGCTGACCATTGTCAAAGGCAGAAAGCCGTCCGAGCCGTGGCGGCAGCGGCTGATCCGCAGCCTGCTCTACGGACGCAACGTCGATCGCGCCGCGAAAGCGCGCGCCCGCGTCGGATTTGCCATCCTGGCCTTTGCGGCAATCTATGCGGTGATCGCCGGGCGACTGGTGATGTACGCGACCGTCGGCGACAGCCACGGCGCCCGCCGCACGGCCTCGCAGGATGCGATCGCGACCGCGCGGCCCGATATCGTCGATCGCAACGGCGAAGTGCTCGCCACCGACGTCAAGGCGCCGAGCCTGTTCGGCGAGCCGCGCCGGATCATCGACAAGGACGAGGCGATCGAGCTTCTGACCGCGACCTTGCCGGACGTCGACACCGGCGAGGTTCGCGACCGGCTGTCGGGCAAGAAAGGCTTCGTCTGGCTGAAGCGCGAAATCACGCCGACGCAGCAGCAGGAAATTCACCGGCTCGGCATTCCCGGCATCGGCTTCCTGCGCGAGAACAAGCGGGTCTATCCGACCGGCTCGGAAGTCGCGCATCTGATCGGCCTGGTCAATATCGACAACCAGGGCATCGCCGGCATGGAGAAATGGGTCGACAGCAACGGCCTAGCCGATCTGCATCGCGCCGGCTTCGCCACCGATCGCCAGCAGGCGCCGGTCGAATTGTCGGTCGATCTGCGCGTCGAGCACGCGCTGCGTGACGAACTGCTCAAGGCCAAGGACAAGTTCCACGCCAAGGCGGCCTCCGGTCTCGTCTCCAACGTCAAGACCGGCGAGATCGTGGCGATGGTGTCGCTGCCGGATTTCGATCCCAACAATCCCAAGGAAGCGCATGATCCCGATCGCATCAACCGGCTCACCACCGGCGTCTACGAGATGGGTTCGACCTTCAAGGCCTTCACGCTGGCGATGGCGCTCGATACCGGCAAATACGATCTCAACTCGCTGTGGGACGCGCGCGCGCCTTTGCATTACGGCAAGTTCGCGATCCATGACGACGAACCGAAAGGCCGCTTCCTCAACATGAAGGAGGTGTTCACCTTCTCCTCCAACATCGGCGCGGCGCGCATCGCGCTGTCGCAAGGCGTCGAGGCGCACAAGGCGTTCCTGCGCAAGATGGGTCAGCTCGAGCGGCTGCGCACCGAATTGCCCGAGAGCGCCTCGCCGATCGTGCCGCGTCATTGGGGCGATCTGAACACGATCACGATCGCGTTCGGGCACGGCATCGCGGTGGCGCCGCTGCAGGCGGTGATGGGCATCGACGCGCTGGTCAATGGCGGCTATCTGATTCCGCCGACCTTCCTGAAGCGGAACGAGCAGGAGGCGATGGCGCTGGCCAAACGGGTGATCAAGCCCGAGACTTCCGAGAAGATGCGTTTCCTGATGCGGCTGAACGCCGAGATCGGCACCGCGCGCAAGGCCGACGTCAACGGCTATTACATCGGCGGCAAGACCGGCACCGCCGAGAAGGTGATCGGCGGCCGCTACGCCAAGAAGAAGGTGCTGACCGCCTTCACCGCGATCCTGCCCGCCGACCATCCGAAATACCAGTTGCTGGTGATGCTGGACGAGCCGCAGGCGCTACCGGAAACCCACGGCTTCATCACCTCCGGCTGGAACGCGGTGCCGACCGGCGGGGCCGTGATCGCCCGTATTGCGCCGCTTTTGGGCATCGAGCCACGGTTCGATCTGCCGCCGCCTGACCGCCTTATTCTTGCGGCATCGAAGGCAACGCAGTAAGGCGTTACAAATATTGTCCTCGATTTGCAGCTCCCGTGCCGCGGCCGGACCGGAACTTCATGAAACTTCGCGATCTCTTCAGCGATGACGCCAGGATCGATTCGCGGGCGGCAGCCCTCGAGGTCACCGGCGTCGCAATGGACAGCCGCGCGGTGAAGCCGGGCGATCTGTTCTTTGCGCTTTCGGGCAGCAAGACCGACGGGGCGCGCTTCATCGATGCCGCAATCGCTTCCGGCGCGGTCGCGATCGCGGGCGATCATCCGCCGCCCGGCGAGCGCTCGGTGCCGTTCATCGTCACGTCAAATCCGCGCCGTGCGCTGGCGCTCGCCGCGGCGCAATTTTATCCGCGGCAGCCGCGGCACCATCGCAGCCGTCACCGGCACCAGCGGCAAGACCTCCGTTGCGGCATTTGCGCGGCAGATCTGGCTGCGTCTTGGTCACGCCTCAGCCAGCATCGGCACGATCGGACTGGTGTCGCCCAACCGAACCATTTATGGATCGCTGACGACGCCCGATCCGATCGCGCTGCATCGCCAGCTCGATGAGATTGCGCAGGACGGCGTCACCCATCTGGCGCTCGAAGCCTCTTCGCATGGCCTCGACCAGTTTCGGCTCGACGGCGTCCGCATTGCGGCCGGCGGCTTTACCAATCTGTCGCGCGATCACATGGACTATCATCCCGACATCGCGCATTACCTCGCCGCCAAGCTGCGGCTGTTTCGCGATCTCGTGACGGCTGGTGGGGCCGCCGTGATTTCGGCCGACCATGGCTATTCGCAAGCCGTGATCGATGCGGCGCGCGAACGCAGATTGGGGCTCATTACAGTTGGCGGTAACGGCGATGGCCTGGGCGAGGGCATTCGCCTGGTCAGCGCCGCCATCGACGGGCTCGCGCAGAAACTCGTGCTGGAACATCGCGGCCGCCGCCATACGTTGCGTCTGCCGCTGGTCGGCGAATTCCAGATCGAGAACGCGCTGGTCGCCGCGGGCCTGGCGCTCGGCACCGGCAGCGAGGCGGAAGCGGTGTTTGACGCGCTCGAACATCTCGAAGGGGCCAAGGGCCGGCTCGAGCGGGTCGGCGAACACAACGGGGCCGCGATCTTTGTCGATTACGCCCACAAGCCCGATGCGCTGGCAAAGGCGCTGCAGGCGCTGCGGCCTTACGCCAGGCGAAAGCTCGTGGTGGTGTTCGGCGCCGGCGGCGACCGCGATACCGGCAAGCGTCCGTTGATGGGTGCGATCGCCGCCGACAATGCCGACAGCATTATCGTCACCGACGATAACCCGCGCAGCGAAGATCCGGAACTGATCCGCTCGGCGATTCTGGCGACCGCAAAAGGCGCCCGCGAAATCGGTGACCGCGCGCAAGCGATCCGGACCGCGATCGCCGGCCTGCAGCCGGGCGATGCGCTGCTGATTGCCGGCAAGGGCCACGAGACCGGGCAGATCATCGGCGACAAGACGCTGCCGTTCAGCGACCATGACGCGGTGGCCGCGGCACTGGCGGCGAGGGTTGCATGAGCGTCGAGCCGTTATGGACATCGGGCGCGATGGCGGCGGCGATGCGCGCCGCGGTGCGGGGTTCGCTGCCGGAAGCGATCAGCCGGCCTTTCCATCGACAGCCGCACGGTGGCGCCCGGCGAAGCCTATTTCGCGATCAAGGGCGACGTCCATGACGGGCATGCGTTTGTCGACGCCGCGTTGAAGGCCGGCGCGGCGCTGGCGGTGGTCGAAACCGCGCAAGCGGCGAGCTTCGCAGCCGACGCGCCGCTGCTGGTGGTGGACGACGTGCTGGCGGCCCTGGTCGAGCTGGCGCATGCGGCGCGCGCGCGGCTCAAGGGCCAGGTGATCGCCGTAACCGGTTCGGTCGGCAAGACCTCGACCAAGGAGGCGCTGCTGCACGTTCTGGGCGCGCAGGGCAAGACCCACGCCTCGACCGCCTCGTTCAACAATCATTGGGGTGTGCCGCTGTCGCTGGCGCGCTGTCCGGCCGATGCGAAGTTTGCGATCGCCGAGGTCGGGATGAATCACGCTGGCGAAATCCGGGCGCTGGTGAGGATGGTCCGGCCGCATGTCGCCATCGTCACCACCGTCGAGCCGGTGCATCTGGAGTTCTTTGCCGGCATCGAAGCGATCGCGGATGCCAAGGCGGAAATTTTCGAAAGCCTCGAGTCCAACGGTGCCGTGGTGCTCAACCGCGACAACGCGCAATTCGAACGATTGCGCGCGCGCGCCAGAGAGCTCGGCATCTCCCGCATTGTTTCGTTCGGCGCCGACAAGGCATCCGACGCGCGGCTCATCGATCTGTCCCCGCACGCGACATGTTCGGCGGTTCATGCCGACATCCTCGGGCGAGAAGTCACCTACAAGCTCGGCATGCCCGGCCGCCACATGGCGATGAACTCGCTGGCGGTGCTGACGGCGTCAGCGTTGGTTGGCGCCGACCTCGCACGCGCCGCGCTGTCGCTGTCGCAGATCGAAGCGGCGGCGGGCCGCGGCGTGCGGCGCAGGCTCGGCGTTTCGAGCGGCGAGGCCATCCTGATCGACGAAAGCTACAATGCCAATCCGGCCTCGATGGCGGCGGCGCTGAACGTGCTCGGCCATGCGCCGGTCGGGCCGCGCGGCCGGCGGATCGCGATGCTCGGCGATATGCTCGAATTGGGACCCGGCGGTCCCGCGCTGCATGGCGGCCTGATCGAGGCCATCAAGGCCAATCACATCGATCTGGTATATTGTTGTGGTCCGCTGATGCGTAATCTCTGGGACGCTCTTTCCACCGGCAAGCGGGGCGGCTATGCCGAGAGCGCGGCCGCCCTCGAGGCACAGGCGGTGGCGGCGATTCGCGCCGGCGACGCGATCATGGTCAAGGGATCGCTGGGCTCGAAGATGAAGACGATTGTCAACGCGCTTGAAAAGCGCTTTCCCGGCAAGGCCGCGCTCGACGACGCCGCGGTATAGGGCGGACCCGCATGTTTTATTGGCTGATTGACCTTTCCAACACGGTTCCGGGCCTCGGCATCTTCCGCTCGTTCCTCAATGTGTTTCGTTACATCACCTTCCGCACCGGCGGGGCCATGGTCACCGGCGCGCTGTTCGTGTTCATGTTCGGTCCCTGGATCATCGATCATTTGCGGCTGCGCCAGGGCAAGGGCCAGCCGATCCGCACCGACGGTCCGCAATCCCACCTCGTCAAGAAGGGCACGCCGACGATGGGCGGGCTGATGATCCTGTCGGGATTGCTGGTCTCGACGGTGTTGTGGGCCAATCCGCTCAATCCCTATGTCTGGATCGTGCTCGCCGTCACGCTCGGCTTCGGCTTCGTCGGCTTCTACGATGATTATCTGAAGGTCACCAAGCAGACCCATAGCGGCTTCGCCGGCCGTGTCAGGCTTCTGATCGAGGCGGTGATCGCGCTTGCCGCCACCTACGCGCTGGTGCGGCTCGGCCGCGATCCGTTTTCGACCGCGCTGGTGATTCCGTTCTTCAAGGACATCGTGCTGAACTTCGGCTGGCTCTTCGTGTTGTTCGGCGCCTTCATCATGGTCGGCGCCGGCAATGCGGTGAACCTCACCGATGGCCTCGACGGTCTCGCCATCGTGCCGGTGATGATCGCGGCCGCCAGTTTCGGCATGATCGCCTATCTCGCCGGCAACGCGGTATTCTCGGATTATCTGCAGATCAATTACGTCGCCGGCACCGGCGAACTCGCGGTGCTGTGCGGCGCGGTGCTCGGATCCGGCCTCGGATTCCTGTGGTTCAACGCGCCGCCGGCCTCGATCTTCATGGGCGACACCGGCTCGCTCGCGCTCGGCGGCATGCTCGGCTCGATCGCGGTCGCGGTGAAGCACGAGATCGTGCTCGCGGTGATCGGCGGCCTGTTCGTGCTGGAGGCGGTGTCGGTGATCGTGCAGGTGGCGTCCTTCAAGCTGACCGGCAAGCGCGTGTTCCGGATGGCGCCGCTGCATCATCATTTCGAGCAGAAGGGCTGGACCGAGCCGCAGATCGTGATCCGGTTCTGGATCATCTCGGTGATGCTGGCGCTGGCGGGCCTTTCCACGCTGAAGCTGCGGTGAGTTGGTGAAACGTTCTTATCGTCATGGCCGGGCTTGTCCCGGCCATCCACGTCTTCATACGATGGTATCGAACAGATCGTTCCATTCCGGATTGCTGGCCATGATCGTTCTTTCTTTCCACGCTCTCGGCCAATGCTTGATATTGTGTTCGCGCTGGATCGCCGTTTGAATGTCGTCAAATCGTTCAAAATAAACGAGACGTTTCAACCTATGTCGCTTGGTAAATCCATCAACAAATCCGGATCGATGCTCGAAAATGCGACGCACGAGATCGTTCGTCACCCCGACATACAGGATGCCGTTGGGCCGATTTGTGAGGATATAGACGTAGCCGCCTTTTGTCATGGCGCAAAAGTAGAAGACGTGGATGGCCGGGACAAGCCCGGCCATGACGGAGTCTGTGCCGGGGAAAATTCGACGTCATGATCCCCATCACGTCATTCGCCGGCAAGACTGTCGCGGTGTTCGGTCTCGGCGGCTCCGGGCTTGCGAGCTGCCACGCCCTGAAGGCGGGCGGCGCCGAAGTGATTGCCGGCGATGACAGCGCCGACAACGTCGTCAAGGCAGCGCAGGCCGGCTTCATCACCGCCGATCTGCGCACGGTGTCATGGGCGAATTTCGCCGCGCTGATCCTGACGCCGGGCGTCCCGCTGACTCATCCCGTGCCGCACTGGAGCGTGCTGGCGGCGCGACAGGCCGGCGTCGAAGTGATCGGCGACATCGAATTGTTCTGCCGCGAGCGCCGCCGTCATGCGCCCGACGCGCCGTTCGTCGCGATCACCGGCACCAACGGCAAGTCGACCACCACGGCGCTGATCGCGCACCTGATGGCGGTGGCCGGCTACGACACCCAGATGGGCGGCAATATCGGCACCGCGATCCTGTCGCTGGAGCCGCCGCGCATGGGCCGCGTGCATGTGATCGAGATGTCGTCGTACCAGATTGATCTGTCGCCTTCGCTGGATCCCTTGGTCGGAATCCTGCTCAACATCAGCGAGGACCATATCGATCGCCATGGCACGCTGGAGCATTACGCGGCCGTCAAGGAGCGGCTGGTCGCCGGCGTGCAGCCGCGCGGCACCTCGGTGGTCGGCGTCGATGACGGATGGTGCCGCAACATTGCCGATCGCATCGAGCGATCGGGCAAGCGCGTGGTCCGCATCTCCGTGAAGAATCCGCTGGCCGACGGCATCTATGTCGAGCACGAAGCCATCCTGCGCGCCGCCGGCGGCGCGCGCAGCGAGGTCGCGCGGATCGGCGGCATCGGCTCGCTGCGCGGCCTGCACAATGCGCAGAATGCGGCCTGCGCCGCCGCCTGCGCGATGGCGCTCGGCGTAGGCCTTGACGTGCTGCAAAACGGCCTGCGCAGCTTTCCGGGCCTGGCGCACCGCATGGAGCAGGTCGGCCGCCGCGACAACGTGCTGTTCGTCAACGACTCCAAGGGCACCAATTCGGACGCGGCCGCGCATGCGCTGGCGTCCTTTGCCGACATCTTCTGGATCGCCGGCGGCAGGCCGAAGCTCGGCGGCATCAGCGGCCTCGCCGAATACTTTCCGCGTATCCGCAAGGCCTATCTGATCGGCGAGGCGGCGGCCGAATTCGCCGGTACCCTGGGCGACCGCGTGCCGCACGAGCTTTCGCAAACGCTCGATGTTGCGGTTGCCAGCGCCGCGCGCGACGCCGCGGCTTCCGGCATTGCCGATCCCGTGGTGCTGCTGTCGCCGGCCTGCGCCTCGTTCGACCAGTACCGCAATTTCGAAATCCGCGGCGCGAAGTTTCGCGAGCTCGTCACGGCGCTGCCGGGGGTCAAGCCGGTGGTGTGAGAGCGCTTGCCGTGAAGGACGCTACGCAACGCGCCGCCGCGCTGCTGATCCGGGACGCGAGACTTCTATCGGTCGTCATCCCGGCGCTTTCTTCTCCCGTCCCCCTTGCGGGGTCCGAGGCGAGCGAAGCCCGCTCTCGAGGTCGGGGGTGGGGGTCAACACTGCGCTAAGGTTCAAATGCGGCGGGCCACATTTTTTCGATCGCGCTTGCAGGAGAGCTTTCAATCGATGATGAAGCGCGGTCTCTTGGTCTTCGATCCACCTCAGTGGGTGGGACGAACTTCGCAGCAACCCAGACACGTATGAATTAAGCCAGTTTTTTCGTGACCGCAGATACCGCGACCGGATCACCTCCGGAATTGTTAGCAGGATAGATAGCCCCATCCCGTAGTGAATTTGCGCGCCAATCTAAACGTTACGGCTTCTGTCGGGTACCGGACAGACGGCTTTCACTCGCGGATCATAAATTTTTGCTTACGACTGTCTGATCCTGGCGAGCGTGCCATGCGAAAGCCCGATCCGGAACTTCTTCCCATCCAACGCCCGCGCTGCCCCCAGTGCCAGGCTCGGATGCTGACAACCAAGGTGGCGAATGCCCCTGACGGCTTTGAGAACCGCACTTTCGAATGCCCGAAGTGCCATCACACCGAGACAAGGTTGCTATCGGCCGATCCGCTGAAGGGTGGTGCCGCGGGATGGCTTGCGGGCGAATTGGGAAGGCAGAAGTGAGATCTGGGGATGGCAGAATACCGCGCCTATGTAATGGAAGACGGGCACATCAGGAGTTCCAGAGCCTTCGTATGCGACGACGATGCGGATGCGATTGTTTGGGCAAATCAGCTCGTCGATGGCCATGATATCGAGCTGTGGAGCGGCGAACGTTTCGTGACAAGGCTCAACCGCAAGCAGGAGTAAGAGTCGCCACTATTGCCGGATATCGGTATCGCATTGCGGACATCAGTCCCGAACGACTGCGTTGAGGGCAAAATATATCGGCCGCAATGTCGGATACCGGACTATCAGCGCATAATTAACTAGCTATTGCCAGTCCTTGCGCCCACCGTGGTCTATCACCGAATTTGCCCTCAGGTGTCGGTGACAGAGAGAGTTGAAGCTCCCGCCTGTGTTTTGTGCTGGAGCTCCCGTGGCCGCTGAAAATCACCTTTTGACCTTGCTCGACACGGCGACGCGATCCCAATTGAAACCTCACATGAGGACAATCACGGTCGAGCATGGCGAGGTGCTTCACGGCTCCTCGTCGGACATCGAATTTGCCTACTTTCCGCAATCCACTATCGTGTCGGTCCTGGCGGGCACCGAACAGGGCCAGACCGCCGAGACGTCCATCGTCGGCCGAGAGGGAATGATCGGATCGTCATCAATCCACGGCATCATGACTTCGTTTGCCGAGTGCATCGTTCAAGTCGCAGGCGAAGCTGTACGCGTTCCGGTTACGGAGATTGACCGCATCGGACGGGCCAGCGAGAGTTTCCGGAAAATCGTTGCGCTGTTCGATTTGTCCTTGCTCGCGCAGTCGCAGCAATCGACAGCCTGCCAGGCGCTGCATCCAGTGGAAAGTCGCGCCGCAAGGTGGTTGCTTCAGTGCAGAAAGCGCCTGGGAAGCAATGACATAAGACTTACTCAGGAATTCTTCAGCCAGATGCTGGGGGTCCAGCGGACCACCATAAATCTGGTTGAGAAATCACTTCAGAATGCCGGACTTATTCAGATCGGCAGGGGTCGAATTTCCATTCTGGACCTGGACGGCCTCCACGCGGTGTCTTGCGATTGCTACGACCGAATTGAGCGTCGCTACGACGAATTGCTCGGTTCTCTGGAATAAATTTTCATCCGAACCTGCTGGAACTAATCGCTTCCAGCCCTGTTCGCCCTTTGCAGTAGTGTCGGATACCCGACTATTTGCGCGATTGCCGCCCCCGTCGTGGGGCCGCCAAGCCAACACGGTCGAACGTAATGCAGCAAGGAGCGAGCCAGCGACCTGTCGTGCTTATTGTGGAAGACGAAACGTTCATCCGCATGAATGCCATCGAGATGATCGAAGCGAGCGGTTTTGACGTGATCGAAGCCACCTGTGCGGACGAGGCCATTTCGATCCTCGAGCAGCGAAGCGACATTCGCTTGATTTTTACCGACATCGATATGCCGGGTTCGATGGACGGGCTCAAGCTCGCCCATTTTGTCAAAGGCCGGTGGCCACCGATCAAGATCATTGCGACTTCGGGGCATGCCAAAATTGCAGAGAGCGATTTGCCTGAAGGCAGCCGCTTTCTGTCAAAGCCTTACGCGGCAGCGACCATCACCGGCGCAATTCATCAGCTCATACGATCCTGATATGCGGCTTGATGGCCGCTACTGGCACACATCGCGCGATCTGTAGCGCAAGTCCGGAGATGCGCTGATGAGCGGACATCTTTTGCTTGTCGGCAGCCCGCATGTCTGCATCGCGCGAGCCGATCTTCGACCGCGAATGAGATGATTTGCTCGTCAGCGCAGCGCCGTAAGCGCGTTTATGCGCGTCTTTGATGTTCTTGCGGGCTTGTGCGCTACGGGTCTGTATCGACACGCGTGGCGGGTTCCGACTCGGCGACGCAACGCCTTAGCGGCGCGGCGGCGGTGCCGTGTTCTTGAACGAAGGCAGGTCGGTAAGTCTCGCGACATAGGCCGACAGTGAACCATACTTCACCAGAATGTCCTGGCCCGCGGGGAAGTTAAGCAACGTGGACAACATCGGGATCACGTTCATGTCGGCATAAGTCAGCCGCGAGCCGACGAGGTGACCGGTCTGCGCAACGGCGGCGTCCAGCGCCATGCAGCATGTGTCGATCTCGGGTAGCGCGGCGGCGATGCGCGCTGTATCCGGCCCTTTCGTTTTATCGAAAAACACTGAGGGGACGACGAACTCGCGCATGATCCAGCGGTCGACCTTGACGTTTCCGTATGAAACCCATTGCTCGACCTGGGCTGCTTCCAGTGTGTCATCCGGGATGAACATTTGACCAGGAAAGGTGCGATCGATGTAAGTGGCGATCGCCTTGGACTCGAAGAGGGTGACGTTGCCGTGACGCATCACCGGAATCTGACCCGCTGGGTGGATTGCTCTGACCTCCGGTGACTGTGGCCGCGATGGGGTCAGTTTGTATGTGACGCCTTTCTCCTCGCACAACATCCGGATCGACCGAACATAGTTGCTAAAGGGCGCTCCGATGATTTCAAGTTCGGCCATTGCTCTGCTCAAGGCCTTTGCAGGGAGCTTCCAATCACGCCTGTCCCGGTGTGCGCAACTTCGGGAGCCGCGAGAACCGGAAATTGCAGTGGCTCGCGCCGCCGGCCAACGTTTGTGTCCTTTCCAGGTGGATGCCTCGCGCAGCATAGGCGTCGAAATCAAGCCCGCAAATGTTCGGCAGGATTTCCTTGTCTCCATGGCGGGCCGCGAATTTGCAAAAGCCGCAGGCTTTGTAGTTGATACCGAATTCAAAGTTGTCACCCGGGCCCGGCTCGACGAAATCGTAGACGAAATCGTCTGGAAATTCCTTCTGATGGCTTTCCGTCGTGCTTTTTGTCGCCTGATCGCGAAGCAAATTCTGATTTTCCGACGACATGAATTGACGCCCCGCGGCGAGACGTTCCGCTTCGGGCGCGGCGAGCAATTGCGCCTTGTAGGTTTCCCGCTCGATCTCGCCGATCATGGCCGGCGACACGCCGTGCCGCCGGAGCACCCGGCTGATGGCCATAAAGCCCAGGAGATGCATGAAGAAATCGCTCATGCGACTTGCCGCGCCGCCGACATAGGGCATTTGGGTGAGCACGATTTCGAATTCGTCCATCACCTCCTGCCTGATCCCGTCAATATTGGATAGATGCGCGCGCTCGCGCAGCATCGCCTCGGTAAGGTCGAGGCGATGGCGCATGGCGGCCTCCATCGCACCGCGATGGGACTCGTAAAAGGGATGGATGATCTCGGCCATTGGACACCTCTCTAACACGATTAGCCTGTTGCAAACATGCTCAGGCAACCCACTGCCATCGGCAACGAACGATTAAGGCAAATACTCGTGGAACGTGCATTATTGCCTCGCCTGCGCTAGGATTCAAATGCGGCCGGATAGTTTTTCGATCGCGCTTGCAAGGGGGCTTTCAATCGATGATGAAGCGCGGTCTATCGGTCTTCGAGCCACCCAAGGACCTGGTCGACGCCCAAACTTAGCGAAGACGAGCGCGTTCTCTGGATCGGTACGCCAGGACGGCTCAGCAGCTTTTTCTGCTCAACCCAATGGATTACTTGGGGGCTCTTTGTTTGGCACTTTTCATCTACCACGGACTCTACGAGCTAACGCCCGCGCAGCAAGCCATTGCGGAACGTGTAATAAGGGGGCGATGGATCGTTGTGGATATAATAGTTGTTTTTGCCTTCATGCTTCCATTGATAGCGCTGCGTTTTGGCGGCGCCTTTGCCTATATTCTGACGACCAAGCGAATGATAGTCAAAGTAGATCGGACAAGTTGGCTCGTCAGATTATTTAGGTACTTCAAGAAAGTTGCCGATACGGATGGCTTCGCGGCCTATGATTTAAAATATCTCAACGGCGCTCGCGTCTATGTCGGCTTGTGGGGCTACGGAAATGTCAGCGTCTTCTATAATGTCGGCCACATTCGGCGAACACCGCGGCGACTTAAGCTACGTATAGATCTGATCCGAGTCTTTTTACGTGACCACAGATAGTCTTCCATCGAAGGTTGGCTTGCTTTCATTTGTCCGAAGGTTTCTGCAACGTGTATTTCGGTATCAAGGACGTGGGCAGGCTCGGGACGTTCTGAATGATCAATGCGCAGGCTCGTCTTGGCAATGACGCAGTCGCTGCAGTCAATAGCGGCGAGCAGATGGCCTGACACGATTTCGCTGACTCGCCCGTCGTGCCATCAGTCGCAGCGGTCGTTGTTGATCTTGCGCGCAAATCAGTTGCCTTTGCTGTGCGTCCTGTTCCGAAAAGAGGGGCGTTCGCCATCGTCACGAACGTTGGAACGGGATGCGGTGGACGCAGCAGCGTCGTCACGTGTTTTTTCGCGTGGACGAACGACGCGATCGCGGACGGCGAAGTCGTGTGGTCCTGGACGCCTCGACGCTGGCGTCAAGTTGGCGATGATGCTTCGCATCATTCCGGCGATGGTGACAAGAAAGCCCGATCACCAAGGAGAGCGCGAAGGAAACCGTTAAAACCATTGCGCAGGAAGCGCCGGGTGTTCCGGTGGACCTGTGGTTTCTAACTCGTGTGCTTTTTTTGCTGCACACGAGGCCGCGGGTGCACCGCGCACCCGGCGTTTCCTGCGCCCTCTGTATTTTGGGCGGAAGTTAATTGCAAAAACTCGGGCGTATCGAGTCGCGAGAACGCGGAGCCGCGCTTTCTTTTCAAGGGAGGGCGACGATCATTCGGCCGCTGCCAAAAGATTACAAGCCCGTTAACCCCTTGGAAACCATCCTCCGCCACGAATAAGCGAGCCCTCCGCCCAAAGGGAATAGCCATGATCTCCCGCGAACAGCGCACGCCCCTCAGTGAATGGTGGTGGACCGTCGACCGCCTGCAACTGGCGGCGATCATCGCGCTGATGCTGGCGGGCGTCATTCTGTCGCTGGCGGCGAGCCCGCCGGTAGCGACCAGGATCGGGCTCGACCCGTTCCATTTCTTCAACCGGCATGTGCTTTTTTTGCTGCCGTCGTTCATCGTGATGATCGCGGTGTCGTTTCTGTCGCCGCGGCAGATCCGCCGCAGCGCGCTGATCGTGTTCGCGATCTCGATCGCGCTGATCGTGGCGACGCTGCTGGTCGGCCCTGAGGTGAAGGGCGCGCGGCGCTGGATCACGCTGCTCGGTGTCAACATCCAGGCCTCCGAGGCCGCGAAGCCTGCCTTCGTGGTGCTGGCGGCGTGGCTGTTTGCGGAATCGGCCGGCCGGCCGGAGATGCCGGCCACCTCGATGGCGCTGGTGCTGCTGATGACGCTGGTGTCGCTGTTGGTGATGGAGCCCGATTTCGGCCAGACCATGCTGATCCTGATGGTGTGGGGCTCGCTGTTCTTCATCGCGGGCATGCGGATGGTCTGGGTGCTGGGATTGGCCGGCGCCGCCAGTGCCGGCTTGTTCGGGGCTTATCTTCTGGTGCCGCACGTCGCCGCACGCATCAAGCACTTCATGAATCCGGCATCGGGCGATACGTTCCAGGTCGATACCGCGATGGAGGCGTTCTACAATGGCGGCTGGTTCGGGCTTGGGCCGGGCGAGGGCATTGCCAAGCGCAGCCTGCCGGACAGCCATACCGATTTCGTGTTCGCGGTTGGCGCGGAGGAGTTTGGAATCGTCCTTTGCCTGGCGCTGCTGGCGCTGTTCGCCTTCATCGTGATCCGCGCCTTGTTGCGTGCCTATGCGAGCGAGGACATGTTCGCGCGGTTCGCGGCTTGCGGCCTTGCGGTGCTGTTCGGCGTGCAGGCCGCGATCAACATGTCGGTCAACCTGCAACTGATTCCGGCCAAGGGCATGACCCTGCCGTTCATCTCCTATGGCGGCTCGTCGATGGTGTCGCTGGCCTACGGCGTTGGCATGATGCTGGCCCTGACCCGACTGCGACCGCGTACCGAGATGCAATCGATCGGCGAGGCGGCCACCGCGGCCGCCCATCGCTATGCCTGACTGATGGGCGACAAGTTATTTTCCGTCATTGCGAGGAGCGAAGCGACGAAGCAATCCAGTCTTCCTTTATGGCTCTGGATTGCTTCGCTTCACTCGCAATGACGACACTTTTTTTGTAGAAGCGATCTTAATGGACACTGCGCCTCTCATCCTGCTGGCGGCCGGCGGCACCGGCGGCCATCTGTTTCCGGCCGAGGCGCTTGGCGTCGAGCTGATCCGGCGCGGTTTTCGCGTGCGGCTCGCGACCGACGCGCGGGCGCTGCGCTATAGCGGGTTATTTTCCAGGGAGACAATCGACGTCGTGCCGAGCGAAACGGTGCGCAGCCGGACGCCGTGGTCGCTGGCCTATACCGGCCTGATGCTCGGCTATGGCACCGCGGTGGCGCTTGGTCTGGTGCGGCGGCTGAAACCGGCCGCCGTGGTCGGCTTTGGCGGTTATCCGACCGTGCCGCCGCTGATCGCTGCGAAACTGCTCGGCGTGCCTGGCATCGTTCACGACGCCAACGCGGTGCTCGGTCGCGCCAACCGGTTTCTCGCCAGCCGCGTCAGTGCGATTGCGACGTCGCTGCCGGGCGTGCTCGACCGTGATCCCGCGCTGGCGGCGAAGACCACCACGGTCGGCACGCCGATGCGTCCGGCGATCCTGGCCGCGGCCGCGGTGAACTATGCCTCGCCTGAACCAAACGGACCGCTTCGCATCCTGGTGGTTGGCGGTAGCCAGGGCGCGCGGGTGATGAGCGATATCGTTCCCGGTGCAATCGAGCGTCTCGAACCCGCGCTGTGGAACAGGCTGGTCCTGACCCAGCAGGTCCGCGAGGAGGACATGACGCGGGTGCGCGCGATCTATGACCGGGTCAAGATCAACGCCGAACTGGCGCCATTCTTCAGCGATCTTCCGGTGCGGCTGGCCTCGAGCCATCTGGTGATCTCGCGCTCCGGCGCTGGCACCGTTGCCGAACTCGCTGCGATCGGCCGGCCGTCGATCCTGGTGCCGCTGCCGGGCGCCATCGACCAGGACCAATTCGCCAATGCCGGCGTGCTGGAACGGGCTGACGGCGCGATCCGGATTGCGCAAGCGGAATTCACCTCCGACCGGCTGGCGGCTGAAATTTCCGCGCTTGCCGCTGACCCCGCGCGCCTCACCGCGATGGCCGCCAACGCCCGCAAGGTCGGGCGGCTCGACGCCGCCGGCCGACTGGCCGATCTGGTGGTGAAAGTTGCGGGGATTTAGGCCGTTGGCGGCGATTTTGATTATCTTTCAGCCCGTCATGGCCGGGCTTGTCCCGGCTATCCACGTCTTTGATATGGATCTCGATCACGTAAGACTGGATCAGACGTGGAGCCTGTCATCGGGCGGCGCAGGACGCCGACCGTCGGGGACATGACGAGGATGGATGCCATGAGACTGCCGCGCGAGATCGGACCCATCCACTTCGTCGGGATCGGCGGCATCGGCATGAGCGGTATCGCCGAGGTGTTGTGCAATCTCGGCTACACCGTGCAGGGTTCGGATACTTCGGAAAGCGGCAACGTCGCGCGGCTGCGCGACAAGGGCGTCAAGGTTTCGGTCGGCCACAAGGCCGAGAATGTCGACGGCGCCGATGTGGTCGTGGTCTCGACCGCGATCAAGCGCGACAATCCCGAACTGATGGCGGCGCGTGCGCAGCGCATTCCGGTGGTGCGGCGGGCCGAGATGCTGGCGGAATTGATGCGGCTGAAAAGTTGCGTGGCGATCGCCGGCACCCACGGCAAGACCACCACGACCTCGATGGTCGCGGCGTTGCTCGACGCCGGCGATCTCGATCCCACCGTGATCAACGGCGGCATCATCAATGCCTACGGCACCAATGCACGATTGGGCGCCGGTGATTGGATGGTGGTGGAAGCCGACGAGAGCGACGGCACGTTTTTGAAATTGCCCGCCGATGTCGCCATCGTCACCAATGTCGATCCCGAACATCTCGATCATTTCAAGGCGTTCGAGGCGGTGCAGGACGCGTTCCGAAGTTTCGTCGAGAACGTGCCGTTCTACGGCTTCGCCGTGATGTGCATCGATCATCCCGTGGTACAGACCATCGTCGGCAAAATCGAGGACCGCCGCATCATCACCTATGGCGAGAATCCGCAGGCCGATGCACGGCTGGTCGATCTCGATCCAGCCGGCGGCGGATCGCGGTTCAAGGTCGTGTTCCGCAACCGCACGAGCGGCGCGACGCATGAGATATCGAACGTGAAATTGCCGATGCCGGGCCGGCACAACGCGCTCAACGCCACGGCTGCGATCGCGGTGGCGCATGAACTTGGACTGACCGACGACACCATTCGCAAGGCCATCGCAGGATTTGCCGGCGTCAAGCGGCGCTTCACCAAGACCGGTGAGGTCAACGGCATTACCGTGATCGACGATTACGGCCATCACCCGGTCGAGATCGCGGCCGTGCTGCGGGCGGCGCGGGAATCCGGCAATGGCAAGGTCATCGCGGTGGTGCAGCCGCATCGCTTCACCCGCCTGCAATCCCTGTTCGAGGAATTCTGCACCTGCTTCAACGATGCCGATGCGGTCGTGGTCGCCGAAGTCTATCCCGCGGGCGAGGCGCCGATCCCGGGCATCGATCGCGATCATTTCGTGCTGGGCCTGCGCGCGCATGGCCATCGCGAGGTGATCCCGCTGCCGAATTCCGCCGAGCTTGCCAGGGTCATCAAGGATATTGCCGGCCGCGGCGATCTCGTGGTCTGCCTCGGCGCCGGCAACATCACGCAATGGGCCTACGCGCTGCCGGACGAACTGAAGGCGCTGGGATGAGGGTGGGCGGCTTTCCCGACATCACGTCCGACCTGAAAGCCGCGATGCCAGAATTGCGCGGGCGGCTGTTGGCGAATCAGTCGCTCGCTGAACTGACCTGGTTTCGCGTTGGCGGTCCGGCGCAGGTGCTGTTTACGCCATCGGATGAAGATGATCTGGCGTATTTCCTCAAGGCTCTGCCAAAGGAACTGCCCGTCTACGTCATCGGGGTCGGCTCCAACCTGATCGTGCGCGACGGCGGCATGCCGGGCGTGGTGATCCGGCTCAGCCCGCGCGCTTTCGGCGAGACCATCGCCGATGGCGATGTCGTCAGCGCCGGCGCCGCCGCGCTCGACAAGCGCGTGGCCGAGACCGCGGCCGCCGCCAATCTCGCCGGGCTTGAATTCTTCTTCGGCATCCCCGGCACCATTGGCGGCGCGCTGCGCATGAATGCCGGCGCCAATGGCAGCGAGACCAAGGATGTGCTGATCGATGCGGTCGGCATTGGCCGCGATGGCACGAAGCATCGCTTCGGCAATGCCGACATGAAATTCGTCTACCGCAACAGCGGCGTCGATCCCTCGGTCATCTTTACGTCCGCCCGGTTTCGCGGGGTCGCCGCCGCGCCGGAGGCGATCCGCGCGCGGATGAATGAGGTGCAAAGCCATCGCGAGACGGCGCAGCCGATCCGGGAAAAAACCGGTGGCTCGACCTTCAAGAATCCGCCCGGCAACAGCGCCTGGAAACTGATCGATGCCGCCGGTTGCCGCGGCCTGCGCGTCGGCGGCGCGCAGGTGTCGGAAATGCACTGCAACTTCCTGATCAATACTGGCAACGCGACCGGCCATGACATTGAGACATTGGGTGAAACCGTGCGCGAGCGGGTCAGGCAAAATTCGGGAATCGAGTTACACTGGGAAATCAAGCGGCTTGGCATCAAGTGACTGGAATCGAGCGATCGTGATGCGGACTACCATTCTCTTCGGCGGCACCAACAAGGAGCGGCTGGTTTCGGTCGCGAGCGCGCAAGCGCTGCACTCGGCGTTGCCGGATGCCGACCTCTGGTTCTGGGATGCCGACGATAGCGTGCACCAGACCAGATCCGAAGTGCTGCTCGCGCATTCGCGCCCCTTCGAGGATCCATTCAAGCCGGGTACGCCGAGCCTTGGCGGCATCGAGCGCGCACTGGACCAGGCGCAGGCCGAGCAGCGGCTGCTGGTCCTTGGCCTGCATGGCGGCATGGCGGAGAACGGCGAACTGCAGGCGATGTGCGAAATGCGCGGCGTTGCCTTCACCGGCTCGGGCTCGGCATCGTCGCATCTTGCATTCGACAAGGTGGCCGCCAAGCGCTTTGCCGCGATTGCTGGCCTTAAGGTGCCGGCCGGGGTGGCACTCGATGATATCGAAGCCGCATTCGCCGAGCATGGCAGACTGATCGCGAAGCCATCCAAGGACGGCTCGAGCTACGGCCTGATTTTCGTCAACTCATCACAGGATATCGCCGCGGTCCGCGACGCCGCGAAAACCGAAGACTATGTGATCGAACCGCTTGTCTCAGGCGCGGAAGCGACCTGCGGCGTGCTCGAAAAGCTCGACGGCTCGGTGATTGCACTGCCGCCGATCGAGATCGTGCCGGCCGATGGCGGGCTCGGCTTCGACTACCGGGCCAAATATCTCGCCAAGGCCACGCAGGAAATTTGCCCGGGGCGCTTCACGCGGGAAATATCGGCACAAATCATGGATCAGTCGCTGAAGGCGCACCGGGCGCTGTCGTGCCGCGGCTATTCCCGCAGCGACTTCATCATCTCGAAAACCGGGCCGGTCTTTCTTGAAACCAATACCCTGCCGGGTCTGACCAAGGCTTCGCTGTACCCGAAAGCGCTCAAGGTGGAGGGCATCGAATTCGCCGATTTTCTGCAAGACCAGATCGCCCTGGCGGCCCGCCACAGGTCTTAAACAGCTTTCCGCCAGACCCCCGGGAAGGGGCTCCGGGAATCGGGCCCGTGGAAACGGGTAAAATTGCGAAATATCGGGCAAATACCTCACAGGGCAGATCAAAACGCGGCCTGTTCGCACCGGTTTTACCTTTTGTTTACCAGTAAGCCCGAAGGTTAACGCCGGCGGCGCATGTGGCGCTTGGCTGCCGGGACGCGAGCTGTTGCGGATTTCCGCTTCGACGACCGCATCGAGGGAAGCGGGCCTCTTTTTCGGAGGCCGATGCCCACCGGCACGACCGAGATGTCATCGGCGACCGAGCCCGCGAGGCTTTTTCGCGGGACAATATTTGACGGGCTCGTGCAATGGATGGTGCCGGACGCCTCGCTCGATCGCTGAGATCGCCGGGGCCCCAAGCTGACCTGAAAGCGGCCGCCATTGGCGCGGCTGTGTTGCTGCGCGAGTGGTTCGCCTCGCGCCGTCCAGTTGCCAAACCGGTTACCAAGCCACGTTTCGAGCGCGATCACGCGCCGCGTCTGATCTCGGTGATCGAGCGATACGTGCCGAGGCGTGCTGGCGTTGCCACCACGATGCTGATCCTGCTGGGCAGCGCGGGCTTTGGCGTCGTCAGGGGCGGTCATGTCGAGGAACTGACCTCGACACTGAGCGATACGCGCAACGCGCTGGCAAATTCCGTAGGGTTTCGCATCACCACTGTCGCGATCAACGGCCGCAAGCAGCTGACGCAGGACGAAGTACTCGCGATCGGCGGCGTCAATGGCCGCTCCTCGCTGTTGTTTCTCGACGCCGAGACGGTCCGCGACAAACTGAAAGCCAATCCTTGGATCGGCGACGCGACGGTGCTGAAGCTTTATCCCGGCCGGCTGCAGATCAATATCGTCGAGCGCTCGGCGTTCGCGCTGTGGCAGCGCGACGGCCGTTTGTCGGTGATCGCCGATGACGGCGCCGTGCTCGAACCATATGTGACGCGGCGCTTCACCTCGCTGCCGCTGGTGGTCGGTAAGGGGGCCGAAACCCGCGCGAAGGATTTCCTGGCGCTGCTCGATCGCTATCCACAGGTGCGCGCGGTGACCAAGGCTGCGATCTTCGTCGGCGAACGTCGCTGGAACCTGCGGCTCAAGGACGGCCTCGATATCCGGCTGCCGGAAAACGATGTCGACAAGGCGCTGGCGGCGCTGAGCAAGCTCGACCAGGAAGATAAACTGTTTTCACGCGACATCGTCGCCGTCGACATGCGCCTGCCAGACCGACTGGTCGTGCAATTGTCCGACGATGCGGCCAAGGCCCGCGAAGACCTGCTCAAGGACAAGAAGCCGAAGAAGAAGGCCGGTGACGCATGACCGGTCTTGATCGCAATCAAACTCCGAAGACGCGCCCGGTGTCGCAAAAGCGCACCGCGCTGGTGGCTTCGCTCGACATCGGCACCAGCAAGGTCGCTTGCATGATCGCGCGGCTGAAGCCGAGCCCGGCGAACGAGGCATTGCGCGGACGTAGCCATGCGGTCGAGTTGATCGGCTACAGCCAGATCCAGTCGCGCGGCGTCAAGGCGGGTGCGGTGGTCGATCTGGCCGAATGCGAACAGGCGGTTCGCCAGGCCGTCGCTGCGGCCGAGCGGATGGCCAAGGTCAGGGTTGAATCAGTTCTCCTGTCGGTCTCGGCAGGGCGGCTGCAGGGCCAGTTGATCGAAGCCGCAGCCGAGATCAAGGGCGGCGCGGTTACCGCAGCCGACATCACCCGCATTACTTCTACCGGCATGCATCACGCCACCGGCCATGGCCGCACTGTGCTGCATGCGCTGCCGGTCGGCTATGCTCTCGACGGCGTCAAAGGCATCCGCGATCCACGCGGCATGGTGGCGCGGCAGTTCGGCGTCGACATGAACGTCGTGACCGCGGACGCCACGGTGGCCAACAACCTGATGCTGGTGGTCGAGCGCTGCCACCTCAACGTCGAGGCGATGGCCGCCAGTCCCTATGTATCGGGCCTGTCGGTGCTGACTGACGACGAGGCCGATATCGGCGCCGCCGTGGTCGAGATGGGAGCAGGCACCACCACGATCGCGATCTATTCTGGCGGCCGCTTCGTGCATGCCAGCGGATTTGCGATCGGCGGCCAGCACATCACCATGGACATGGCGCGTGGCCTTTCCGCATGCATTGCGGATGCCGAGCGAATCAAGACGTTATATGGCACCGTCCTGACCGGTGGATCCGACGCGCGCGAGTTGATGTCTGTGCCGACGGCAGGCGACAACGAACGCGATGTTCCGCAGATCGTGTCCCGCGCCACGATCGCCAACATCGTCCGGCACCGTGCCGAGGAGATTTTTGAAATGGTCCGGGACCGCTTGGCGGATTCGCCCTTTGCGGCAGAACCAAAAGCGCGTGTCGTTCTCAGCGGCGGCGCCTCGCAGCTCACCGGCACCCTCGAACTTGCGACCCGGATCCTCGGCCGGCCGGTGCGAATCGGCCGTCCGCTCGGCTTCGGGCGGCTACCCAATGAAGCGAAGAGTGCGTCGTTCGCGGTCCCTTCGGGCCTGCTGGTTTACCCGCAATACGCTCATCTTGAACATGTCGAACCGCGGCATACGCGGCAGCTCAAGACAGGAACTGATGGCTATTTCGGAAAGGTCGGACGATGGCTTCGGGAGGGCTTTTGATGAATCTTTTCCGTACCCTGTGCAAGTTCCCTGGAATTTCACCAAATCCCGCGGCCGTCGGCCGAGGCGAACCAACGCGCGCGTAATCGAGAGGCACCCATGACCATCAATCTCAACGTCCCTGATATTCGCGAGCTGAAGCCGCGGATTACCGTGTTCGGCGTAGGCGGCGCCGGTGGCAACGCCGTCAACAACATGATCACCGCCGGGCTGCAGGGGGTGGATTTTGTCGTCGCCAACACCGATGCGCAGGCGCTTACGATGTCAAAGGCGCAGCGCATCGTGCAGATGGGCACTCAGGCTACCCAGGGCCTGGGCGCCGGATCGCAGCCTGACGTCGGCGCCGCCGCTGCGCAGGAAGTGATCGACGAGCTTCGCGATCATCTTACGGGCGCCAACATGGTGTTCGTCACCGCCGGCATGGGCGGCGGCACCGGCACCGGCGCTGCTCCCGTCATCGCAAAGACCGCGCGCGATATGGGCATCCTCACCGTTGGCGTCGTCACCAAGCCGTTTCACTTCGAAGGCCAGCGCCGGATGCGCACGGCTGAGTCCGGCATCACCGAATTGCACAAGGTGGTCGACACGCTGCTGATCATCCCGAACCAGAACCTGTTCCGGGTCGCCAACGAAAAGACCACCTTCGCCGACGCCTTCGCGATGGCCGATCAGGTGCTCTATTCCGGCGTCGCCTGCATCACCGACCTGATGGTCAAGGAAGGCCTGATCAATCTCGACTTCGCCGACGTCCGCGCCGTGATGCGCGAAATGGGCAAGGCGATGATGGGCACCGGCGAAGCCTCCGGCGACAAGCGAGCTTTGACAGCGGCCGAGGCCGCGATAGCCAACCCGCTGATCGACGATTCCTCAATGAAGGGCGCTCGCGGCCTCCTGATCTCGATCACCGGCGGCAAGGACCTGACGCTGTTCGAGGTCGACGAGGCCGCGACCCGCATCCGCGAGGAGGTCGACCAGGACGCCAACATCATCGTCGGCGCCACTTTCGACGAGGCCCTCGATGGCATTATCCGCGTCTCCGTCGTTGCAACCGGCATTGAGCAGGCGCTGATCTCGCGTAACACGAATGCGCCGGCCGCCACCGCGACCAACGCGGTGGCACCGACCGCCCCGCCGGACTCTCGCCTTGCCGATCTGACCGCTCGGCTCCGGGCCGACAATGCGCGGCTCGCTGAACGTGCCCAGAAGCTGGAAGCAACGATGTCGACGCAGGCTGTTCCCGGTGCGCAAGCGCCGGCTCCCGCGCCCGTGCAGCCTCGCCAGAACGGCAGCGTTGAACGTGCGGCCCTCGCTGCTATCGCCGCCGCGGTGTCCCCTGAAGCGCCGCAACAACCAGTCGCTTCAGCGCCGCTGCAACCCGCCTCCTATGGTGATGTCACGGTTCGCCCCATTGCTCAGAAACCGACGCTGTTCCCGGATCAGGACGCCGCGAAAGTCGAGGTCCGTGAGGTCGCAACGCCCGAAACTTTTATTCCTCAGGCCGCCGAACGCGCGCCGCCGCGCGCGCCCAGGATGCCAAACTTTGAGGATTTGCCGATGCCGGCGCAAAATGAAATCCGGCAGGCGAGGGGCGAGAGCGAAGAAGAGCATCCGCAGAAGACCCGAATGTCGCTGTTGCAGCGCCTGGCTAACGTCGGCCTCGGCCGGCGCGACGAAGAAAAGGAACCGCCGATTGCCGCCCGCGGTTCGGGTCCGGCGATGGCGCCGATGCCGCCGTTGCCGGAGCGAAAGCCGCAGCGGACGATCGCCCAGCAAATGGCGACTCACGAACCGGTATCAGAGTATGCCAGGCGGCCTGCACCCCAGGGCTTGGATGGCCATGGGCGCCCAGCGCCCGTCGTACCGTCGCCCCAGGGCGACGACCACTTAGATATCCCCGCTTTTCTGCGCCGGCAGAGCAACTGAGGATTGTTACAGTTGCGACCAATGAAGGCTTCGGCGGATCCGCCGGAGCCTTTTTCTTGGTTGCGCGACAAATTCCAGGATGACTAGCCAAGCAACTGAAATTAAATGATTAATTATATTTTTTGAGGTGAAATAGCGGGCCGCCTCCCGCCTCGACCGGCTCCGAATTTGGTCAAGCCTTGGCGTGATTGCGGCAGAGATCGGGTAACAATCGGTAAAAAACCGTGAGTTGGAGCTCTTTGGGGCAGTGACTATGGTCCGCCGTGACTTGGGGATGCTTAAAGCCGAATCAGCGGCCCGCGCGCGGACCGCTCGGATTTTAAGTTAAGTCGGGCAATGGGCGGTTTGGAATGAAATTTAGCCGGCAGACGACGCTTCGATCGCAAGCTACCGTAACTGGCGTCGGCGTTCATTCCGGTTCAGCCGTAAGCTTGACCCTTGGACCTGCACCCATCGATGCAGGTTTTATTTTTGTCCGTGCCGGTTCGGGCCGCGAAGTGCAGGCGGTGGCTGAATCGGTCATCGCGACCGAGTTTGCCACCGTGCTTGGTGACAGAAATGGTCCGCTGGTTTCGACCTCGGAGCATGTGCTCGCAGCCTTGCGCGGCATGGGCGTCGATAATGCCACGATCGAGATCGACGGCCCTGAAGTTCCGATCATGGACGGTAGTTCAGCACCCTTCGTGGCGGCAATCGACAAGGCTGGCATTGTTACCCAATCCGCGGCGCGCCGCTTCATTCAGGTAGTCAAGCCGGTGCAGGTCGCGATCGGCGGTTCCTTTGGAGAATTGCGCCCCCACACCGGCGGTTTCCGCGCGCAAGTCGAAATCGACTTCACCAATCCGGTCATCGGTCAGCAGAGTTACATACTCGATCTCAGCCCCGAGCGGTTTCGCCGGGAAATTGCCCGCGCCCGTACCTTCGGCTGCGTGAACGACGTCGCGGGCCTCTGGGAGGCCGGATTTGCGCGCGGCGCTTCCTTCGAGAATACGCTGGTATTCGACCAGGAGCGGCTGCTCAACCCCGAAGGGCTGCGTTACGCCGACGAATGCGCCCGCCACAAAATCCTCGACGTGATCGGCGATCTTGCGCTGGCCGGCCTGCCGTTGCTGGGCGCATATCGCTCGGTGCGCGGTGGCCACAAGCTCAATCACGCGGTGCTGAAAGCTCTGCTGGCCGATCGGACCGCATGGCGCGTGCTGGAATCGGATGCGGTACGCCCGCGGCGCGGCTACGCCGAAGTTGGCAGCGGCATGGTGGGCGGCATGGTCGCCCCGGCCTACGGTCCGGACGTGTCCTGACCGTCCGTTTCCCACGTGGGCCAAGGCCGTTTGCAGCTATCCATGGGGGAGTATCTGGCGGGTTCCGCAACGTGCCGGAAGCCCTTTCGGGCCATTCCGGGACCGGTAAACACAGCATCAGCAACGGAATCCCGGCCGCCTTAATGCGGGCGAAATAACTTCCTATCCGGTTGGTTGACGGACCTTTTTCGGCTACACAGGCTCGCGGTTGCATGCAACGCGCCGCGGCGCTTGTTAGGTGCATATTTGGCGGCACCGCTCACAGGCGTCAGGTTTATAAATCTATGTCGGCACCGCGTATGACGCTCAAATCGCGCATCTTATCCGTTCGCTCGGACGCCCATTGGCGGCAATTGCGGCTGGCTGCGTGCCTGACCATTCTCGCCATCCCCCTGAGCGGATGCGGAACCGGTGCGTTGTGGGACAAGTTCATGGCCAAGGACGACACCTTCGTCGAAGAGCCCGCGGACAAGCTCTACAACGAGGGCTTGTACCTGATGAACAAAAAGAGCGATCCGAAGGCGGCCTCGAAGAAGTTCGAGGAAGTCGATCGCCAGCATCCGTATTCGGAGTGGGCGCGCAAGGCGCTGTTGATGTCGGCCTATGCCTATTATAATGCCGGCGACTACGACAATTGTATCGGCACGGCGACCCGCTACGTGACGCTCCACCCGGGAAGTCCCGATGCCGCCTATGCGCAATTCCTGATCGCGTCGTCGCAATACGACCAGATCCCCGATACGTCGCGCGACCAGGGTCGCACTGAGAAGGCGATCGCCGCGCTCGAAGAGGTGATCCGTAAATATCCGACTTCGGAATACGCCGTTAATGCCAAGGCGAAGCTTCAGGGCGCGCGCGATCAGCTTGCGGGCAAGGAAATGGTCGTCGGCCGCTATTACATGGAAAAGCACGACTACACCGCTGCCATCAATCGTTTCAAGACCGTGGTGACTCAATATCAGACCACGCGGCACGTCGAGGAAGCGTTGGAGCGGCTGACGGAAGCCTATATGGCGATCGGCATCGTTGGCGAGGCGCAGACCGCAGCCGCGGTGCTCGGGCATAATTTTCCTGACAGCCGCTGGTACAAGGACGCCTATAATCTTGTAAAGTCGGGCGGTCTCGAGCCGAGCGAGAATCAGGGGTCCTGGATCAGCCGGGCCTTCAAGAAGGTAGGCCTCGGCTAGGAACTTTTCCGGCATGCTGGCGCGTCTCTCGATCCGTGACATTGTCCTGATCGAACGGCTCGATATCGAGTTTTCCCGAGGCCTCGCCGTTTTGACCGGCGAAACCGGCGCAGGCAAATCCATCCTCCTCGACGCGTTCGGGCTGGCGCTGGGCGGCCGCGGCGATGCCGGCCTTGTGCGCCACGGCGCGGAGCAGGGTCAGGTCACCGCGGTATTCGACGTGCCGAAGGGGCATCCGGCGGCGGCGCTCCTCAGCGACAATGGGCTCGATGACACGAGTTCTGAAAATTCTTGCGAGATGATCCTGCGCCGGGTTCAACTCGCGGACGGCCGCACCCGCGCGTTCATCAACGACCAGGCAATCAGCGTGCAGACGCTCAAGGCGGTTGGCTCGGCGCTGGTCGAAATCCACGGCCAGCATGACGAGCGCGCGCTGGTGGATGCCGCCACCCATCGCCGGCTGCTTGATGCGTTCGCGGGACTCGAGAAGGACGTCGCTGCGCTGGAGAAGCTGTGGGAGGTGCGGCGCGCCGCTAACGCGCTGCTTGAAGAGCATCGCACAGCGATGGAACGGGCTGCCCGCGAGGCCGACTATCTGCGCCACGCTTCCGATGAATTGAAGGCGTTGGCGCCCAAGGACGGCGAGGAGACCACGCTTGCCGAACGTCGCACGACGATGATGCAGGGCGAGAAGATCGCCGCCGATCTGCGTGAAGCACAAGATGCCGTCAGCGGCAACCATTCGCCGGTCACGTCTCTCTCGGCAGCGGTGCGAAGGCTTGAGCGGCGCGCCGCAAATTCGCCGGCCCTGGTTGAACCCGCGGTGAAGGCGATCGATGCCGCCATCAATGCGCTGGAGGAGGCCGACCAGCATCTCACCGCGGCGCTGATCGCCGCTGACTTCGACCCGGGCGAACTCGAGCGGATCGAGGAGCGGCTGTTTGCGCTGCGCGCGGCGTCGCGCAAATACGCCAAGCCGGTCGACGGGCTTGCGGCGTTGGCCGCGAAATATTCCGCGGAGGTGGCACTGATCGACGCCGGCGCCGGTGAGTTGAAGAAGCTCGAACTGCAGGCGGCGGACGCCGACAAGCAGTTCAGCGCGGCAGCAACCAGAACTCTCGGCGGCGCGCAGCAAGTCGGCCGAGAAACTCAACAAGGCTGTCAACGCCGAGCTGGCGCCATTGAAGCTCGAACGCGCGAAGTTCATGACGCAAGTTGAATCCGATCCCGCCGCACCCGGTCCGCAGGGATTTGATCGCGTCGAGTTCTGGGTTCAGACCAATCCGGGCACCAAGCCGGGTCCATTGATGAAGGTGGCCTCGGGCGGTGAGCTGTCGCGGTTCCTGCTGGCGCTCAAGGTCGTTTTGTCCGATCGAGGTTCGGCACCCACGCTGGTGTTCGACGAAATAGACACCGGCGTTGGCGGTGCGGTGGCGGACGCGATCGGCGCCCGGCTGGCGCGGCTGGCCGGCAAGGTGCAGGTAATGGCGGTTACCCACGCGCCCCAGGTCGCGGCGCGCGCGAGCCAGCATCTGCTGATCTCCAAGGACGCGCTCGACAAGGGCAAGCGTGTCGCCACCCGTGTCAACGCCCTCGCCGCCGATCACCGCCGCGAGGAAATTGCCCGTATGCTGGCCGGCGCCGAGATCACCGCCGAAGCGAGGGCCGCGGCCGAGCGGCTGCTGAAGGCGGCAACGGCGTGATTTTTGGATGTCATCCGGGTTCGCACTTTGCGAATGACGAATTATACTGTTCGGCATGGTCGCAAAATCAAAAATAAAATCTCCCATTGACGCTGCAAAGCTCACCAAGCCGCAGGCCAAGGTCGAGTTGATGCGGCTGGCGCTTGAGCTGGAAGGGCACGACAAGCGCTATTATCAGGACGATGCGCCGAGCGTTACCGACGCCGAGTACGACGCGCTGCGCCAGCGTTTCAACGCCATCGAGAAAAGATTCCCGGAATTTGTCAGCTCCGAGTCGCCGTCGCAAAAAGTTGGTGCGACGCCATCCGGGCGTTTCAAAAAAGTCCGGCATTCGGTGCCGATGCTGTCGCTCGACAACGCTTTTGCCGAGCAGGACGTGCTGGATTTCGTTGGCCGCATCGAGCGCTTTCTGAAACTGTCCGACGACAAGATTGCTTTCAGCGCCGAGCCGAAGATCGATGGACTGTCGATGTCGCTGCGCTATGAGGGCGGCGAGCTCGTCACCGCCGCGACCCGTGGCGACGGCGCCGAAGGCGAAGACGTTACCGCCAATATCCGCACGCTCGAGGATGTGCCGAAAAAGCTCAAGGGCCGTAACATGCCCGAGATTTGCGAGGTGCGCGGCGAAGTCTACATGACAAAGAAGGCCTTCCTGGCGCTGAATGAGCGGCAGAAGGCGACCGGCGATACCATCTTCGCCAACCCGCGCAATTCCGCGGCAGGATCGCTGCGTCAGAAAGATCCGTCGATTACCGCCTCGCGCCCGCTCGGCTTCTTCGCCTATGCCTGGGGCGAGATGAGCGCGATGCCGGAGTACACCCAGTCCGGCATGATCGGCTGGTTTCAGCGCTGCGGCTTTACCACCAATCCGCTGACCAGATTGTGCCATTCGGTCGAGCAACTGATCGCGTTCCATCGCAAGATCGAGGAGCAGCGCGCCGAGCTCGATTACGACATCGACGGCGTCGTCTACAAGGTCGACCGCCTCGACTGGCAGGAGCGGCTCGGTTTTGTGTCGCGCACGCCGCGTTGGGCGATCGCGCACAAGTTTCCGGCGGAGCGCGCCATGACGGTGCTGCGCGATATCGAGATCCAGGTCGGCCGTACCGGCTCCTTCACGCCGGTTGGCAAGCTTGAGCCGGTCGGCGTCGGCGGCGTCATTGTGCAGAACGTCACCCTGCACAACGAAGACTATATCAAGGGTATCGGCGGCGACGGCGAGCAGTTGCGCGAGGGCCGCGACATCCGGATCGGCGATACCGTCGTGATCCAGCGGGCTGGCGATGTGATCCCGCAGGTGGTCGATGTCATCATCGACAAGCGTCCGAAAAATGCCAAGGTGTTTCAGTTTCCGAAGAAGTGCCCGTGCCCGCTTCACACCGATGTGGTGCGCGAGGAGACCGCGACCGGAGAAGAGGGTGCCCGCGCCCGCTGCACGGGCGAGTTCGCCTGTCCGTTCCAGAAGATCGAGCACCTGAAACTGTTCGCTTCGCGCCGCGCGTTCGATATCGACGGACTCGGGGAAAAGCAGATCCAGTTCTTTTTTGAGGAAGGCTGGGTGAAAGAACCTGCCGATATTTTCACGCTGCCGGCGCGCAACAACAGGATCAAGCTGGAACAGCACGAAGGCTACGGCGAGACGTCCGTGCGCAACCTGTTCGGCGCGATCGAAAATCGGCGGCGGATTTCGCTCGAGCGCTTTATCTTCGCGCTCGGCATGCGCCAGGTCGGCGAAACCACCGCCCTGGCGCTGGCGCGCGGTTACGGTTCCTGGCAGTCGTTCCACGACGCCTGTCTCGCGGCCACAAAAGACGACGAAGAGACCATCGCGGAGATGGACGCGCTCGACCAGATCGGTGACACCGTGATCGCCAGCATCAAGGCCTATTTCGGCGAGAGCCACAATCGCGGCATCGTCGAGCGGCTGACGCGCGAGGTCACGATCCTGGATGCCGAAAAGCCAAAGAGCAATTCGGTCGTCGCCGGCAAGACCGTGGTGTTCACGGGCTCGCTGGAGAAAATGACGCGCGACGAAGCCAAGGCAACCGCCGAGCGACTGGGAGCCAAGGCCGCAGGCTCGGTGTCGAAGAAGACGGATTATGTCGTTGCCGGCCCCGGCGCGGGCTCGAAGCTCGCGGAAGCCAAGAAGCACAATGTCACGGTATTGACCGAAGACGAGTGGTTGAAGCTGATCGGGGAGTGAGGTCGTCATTGCGACGAGCGTCAGCGACGAAGCAATCCGTCATTCCGCGTAGCGGCGTCTGGATTCCATCGCTGCCGCTCGCAATGAGACGATCGCGTCTGGATATCCTTCTTCGCTGCGACCAAAATCAAGCCGCGCTTCTCAACCAAGCGCCGCCGTGGCCTGGTCCAGCCATGCCCTGGTGGGCTCGTCGAGTTGCGGACGCACCTCATGGCGAACGCGGGCGTGGTAGTCGTTGAGCCAGACGAGTTCGCCGCGATCCAGCATGTTCAAGTCGATCAGCCGCCGGTCGATCGGTGCCAGCGTCAGCGTCTCGAACGCATTCACCGGCTTTTCGGCGCTTGCGATTTCGGTCTCGACCACCAGTTCGAGATTTTCGATGCGAATGCCGTAGGCGTCGGTTTTGTAGTAGCCGGGCTCGTTGGACAGGATCATCCCTCTGCGCAGCGGCGTGGTGCCGAGCTTTGAAATCCGCGCCGGGCCTTCATGCACCGACAAATAGCTGCCGACGCCGTGGCCGGTGCCGTGCTCGAAATCGATGCCGGCCTGCCACAGGAATTGCCGCGCCAGCGAATCGAGTTGCGCGCCGGTGGTGCCGTCGGGAAACACCGCGCGCGCGATCGCGATATGGCCGCGCAGCACGCGGGTGAACCGGTCGCGCATTTCCGCTGATGGTTCGCCGATCGCGATGGTGCGGGTGACGTCGGTGGTACCGTCCTGATATTGCGCACCGGAATCGATCAGCAAGAGATCGCCGGGCGCGATCCGCCGGTTGGTCTTGCGGGTGACACGGTAATGCACGATGGCGCCGTTCGGTCCGGCGCCGGCGATGGTCGGAAACGAAACGTCCTTCAACGCACCGGTGTCGCGGCGGAAGGTTTCCAGCGCTTCCACTGCGTCGATCTCGGTCAGATGGCCCGCGGGTGCCTCGCGGTCGATCCAGGCGAGGAAGCGCGCCAGCGCCACCGCGTCGCGGCGGTGCGCGTTACGGGTGCCCTCGATCTCGACCGGGTTCTTGCAGGCCTTGAGCAGCGCCACGGGATCGCTGCCGCGCACCACCTTGCCGCCGGCGCTTTCGATCAGACGGCTGAGCGCTTCGGCGGCAGTGGCGCTGTCGAGCGCGACAGACGCGCCGCGCTGCGCCAGCGCGGTAAGTTCGCCCGTCAGAGCGTCCGGTTCGGCGACGTCGGCGGATTGCGCGAGATGATCGCGCGCGCTGTTGGAGAGCTTGCGGTGATCGATGAATACGGTTGGCCGGCCGTCCTTCGGCACCAACGCATAGGACAGCGGCAACGGCGTATGCGAGACGTCGGCGCCACGGATGTTGAAGGTCCAGGCCACCGCATGGGAATCCGACAGCATCAGCGCGTCGACCCCGAGCCGTTCGATCTCGCCGCGGATACGCTTGAGCTTTTCGCTCTCGACTTCGCCGGAAAATTGCGTGCCGTGAACGGCGACCGGGCCGAGCGGCGGCTGTGGGCGTTCGGTCCATACGGAATCGACGGGGTTGGTGTCGACCGCGACGAGTTCCGCCTTGGCCCTGGCGCAGGCGGCGGCCAGCCGTTCGGCTGCCACTGAGGTGTGCAGCCATGGATCGAATCCGAGGCGATCTCCGGCCCCAAGATGCGCCGTCAGCCAGCTTTCGGGGGAGGGGTCGATCAGCGGCTCGACCCGCCAAGCCTTGGCATCGACCTGTTTTGTGGCTTGCAGCGTGTAGCGGCCGTCGACGAACACGGCGGCTTCATGCGTCAGCACGACGGCAAGCCCCGCCGATCCGGTAAAGCCGGTGAGCCACGCCAGCCGCTCTTCCGACTGCGCCACATATTCGTTCTGCTGCTGGTCGGCCCGGGGAATCACGAATCCTGTCAGCTTCCGCCGCGCCAGTTCCTCGCGAAACGCCGAAAGCCGCGCCGTCAGCGCGACGCCGCTTTCCGGCTCATCGAACGTCTGGAAGTGGGCTTCGAACATGGGATGACCCGGCCGGATGGGAGCTGAAATGACGGGAACAAGTGTACAATGCGGCAACGATTGCTGCAATTTGGCATGGCTTGTGCTTCAGTCTTTTAGGCCTGCGCTAGACAGGCGAAAACGATTTTGTATGGCAAGTCGTTCGCTCAAGGTATCGGAGGACGTCCGGGAGTGTCTCAACTCGACGAGGAGGGGATACACCATGCCGGTTTTTTCGTTCGAGAAGATTTCGCCGCCGTCTCCGCGCGCGCCGGTTGTTGCGGCCGCGGTCAGCAGGCAACCGGGTTTCATCATCCAGATGCTGGTCCGGTTTGTCGGGATCCGCGCCAGGCGTGCACCGCGTAATGACAGGGCTGGCTCCGAGCTGAAGCGGAAATGATAGTTGGCTTTGCTCATTCCAGTTCGGTCGCCGTCAATAGCATCGCGCGGCGTGCATTCCCCGCAGCTCTTTGAAAATGGCGAGGTTCATCGGATGCAGCGCGGCCTCATCGGCGCATTCCGGAGCAGAAGGCTGCTCCAGCCGTCGATCCTGATGTGCCGCAGCGGCACCAGTCCGCGGGCGCGGTAGGCGGCGATCACGCCGGCAGCCTGCGGCGTCAACAGGCCGGACAGGATCACCAGCGCCGACGGCGCCAGATGCCGCGCCATCGGGCCCGCCAGATGCCGCAACGGATTGGCGAGGATGTTCGCCAGCACGAGGTCGAACGGAGCGTGCCTGGCGAATTGCGGCGCCGAGAAACCGGTGGCGCGGATCACCTGCAGCAGATCGCCGGTCTGATTGAGGCGCGCGTTGGCGCGTGCAACGCGCACCGAGGCGGCATCGATATCGCTCGCCAGCACGGCGCGACGCAGCGCCTTCGCAGCCGCAATTGCCAGCACGCCGGTGCCGGTGCCGAGATCGAGCACGCGGCGGGGGTAGCAGGCCTTCAGCACCTGATCGAGCAGCAACAGGCAGCCGCGGGTGGTGCCGTGATGGCCGGTGCCGAACGCCAGCGCGGCCTCGATCTCGATGCCCAGTTTGTTCGGGGGCACGCGCGTGCGATCGTGCTGGCCGTGCACCGTGAACCTGCCGGCGGGAACCGGCACGAGGTCTGCCAACGAGGCCTTGACCCAGTCCCTGGCCTCGACGGTATCGAAGACGATGGACTGCGCGGCGTTGTCGCCGGCGGCAAGGCCGACCAGTTCACGGATTGCGTCCTGATCGGGTGCATCGGCAAAATGCAGGGTGACGGCCCAGATGCCATCCGGCCGCTCGAAGGCGGCGATCGCGGCTTCGCCCTCGGCAAAGCTTTCGTTGAGAAGATCGACGACGTTTTTCGCGGCCGCTTCGCCGCCAATGGCGAAACTGGCGCGATGGGTGGCGGGGGTGATGTTGGAAGACATTCCTTAATTCCGGCGCGGGAGCGCATTTGCTTCAATAATTTAAAGGGCGGGCGTTCTCAACTCCGGCCTTTCTCGGCAAGTGTTGCGTGGATCCGCTTGTTCAAGAGCTTGCGCCATTCACCGGCCAAGCACCGATAAACCACAGCTATATACGCGGAACATACCGCGTTTCTCCACAGGCCCGACACCAACACGGAGCATCCCGCCATCGCAACGCGCACCAATGGACCGCTTCCAGCTCATGAAATGGCGAAACAGGCTTTCAATTCCGCAGCCTGTCCACCAGCCTGAAATCCATGTCGGCTTTTCAGCAAGCGGCTATCTTCTCACGGCGCGATGCACCCGAGGCTTGCAGAGAAATCACCCTCGAAAGAGGGCGCGGGCGACCTTCAAAAAGAAGGCGCGGGGAATGCCGGATGCGAGTGCACCCGCAGCCGCGCGTGTAGTGCAGAAAGCACGCGCGTTAGTCACCACGAGTACACCGGAGCAATCCGGCACCCCCGCGCGATGATTTTTTGCGGCTTCCTTCGCGCTCTCCCTGGTGACCGGGCTTTATTGTCACCATCAATGGCGCGATGCCAAGCATCATCGCCAACTTGACGCCAGCGTCGGGGCGTCAGGACCACACGACTTCGCCGTACGGGCAATGTCATTCGTCTCGTGACATTGCCGCGCTCATCGCATCCCGCACCCAACGTCCGTGACGATCGCGAAACGCCCCTCTCGTGAGGCGGGATGACGCGACTTAGCCAGTGATTTGCGGTCAATGAAAAGCGGAATATTTTCAGCCGGGAGTCTGGACAGCCCAAATCAGCTTGAAGCGCTTTGGGAATTTCGATTTTTCGCACACGCGTTTTCGCAGGTTACAAATACGCTAAAATCGGCGCGAATGGGCCAAAGCCGATTCTTGCCTATCTCGCGAAGCGCTCGGCGCCACCCCAAAGCCACCGGCCGACAAACACGGCTATCGCCATGCCTATGAGTTGAGCTGCCACGAATTCTATCACGTCAGCGGGCGCAATTCCGGCGAAAGTGTCGGAAAGCGAACGCGCAATCGTGACGGCGGGATTGGCGAAAGAGGTGGATGCGGTGAACCAATAGGCCGACGTGATATAGAGGCCGACCGCATAGGGCGTGGCCAAAGGCTGACGGGCAATGCACCCGAAGATCGTCAGTAGCAATCCAAAGGTCGCCACCGCTTCGGCGAACCACTGTCCCGAGCCGGTACGGGAAGTGATCGAGAACTGCCATACCGGCAGCTCGAACATCAGATGCGCTACCCAAACGCCCGCAATGGCTCCGACGATCTGCACAACGATGTAAAGCGCAGCGTTGCGCCAGGTCAGTTCGGCTCGCAACGCGAATGCGATGCTCACGGCAGGATTGAAATGCGCGCCGGATATCGGCCCAAAGATCAGGATCAGAACCACGAGAATTGCGCCGGTCGGGATCGTGTTGCATAGCAGCGCCAGCGCGACATTTCCGCCGGCGAGGCGCTGCGCCATGATTCCCGAGCCGACCACCGCAGCCAGCAAGAACGCAGTGCCCAGCCATTCCGCAAATGCGCGCTGCCATAGTGACGGCATCAGACACCGCGGTCCAGGCGAACGCACTTGCCATCTTCCTTGATCGCGTCCATTACGGTCTCAGCAGCACGCCGACGACTGTTCCGTGACCGCTGCCGATCCACAACGAGCCGACGGTTTCTTGTGCGCGATGCGGGCTTCGTCCTCGCGTGCGCCATCGCCATAATCGATGTTCTCGCCGGTCGTCAGAAATGCCTCCCAGGCGATGCCCGCGGGATCGCCAATCCATGACTTTTCCGATTTGGCGTAGCAGCAGGTGGTCTCGCCTTGTTCGATCACATTGCCGCCCGCCGCCCGAAGTCGGGCGTAGACTTGCTGCAATTCCGCAGCATCTTCGACCTGAATGCCCAGATGATCGAGGCCAGCTGCGCGTCCCCGGGCAGAGATCGCGAAATTCAATCGCGGGTCGTCCAGCATCCACTTCGCATAGTCGGATTTGACGACGGTGGGCTCGGTGGCAAAAAGCACCGAGTAGAAGCCAATCGATTGGCTGATATCTTTGACGGCAACATGGACGTGGAGACGCTTCATCGTTTCTCTCCTTCAGGCCAGGGTTTTGGTGCCCTTATGGGCAGGTTTGCAGGCGGCAGCAGGCGCGCATGCCGTCGCGCCGCCACAGCAATTTTCAGTCAGATAGCCAAGCAGCGCATTCATGGTGTCGAACCGCGCGGCATAGATCATCGATCGACCATCGCGGCGTACGGTGACCAGTCCGGCTTCACGAAGCCGATCGAAATGGAACGTCAGGGTATTTGGCGAAAGCCCGAGAGACGTGGCGACTTCGCCCGCAGCCAGACCGTCCGGCCCGGCCTGCACGAGCAGACGGTAAGCATCAAGGCGGTTTTCCTGGGCAAGGGCCGACAGGGCAGCAAGCACATCGGGCTTTTTCATATTTCAATAATTATTGAAATGACTAAATGATGTCAAGCGATATTTCAATGTTTGTAGAAATAATGCGTCGATACGGTGCGAGGAAGGGGCGACTGACGGCTCGGTTGCGGTATTGTGTTGTACTGGCCAGCGAAATGCGGTTGCGATTTTCATGTTCGGCCATGTACTCATAGGAGCGCTGCGTCCGCTCTATCCTCATCGCTCTTGCGTAGTGAACAGTCTCATCTTTGACTATTTGCAATTGAATGCTCTCCATCATGACATTGATTGACGGCATCGGCTATCTGGCGTCCGTTCTCGTCCTGCTGACATTCTGCATGAGCACGATGTTGAGCCTGCGCGCGGTCGCGATATGCAGCAACATTGCTTTCATCAGTTATGGAATCGGCGCCGGATTATACCCCGTGCTTATTTTGCACATCATCCTGCTTCCCCTGAACCTGATATTGTTCTTTCGCATGCTGAGACTGCTTCGCAAGGCGAAGCTTGCTGCCGCCACGGATCTCTCTCCAAGCTGGCTGCAGCCATTCATGCAATCGAAGCATTTCCATGCCGGCGAAACGATTTTCACGAAGGGACAGCACGCCGATCTGCTCTATATGATCGTATCGGGTGAAGTCAGCCTACCGGAAATTGATCGGCGGCTTTCAGTTGGTGAGTTGTTCGGAGAGGTTGGGTTGTTCTCTCTGGAGCGGCAGCGTACCCAGACCGCGATGGCGGAAACCGATGTGGATTTGCTATGGATCAGCGATGGAGCGCTCAAGAAGCTTTGCGAGCGCAATCCGGGCCTGTCGTTATACTTCCTGCGGCTGACGGCCACCCGAATGACGCAAAATGCCGCCCGGTTTGCGCTGGTTCCCGCCACTTAGCTGGAGACTCGCGCAGTCTGAGTTTGAACTTCCAGTCACGCGCCTTCAAGAGTGATCAGCATGTCGAGGTCACTGGTACACGACTTACGTAGCGCGATGAGTGGTTGGTACTCGGGCGACGTGTACCAGGCGTTGAGCGCATCCATGCTTGGAAACTCGATGATGACGACGCGCTCCGGCAGCCAATGGCCGCCTTCCGGGAATCTGTGACTTCCGCCTTTGGTCAGGTACCGGCCACCATGTTTTGCAATCATCGGTCCCACGGCAGTTCTATACCGGTCGAATTTTTCTGCGTCAGTAATTTTGTGTTCAACGATGAGATAAGCAGGCATCGATCTCTCCCTTGCGAAGCTCACCCGCAGCTCCACAAATTTCAAACGGGGACTCTTCCGTGATCAGTGTCTTAGTTTGAAATTCTGCGCCACAGCAAGCGCGCTCCGGTCAAGAGAATTGCAGCAGCCGCGACATACTCCAGCCAAGTCCCAAAATAGATGGCGTCTTCCGCCGTTTCCCCATCGAAGTGAAAGATTGAAACGATAATGTTTATGTGGGGCATATCGAAATAGTGCCACCCGACAACGAGGTAGGCGGTCCACATAAGCGTGCCGAGAATCAGCGCTCCCAAACCAATTGCGACGGACCACTTGTTCAACCGCCCCCTCGCTTGCGAAGTTTGCCGCCTAACCTTATTGGTCTCAACCCGGAGTTCTCAGGACAAAGTAGCCGATGGCAAAGGCCGGCCCGGCCACGATCAGGACGGCAGCCGACATGACGATCCAGCCTTTTAGAACTCCGATCCAGCTGGCCGTTTGCCAAAGCTGTTGCGGTCCCGGTTGGCCGTAGGCCCAGAGCGACCATGCGCCCGCCAAGAGTATGTAGATGAAAAGATTGTCCGCGGATGCGCCGATGTAGCCCCCATATAACGGCGCTACGATCGTGATAAGGATCCGGCCAAGAATTTGCAGCCCATAGACTCCCGAACCTTGGGCTTCCGGACCTTGCGAAGTTTCAAACTGAGGCGCTACCGGATTTTCCACAGCTTTAGTGCTCCCTTTTCCACAGCCTGAACGGGTGCGTATACACAGCAAATACGATGTTTTCGCACAGGTTTTTCCACAAGGTTTTCCACAGTATATCCACAGGTCGGCCAGGCGTCCGTACACTGCCTGTCAAAGGCATTATCGCTCAGCTTCCCACAGGTTACCAGCACCTGAAATGGAACCTGCCGGCGACCGGAGGGTGACGGCGAGGTCTTTGTTTGTTATTCGGCGCCCGAGCCGGCGGGTCGAGGACCCGTAAACCCGCGGCGGAGCCGAGTCGGTCAATGACCTCTACCAGAGACGAACGGATCGTCGAGAGGCTGCGCCGGAGCGGCACCTCCGTGCTGATCTTGCTGGCAACGCTGCTGGTGCTCGAGGGTCTGCTGCGTGTCGTCAACCTCAAGATCTTGCGAGACAGCACCACGGAGCAGTCCCTGAGCTATCAGTATGATCCCGAGCTCGGCTGGGCGCCGGTGCCCAATTCGAACGCGGCGATCACCAACGCCCGCACCATTCATGCGCATAACAACAGCCTGGGGCTGCGCGACATCGAATTCGTGCGGGACAGCCGGCGGGCGATGCTGTTTATCGGCGATTCCTTTGTCTGGGGGCTCGATACCGAAGCCGATGAGCGGTTTACCGATCTGCTGCGGCGCCGCATTCCCGATTACAACATGGTCAATGCCGGCGTGTCCGGCTACGGCAACGACCAGGAATACCTGCTGCTGCAGCGGCTTTGGCCCAAGATCGAACCCAAGGTCGTGGTGCTGGTGTTCTGCGCCATCAACGACCGGCTGGATAACAGCAGCAGCGTTCGCTACGAGAGCTATCAGAAGCCCTATTTCGCGACCCTGCCGGATGGCGCGCTGCAACTGCGCGGCCAGCCGGTGCCGAAATCGCGACAGATCTATGTCAAGGAAAACTGGCTGGTGCGGCATTCGCTGGTCGCCCGCGTCGCCGTCTACAATTACGTCGACCTGGTGCATCCCGCGATCAAGGTGCCCGACCCGACCGAGAAACTGGTCGGCAAGATCAGGGATTTCGTGGAGGCCCATGGAGCGAAGCTGGTCGTCGGCATGCAGGCATTCGACAAGAAGCTCGCTTTGTACCTTGCGTCCCAGCACATTCCGCAGGTGTCTTTCGATGGCGCGGAGGTCTATACCGGCCGATCCGGCGGGCACTGGACGCCGAACGGCCAGAAACTGGTGGCCGACCGGTTATTCGCTCTGTTGGCTATCGACGGCTTTGTCGGGTCTGCCAAAGCGTCGCAGTAGGGGTGTAAACGGCACAGTGTTGCTTCACCGCTTCCACAGGAAGAGAGTAGGCGCCAACGGGTCGCGCGAATGCACGCCTGATGACAGGCTCGGCGCCGGTGGGAACGCGCGTGCGCTGCCGTCATAGTCCTGTTCAGTCTCGTCGCGCGCTAGCCTCCACCTGGTCTCGCCGTGTAGAATGGGCTGGCAACGGGTAGTGTCTCAGTTTGAAATTTGTTAATGGCGGAGAACAAACCAGAAGTTATCGATGCGGTCGAACCGTAAAGTCATTCCGATGACGGCCCACGAACCGGCAGCGCTTCCCGCGCATCAACCAGCGACGCCTTTAGGTCCCCTTGGCATCGCGGCTCTTTGCCTCCTCTTGGGCGGCCCAATAATCCGCCTCTAGGGGCAACTTGTCGAAGTCAGGCTTATAGCCATTCTCCTTGTATTTGGCGCGCGGAATTGGGATGTTGGTGCCATCGTAATCGACTTGCACCGATCCGTCGGTGGTGCGGAACATTCCAGTCGCCATATTTGTCTCCTGCTTTGCGCTAAACATAGCACATCAACAGAGTCTTTGAAAATGTGTGAGACAACTTTTACTTGGTTCGCCTGTATCGCAGCTTTCGCTTCGGGGGCGCTCTGGTGGCGTTCCGCCGCTATTCAATTTCCTGAAATAACCTATGAAAGCACAGAGCCATCCGGACCATACGTTGAAGCTCTTTCTCGGCAAGCCAAGCTTAACAAGTGGGCTGGCCGCCGCTTCAGTTGCGGCTATGCTTCAAGGGATCGCTCTCGCGGTTAAGGGTCGCTAATTTCAAACTGAGACACTACCTGGCAACGACACGTCAGGGCGCGTTGCACAGAACAAGCAGAATGCGAGGACATATTGGCTGGCGGAACGCTGCATGAGGATTTGAGGCGCGAGGACCAGGCGGCCGCCCCGAGCGAGCGAAAGTTTGGTTTGACGCTCGGTGGCATCCTCGCGCTGATTGCGGTCGTCAAGCTGATCGAGCGGTCGCCCTGGGGCCTGCTGTGGGGCGCGCTGGCGATTGCGCTGATCGCAGGCGCTCTGTGGCGGCCGCAGCATCTCGCCGTGCCCAACCGGATCTGGCTGAAGCTTGGTCTGGTGCTGCACCGGATCGTCAATCCCGTGATCATGGCGATCCTGTTCTACGGCACCATCCTTCCCATAGGCGTGTTGATGCGACTGCTCGGCAACGATCCGCTGCGGCTCAGGCTCGACAAGAAAGCCGCCAGCTACTGGCTGACGCGTTCCGACGAGCGGCCGCCATCCGAAGCCATGCGCCAGCAATTCTGAGAGTCTTCCAATTCTGAGAGTCGTCCATGTCCTTTCTGCGTGAATTCATCGCCTTCCTCCGTGTGCGCAAGAAATACTGGCTGATGCCGGTCTTTGTCGTGATGTTCCTGCTCGGCGGCCTTCTCGTGCTGACCAAGGGATCGGTGATCGCGCCCTTTATCTACACGCTGTTTTGATGCCGTCGCGCATCCTCGGCATTTCGGCCTTCTATCACGACAGCGCCGCGGCGCTGGTCGTCGACGGTCGCATCGTTGCCGCCGCGCAGGAGGAGCGCTTCACCCGCGTCAAGCACGATGCACGGTTTCCGTCGGCCGCGATCCGCTATTGCCTCGATCAGGCCGGCATGAAAGCCGCCGATCTCAATAACGTGGTGTTCTACGAAAAGCCGTTCATCAAGTTCGAGCGGCTGCTCGAGACCTATCTGGCGTTCGCGCCGCGCGGCTTCGGTTCGTTCCGGCTGGCGATCCCGCTATGGCTAAAGGAAAAGCTGTTTCAGAAGCGGTTGCTGCGGCAAAGCCTGAAGGAGATCAATCCCGATATCGATTGGGAGCAGCGGCTGTTGTTCACCGATCATCACCAGAGCCACGCGGCCTCGGCGTTCTTTGCCTCGCCGTTTCAGGAAGCCGCGGTGCTGACGCTGGACGGCGTCGGCGAATGGACCACGACGTCGTCAGGCTTCGGCCGCGGCAACCAGCTCGACATCACAAAAGAGATTCACTTCCCGCATTCGATCGGGCTGCTCTACTCGGCGTTCACTTACTACACCGGCTTCAAGGTCAACTCCGGCGAGTACAAGGTGATGGGGCTTGCGCCCTATGGCGAGCCGAAATATGTCGACAGGATTTTCGATCATCTGGTCGACGTCAAGGACGACGGCTCGTACCGGCTCGACCTCAGCTATTTCAACTATTGCACCGGCCTCACCATGACCACCGAGCGCTTCCACGAGCTGTTCGGCGGCGCGCCGCGCAAACCGGAGGAGTTACTCAAACAGCACCACATGGATCTGGCGGCCTCGATCCAGAAGGCGACCGAAGAGATCGTGCTGCGGCTGGCGCGCAGCGCGGCGAAAGAAACCGGCTCGGCCAATCTGTGCCTCGCCGGTGGCGTAGCGCTCAATTGCGTCGCCAACGGCAAGATCCTGCGCGACGGGCGTTTCAAGAACATCTGGATCCAGCCCGCCGCCGGCGACGCCGGCGGTGCGCTGGGCGCGGCGCTTGCCGCCCATCACCAGTTCAACGGCGCGCCGCGACGGACAAACGGCGCGGCGGATGCCATGTCGGGCTCCTATCTCGGGCCAGCGTTTGGACAAGGAGAGATCGAAAGCCGTCTGAAGCAGGCGGGCGCGCGCTTTATCGTGCTCGGCGACGATGAACTGATTGCGTCGACCGTGCAGGCGCTGGTCGACGAAAAGGCGATCGGCTGGTTTCAGGGCCGGATGGAATTCGGACCACGGGCGCTCGGGGCGCGCTCGATCATCGGCGATCCCCGCTCGCCGAGCATGCAGAAGTCGCTCAATCTGAGGGTCAAGTATCGCGAGAGCTTTCGGCCATTCGCGCCGGCGGTGCTGCGCGAGGACGTCGCCGACTGGTTCGATCTCGCCGCGGACAGCCCCTACATGCTGCTGGTCGCCGACGTCGTCGAGCGGCGGCGCCGCGCCATGACGGCGGAGCAGCAGGCGCTGTTCGGCATCGACAAGCTCAACGTCAGCCGTTCCGAAATTCCGGCGGTGACGCATGTCGACTATTCGGCGCGGATCCAGACCGTGCATGCCGAGACCAATCCGCGCTTCCACGCGCTGCTTTCAGCTTTCAAGCGACGCACCGGCTGCCCGGTGCTGGTGAACACCAGCTTCAACGTGCGTGGCGAGCCGATCGTCGGCACGCCGGAAGATGCGTTTCGCTGCTTCATGGGCAGCGATATCGAGGTGCTGGCGATCGGCAATTGCGTGCTGCGCAAGGAAGACCAGAACCCGGCACTGCGGCAGGACTACAAGGGCGCGTTCGAACTGGATTGACAACAGCGGAGGCGCGCTCCCTCTCCCCGATCTTCGCGGGAGAGGGTCGAAGTGAGGGCGGCGCTTCCCGCGAATGCTGCGCTGTTGTCGGATGCCGTGCCTTGCCCCTCAACCGAAATTCGCTTTGCGAATTTCGCTCTCCCCGCAAACGGCGGGGTGGGGTTAAGGAAGCGAGCGCCGCCTCACCTGAACAACGCGCGGTGATCGCCCAGGATCACGCGCGCGGCGTTGTGGCCGGGAGCGCCGGTGACGCCGCCGCCGGGATGGGCGCCGGAGCCGCAATGATAGAGGCCTTTGATGGGGCCGCGGTAATCGGCATGGCCCAGCATCGGCCGCGCCGAGAACAACTGGTTCAAGGTCAGCGCGCCGTGGAAGATGTCGCCGCCGAGCAAGCCGAACTGGCGCTCCAGATCGAGCGGCGACAATATTTGCCGGCCGATCACGCTGTTAGCGAAGCCCGGCGCGTAGGCGTCGACGGTCGCGATCATGAGATCGGCGACCTCGTCGCGATAATCGTCCCATGATTTGCCGTCAGGCAATTGCGGCGCGACGTGCTGACAGAACAGGCTGGCGACATGCTGGCCGGGAGGCGCCAGCGTATCGTCCAGTGTCGAGGGGATCAGCAACTCCACGACCGGCTGGCGGCTCCAGCCGTGGTCGCGCGCGTCCTGCCAGGCGCGGTCCATGTAGCCGAGACTCGGCGCCAGGATGATGCCCGCCGTGAGGTGATCGCCTGGGCCGGGCAGGGCGGTGAATGAGGGCAGGCACGTCAGCGCGACGTTCATCCGGAAGGTGCCGGAGCCGTTGCGCCAGTTGTTGATGCGCGCGAGGAACGCGGGCGCCAGCGCGCCGGCCGGCAGCAGCCGCGTATAGAGCAGTTTCGGGTTGACACTGGACGCAATGTATTTGGCGCGGATGGTCTCGCCATTGTCGAGGACCAAGCCCACGGCGCGGTCCCGCTCGACGATCACCTCGCGCACGCCGGCGTCGAGCCGGATCTCGGCGCCATGGCCGCGCGCCGCGCCCGCCATCGCCTGCGTGATCGCACCCATGCCGCCGATAGCGTGGCCCCAGACGCCTTTCTTGCCGTTCACCTCGCCGAATGCGTGGTGCAGCATCACATAGGCCGAGCCGGCGGCGTAGGGGCTGGCGTAGTTGCCGACGATGGCGTCGAAGCCGTACAGCGCCTTGACGAGATCGCTTTCGAACCGCTCGTCCAGCATCTCGCCGGCCGAGCGCGTGAACAAATCAAGCAGGCTGCGTTGCTGCTCAAGGCTTAGCCCGTGCAGGACGCTGGCCGCGCCAAACGCATTGAAGGCTTCGCGGATCGCGCCGACGCCAAATCCCTCGACCATGTTCGGCGGCGGGCGCAGCACCAGTTTTCGCAGCACGTCGGCGATCTCTTCCAGCTCGCGCGCAAAACCGTCGATCCGGCTGGCGTCGCGCGCGCTGAGTTTTTCGACGGACATTTCCGTCCGGCCTTCGCCGGTCAGCAGATAATTGCCATCCGGTGCGGGCAGAAAATTCTGTGCCTTGCGTTCGACGATGCGCAAGCCGTGACCGGCAAGGTTGAGATCGGCGGCAACCTGGGGATTGAGCAGGCTGACCGTGTAGGCTGCGACCGAATTGCGGAAGCCGGGATGGAATTCCTCGGTCACGGCCGCGCCGCCGACCACCTTGCGGCGGTCGACCACGGTCACGCGTAACCCGGCCATCGCCAGATAAGCCGCGCAGGTAAGGCCGTTATGGCCGGCGCCAATGATGAGGACGTCGGTTTCCGTCATGCGTGGTTCACGTCGAATTGTCATCTTGATGGTTCAAATGCTTCTATCGAAGGCCTCGAACCGGGCACAGCGATAAGTTAACCGTGCCCGCTGTCGGGCCCGCACTGCCCGCGATACCGTCCGTGGGAAAAGGCTACCCCTCAAAACCAAAACCGTTCGCCTCCCCTTGATCGGGGATGGAACTTGCTGTCAACTCCAGGGTGCTTGGGCGAAAAACGATATCCTGGGGCTTAAAGGAGAGAAATATGATCCGAAAAGTATTTATAGCTGCAGTGCTTGCGACCTTCGCCGTCGGTTCAGCGATGGCGCAGGAAAGCTGCGAGACCAAGGCGGTCGGCAAGGACGGTAAAGCGCTCGCCGGCGCCGCGAAAACGTCGTTCATGAAGAAATGCATGGCCGATGACTGCGCTACCAAGGCAAAGAGCTCGGACGGCAAGCCACTGTCCGGCGCGGCCAAGAAGAGCTTCATGACCAAGTGCGAAAAGGGCGGCTGAGCTCGCGCGGGGCTTATAACCGACAAACCAAGAGCCTGATCCAGTTCGTCTGGATCAGGCCCCTTTCGTGTGGGGCCTATGGTTTAACGATGCCGTTTAGTTGAAGAACCCGCGCGGCTGGTAATAGCTGCTGCTGCTGTGGTGGCGCGTATCCGCGGTTGTCGTAATATTGCGGCTGAGGATTGCTCTGCGCGTCATACAGACGCCGGCTGCTGCGCGGCGCCGGATAGCGCGCGGTGTCCGAACTGCCGTCCGCCGGATAGATATAGCCGTCATCGGGTCGCTGTACCGGCTGTGCGTATTGGGGCGCGTATTGAGGTGCGTATTGACTTGGCGGCAGCCGTTGCGGCGTCAGCACGACCGGATCGCCTGCCGCGCCATCTTGCGGGGCCGGTTCGCGGCGAGCCATTTCGGCATTGGCACGGGTGCGCGGATTGCGCGCCAGCGCGATCTGCGACGAGCCGGTCAGCGTCACGGTGGTGTTGAGTACACCTTCCTTTTCGACCAGTGCATAAAGCGTCGTGGCATTGGCGCGCGATATCCGCACGCAGCCGTGCGACACCGGCGTGCCGAGCCACTTTTCGGACTCGGTGCCATGGATCGCATGACCGATCTTGGTGAAGAAGATCGAATGCGGCATCGGCGCGTCATCGAACTCCTTGGAGAAGTGGTCCGCCTCCATGCGGAACGTGCGGAAAGTGCCGTTCGGCGTCTCATGGGAGGGATTGCCGCTGGAGACCGGCCACTGGTAGCGTTGGACGCCATCGACCGCGACGGTCATCATCTGCGCATTCTTGTCGACGGTGATTTCGACCTTGGCCTGCGCGGCGCCGGCGGCGAATATCATCAGACCTGCGAGAGCAACCAGGAAAGAACGCATTTTACTTTGGCCTCCGGGCCTACTTGATCGCGCCGCCGTTTTCGCCCCCGATGCAATATGCGTCGAATTAGGCTTTGGTTCCAGTGGCCTGTCAGTCGATCGTTAATGTGTAGCCGGGCGCAAACAAGGCGGTGGCGGGCCTAATCTGGCGCCTGCGGTTACTTTTTCGCGAGCGCCGCGGCCGGCTCGGTCGTGATGTCGTGATGACGGCGCAACCTTTTGGCCCGATTGGTGTTATCGATATGCGCGACACACCAGGTGGCGCCACTGCGAACGGGGAATTCAGATGAACATGATCAAGAGCAGGCCTGCAAACAGCAGGGCTGCGACGCTGACGCCATCGGCGGGTCTTTCCTTGCACCTCTGCCTCGCGGCGGCGGCCGTCGCGCTGGTTCTGCTGGCGGCGATCCCCCATTCCAGCCGTGCGCAAGGCATTATTGGCGGTGCGGAGGAAGGCTCGCGTGAAGGCAACCGCGCCGCGGGTCCGGTCGGTGCCGTTGTGGGTGGCGCGGTCGGCGCCGGCGTTGGCGGCGCGGTGGGCGCCGTGGATGGGGTGCTCGGATTGCCCCGGCATCACTGGCGGCATGGCTGCCGCGGCTTCTACGACCGTTACGATCGCTTCCACTGCTATCGGTAGGTTTGTTCATCGTCATGCCGGGCGTGTCGCGCCGGCGGGCGATGATGCTCGGCCTCAATTCTTCAGCCGATAACCGGTCTTGAAGATCCACCACACCAAGATCATGCAGCCGACCAGGAACGAGACCGTCATGCCGACGCTGAGGCCGACGCTGACATCGGCGATTTCGTAAAAACTCCAGCGGAAGCCTGAGATCAGATAGACCACCGGGTTGAGCAGCGTGATGGTGCGCCAGCCCGACGGCAGCATGTTGACCGAATAGAAGCTGCCGCCGAGGAAGGTCAGCGGCGTCACCACCAGCATCGGGATCATCTGCAGCTTTTCGAAGCCGTCGGCCCAGATTCCGATGATGAAGCCGAACAGACTGAACGTCACCGCCGTCAGCACCAGGAAGGCCAGCATCCACAGTGGATGGTGGATGTGCAGCGGCACGAACAGACCCGCGGTGGCCAGGATGATCAGGCCGAGGATGATGGACTTGGTCGCGGCCGCGCCGACATAGCCGAGCACGATCTCGAAATATGAGATCGGCGCGGAAAGAATTTCGTAGATGGTGCCGACGAATTTGGGGAAGTAGATGCCAAACGAGGCATTCGCGATGCTTTGGGTCAGCACCGACAGCATCACGAGGCCGGGGACAATGAACGTGCCGTAACTGACGCCTTCGACCTGTGTGATGCGCGAGCCGATCGCGGCGCCGAATACAACGAAATACAGCGAAGTCGATACGACGGGCGAGACGATGCTCTGCAGCAGCGTGCGCCAGGTGCGCGCCATTTCGAACTTGTAGATCGCGCGGATCGCCCGGAAGTTCATGGCGCCCGCACCAGGCTGACGAAGATGTCTTCCAGCGAGGACTGGTTGGTATCGAGGTCGTTGAAACGAATGCCCGCATTTCGGAGATCGCCGAGCAGGCTGGTGATGCCGGTACGCTCGCCCATGGTATCGTAACTATAGGTCAACTCGTTGCCGTCCCCTGAGAGTTCGAGATTGTAGGCCGCGAGTTCCGGCGGGACCACCTCGATCCGGCCCTGCAGGTGCAGTTTGAGCTGTTTCTTGCCGAGCTTCTGCATCAACCCGGCTTTTTCTTCGACCAGGATGATCTCGCCCTTGTTGATGACGCCAATCCGGTCGGCCATCTGCTCGGCTTCCTCAATGTAATGCGTGGTCAGGATGATGGTGACGCCGGAGGTCTGCAGCCTCCGCACCACCTCCCACATGCCTTTGCGCAATTCGACGTCGACGCCCGCGGTCGGCTCGTCGAGGAACAGGATCTGCGGTTCGTGCGACAGCGCCTTTGCGATCATCACCCGGCGCTTCATGCCGCCAGACAGCGTGACGATCTTGGAATCCTTCTTGTCCCACAGCGACAGGTCCTTGAGCACTTTCTCGATATGGGCAGGATTTTTCGGCTTGCCGAACAGGCCGCGGCTGAAGCTGACGGTCGCCCATACCGTCTCGAAAGCGTCGGTGTGCAGCTCCTGCGGCACCAGGCCGATCAGCGAGCGCGCGGCGCGATAGGACTGGATGATGTCGTGGCCGTCGACGGACACCTTGCCCTGGCTCGGGTTGGCGATGCCGCAGATGATGCTGATCAACGTGGTTTTGCCGGCCCCGTTCGGTCCGAGCAGTGCGAATATCTCGCCTTTGTTGATCTCGAGATTGATGTTCTTGAGCGCCGTGAAGCCGGAGCCGTAAGTCTTCGACAAATTGGCGACGGAAATGATGGACGACATACGAATTCTTGGTATCCGAGTCGGAAATGCCGGAGGACGATCGAGGCGGCAGTTTCGGTGGCCCGGCGAAAGGAGGGCGGTTGGATGGCTCAGATAGGAGCCCGAAACCGCTTGTTCAATTACCGTGAAGGAATAGTTGCGGAAAGCCGAAAATAAAATTGCGCGGCGCGCGCCCGGTGCGGCTCGACGGAATCGGTGATTTGGGACCGCGTCCCGGGGGACAGCGTCAAAAGGCCGGCGAAAACGATTTGCCTGCCGGCTTTCCGGTTACCTGAAATAATCCAAAATAACGTGCAGGTCGGATGGTGAGGCGGCGGTGCCGTTCAAACCTGCGTCGATCACCCGCCGGCAGATTTCGACGGTGGCCTGATCGCCGAGATCGTTGGCGGCCTCGAGCACGAGCCATGCGGCATCGAGCGGTATGTCCGAGCTCGGCTGATCGGCGATTGCGTCGCGCGTGACGGCGCCAACTGCGACTGCATTCATGGCCAATGCTTTCCTGCCAATTTCGCGGCTGTCATTCAGGAAGCCGCACGCACGGCGTGCCGCTTCGGTGCGGAATCGGCGCCTTCGATCTGCTTGTCGATATTCTTGCGCGACTGATAGAATTCCAGAACGCTGCGGGACGTCTCGATATTGAGGCGTCCGAATTCGCGCTCCAGATCCTTCAATTCCCTTGCAGTTATGCGGTGATCCTTGGCGCCGAGAAAGAGCAATGCCATGGTGGTTGCCCAGGAAAAGTCGAGGGCTTTGGCGAGGATCAGCAGTGTCTCCCTTTTCCTGTCGAGCAGTGCACGTTCGATCACGTCGGCAGGCAGGGCGCATAGCAGCGACAGCCCGATCGTGACTTCCTCGATCTTGTGAGACCGCGCGTAGGTAGAGATGCTGTTCTCGTTGAGATTGCCTTGCCGGTGCTGCGTCGCCACGACGCGCTTGGCGACGAAATAGCTGCGCGACCCCGGTCCGAACTTGGATTGCAGAGCGCCCGCGACATCGGATACGGCCGAGCGGATATGCTCGACCATGTCGGGCCGCTCGTCCAGCAGCCGTCGCTTGACGTCGTCCGACGCCTTGGCGATCAGCTGTTGGAAAATGTGCCGCGGGATGTCCCGACGCAGGCCGAGATGCTCGGCGAGAATGGAATCGCCCTCGGCGCGCTGGATCAGGTGCAGGAAGCCGAACTCGGAGAAATGCGCACCATTGTTGGTCGCGACCGAATTTACGACTTCCCGATTGCCGCGGGTCACCAGCACGTCGGTAACCCTCTCTTCGAGAGTTTTCCGTTTGGAGATCGCGAGCAAATGCGACTGACTTTTGATGCAGACGTTGGCGACCAGCGCATAAGGCTCCAGCCGCTCGGACTCCTGAAGGATCGGGCCGGCGACCTCGATCGAATCGTCAAAAGCCAGTTTGTGGATGATGTTGACCGGCGCACCGTTGAAGCGGGCCAGACGCCGCGCCAACTGCGCGCGCGCCGTCACTTCGATTTCATCGGCGAGCCGGCCGATGACCTCGCCGAAAGTCCATATCTCGTCGTCGCTGTAGCAGCCGGCGACCATCAGGTCGGTGGTGTGCCACAACGCCCGCGCGCGGCTTTCCGGCGTACCTCGCGAGACGGCCTCGTCGAGATCCCTGAGAAATGATTTTACCTCACCCATTTTAGTCAGCCCTGCCTGGCGAACTGGCGCGTGCAAACGATATTTGGACCGACGATACAGGGCAGGCGCGAGTTTTCAGTCTAGGAATTCGTTAAAATACGACGATTTGGTTAAAGAAAGATTCGGTTAAGATCAGGTTTTGAGCTGGCTGCCGGGAGTGGAGCGCGCGATCTTAAGTTCTTCCTCGTTCATGTCTGCCGATACATCCGCAAACAGCGGCGTGCTCAAATAGCGTTCGCCGGTATCGGGAAGCATGCAGAGGATGTTTGCGCCCGCCTTGGCCTCGGCTGCGACCTTGAGCGCGCAGGCGAAGGTCGCGCCCGAGCTGATGCCGACAAAGATACCCTCTTGTGTCGCGAGTTCTTGGCTGCAACGAATGGCATCGGGGCCGGAGATCGGCATGATACGGTCGATGACCTTCATGGCGACCGCATCGCCGGTAATCTTTGGAATGAAATCCGGCGTCCAGCCCTGCATCGGATGTGGCTTGAAGGTCGGATGCGCGGCCGAAGGCGAGCCGTCCGCGTTGCGCGCCTGCTCGATGCCGCTGGCCAGCAACTGGGCATCGGTCGGTTCGCACACGATGATTTTGGTATCCGGGCTTTCCTTGGCGAGCACCCGGGCGACGCCGTTCAGCGTGCCGCCGGTGCCGTAGCCGGTGACCCAATAGTCCAGCTTCTCACCGGCGAAATCCGCCAGGATCTCACGCGCGGTGGTGCGGGCGTGGATATCGGGATTGGCCTCGTTCTCGAATTGCCGGGTCATGAACCAGCCATGGGCGTTGGCCAGTTCGACCGTCTTGTTGATCATGCCGACGGCGCGTTCGGCGGCCGGCGTCAGAATGACCTTGGCGCCGAGGAAGCGCATCAGCTTGCGCCGTTCGACGCTGAACGACTCGGCCATGGTGACAACCAGCGGGTAGCCTTTGGCCGCGCAAACCATGGCAAGGCCGATGCCGGTGTTTCCGCTGGTCGCCTCGATGACGGTCTGGCCGGGTTTTAATTCGCCCGACTTCTCCGCCGCCTCGATCACGCCGAGCGCGAGGCGGTCCTTGACCGAGCCGAGTGGATTGAACGCCTCGACTTTGACATAGAGATTGACGCCCTTCGGGGCCAGGCGGTTGATCTTCACCACCGGGGTGTTGCCGATGGTCTCGAGAATGCTCTGGTATTTGCGCCCCATGGTGCCTCTCCTAAGATCGTGTTTTTCGCAATTTCAAACAGGATGTGTGGGTGTGTTGCGCCAACAATGCGTCAACAACTGAGCGAATTCAGTATTCCGGCAATTCGGACGGCTGGATCGACGGTAGATCATCAACGGCTGTATCGTCAAAGCCTAAACCACGACGGCGGCGTCAATACGCCTCACCCGAGCCATGGGAATTAGATCGTTTCCGCGATTCCGCTTTGTTGTATTGAGGAGACGGCAGGATTTTGCGTCTGGTCCAGGTATTCCTATGTTCTGAGGGACGTAAGCAAATTCCCAAGCCGAGGGTGTCTTTTGCCCAGCGAGCGCGTGGAACGGAGACTGGCGGCCGTGCTGGCGGCGGATGTCGCGGGCTATAGCCGGCTGATGGGCCGCGACGAGGAGAGCACGCTTGCCCAGTTCAAGGCATTCCGGAAGACGCTGGTGGACCCGACGATCGCCAGCCATCGGGGCCGCATCGTCAAGAACACCGGAGACGGCATGCTGGTCGAGTTCGCCAGCCCAGTCGATGCCGCGCGCTGCGCGATTTTCATCCAGCAGGAAATGGCAGGCCAGAACTCAAGCGTGCCCCCCGAACTCCGGATCGAGTTTCGTATTGGTATTCACGTTGGCGACATCATCATCGACGACGACGATATCTTCGGCGATGGGGTCAACATCGCAGCACGCCTTGAGGGAATTGCCGAACCGGGCGGTATCTGCATCTCCGACGATGCGCATCGGCATATTCGCGGCAAGGTCGACAGTTCGTTCGACGACATCGGCGAGCAGCACCTGAAGAATATCGCCGAGCCGATGCGGACATGGCGCATCAGATTGGCTGGCGAGGCCGCCGGCATGGCCCGGTCGGGTTTGCCTCCCGTACAGCCGGCGCTCTCATTGCCGGACAAGCCGTCCATCGTCGTGCTTCCTTTCGACAACATGTCCGCCGAAGCCGGGCAGGAATATCTGGCGGACGGAATCGTCGAGGCGATCACTGCGGCGCTGTCGAGGATTCGTTCCTTCTTTGTCATCGCCCGCAATTCTGCGTTTACCTACAAGGGCCGCGCCACCAACGTGCGCGACATCGGCAAGGAGCTGGGGGTTGCTTATCTGCTGGAAGGCAGCGTGCAGAAGGCCGGAAACCGCCTTCGCATTATCGTCCAGCTGGTCGAGACGGAAGGTGGCGCGCACGTCTGGAGCTCGCGCTTTGACGGCGGGATCGACGAGTTCTTTGATCTCGAGGATCGGATAACCGAGCAGGTGGCGGGCGCGCTGCAGCCGTCGATTCGCATCGCCGAGATCGAGCGTTCACGACGCAAGCGCCCGCAGGATTTAGGATGCTACGACTACACCATGAGGGCGATGCCTTATGTCTGGGCGCTGGAGAAGGACGGCACCTCGCAGGCGCTCGACCTGCTCGAAAAGGCGTTGCGGATCGACCCGGGATACCCGCTCGCGCTGTCGCTCGCCGGTTGGTGTCACGCCCAGCGCGGCGTTTACAATTGGACCGACGATATCGCAGGCGAGCAGGCCATGGCGCGCGCGCTCGCCGAACGGGCGGCTAATCTGAGCAGCGACGATCCATTTATTCTGGCGGTTTTGGGCGCCGTGCATACTTTCGTGCGCAACCACGGAACAGCGCGGGTGCTGCTCGAACGCGCGCTTTCGCTCGATCCCAATGGTGCGTGGGCCTGGAGCCGGCTTGGATGGCTCGAGAACTATGCCGATGAACCGCGCAAGGCGATCGAGAATTTCGAACGCGCGCTGCGCCTCAGTCCTATCGACCCGATGAATTTCAACAATTATGCCGGCATGGGTTCGGCACACGAAGTGGCGCAGGAATATGACGAGGCTGTCGCGTTTTACCGGCGCGCGCTGCAAGAACAGCCCAACGCAAGCTGGATCTATCGGAACCTGGCGTCGTCGCTGTCAGGCGCGGGCCGGATCGAAGAGGGAAGGCAGATGTTCGCGGAGATGATGCGCCATTACACCGATTTGACGGTGTCGAAATTCAAGCAGGCGATGGTTTTCTCTCCCGCTGCGCTGGACGTGATGGCTGAAAACCTGAAGCGACTGGGCTTGCCGGACTGATCGCTACGCCCGCTGCACGAAACTGTCGACCACCTTCTTCTCGCCGGCCTTTTCAAAGGCGATGGTGAGCTTGTTGCCGTCGATCTTGACCACGTTGCCGTAGCCGAATTTCTGGTGAAATACCCGGTCGTGCAGCGCGAATTCCGAAACGGTGCCGGTCGATTTCGCGATCAACTCGCCTTCGATGACCATCGGGCCGCGCTTGTTGCGGGCAAAACCGCCCGTCTCGCCACGAGCGGAAAATGGCGATTGGTCCTCGTTGAAGCCGCCGCGCGCCTGCCCCTGTCGTTTTTCCTGCCGGCCGTCCTGCCTCTGGTCTCCCTGTCCGCGGGCCCGATTGGCCTGCGCGCGCTGCCAGCCCGGCGTGGCGTAGCTGGAGCCGAAGGATTCCACATTGTCAAAACGCGAAGGGCCGTAGCCGCCGGCGCCGCCCCAGCCCGCGCCGCCCTTGGATTCCGTGATCTCGACATTATGCGCCGGCAATTCGTCGAGAAAACGGGAGGGGATCGTGGTCGACCAGGTGCCATGGATACGCCGGTTGGTCGCAAAATAAAGCTTGGCACGGCGGCGCGCGCGGGTCAGCCCGACATGGGCCAGCCGCCGCTCTTCCTCAAGCCCGGCGCGACCCTGTTCGTCGAGCGTACGCTGGCTTGGAAACAGGCCTTCCTCCCAGCCGGGCAGAAACACGTTGTCGAATTCCAGCCCCTTGGCCGAATGCAGGGTCATCAGCGACACCGCATCGTCCTCCGCGCCGCCGTCGCGGTCCATCACCAGCGAGATGTGCTCGAGAAAACCTTGCAGGTTCTCGAACTCCTCCATCGAGCGCACCAGTTCTTTCAGATTGTCGAGGCGGCCTGCGGCATCGGCGGAGCGGTCCTTCTGCCACATCTCGGTGTAGCCGCTCTCGTCGAGCACGACCTCCGCCAGTTCGGTGTGCGAAGTGACCTCGCGCATCGCGCGCCAGCGGTCGAAGCTGGCGATCAGGTTGCGCAGCGAGCCGCGCGCCTTCGGTTTCAACTCGTCGGTCTCGACCACGGCACGCGCGGCCTCGAACAGCGGAATGCGGCGCTTGCGGGCGTGGTCGTGCAGCATCTGCACGGTGGCGTCGCCGAGCCCGCGCTTCGGCACGTTGACGATACGCTCGAAGGCGAGATCATCGGCCGGTGAATTGATGGTGCGTAAGTACGCCAGCGCGTCGCGGATTTCCGCGCGTTCGTAGAACCGCGGGCCGCCGATCACGCGATAGGGCAGGCCGAGCGTGACAAAGCGATCTTCGAACTCGCGCATCTGGAACGAGGCGCGCACCAGGATCGCGACGTCGTTGAGATGATTGCCGGCGCGCTGCAACTCCTCGATCTCCTCGCCGATGGCGCGGGCTTCCTCCTCGGAATCCCAGGAGCCGGTGACGGTGACCTTCTCGCCGTCGACATCCTCGGTGCGCAGCGTCTTGCCGAGCCGGCTTTCATTATGCGCGATCAGATGCGAGGCGGCGGCAAGGATGTGGCCGGTGGAACGGTAGTTGCGTTCCAGCCGGATCACCTTGGCGCCCGGAAAATCATGCTCGAAGCGCAGAATGTTGTCGACCTCGGCGCCGCGCCAGCCATAGATCGACTGGTCGTCATCGCCGACGCAGCAGATGTTTTTCGGGGCCGCGGTGGGCGGTGCAAGCTTTTTTGCTTCGTCATTCCGGGGCGCGCCGTCAGGCGCGAGCTTTGATGCGCTATCGCGCATCTGAGAATCCATAACCCCTGTCCCGCTGTTCTCATCAGCACCGGGGTTATGGATTCCGGACAGCCGCTGCGCGGCTTCCGGAATGACGGAAGAGGGATCAGTCGCCCCCGGAATGATCGCCGACAACGGCGTGGCTGGTTTGGCCGGCGCCTGCGACAGCAGCCGCAGCCACAGATATTGCGCGACGTTGGTGTCCTGATATTCGTCGACCAGGATAAATTTGAAACGGCTCTGATATTGCCGGAGCACGTCCGCGTGCTCGCGAAACAGCCGGATGTTTTCCAGCAGCAGATCGCCGAAATCCGCGGCGTTGAGGATCTTCAGCCGTTCCTGGTAGCTGGCGTAGAGCTTGCCGCCGCGGCCATTGCCGAACACCGCGGCTTCGCCCGACGGCACCTGCGACGGCGTCAGGCCGCGGTTCTTCCAGCCGTCGATCAGGCCGGCCAGCATGCGCGCCGGCCAGCGCTTGTCGTCGATGTTCTCGGCCGCCAGAAGCTGCTTCAACAGGCGGATCTGGTCGTCGACATCGAGCACGGTGAAATTGGATTTGAGCTGAACCAGTTCAGCATGGGTGCGCAGGATACGGCCGCCGATCGAATGAAATGTCCCGAGCCACGGCATGCCCTCGACTGCCTGTCCGAGCATTTGCCCGAGCCGCAGCTTCATCTCGCGCGCGGCCTTGTTGGTGAAGGTGACCGACAGAATCTCGCCGGGACGGGCCCGGCCCTGGCTCAGGATGTGGGCGATCCGGCAGGTCAAAACGCGGGTCTTGCCGGTGCCGGCGCCCGCCAGCACCAGGACCGGGCCATCCAGCGATTCCACCGCCTCGCGCTGCTCGGGATTTAGCCCGGCAAGATATTGCGGGGTTGCGGCGGCGCGTGCACGCGCGGCGATGCCGCCAGCCGCGGGCTGGTGATCGGGGACCTCGCGGGGGGTCAGTTTGTTCGGCTCGGTCATGCGAATCGTCTCATCCCACGATGACACCGCGGGGCCGTGATGGGGAGCCTCATAGCAGGAATGGAGGACATATAGGCGTCCGCGAGGTTTTCGACAGCAGTTATACCGGCCCCGTTTTTGGGCTCGGGTCCACGATTTTGTTCCGGCCAAACAGGTTCTTTTTTGCGCACGCAGGCCCTTGCACGATGCGGAACTTTCACTCCCAGGCCGGATTAGTTCTGCAGCCAAGGGGCGATGTTACAGATCGCACCGAGATTCGAAACGGAATGTGGAAAGGTACTGCCATGCTGAGCTGGGTCGTTACGTTTTTGGTTATCGCGTTGATCGCAGGCATTTTGGGCTTCGGCGGCCTCGCCGGCGCTTCGATCGAAATCGCCAAGATCATCTTCTTCATTGCGCTCGTGCTGTTCCTGGTCTCGGCCGTGGTCGGCCTGGCGCGCGGGCGGACGCGGGTCTAGCGATTCCCGCCCTCATGTTGAGGAGCGCGAAGCGCCGTCTCGAACCATGGCCACAAATCGCGGCCATCCTTCGAGACGCGGCCAAGTGGCCGCTCCTCAGGATGAGGACTGTCGAGACTTCTTCGAGGGCATCCCGATCTTCCGGCCGATGCCCTCGGGTCGGGTGAGGACGGCGTGTGCGCGCGTAACCGCGTCGATCCGGGCGCGAATGTCGGGGGGAAAGGGCGCGGTCTTTCGTGCGCTCATGTCGACATGGACGGTCATGTTTTCCGACGTCGCTGATAGCCAGCCGTCGGTGGCGTGGCGCAATTCCTCGAATGTATGCAGGCGCTTTTCGTCGGCGCCGACCAGCAGGATAGCGATCCGCACGGGATCGCCGAGATGAATCTCGCGCAAATAGCGCACATGGCATTCCGCGGTGAAGGTCGAGTGGTGACGCTCCTTCAGGTATCCGGGGCCGATTCCGAGCCGCAGCCATAGTTCGTCGATGGCGCGGTCAAACATCACATTGTAGTAGGCCATGTTGAGATGGCCATTATAGTCGATCCATTGCGGCTCGATTTGCATCACCGACGACAGGAACGGCGCGGGCACGTCATCGGCGAGTGTCATCATACCCTTCCTCGTTTGCTCGATTTGCGATATCTTGGCGGCCTATATATCCTTTGCCACGGTCGAATGCGCGGGAAGGATACCGCTTTGGCCACATCGACAACTCACAATTTGAAACGCGACGATTTGAAAAGGCCTGAGCCGCAGGCGCTGGCGAGCGCGCTGGAGGCGCTTGCCGCGCGATGCGGCAACCGGCTGATCACCTCGCAGGCGGTGCGCGATCAGCACGCGCATACCACGACCTGGCTGGCGCCACAGCCGCCCGACGCGGTGGTGATGGCGCAGGAGACATCCGATATTCAGGACGTGGTGCGGATTTGCGCCAAACACCGCGTGCCCGTGATCGCGTTCGGCACCGGCACCTCGCTCGAAGGGCAGATCAACGCGCCGGCCGGCGGCGTCTGCATCGATCTACGCGACATGAACAAGGTGCTTGAAGTCCATGTCGACGATCTCGACTGCGTGATCCAGCCCGGCGTTACTCGCAAGGCATTGAACGAGCACCTGCGCGACCAGGGTGTGTTTTTTCCGATCGATCCCGGCGCCGACGCCTCGCTCGGCGGCATGGCGTCGACCCGGGCATCCGGTACCAACGCCGTGCGCTACGGCACGATGCGCGACAACGTCTTGGCGCTCAAGGTGGTACGCGGCGACGGCGAGATCATCACCACCGGCACGCGGGCGAAGAAATCGTCCACGGGTTATGACTTGACCCATCTCTTTGTCGGCGCCGAAGGCACGCTCGGCATCATCTGCGAGCTTACCATCAAGCTGCGCGGCATTCCCGAAACAATCGCCGCGGCGGCCTGTTCATTCGACAGCGTGCGCGGCGCATGCCAGGCCACGATTCTCGCGATCCAGACCGGCATTCCCGTCGCCCGGATTGAACTGCTTAATGCCGAACAGGTGCGCGCCTGTAATTGCTATTCAAAGCTGTCGCTGCCGGAGACGCCGCTGTTGCTGCTTGAATTCCATGGCAGCGAGAACGAGGTCGCCGAGCAATCGAGGAATTTCGGCGAGATCGCCAGAGACTGCGGCGGCGGCGATTTCACCTGGACGACGCGGCCCGAAGACCGCACCAGGCTATGGCAGGCGCGTCACGACGCCTATTGGGCGGTGAAGGCGCTGCGTGCGGGCGCGGGCGTGGTTGCAACCGACGTCTGCGTGCCGATTTCGCGGCTCGCCGATTGCGTGACCGCGACGGATGAGGATTTGAAGCGCCTGAAGCTGCAGGCGCCGATCGTCGGTCATGTCGGCGACGGCAATTTCCATTGTTCGCTGCTCTGCGACGTCGATGATTCCGAGGAAATGGCGCGCGCCGAGGATTTCATGCACCGGCTGGTCGAACGTGCGCAGGCGATGGGCGGCACCTGCACCGGCGAGCACGGCATCGGACAGGGCAAGCAGAAATACCTCGAGGCCGAGATCGGGCCCGAGGCCATCGAGGCGATGCGCGCGGTGAAGCGGGCGCTCGATCCGCAGAATATCTTCAATCCCGGAAAGATAATGCCGCCGGCGGCGTAAGGCCCCCGGCCTGTGGTCTTGCCGGCTCAGGTCTTCAGCGTGAGGGGGACCGTCAGCCTGGATTGGTTGCCGGTGGTTGGATCGGTCACGATCGTGGTCAGCGCGGCCTTCCCGGTGCCGGTCAGCGTGAACTGGGAATTGGCGATCCGAAACGTGTTGTTGGTGGTGATGAATGCCCTTGCGCTTTGCAGGCCCTCGGAAGCGTCGTTGACTGTGACGTTAGCCCGGAAGCCGCTGACCTTGGTGATCGAGACCGTGACGGGCTGCTTTCTGTCGTCGGTGCCGGTCCAGGTGCCCTGCCATTTGGTCGGATCGACATTGGCGAATTTCGAGCCGGGCGCGATCAGGCTTTGCGGGGTCGCCGCGTAAGCCGATTGCAGGATGCTCATGATGTTTGCCATTTGAACCCTCCATTTGGCCCAGGAAATAGCGAGTGCGGCCAGCAAACCCTGACAGAACAAAATTAATCATTGATTAACCACGGCGCCCAGCTTGCGCGGATCGAGGCGGAAATCGCCATCACCGCGCTTTTGCGACGGCTGCCGGAGCTGAAGCTGGACGGCGTCGACAGCCCGCAATGGCGGCCGAACTTCGTGCGGCGTGGCCCGAAGAAATTAACTGCAGGCTGGTAGCGGCGTGGAACGCTCACGCCGCATTGCTGTGACTTCGCCACACTTCCTCGTTATACGTAACGCTGTTCCGACGTTGATCGGCGCGGCTGGCGGGTGGATGGTCCCGATCAGCCAGACGCAGGGCCTGGCAGGTGAATCGCGCCGCGCCGGACAGGGCAATTCGCCGGAGCATGTGCGAGAGGAGACGCCGTGCAGACGACGCTGCTCGGACTGGCGATTGCCCTGATCATTGCGCTGATCGGCGCGCTGGTCGGGCCATATTTCGTCGACTGGAGTCAATTCCGGCCGCAATTCGAGGCCGAGGCTAGCCGGATTGTCGGCGCGCCGGTGCGCGTCGGGGGCAAGCTGGATGCGCGCCTGTTGCCGACACCGTCGCTGCAACTGCATTCGGTGGTGGTCGGTGGGGCCAATGATCTTGGCAAGGTCCGCGCCGACAAGCTCGATGTCGAGTTCAGCCTGGGTTCGCTGATGCGCGGCGAATGGCGGGCCACCGAATTGACGATCAACGGCGCGGCGCTCGATCTCGGCCTCGACCAGCAGGGTCGGATCGACTGGCCGGCCTCGATCAGGACATTCAGCCTCGGCTCGCTGGCGATCGACCGTCTGAACCTGACCGGTCGAGTCGCGCTGCATGACGCGGCCAGTCGCGGGACGCTGGAGCTGACCGACATTGCTTTCAGCGGCGATGTGCGTTCGTTGGCCGGCGCGATCCGGGGCGAGGGCAATTTTACTCTTTCCGGCTCCCGCTTCCCGTTTCGGATCTCGTCCGGCGACAGCACCGATGGTACTGGCACTCGCATCCATCTAAATATCGATCCCGGCGCGCGGGCGTTGGCCGCCGATCTCGAAGGCGTGCTCAGCTTCCAGGCGCGCGCGCCGCATTTCGACGGTGCGCTGACACTGAGTTCACCTGTCAGTGCAACGGCGGCCGCTGCCACCCCGTGGCGGATGTTCGCCAAGGTCAAGGCTGATCCCGTCGTCGCCAGGCTCGACCAGTTTGAGGCGAGCTACGGTACAGAAGAGCGCGCGCTGAAATGGCTCGGCAGTGCGGAGCTCCGTTTCGGGACGCAGCCTTTGCTTCACGCGGTGCTTGCGGCCCGACAGCTCGATGCCGACAGGTTCCTCGTCGCCGGCGATGACAAGGTCGCCGAGCCGGTTCGGTTGCTGGCCAGCCTGCGCGCACTGATGGCAGCGGTGCCGCAGCCGCCGATCCCGGCGAAAGTCGAATTCAGCTCCGAACAGATCGTGCTGGGCGGCAGGCCCTTGCAGAATATCACCGCCATCTTGCACAGCGATGCCAGTTCCTGGACTGTCGACCAGCTGGATTTTCGCGCCCCCGGCGCGACGCAGGTGGCGTTGAGCGGGACCAATTCGCAATCCGCTATTTCCGGTGGCTTCAAGGCGGCGCTCGAAATCGATTCGCAAGATCCGGATACGCTGGTGAGCTGGCTGCAGCACCGGAGCGAGATCGCGTTGCGCAGCGAGAAGCCGCTGCATCTGCGCGGCGATGTCAGCGTGGACGCCGACGGCGTTGCCGTCGATGCCATGAAAGCGGAGATCGACGACGTCGCTGTCGCCGGACGGATCGCGGTCGCAAAAAAGTCTGCGGGCAGCGGCACGCGGTTCGAGGCGGAGCTCAAGGCCGACCGGCTCGACCTCGATGCCGCCACGAGCGTTGCGCACGCGATTGTTGGCTCGCAAGATGAGTGGCCCGATGAGGCGGGACTGTCGCTGGATATCGGTCACGCCGTGGCGGCGGGCCAGGAACTGGGCCCGCTGCTCGCGAAACTGGGTTACGACCCGAAAACGATTTCGATCGATCGGCTGAAGATCGGTCAGCCCGACAATGTCACGCTGGAAGGCAGCGGCAATTTCGATCGCGGCAATTCGACCGGAAAGCTGGCGTTCGATTCCACGGCCGCGTCGCTTGCTCGACTGGCCGGATTTGTTGCACCGTTCGCGCCGGCGGCTGCGGCACGGCTCGCTGCGATAGGCAACGCTTCCGGGCCGGCACACCTGAAGCTGGCGCTCGATCTCGGCAAGTCCAAGGGAAGAGCCGATCACGCGACCGCCGCGCTCAATTTCGATGCGCCCCAACTGAAGGGCAATGCCGTTATCACCATGACGCCACCCGCGGATGCATTTCGCAAGCTCGATCTCGATGCGCTCGGCCGCAGCGAAGTCGGCATCGAGGCCAGGCTCTCGGCGGAGCAGGGTCATTCTCTGCTGACGCTGCTCGGGCTGGATCGTGCGGTCGCGGCGGCGGAAGGCCCGATGCAATTCGAAGGTTCGGTCAATGGCGCCTGGCGCGCGCCGCTGCGGCTGAAGGCGAAGATCACGGGAAGCGGACTGGATGCCGAGGCGGAAGGCTCTGCGGAGCCATGGGCGAACGAGGTCAAGGCGAACGTCAATCTCAGGATTCGCAGCGCCGATCTGGCGCCGCTGCTCGATCTCAAGCCGTCCGACACGCTGGCGCAGAATGTCGCGCTGTCGTCGCGCGTTTCGCTTCTCGGCAACAAATTGAACTTCGATAGCCTCGACGGCACCATTGCGGGCTCGCGGCTGCGCGGACGCGTTGCGTTGGTGCTGGGCGATGAAAAATCCATCGAAGGCGAAGTAGGGCTCGACCAGCTATCGCTGGCGCCGGCATTTGCATTAGCCGTCGGCGCGGGCGGAAAGGACGCCGCCGAACCGCTCGGGCCCGGATGGCTCGGCGGCTGGCGCGGCAAGATCGCGTTTCAGGCGCTGCGCGGCATGCTGCCGGGCGGCAGCGAGATGCGTCCGGTCAGCGGCACCGTCAAGAGTGACGGCCAGTCACTGACGTTCGACAGCATCAAGGGCAAGATCGGAGGCGGGGAGGCGGCCGCTACCATCGATGCCAAACCCGGCGCGAATGGCATCGCGCTGAATGCGCAGGTCCGGCTCAGCGATGCCGACGGCGCGGCCCTGCATTACCGGAGCCTGGCGATGCCGACCGGGCCGTGCGTCGCTGCAGATGACGCTGGCTGTGCAGGGCCGCAGCACCTCGGCGCTGTTGGGGGCGCTGTCGGGCAGCGGCACCGTGACGCTGGGGTCTTCCGCGATATCAGGACTCGATCCGCGCGTGTTCGAGGTGGCGATCAAAGCCAGCGATGCCGGACAGGCTGTCGACGATATGCGGCTTCGGCAACTCGTCGATCCCGTGTTGTCGGCGGGCGCATTGCCGGTCGCGTCGGCGCAAATTCCCTTCACCATCAGCGACGGTCGGCTGCGCGTTGCCGCGACCACGCTCGATGCCGGCAGCGTCCATGCCACCGTATCGGGCGGCTACGACATTCCCGCCGATCAGGCCGATATCCGCGCCGTGCTCGCCCTGGCCGAGAACGGACCCGCTACGGACCATCCGGAAATCCAGATTTTTGCCGCCGGTTCCCCCGACAGACTGAATCGGACTGTCGACGTTTCGGCGTTGTCGTCCTGGCTTGCAGTGCGGGCGATCGATCGCGAGACAAGGCGCCTGGATTCGCTTGAGCGCGGCGAGCAGCCGCAGGCGCTGCCGGCATCGACTCCCCCGGCCGCGCTCGCGCATCCCTCCGCCGGCGGCCCGGCCGCGGCAACGCAGGATCCGCGCCGGATTCCCTTGAAGCCCCGGGCAACCGCGCCGCGCCGGCCGCCCCCTGCCGACGGCTGCGCGGCCTGTCGTCAGCCAGCAGATTGCGCCACTGCCGCCTCGAGCGAGATCCGTCCCGCGCCGGGTACGCCACGACCGCCGCCGAAGCCGCGGCCGCCGTTGGCATTGACGCCGCCGGCCGCGCCTCCGCCGTAGGCGCAAAGAGCGCGAACCAAGTCCTTCGCCGGGCGTTAACCCGCGATCGCCAATCGTGGCGATGGAGCGCAACTTGAACCGACCATCGAACGAATTGGCCCGCGGCAGCGCTTCAAAGGGCGTCTGGCCGCTGCTTGCGCTGAATTTCTTCATGGCCGACATGCAGTCCGGCATCGGCCCGTTTCTCGGCGTCTTTCTTTTGGCGCATGGCTGGCAAAGCGGCCTGATCGGCACCGTGATGACGGTCGGCGGCATCGCGGGCATGCTGATCATGACGCCCGCCGGCGCCTTGATCGATGCGTCGCGGCACAAAAAGCTGTTCGTCGTCATTCCCGGCATCTGCACCGTGATCGCCTCCGGCCTGGTGTTGCTGTCGCAAAGCTTCTGGGTGGTGACGCTGTCGCAGGCTGCGACCGCGATCTCGGGTGGTGCGATCGTGCCGGCGGTAGCCGGCATCACCCTCGGCATTTTCCATCAGGCCGGCTTCAACAGGCAGAACGGGCACAATCAGGTGTTCAACCATGCCGGCAACCTGGTCGGCGCCGGGCTGTCCGGCCTGCGTCGGCTGGGCGTTCGGGTTGACCAGGGTATTGTGGCTGGCGGCCGCCTTCGGCGTGCTGTCGATCGTCTCGGTGCTGTTGATCCCGAGCGCTGCGATCGATGATGACGAGGCGCGCGGACTGACCCGGAAGAAGAAGAGGACAAGGCCGAGGTCAGCGGGTTCTCGGTGCTGTTGAAGAACAAGACGCTGCTTGATCCTGGCCGCCGCGCTGGCCTGCTTTCATCTCGGCAACGGCGCGATGCTGCCGCTCTACGGGCTTGCCGTGGTCTCGACCAAACAGGTCGACCCGTCGCAGTTTGTCGCGACCACCATCGTGGTGGCGCAGGGCGTGATGATGCTGGTGTCGCTGATCGCGACGCGCGTCGGCGAGAAGCACGGCTACTGGCTGTTGCTGCTGATCGCCTTCATTGCCCTGCCGATCCGCGGCGTGATCGCGGCCTTTGTCATCAATGCGCTGGGGCGTATATCCCGTTCAGATCCTGGACGGCGTCGGCGCCGGCCTGCAAAGCGTGGTTGTTCCCGCGCTCGTTGCGCGTATTCTCCATGGCAGCGGACGCGTCAATGTCGGGCAGGGCGCGGTGATGACGGTGCAGGGTGTCGGCGCGGCACTCAGCCCGTTGATCGGCGGCTGGATCGCGCAGGAAATCGGTTATGGGGCAACCTTCATGATTCTCGGCAGCTTCGCGCTCGGCTCGATTGCGTTGTGGCTCGGCTTTGCTTCCACGCTACGACCTGCCTGCGAGCGGCGGGACTTTTCACGGCCGGATGGCTCGACAACCATGTTGGCAGCCGCGGAGTGATGTCGGAGGGCGATGCCTTCACCTGGGCGGGTTCGGCGACCTGGGGAATTGCCGCGCTCGCCACCTTCGGCGTGATCGTGCGGCCCTGGAATCTGCCGGAATTCATTTGGGCCGTCGCCGGCGCTGTGCTTCTGGTTGCGCTCCACCTGTTGCCATGGCCGATGGCGCTGGCTGCCGCCGGCCGGGGCACCGACGTCTATCTTTTCCTGATCGGCATGATGCTGCTGGCGGAGGTGGCGCGGAAGGAAGGATTGTTCGACTGGCTCGCGGCGCAAGCCGTGCGCTCGTCGAAGGGCTCGGCCAAGCGGCTGTTCCTGATCGTCTATGTCGTCGGCATTTTCGTGACCGTGTTGCTCTCGAACGACGCCACCGCGGTGGTTCTGACGCCCGCGGTCTATGCCGCCACCCGCGCCGCGAAGGTCGAGCCGCTGCCCTATCTGTTCGTCTGCGCCTTCATCGCCAATGCCGCGAGCTTCGTGCTGCCGATCTCCAATCCCGCAAACCTCGTCGTGTTCGGCAAGCAGATGCCGCCGCTGACGGATTGGTTGCACGCCTTCGCGCTGCCTTCGCTCGCCGCGATCGTTGCGACCTACCTCGCGCTGCGGCTGACGCAACGCCGCGCGCTTGACGGCTCCGTCGCTGCGATCGGCACGATTGCGCCGCTGACCCGCGGCGGCAAGCTCGCGGCGATCGGCATTCTGATGACGGCGGTCGTGCTGCTCACGGCTTCGGCGATGGATCGGGATCTGGGTTTGCCCACCTTCATCGCCGGCGCGGCGGTCACGATACTCGTGCTGGCGATCGCGCGACAATCGCCGTGGCCGGTGTTGCGTGATGTCTCCTGGTCGGTGTTGCCGCTGGTGGCCGGGCTGTTCGTCCTGGTCGAAGGCTTGAACCAGACCGGCGTGCTGCCGGCGCTGGCGCGCACGCTGAAACAGGCTTCGATCGCGGCGCCGCAATTCACATCGTGGATCGCAGGCGTCGTGGTCGCCGTCGCCTCGAACCTCCTGAACAATCTGCCGACGGGCCTGATCGCCGCGACCACGAGCCAGGCCGCGCAGGTCGCCCGGCATGTCACCGCCGCGATCCTGATCGGCGTCGACCTCGGCCCGAATCTCTCGGTGACCGGTTCGCTGGCCACCATTCTCTGGCTGATCGTGCTGCGGCGCGAGGGCGAGCATGTCGGCGCCGTGCAATTCCTCAGGCTCGGCCTGTTCGTGATGCCGCCGGCGCTGCTGCTGTCGCTGCGCGCTGCCGTCGTGCGCCTAGCGACGTTGCTCTCGGCGTTCGCGCATCAGATCGAGCGAGCGTCAGGACTCGGAAAACGGAACTCGATTCCGCGCATGCGCGGCTGATCGGTCTCTCAGACCTGCGGTTTCGCTTCCGGCGCGCGCCGATCGCGCGTGTGCGAAAATAATCCAGCACGAAACAGCCTGATCGCCGAGGACAAGTTGCCTTGCTGACGATTGCTGTCGATCTCGCCGACCAGTTCGGACAGCGTCATGTCGCGAAGACCGGAGATTTCCTTCATGCCGTTCCAGAATGCTTCTTCGAGGCTGACGCTGGTCTTGTGACCCGCGACCACGATCGAACGTTTGACGACGGGTGATTTCATGATGCGTCCTCACCGTCGATGCGATGCTGATCGAGAAGTTTGTCGGCGCGGTTCGCGCGCAATTCATCCAGCGCACGTTCGGATTTGGTCCGGCCAAATCGCACTCGGTTCGCGTCGGCCTGCTTCGCCGCCTGCTCGCGCTCGCTGCGCTTCTTGAATCGTTTCAGGTTGACCAAATTCCCCATGCCTTCCTCCCATCACCGAGCAAGGAGAGCACGAGCGACATCGACACGTCTGCAGTCATGTTGCGCGTTGAATTGTTTGTCGTCATCGAAGAAAATCCCCGTGATGGCGTATTGATAGCATTAAAGAATACGTTTTCGCTCTCCGAAAGCATAATATCCTGTGCTGTACCACGCTCGTGCGCAACAGCAATAGCAGACAAGCATCGTCTTTAGGCGGTATGATTATAATTTCGTCCGTAATTTTGCGGGAGTCATCGATGGCTGGTCATCCGGGGCGGGTCATTTTCGCGGGCTGCACCAGCCGATCGAACTCGGCCGCGGAAACGAATCCGAGCCGCAAAGCCTCTTCTTTCAAGGTGGTTCCGCGCGCATGCGCCGATTTGGCGACTTTTGCCGCGTTGTCGTAGCCGATTTTCGGCGCCAGCGCGGTCACCAGCATCAGCGAACGCTCCATGAGTTCCCGAATCCGTTTTTCGTCGGCGCGTATTCCCTCGACGCAATGCTCGGTAAACGAACGGGCGACGTCAGCGAGCAGTTGAATGGAATGCATCATACAATATGCCAGCAACGGCTTGTACACATTCAGCTCGAAATGCCCCTGGCTGCCCCCGACGGTGATGGCGGTGTGATTGCCGAAAACCTGGCAGCACACCATGGTCATCGCCTCGCACTGGGTCGGGTTGACCTTGCCTGGCATGATCGACGAGCCCGGCTCGTTTTCGGGCAGAATCAGCTCGCCGAGGCCGGAGCGCGGGCCCGATCCCAGCAGGCGAATGTCGTTGGCGATCTTGAACAGGCCGGTCGCCACCGAATTGATCGCGCCGTGCGCGAACACATAGGCGTCGTTGGAGGCCAACGCCTCGAATTTGTTGGCGGCGCTGGTGAACGGCAGCCGCGTAATCCTGGCGACGTGCCTGGCGAACGCGCGCGCGAATTTCGGGTTCGAGTTGAGGCCGGTGCCGACCGCGGTGCCGCCTTGCGCCAGCGGATACAGATCCTTCACCGCGACGCGCAGCCGCGCGATGCCGCTTTCGACCTGGGCGGCATAGCCGGAAAATTCCTGGCCAAGCGTCAGCGGCGTTGCGTCCTGGGTGTGGGTGCGGCCGATCTTGACGATGCGCGCAAACGCCTTTTCCTTTTTGCGCAGCGCGCGGTGAAGCTCGCCGAGCGCGGGAACCAGGTCGGCCAGGATGCGCGTGGCGGCCGCGATGTGCATCGCCGTCGGAAACGAGTCGTTGGAAGACTGGCTCATGTTGACGTGATCGTTGGGATGAACCGGCTGCTTGGCGCCACGCTTGCCGCCGAGCAGTTCATTGGCGCGGTTGGCGATCACCTCGTTGAGGTTCATGTTGGTCTGCGTGCCGGAGCCGGTCTGCCACACCACCAGCGGAAAATGATCGTCGAGCTTGCCGTCGATCACCTCGCGCGCCGCGCGGATGATCGCGCCGGCGCGGCGGCGATCGAGCAGGCCGAGTTCGCGGTTGGTTTCGGCGGAGGCGAGCTTGACCGTCGCCAGCGCGTGAACGATCGGCATCGGCATCCGGTCATGACCGATGCGGAAGTTGCGCCGCGACCGCTCGGTCTGCGCGCCCCAGTAGCGATCGGCGGCGACGTCGATCGGACCGAAGCTGTCGGTCTCGGATCGGGTGGATGACGATGAACTCGCAGATCGCGCCGATCGCCTTGCCATGGGTCAATGCTCGTTGCGCCGTGAAGTCGCGGAGAGGGTACTCTACAGCGTCGAGAAATTCCCCGCGCGCGGATTATTTCTTGCGGAAGCGATCCAGCCGAACCACCTCGGCGCCTTCGCTGGGCTTGGCCGGTTCGGCCGGCTTTTCGGCCGCGGGCTCAGGCACCGTCAACGCCGTCGGGACGGGTGAAGGCGCGGGAACGGCGGGCAGCTTGCCATCCGCCGGCTCCTCCGTCGTCATCGGGGGCTTCGAACTGCAGGCCGAACTGCACCGACGGATCGAAGAAGTTCTTGATCGAATTAAACGGCACCACCAGCCGTTCCGGGATACCGCCAAAGGACAGTCCGACCTCGAAGCGATCCTCCAGAACCGTCAGGTCCCAGAACTGATGCTGCAGGATGATGGTCATTTCTTTCGGATATTGCGCCAACAGCCGCGGCGAAAGCTTCACGCCCTCGGCGGTGGACAGGAAGGTGATGAAGAAATGATGTTCCCCGGGCAAGCCGTGCTCGGCGGCATCGGTCAGGACCGGCGCAGCACACCGCGCAGCGCGTCGCGCGCCAGCACGTCGTATCGGATGTGATCGGTCGCCATGGTCTATCCTGTCGCATGTCATGCTGGCGGGCCAACGGCGAGTGTCGCGAGCCCGACTCGCCATTTCCGGATGCTACTCCGGCTGAAAGCCGGGTCAGCACCGTCAACGGTGAATATTCCGGCAAAAACCCGCGGGCGAAGGGAAAGGAAGTGGAGGCTTCTGTTGCCAGGTGCCTCCGAACCCCGCCTGACGGAGCTTAACCCATCAGGACTTTAGACTTGGTCTTTCAAACTGCGTTACGCAGCCTGAGCAACCGGAGCATAGTTGTCGTTTGCAACTATTGCATAGCCCGATAACGGCGGAACCATACCGAGAAAAAACACGCCCTTTACGCCCTCGTCGATCCTGTTTCGCCCCCGCCGAAGCCCGTTGGTTGGCGGGCTTGGGTGGAGGCGCCGGGTACTGCCCCCGGGTCCGAATGGTTTATTGCGACGGCAATTTATTTCCATAGCCGGCGAACCGGCACTCCCAATATAGGGCGCAATGGTTGAGAAAAATAGAGCCTGCGCGGTCCCATCCGGGGCGGCAAAAGAGGCAATAGACGGCTGGAATGCCTGCTGCGCGCGTGCCGGGGTGCAAACCGCCGAATATCGGTTGGCGCAGCGCGGCTTGCCGTTCTAAATCTGGCCCATGCCACCGGATTCGCCGCCGGCCGCCGCTCCTGTCCCGGGTTCCGCGCCGGAAAGCCCCACATCGCCGCCGCCCGGCCTGATCGCGTTGTTTGTCGCGTTCGCCAAAATGTCGCTGGCGGGGTTCGGCGGCGTGATGGTGTTCGCGCGTCGCGCCATTGTCGAGCAGCACCGCTGGATGACGGCGGACGAATTCAACGAGACCTTTGCGCTGTGTCACTTTCTGCCGGGGCCGAACATCGTCAATCTGTCGATGGTGTTCGGCGCGCGGTTTCGGGGGATTGCCGGCGGTGTCGCGGCCTTTGCCGGCCTGCTCGGTCCTCCCGTCGTGATCGTGACCATTCTCGCGATTCTCTATGCGCATTTCGGTCAGGTCGAGGCGCTGCGGCGCGTTCTGGCCGGCGTGTCCTGTGCCGCGGTCGGCCTTCTGATTTCGGTCGTGTTCAGGATGATGATGCCGCTGGTCAAACGGCGCGATCTCGCTGCGCTCGTGGTCATGGTCGCGGTGTTCGTCGCGATCGGGCTGGCGCAGCTGCCCTTGCCGGCGGTGCTGCTGGTCGCGATTCCGCTCAGCCTTGCCGTCACCATCGTCGCGCGCAAGCGGGCTGCAGCATGAGCCAGGACGGTCATCCGATCCTGACGCTCGCATGGACGTTCGGGGTGATGTCGCTGTTTGCGGTCGGCGGCGCCAATTCCGCGATCCCCGAAATGCACCGGGTCGCGGTCGACGTTCATCACTGGCTGACCGACAAGCAGTTCGCCGACGTGTTCGCGATCGCGCAATTGTCGCCGGGGCCGAACGTGCTGATTGTCACCCTGATCGGCTATGCGGTCGCGGGCATCGGCGGCGCGCTGGTCGCAACGCTCGCGATGTGCGTTCCGACCGCGGTGCTCGCCTTTTTCGTCAGCCGGTTTCTGAGGCGATCGAGCCATTCGCGCTGGCCCGCGATCGTCCAGGCCGCCCTGGTCCCGCTTTCGATCGGCCTGATGGGCGCCAGCGGCTTGATCCTGGCGCTGACCTCGGACCGGAGCTGGGCCGCCGCTTTGGTGACCGCGGGCGCGGCATTGTTGGCCTCGAGCACCCGGCTCAATCCGCTCTGGCTGCTGGCGGCCGGGGGATTTCTGGGGTTTGCCGGTCTGCTCGGCTAGGGAAACCAGCGGCGGACCCCTTGCCGCAGGCCAGCTGGATGGTCACTTTTCGGGGTATAATCGCCATTCAGGACCGAATCGGCGCTGTCGGTTGCCCAGTCCGGGCGCTAGAACTCCGGCTTCACAGGGATCGCCATCTCACGCCATGAACCAGTACCACGACCTGCTCGAACGGATTCTCGCCGACGGCGCGGAAAAGTCCGACCGCACCGGCACCGGCACGTTGTCGATCTTCGGCCACCAGATGCGCTTCAATCTGTCGGCTGGCTTCCCGATGCTGACCACCAAGAAGCTGCCGCTGAAGGCGATCGTGCATGAACTGCTGTGGTTTCTTGCCGGCGATACCAACATCAAATATCTCAAGGACAACGGCGTTTCGATCTGGGACGAATGGGCCGACGCCAATGGCGATCTCGGCCCGGTCTATGGCTCGCAATGGCGGTCCTGGCCGGCGCCCGATGGCCGCAGCATCGACCAGATTTCCAACGTCATCGACATGATCCGGCGCAATCCGGATTCGCGGCGGCTGATCGTCAGCGCCTGGAATCCGGCCGACGTCGACAAGATGGCGCTGCCGCCGTGCCATTGCCTGTTTCAGTTCTATGTCGCCAACGGCAAGCTGTCGTGCCAGCTCTACCAGCGCTCGGCCGACGTTTTCCTCGGCGTGCCCTTCAACATCGCCTCCTATGCGTTGCTGACCATGATGGTGGCGCAGGTGACGGGACTGAAGTCGGGCGATTTCGTCCACAGCCTTGGCGATACGCATCTTTACTCGAACCACCTCGATCAGGCGCGGCTGCAATTGACGCGCCCGACGCGCAAGCTGCCGGTGATGAAGATCAATCCGGACGTGAAAGACATCTTCGCATTTCGCTACGAGGACTTCGTGCTGGAGGGCTACGATCCGCATCCGCATATCAAGGCTGAAGTCGCGGTATGAGCGATTGAATGTCCCTTCACATTCGTCGCGCCCGTCCCGGCGAAGCCGGACTTGTCCTGTCGCTGCTTCGCGAACTGGCCGAATACGAGAAACTCTCGCACGAAGTGGAGGCGACCGAAGCCGACATTGGCGCAGCGTTGTTTAGCGACAATCCCGTTCTGTTCTGCGAGATCGCGGAATGGCATGGCGAACCGGTGGGCTTCGCGATCTGGTTTCTCAATTTTTCGACCTTCAGCGGACGACCCGGTATTCATCTCGAAGATTTGTTCGTTCGCCCGGCGCAGCGCGGCAAGGGCATCGGCAAGGCGTTGCTGGCGCATCTTGCGAAGGCCTGCGTGGCCAACGGCTGGTCGCGGCTGCAATGGTCAGTGCTGAATTGGAATACTCCGTCAATTGAATTCTACAAATCGCGCGGCGCAGTGCTGATGGACGAATGGACCATGTGCCGGGTGTCCGGGCCGCCGCTCGCGGCGCTTGCAAAGGAAACGCGTTGATGGAGATCGTACTGATCGTTGCGGTCGCCGAGAATGGCGTGATCGGCGCCGGCGGCACGATCCCGTGGCGTCTGAAGACCGACCAGCAACGCTTCAAGGCGCTGACGACCAACAAGCCCGTGGTGATGGGCCGCAAGACCTTCATCTCGCTGGGCCGGCCGTTGCCGCGGCGTACCAATATCGTCGTCACCCGCGATGCCGACTTTCGCGCTTCGGGCGCGGTGGTGACGACCTCGATTGCGGATGCGCGTGCGGTTGCGACCGGCGACGCGCTGCGGCGTTTCGTCACTGAGATCGCCGTGATCGGCGGCGCCGAAATCTATGCGCAATGGATGGATGTCGCCGACCGCCTGGAATTGACCGAAGTCCACGCCCGCCCCGAAGGCGATACCTGTTTCGCCGCGGTCGATCCGGCTGTTTGGCAGGAAGTTGCCCGTGAGCGCCATCCGGCCGGCCCTGACGACAGCACCGACTTTTCCTATGTGACCTACGTCCGCCGGAAGCCGCATTAACCGCATCGGTTAATGTTTACATTGACAATTACGGCCTCAGGCATAGCTGCTTCCGAGCCGGAAGCTTGCGTTGTAAGGGCCGGGGCCGTCCCCTATAAAGCCATGCGGATTTCGAGGCGGGCATCTTGGTCCCCCAGGATTGGCCCTCGAGCGTTGCGGAGGAGAGTGTCGATGCCGTGGAAGAATCAAGGCGGAGGCCCATGGGGCTCCGGTCCGAAAGGACCATGGGGCTCCGGACCACAGCCGACGGGACCGAGGCCGCCCGACCTTGAAGATCTTCTGCGCCGCGCGCAGGATCGGCTGCAGCAGTTCCTGCCGGGCGGATATTTCAGCGGCGTCGGCATCGCGCTGATCCTGCTCGGCGTGATCGCGATCTGGGGCATGTCCGGCTTTTATCGCGTTCAATCGGAAGAGCAGGGCATCGTGCTGCGCTTCGGCAAATATGTGCGCGACTCCTATCCCGGCCTGAACTATCATCTGCCATATCCGATCGAGACCGTGCTGCTGCCGAAGGCGCTGCGGGTTTCGACCCTGAGCATCGGCATGACGCTGATCGACGATCCGGCACGGCGCGGCCGCACCATGCGCGACGTCCCGGAGGAAAGCCTGATGCTGACCGGCGACGAAAATATCGTCGACGTCGATTTCACGGTGTTGTGGCGCATCAAGCCGAAGGGCGTCGATCCGCACGGCGTGGCGGATTTCCTGTTCAACATCCAGAATCCCGAGGGCACGGTGAAGGCGGTCGCCGAAAGCGCGATGCGCGAAGTCATCGGCCGCTCCAACATCCAGCCGATCCTCACCGGCGCCCGCACCTCCACCGAGCTCGCGGTGCAGGAGTTGATGCAGAAGACGCTCGACATCTACGGTTCGGGCATCCTGGTGCAGCAGGTGCAGATGCAGAAGGTCGATCCGCCGGCGCAGGTGATCGATGCGTTCCGCGACGTGCAGGCGGCCCGCGCCGACCTCGAGCGGCTGCAGAACGAAGCCCAGACCTACGCGAACCGCGTCGTTCCGGACGCCAAGGGACGTGCCGCGCAAATCCTGCAGGTCGCGGAAGGCTACAAGCAGCAGGCCGTCGCCGAGGCCAAGGGCCAGAGCGCGCGCTTCCTGAAAGTCTACGATGAATACAAGAAGGCGCCCGACGTTACCCGGCAGCGCATCTATCTGGAGACGATGGAGCACGTGCTCGGAAGCTCCGAGAAGCTGATCTATGACGGCGGCGGTCCCGGTGCGCAGGGCGTCGTGCCTTATTTGCCGCTCAGCGAGCTGACACCGCGACGTGGCTCCGCGCCATCGACAGGTCAGTCGCAACAACAGAGCGGGAGCACGCGATGAGATCCCCTGTTACAGGTACTGTGCTGCTGCTGTTGCTGTTGCTGGTCGTCATCGTCGTCTACGGCTCGGTCTTCACCGTCGACCAGACCGAACAGGCACTGGTGGTCAGGCTGGGTAAACCGGTCAGCGTCGTGACCGATCCGGGACTGCATTTCAAGGCGCCGTTCATCGATACCGTGATCGATATCGACAAGCGCATCCTCGATCTGGAAAATCCGTCGCAGGAAGTCATTGCATCCGACCAGAAGCGGCTGGTGGTCGATGCCTTCGCGCGCTACCGCATCAAGACGCCGCTGCGCTTTTACCAGAGCGTCGGTTCCGTCCAGGCCGCGAACACCCAGTTGACGACGATCCTCAACGCGTCGCTGCGTCGCGTGCTGGGTGAAGTCACCTTCATCCAGGTCGTGCGCGACGAGCGCGAAGCCCTGATGGGGCGGATCCGCGATCAGGTCGACAAGGAGGCCGACGCCTATGGCATCCAGGTGGTCGACGTCCGCATCCGGCGCGCCGACTTGCCGGAGCAGAACAGCCAGGCGGTCTATCAGCGCATGCAGACTGAACGGCAGCGCGAAGCGGCCGAATTCCGCGCCCAGGGCGGCCAGAAGGCACAGGAAATCAGGTCCAACGCCGACCGCGAAGCCACCGTGATCGTCGCCGAGGCCAACTCGAAAGCCGAGCAGATACGCGGCGAAGGCGACGGCGAACGCAACCGGCTGTTCGCCGAAGCCTATGGCAAGGATCCAGGCTTCTTCGCGTTCTATCGCTCGATGACGGCCTACGAGAACGGCCTGAAGAGCAACGATACCCGGTTCCTGCTGCGGCCGGATTCCGACTTCTTCAAGTTCTTCAACAGTCCGTCTGGTGGGCCTGCAGCCGCTTCCGCGCCGGCGGCAGCCAGACCCTGAATACGTGGTCAGGTTGATGATGGACTCCAGGCGGGCGCCGATTCGGTCCCGAGGCCAAGGACAGGAACAACATCAAACGGAAGGTTCCAGTCCGATGAGGTCCCTAGCGTTCGCTGACTTCCTCATCGGGGTGGGTGTGCTGTTTGTGCTGGAAGGCTTGATGTTCGCGGCGAGCCCGGCGTGGATGCGCCGGGCGATGAAGAGCGCGCTGGAGACGCCGGACAACATCCTGCGCGCGGTGGGAATCGGATCAGCGGTGGCCGGACTGATCCTGATCTGGATCATCCGGCACTAGAATTCGGCGGCTGCGGGAGTTGTCGGGGATCAACATCAAATTGAGCGTCGCCGCCGGTTTCTTGGCCGGTTTTTCGCCGTATTTGGCGTGCGCTCATGGCCGCGAAACTTCTTGGCGATGCTTGCGCCGTTAGCTGGTTCGGGCGCACTGTGGAACAAGCATTCCGAGCCGGTTCAAGGCCAAGATCTTCACGGCCAAGACTTCAAGGCCGAGACTCAAGGTCCAGACCTGGTTTCATGAGAGGTCTGGTTTCAGGAAAGATTCAGGCTTCAAGACAGAGAGATCCAATATGACTGCTGCGATTCCGGCCCTGACCCGTCACCTGCGCCCCTGGTTAGCCGCGATCTGCCTCGGCGCCGCCAGCCTGGCACTGACGTCGCCGGCCTTCGCTCGCGGTCCTGACGGCATCGCCGATGTCGCCGAGAAGGTGATCGACGCGGTGGTCAACATCTCGACCTCGCAGACCGTCGAGGCCAAGAGCGGTCCCGGCGAGGGCAAGGGCGCGATGCCGAAATTGCCGCCGGGCTCGCCGTTCGAGGAATTCTTCGACGACTTCTTCAAGAACCGCCATGGTGGCCCGGGCGGCGGCGACGTGCAGCCGCACAAGACCACTTCGCTCGGCTCCGGCTTCATCATCGATCCATCGGGCATCGTCGTGACCAACAATCACGTCATCGACGGCGCCGACGAGATCAACGTGATCATGAACGACGGCAGCAAGTTCAAGGCCGAACTGGTCGGCGTCGACAAGAAGACCGATCTGGCGGTGCTGAAATTCACGCCGAACAAGCCGCTGACCGCGGTCAAGTTCGGTGATTCCGACAAGCTGCGGCTCGGCGAATGGGTGATCGCGATCGGCAATCCATTCAGCCTCGGCGGCACCGTCACCGCCGGCATCGTGTCGGCGCGCAACCGCGACATCAGCCAGGGTCCCTACGACAACTACATCCAGACCGATGCCGCGATCAACCGCGGCAATTCCGGCGGGCCGCTGTTCAATCTCGATGGCGATGTGATCGGCGTCAACACGCTGATCATTTCGCCGACCGGCGGCTCGATCGGCATCGGCTTCGCGGTGCCCTCCAAGACGGTGGCCGGCGTGGTCGCGCAGCTGCGGCAATACGGCGAGCTTCGCCGCGGCTGGCTTGGCGTTCGCATCCAGCAGGTCACCGACGAGATCGCCGAAAGCCTCAGCATCAAGCCGGCGCGCGGCGCGCTGATCGCCGGCGTCGACGACAAGGGCCCGGCCAAGCCCGCGGGGATCGCGCCGGGTGACGTCGTCGTCAAGTTCGACGGCAAGGACATCAAGGAGCCAAAGGATCTGTCGCGCGTGGTGGCCGACACCGCCGTCGGTAAGGAGGTCGATGTTGTCATCATCCGCAAGGGCGCGGAGCAGACCGTCAAGGTGACGCTCGGCAAGCTCGACGACGGCGGCGACAAGCCTGTGCAGGTCTCCAACAAGACGCAGGAGCCTGTTGAAAAGCCGGTGACGCAAAGGGCGCTCGGTCTCGATCTGGCAACCCTGAGCAAGGATTTGCGCAGCCGCTACAAGATCAAAGACAGCGTCAAGGGCGTCATCATCACCAATGTTGATGGCTCCTCCGACGCCGCCGAGAAGCGCCTGAGCCCCGGCGAGGTGATCGTCGAGGTGGCGCAGGAAGCGGTCAGCAGCGCCGCCGACGTCAAGAAGCGCATCGACCAGATCAAGAAGGACGGCAAGAAATCCGTCCTGCTGCTGGTCGCCAACAGCGACGGCGAATTGCGGTTCGTGGCGCTGAGCGTGCAGTAGGCCGCGGCAAAAATTACTTCGTCGTCCTCGCGCACGCGGGGACCCATACGCCGTGTCGACAATGTTTCGGAAGGCGTTAGAGGCCTTGTTGAAACCCACACCATCTTCGCGAACGCCAGGGGTTATGGGTCACCGCGTGCACGGGGACGACACGGCGGTTATCCCTCGACAAACTCCTCGCGCCGATAGCCTTGGGCGTACAGCAGCGCCGTGAGGTCGCCGTGGTCGATCCTTGCGGCGGCGGCCGCGGCCACCGCGGGCTTGGCGTGGTAGGCGACACCCAGGCCGGCTGCCTCGATCATGCCGAGGTCGTTGGCGCCGTCGCCGACCACCAGCGTATCGAGATTGTCGAGGTCGAAGGCTTCGCGCAGTTCTAGCAGCGTGGCGAGCTTGGCGGCGCGGCCCAGCACCGGCTCGGTGACCTCGCCGGTGAGCTTGCCGTCGGCGACCTTGAGTTCGTTGGCGCGGTTCTCCTGGAAGCCGATCATCGCGGCGACCTGATTGGTGAACAGCGTAAACCCCCCCGAGATCAGGCAGGTATAGGCGCCGTGCGCGCGCATGGTCATGACCAGTTCGCGGCCGCCCGGCGTCGGCTTGATGCGTTGCTTCAGCACTTCGTCGACCACGTTGACCGGAAGGCCCTTCAACAGCGCGACGCGCTCGCGCAGCGCCGGCTCGAAGGCGATTTCGCCACGCATCGCACGTTCGGTGATGGCAGCGACATGGGCTTTCAGCCCGGCGAAATCGGCCAGTTCGTCGATGCATTCCTGGCCAATCATGGTGGAATCCATGTCGGCCAGAAAAAGTTTCTTGCGCCGGTCGATCCGGGGTTGCACGACAATGTCGATCGGCAGATCACGGCGCGCCTCGCCGAGGCGTTTGACGATGGCGGCGACGTCCTGGCTACCGTTAAAGGGGATGTCGACGGCGACTTCGTCGAACAGCCAGTGCGCCGGACCAGCTTCGGGAAGTAGCGCGCGCGCGCCGTCGACGACCGTGCTATCGAGCGCGGGATTGGCGGGATTGCAGATCAGCGTGGCGACGAGAGACATGCGGGTTAATTCGCGGAAGCGGCCAAATGGCAGGTAAACTTGCCGTGCTTATCGCAGGGCCGACCGCCAGCGGCAAGTCAGCGCTGGCGCTCGAGCTTGCGCAAGCGACCGGCGGCATCGTCATCAATGCTGATTCCATGCAGGTCTACCGCGACCTCCATGTCATCACCGCGCGGCCATCGACGGCGGAAGAAGCGCGTGTGCCGCATCGGCTGTATGGCCATATCGATGCCGCCGTCAATTGCTCGGCCGGTCGCTGGGTGACGGACGCTGCGGCAGCACTTTCGGAAGCGCGCGCGCAGAACCGCCTGCCGATTTTTACAGGCGGCTCCGGCCTCTACTTCAAGGCGCTGACACGCGGCCTGTCCGCGGTGCCGTCAGTGCCGGCGGAGATACGGGAGGGCATCCGCGAACGGCTCGAGCGCAACGGCGTTGAGGCGTTGCATGCCGAATTGAGCGAACGCGATCCGGATTCCGCCGCGCGGCTCAAGCCGCGTGACCGCAGCCGCATCGCACGTGCGCTGGAAGTGATCGAGGCAACCGGGCGTTCGCTGACCGACTGGCACCGCGACGGGTTGCCGCCGCTGCTGCCGCCCGGGCAATTCAGCGCGGTGTTTCTGGCGCCGGAACGCGACGCGCTTTATGCGCGAATCGATGCGCGATTCGATGCGATGCTCGCCGCGGGTGCGCTGGATGAAGTTGCGCGCCTTGGCGCGCGGCGGCTCGATCCACTGTTGCCCGCGATGAAAGCCCATGGCGTGCCGGCGCTGTTGCGGCATCTGGCGGGTGAAATCACGTTGGAAGAGGCTGCGGAAATCAGCCGCGCCGACACCCGTCATTATGCCAAGCGGCAGTTCACCTGGTTCCGGCATCAATTGCCGGAGTTCGAGTGGGTCAAGCCGGAGCAGGCGAAGGGATGGTTCGCGACCCGCGTCTAATCCCAAGCCGCGGGCGCGGTGAGCCGCGTAGCGCGTCCTGGTTCGCGTTAGCGGTAGCGCCGCAGCCATGCCATTTCGCTATGCGAAAACGCTCGCCCAGCGACCCAAACGCGGATAAACTAGAGGAATCGGACCAAGTAGGCGGCCTCCCTTGACTTTTGGGGTTCGGCCGTTATCTTGCGCGCAACCTTTGAGAAGTAAGCACCGCAAAATGCGTAATATTATTACCAAACTCCTTATTGTAGTCGTACCCCGGCGCGCCGCCAGGGATGGCTAAGGCCATCCAAGATCGGGCGGTGTGCAGGGGTCCTCTTGGGCCCCTTTTTATTTTCCTAATCGACGCAACTGAAGAAGCCGCTGACAACAGCGCATCCGGAGCCAGGCCATGAGCGACAAGAGCCACCCCAACCAGATGACCGGCGCAGCCATGATCGTGCGCGCGCTGGTCGATCATGGCGTCAAGCACATCTTCGGTTATCCCGGCGGGGCGGTGCTTCCGATCTATGACGAGCTGTTCCAGCAAAGCGAGGTCGAGCATATCCTGGTGCGGCACGAGCAGGGCGCCGGTCATGCCGCCGAAGGGTATGCGCGTTCGACCGGCCGGCCGGGCGTGGCGCTGGTGACCTCGGGACCGGGCGCCACCAACATGGTGACGCCGCTGACCGACGCGCTGATGGATTCGATCCCGCTGGTCTGCATCACCGGGCAAGTCCCCACGCATCTGATCGGCAATGACGCGTTCCAGGAATGCGACACCGTCGGCATCACCCGGCCCTGCACCAAGCACAACTGGCTGGTGCGCGACGTCAACGATCTGGCAAAGGTGCTGCACGAGGCGTTCTATGTCGCAAGCACGGGTCGTCCCGGTCCGGTCGTGGTCGACGTGCCCAAGGACGTGCAGTTCGCAGTCGGCACCTATCATCCGCCGCGCAAGGCGGACGTGCACGTGTCGTATGTACCGCGCCTGAAGGGCGACGCGACGTTAATCCGTAAAGCCGCGGCGCTGCTCGCGTCCGCCAAGCGTCCGGTGATCTATAGCGGTGGCGGTGTGATCAATTCCGGATTGGAAGCCTCGAAGCTGCTGCGCGAACTGGTCGAGGTCACCGGTTTCCCGATCACCTCGACGCTGATGGGGCTCGGCGCCTATCCGGCATCGGGCAAGAACTGGCTTGGCATGCTCGGCATGCACGGCACCTACGAGGCCAACATGGCGATGCATGGCTGCGACGCCATGCTGTGCGTCGGCGCGCGGTTCGACGACCGGATCACCGGCCGTACCGACGCGTTCTCGCCGGGCTCGAAGAAGATCCATATCGATATCGATCCGTCCTCGATCAACAAGAATATCCGCGTCGATATTCCGATCATCGGTGACGCCGCCAATGTGCTCGGCGATCTGTTGCAGGCATTCAAGGCGGAATCCAAGAAGCCCGACATCAAGCCGTGGTGGCAGGAGATCGCGAAATGGCGCGCGCGCAACTCGCTGTCCTACAAGAAGAACAATGACGTCATCCTGCCGCAATACGCGATCGAGCGGCTGTTCGCCGCGACACGCGGCCGCGACACCTACATCACGACCGAAGTCGGTCAGCACCAGATGTGGGCGGCACAGTTCTTCGGTTTCGAGGAGCCGCACCGCTGGATGACGTCGGGCGGCCTCGGCACGATGGGCTACGGCCTGCCGGCCGCGGTCGGCGTGCAGGTGGCGCATCCCGATAGTCTCGTGATCGACATCGCCGGTGACGCGTCAGTGCAGATGACGATGCAGGAAATGTCGACGGCGGTTCAGTATGAACTGCCGATCAAGATCTTCATCCTGAACAACCAGTACATGGGCATGGTGCGGCAATGGCAGCAACTGCTGCACGGCAACCGGCTGTCGCACACCTATTCCGAGGCGCTGCCGGACTTCGTCAAACTTGCCGACGCCTTTGGTGGTGTCGGCATCCGCGCGACGAAGCCCGCCGATCTCGACGGCGCGCTCAAGGAGATGATCACGGTCAAACGGCCGGTGCTGTTCGATTGCCACGTCGCGGCGCTGGAGAATTGCTTCCCGATGATCCCCTCCGGCAAGGCGCACAACGAAATGCTGTTGCCGGCGGAAGCCAATGACGAAGCCACCGCGGTCGCGTTCGCCGGCGGCAAGGCGCTGGTGTGAGGTGAGACGGTCGCGCCAGATTCTATCGTCAGCGTCCGGCTTGACCGGACGATCCAGTATTCCCGCGGCGGATTTGTTTCATCGCTCGCGTCGGCGATTACTGGATGCCCGCCTTCGCAGGCATGACGAGAGACGAGGACAGGATTGATGTTCGACCTGAGGCAGCTCGAGCGTGCGCATGAGATCGTCGCGGCGGCGATGCCGCCGACGCCGGCGCATGCGTGGCCGCTGCTCGCCCAGCGGCTCGGCGCTGATGTCGTGGTCAAGCATGAAAACCACACACCGATCGGTGCCTTCAAGGTGCGTGGCGGTCTGGTCTATGTCGATCGTCTCAAGCGCGAGCGGCCGGCGATAGCCGGATTGATTTCGGCGACGCGCGGCAATCACGGCCAGAGCCTTGCTTTCGCGGCGAGACGCTATGGCCTGAAGGCGACGATCTATGTGCCGCGCGGCAACTCGGTCGAGAAGAACCGCGCGATGCGCGCGTTCGGCGCCGATCTGGTCGAGCATGGCGACGACTTTCAGGCCGCGCGCGAGGAAGCTGATCGGCGCGCCGAGGCGAGCGGGTTCGAGATGGTGCCATCGTTCCATTCCGACCTGGTTCTGGGAGTGGCCACCTATGCGCTCGAATTGCTCCGCGCCGCACCCGACCTCGATGTGATCTATGTGCCGATCGGGCAGGGCTCCGGCATCTGCGGCTGTATCCTGGCGCGCGATCTGCTGGGATTGAAGACCGAGATCGTCGGCGTGCAGTCGACCTTGGCGCCTTCCTACGCGCTGTCGTTTGCCGCCGGCACCATCGTGACGACCGAAGCCAGCAATACGCTCGCCGATGGCATGGCGACGCGTATTCCCGATGCGGACGCGCTGGCGATCATTCGCAAGGGCGCCGCGCGCATCGTGCAGGTCGAAGATGATGAGATCGGGGAAGCGATCCGTTTTTACTGGACCGATACTCATAATCTGGCGGAAGGCGCCGGCGCCGCGCCGCTCGCTGCCGCATTGAAGGAAAAGAGCAGGCTTGCGGGCAAGCGCATCGGCTTGATCCTGAGCGGCGGCAACATCGACTTCGAGTTGTTCCGCCGATGGGTAGGGGCTCATGTCGCCGTAGACGCCCCGGCAAAGGTGCCGGCGTGATGAATGAGCGCGATCCCCTCGAGAATTTAGCCGTCATGGCCGGACTTGTTCCGGCCATCCACGCCTTTCCTTGCTTTGGCAGAGTCAAGACGTGGATGCCCGGGACAAGCCCGGGCATGACGGAAGAACAATGATGACGAATGAGAGACCGAGGACCTGAGATGGACCAGCCTGCATCCGCCTATTTCATGGAAGAGCGCCATGATCCGGCCGAATCCCACACGCTCTCGGTGCTGGTGCAGAACGAGCCGGGCGTGCTCGCGCGCGTGATCGGGCTGTTCTCCGGCCGCGGCTACAACATCGAAAGTCTCACCGTCTCCGAGACCGAGAGCCAAAAACATCTGTCGCGCATTACCATCGTCACCACGGGCACGCCGATGGTGATCCAGCAGATCAAGCATCAGCTCGACCGCATGATCCCGGTCTATCGCGTCGTCGACATGACGCTGACGGGCCGCTCGATCGAACGCGAACTCGCGATGGTCAAGGTACGCGGCGGTGGCGACAATCGCGTCGAGGCGCTGCGGCTGGCGGACGCCTTTCGCGCCCGCGTGATCGACGCCACCATCGAAAGCTTTGTGTTCGAGCTCACCGGCAATTCCGCCAAGATCGGCCAATTCATCGAACTGATGCGACCGCTCGGCCTCGTGGAGGTGTCGCGCACGGGTGTTGCCGCGATCGGGCGCGGGCCCGAGGGGATGTGAACCATGCTGGCACGCGACTGGTACTACAACGAACGGCGGCAGATCGGGCTCGATTCCGCGGTCGCATCGATCTACGAGCTGCATGATGATCGCGACGCCCGGGCGCGCGCCACGCTCGGCATGCTGAACGTGCAGCGCGGCTGGCGGGTGGCCGATATCGGCTGTGGCAACGGCGTGCTGGCCTGCGAGGCGGCGATGCTCGGCGCCGAGGTCGACGCCATCGATATTTCGCCGGCGATGCTGGCGCTCGCGGAGATCCAGGCCGGCGACCGCAAGGTCGCGATCCGGACCCAGTCGGCCGGGCTGTTGAGCTTTGCCTATCAGCCCAATTCCTACGATCTCGTCGTCAGCGAGTTCACGCTGCACCATCTGCCGGACTTCTGGAAGGCGGTGGCGATGGCGCGGATCTACAATGCGCTGAAGCCGGGCGCCTGCTTCTTCCTGCGCGATATCGTGTTCGTCAGCATGCCCGACGGCTCCGAGCGCGACGTCGAGGCGTGGGCCGACTTCAACGCCAAGAACCACGGCTTTGCGCGCGACAGCGTCATCACCCACATGCGCGATGAGCATTCGACCTTCGGCTGGGTGATCGAACGCATGCTGACCGATGTCGGCTTCACGCTGGTCTCGGCCGATTATCACGCCCCGCTGCACGGCGCCTATTTGCTGCGAAAACCGAAATCCGGCGCGCAAGGCTAAAGCATGATCCGGAAAAGTGGGAACCGGTTTTCCGCGGGACAAACGCAAGACGTTTGCCCGGAGATCATGCTTGAAAAACTAAGCAAATGAAGCCGGCTGACGTCTGCCTTGCCGTGACGGTCGCGGTGATCTGGGGGCTTGCCTTTGTCGCGAGCCGGATCGCGCTCGACGAATTCTCGCCGCCGCTGATGACCGCGCTGCGGTTCTGCGTCGCGGCGCTGCCGTGCCTGCTGGTGCCGCGTCCGAGGGTTTCGTGGCCGGTATTGATCGCGATCAGCTTCACGCTGTTTCTTGGCCAGTTCCTGGCGCAGGCCTACGGCATCGCGCATGGCGTTCCCGTCGGCCTGTCCAGCGTGATCGTGCAGAGCCAGGCGTTGTTCACGATCGCTCTTGCCGCGATCCTGTTTCGCGAACTGCCGACCCCGCTGCAAGGCGTCGGCATCGGCATTGCGGTCGTCGGTCTTTTGATGATCTGCGGCACCGTCGGGTATGATTTCAGCGTCGGCGCCTTCACCGTCATCGCGATCTCCCCGATCTGTTTTGCGATCGGCAATGTGCTGCTGCGCCGCGCCGACGGAGCGCCGATGTTCGATCTGTTCGCATGGCTGTGCCTGGTCGCTGCGATACCCTTGTTGGCGCTCGCTCTGGTGCTGGACGGGCCGCACGCGACCTGGCACGCGCTGCGGCACATGTCGCTGACCGGTCTCGTCTGCATCCTCGTGATCGGCGGCATCTCGACCTCTATCGCCTATTGGCTGTGGGGCCGGCTGCTGCGGGACTACCCCGCCGCGCAGGTCGTGCCGTTCGCGCTGCTGGTGCCGTTCGTGGGCTCGGCGGCGTCCAGCATCGTGTTTGGCGAGCGCTTCGGGCCGCTGCGGCTGGCCGGAATGATCACCGTCGTCGGTGGAATCGCCGTGATGCTATTAGCGAGGCGGCGGCAAGCGATCGCAAAGCCGCTCCTTCCAAGGGGCACCTGAGCGCAAAGCCATGTCGCAATCGCTGCTACTTGCCTTTCTGGTGTTCGTCTCGGTGATGTTCTTCACGCCGGGACCGAACAACATCATGCTGCTGTCGTCGGGACTGACTTACGGATTCCGCCGTACCCTGCCGCATATGGCGGGCGTGATTCTCGGCGGCGCCTTCATGGTCGGCGCGGTCGGCCTTGGTCTCGGCGCCGTCTTCATCGCCTATCCCGTGCTGAAGACCATCCTGAAATATGCCGGCGCCGCCTACCTGGTCTATCTCGCCGCCGCGATCGCGATGTCCGGCGCCGCCAGGGTGGACCCGGACAGCCGGCGCGGTCCGATTACGTTCTGGGGCGCGGTGATATTCCAGTGGGTCAACGTCAAGGCCTGGGTGATGGTAATCGGGACCATCACCGCCTACGCCGCCATCGCCGCCTTTCCCTGGAACATCGTGATCCAGACCGGCATCAGCCTGGCGATGGGGATATTGGCGACCGCCAGTTGGGCGTTTTTCGGCAGCTCGCTGCGACCGATCCTGACCTCTCCACCGAAGGTGCGGGCCTTCAACGTCGCGATGGCGCTGTTGCTGCTGGCCTCGCTCTACCCGGTGTTCACGGACGCATGAAGCCGCCCGACGCCATGCGAGAGAAGGGTTTCCCCTGAGAGGAAAAATGCTCTAGACAACGCCGGAAATTCGCGGGCGACCGGCGGTCTCACCCACTCAGATGCCTGATTAACCGGCCGGTTTGGCCACTTCCCAAGGAAACGACCATGCGTGTTTATTACGATCGCGACGCCGACCTGAACCTGATCAAGGGCAAGAAGGTCGTCATCGTCGGGTACGGCAGCCAGGGGCACGCCCATGCGCTGAACCTGAAGGATTCCGGCGTCAAGGAAGTGGCCATCGCGCTTCGCAAGGGTTCGGCCTCGGCCAAGAAGGCCGAAGCCGCCGGCTTCAAGGTGATGGAAGTCGCGGAAGCCGCCAAATGGGCCGATCTGGTGATGATGCTGACGCCTGACGAATTGCAGGGCGACATTTACCGCGAGCACCTGCACGACAACATGAAGAAGGGCGCGGCGCTGGTGTTCGCCCACGGCCTCAACGTGCATTTCAACCTGCTCGATCCGCGTGCCGATCTCGACGTGCTGATGATCGCACCGAAGGGCCCCGGCCACACCGTGCGTTCGGAATATCAGCGCGGCGGCGGCGTGCCCTGCCTGATCGCGATCGCCAAGGACGTTTCCGGCAACGCCCATGACCTCGGCCTGAGCTATGCTTCGGCGATCGGCGGCGGCCGTGCCGGCATCATCGAGACTTCGTTCAAGGAAGAGTGCGAGACCGACCTGTTTGGCGAGCAGGTGGTGCTGTGCGGCGGCCTGGTCGAACTGATCAAGGGCGGCTACGAGACCCTGGTCGAGGCCGGCTACGCGCCCGAGATGGCCTATTTCGAATGCCTGCACGAGGTGAAGCTGATCGTCGACCTGATCTATGAAGGCGGCATCGCCAACATGAACTACTCGATCTCCAACACCGCCGAATACGGCGAATACGTCACCGGCCCGCGCATCGTCACCGAGGAGACCAAGAAGGAGATGAAGCGGGTGCTCAACGACATCCAGTCCGGCAAATTCGCGCGCGACTGGATGCTGGAAAACAAGGTCAACCAGACCTCGTTCAAGGCGACCCGCGCCAAGCTCGCTACCCATCCGATCGAGGAAATCGGCGCCAAGCTCCGTGACATGATGCCGTGGATCAAGAAGGGCGCCCTGGTCGACAAGACGAAGAACTGACATTGGCGCTCATGTCTCTCCCCGCAATGCGGGGAGAGGCGGCACTGCGCAACGTCAGCCTTCCGGCGAGCCGCATGCCTTGGCAGCTGCGTTCGCGTCCGGCCAGATAGGCGGGAAAGAGAATCAAGACCGTTCGCGATAAATCGTTCGTCGCCGCTTGAATCGCTTGATCGTTTCTATTCGGCGACCAGTTCGCCGGAGCCGCCGAACTCGGCGGGAAAATCCTTTAGCTTCGGCAGGCCGTCTCGCATCGGCAATACCGTCTCCGAGTAGTTGACGTGAACTCCCGGCGCAAAAGGCAGTGTTGGAATCGTGGCGGCGAATATGTCGACAAGGCCGAGCGGCGGATGATTGGTCATCAGATGGCCGCCGCATTTTGCGCAATATTGGCGCTGGCTCATCTCGGTTTTAGCAAACGTCGCGATATGCTGCGATCCCTTCGTGATGCGTATTGCCTCGGGCTTCCAGAGGCTGAACGCGTTGACCGGACCTCCTGACCACGAGCGGCACGAACGGCAATGGCAATAGCCCATGGCCTCTGGCGAACCAGAGGCCTTCAGTTCAACGGCGCCGCAAAAGCAGCTTCCAATGTGATCCATTTCATATGTTCCTTGCTGAAATCGGGTTTTGTTCAATCGGTTTGCTCCATGGCCGCAACATCGACTCGCGCTTCCTCGCGGTACTGGTCACCGAACATTCGACCAAGTCGCGTTCTGGAGGAGTATGCCGATAAGTATATACGCAAATCAAAAATTAAAGCGTGGCCATTATGTTGCAAAGCGAGATCGCTTGTCACGGTCTCGCTTTTTTGCTCTTCGGATTTGTGGCCTTGAGAATTGCGACTTAATCCGATCTCTTAAGTTGTGGGCCACCGGCGAAGTTAGCTGAAATGCTGGCCCCGATTTTTTACCAGCTGACAGTTCATCCACGTCCTCTATCTGAAGTAATTCAAGCAGGCTCTTCGTCGGAAAAAGCCGAGCAAGTTCATCTACAAGGAGTCTGCATTTAATCCGCATTCTCGCTTCGGATGCACCGTAACGGCGTATCCGATGGTTATGATCGGAAACAGTCTTGCGGAGCGGCAGAGTTGAGGAGACGCTTTCACGCTTGCGTGGCTCCTAAAGGATGCCGTTCTCGGTGGGTTGCCCGAGGGCCCCTCGTCCTCATGGCCGGGCTCGTGGCACGAGGCCGGGCATGACGAAAATCAGGACGGCCTGCTACTTACCGACCTTCGTCCATAGCCAGCGCGCCACCGAGTCGGGCGACGATGCGCCGTCATTGCCCGCCGCCCGCAGATTGGCCGCGCGCATTGCCGCAATATCGATCTTGCCGAGCAGCGGCTGCAATGCGGTCCGTAGCGCCTGATCGCCGGCTCGCTTCGGCGCCAGCAGCACGATCGCGTCATAGGGCGGAATGGCGTGGCGGTCGTCGTCCAGCACCACAAGGTCATATTTCGCGATCAGGCCGTCGCTGGTGTAGCCCGCGATCACGTCGACTTCGCCGGAGGCGACCGCCGCATACATGAAGTCCGGCTGCATCTGCCGCTGCGCGCGAAACTTGATCCCGTAGGCCTTCCGAATGCCGGCCCATTCCGGCCGCGAGAAGAACTCGTAGTCCGCGGCGATCGACATGTTCTGCGCATGCGAGACCAGATCGCTGATCGAGTGAATACCGAGCGCTTCGGCGCGCTGGCGCGGCATGACCAGCGCGTAGGCATTGGCAAAGCCCAGTTCGCCGAGCAGCGTGACCTGCTGCTGGGCGAGGATCGCTTTCAGCTCAGCGAGCAGCTGTTCGCGCGGCTTGACGTCGCTGTGGTGAAACTGGTTGGCCCATAATGTGCCGGAATAGTCGACGTAGACGTCGATATCTCCCGACACCAGCGCGTCGTAGATCACGTTGGAGCCGAGCCCCTCGCGCGTGCTTGCTGGCAGCCCGGCCGCGCGCAGCCGCTGCGCGATCAGCGACGACAGCACATATTGCTCGGCAAAGGTCTTGGCGCCGACGATATAGGTCGACGCGCGAGCGCGTCATTGCCGGTACGAGCGTCGCAATCACCAGTGCTACAATGCCGATGCCGCCAAGCGCCGTGCGCACACGGCTGCGGTTGGCGATGCCGGTCTCGATCAGCGCCAGCAACTGGTCGACCGCGAGCGCGAGCAGCGCCGCCGCCGCGCAGCCGAACAGCACGAACACCCAGTTCTGGGTCTGCAGCCCCGCGAAGATGTAATTGCCGAGGCTGGTCTGGCCGATCGGCGTCGACAGCGTCGCGGTGCCGATCACCCAGACGGCGGCGGTGCGGATGCCCGCCATCATCACCGGCAGCGCCAGCGGCAGCTCCACCGTGAACAGCGATTGCCGCGGCGTCATGCCGACGCCCTGGGCCGCTTCGAGGATTGCGGGATCGATGCCGCGCAGCCCGGTGATGGTGTTGCGCAGCACCGGCAGCATCGAATAGAGCGCGAGCGCCAGCACCGCGGGCAGGAAGCCGAACGCGGAGAAGCCGAAGCCGAACCAGGACAGCGTCAATGCCGCGAACGCCAGCAGCAGCGGATAGAACAGCGCCAGCAACGCCAGCCCCGGGACGGTCTGCACGATGCTGGCAAGCCCGAGCAGCGCGCCGCGCAGCACCGGCCGGTTACGCGAGAGAATCGCGAGCGGCAGGCTGACCGCCAATCCCAGCGCCAGTGCGGTGACGCTGACGCGCAAATGGTTGCCGAGATAGTCCGGCAGATGCGTCAAGGCCTCGTGCCAGCGTGGATCGGAAAAAGACTCATGCCGCACCGTCCGGTGGCAGCAGCGTGTTCAACCGTTCGGCCTGCCGCCGCGGCGTGCGCAAGAGTTCGCCGACGTAAGGGTCCGCGCTTGCCGAAAGCTCGGCCGGCGTCCCCTGCGCCAGCAGCCGGCCGGCGCGCATCACCGCGATGCGGTCGGCAAGCAGGATCGCTTCCGTCATGTCGTGGGTGATCATCACGGTGGTCAGGCCGAGCTTGCGGTGCAGTGCGCGGTAGTCGTCGCCGAGCGCGTCGCGGGTGAGGGGGTCGAGCGCGCCGAACGGCTCGTCCATCAGCACGATGCGCGGCTTTGCCGCCAGCGCTCGCGCGACGCCGACGCGCTGGCGCTGGCCGCCCGACAGCTCATGCGGCATGCGATCGCGATGCTGCGTGCGGTCGAGCCGGATCAGTTCGAGCAGTTCGTCGACCCGCGCGGCGATCTCCGCCGCCGGCATCCCCAGCAATTTGGGTGTGATCCCGATATTGCCGGCAACGCTCATATGCGGGAACAGGCCGCCGCTCTGGAACACGTAGCCGATGCGGCGGCGTAGCCCAATCGGATCGCCCGCGCGGACATCCTCGCCTTCGACCGTGATACGGCCGGCGTCGGCATCGATCAGCCGGTTGGCGAGCCGCAGCAGCGTGGTCTTGCCGGAGCCGGAACCGCCGACGATGGCGAGGAACTCACCCTCGGCGACGTCGAGCGAGACGTCGTCGACCGCCAAAATCCGTTCGGCGTCGCGGCCGCCATCGAAGCTCTTGGCGACATGCGTAAAGCCGATCAACGGCGGGGAGGAGGCCATGCGATCTCTATTTACCCTCCCCTGGAGGGGGAGGGTCGCCTGCGCAGCAGGCGGGGTGGGGTGGAGGGAGTTGAAGTGGGGCGTTGCGTACGATCACTGCGCCACCCCACCCCGTCTCGCATTTCGCTGCGCTCATGCGAGCCGACCCTCCCCCTCCAGGGGAGGGTGACATCAACTACCACGTCGCCGGGCTGCGTTGAACTTATCCTTAGCAGGCGCTAAGGCATCAACCGGACATTGGGGGAATGTGGTGGATCCGACACAGCCGATAGCGGTCGCGCTGGACGATGCGACGGTGGCATTTCGGCTGGCCGACGACCGTATCTATACAGCGGTGGAGCGGGCGAGCCTTGTCGTCGCGCATGGCGAGTTCGTCGCCATCGTCGGTCCCACCGGCTGCGGGAAATCGACGCTGCTCAATGTCGCCGCAGGCCTGCTCAAGCCAGCATCCGGAGCGGTCAGGATCTTCGATGCGCCGCTGAAGGACCTCAACCGCGATGCTGGCTATCTGTTTCAGGCGGATGCGCTGTTTCCGTGGAAGACCGCGATCGACAACGTCGCGATCGGCCTCGAGATCGATGGCATAGCTCGCGCCGAGGCGCTGGCGCGCGGCGCAAAAATGGCTTGAGATGGTCGGCCTCGGCGCGTTCGCGGGCCGCTATCCGCATATGCTGTCGGGCGGCCAGCGCAAGCGCATCGCTCTCGCGCAGGTCCTGATCCGCGATCCCAAGATCCTGCTGATGGACGAGCCGTTCGGTCCGCTCGATGCCCAGACCCGGCAGATCATGGGCAACCTGCTGCTTGAACTGTGGAGCGCCGATCGCAAGGCGGTGCTGTTCGTTACCCACGATCTGGAAGAGGCGATTGCGCTGGCCGATCGCGTGGTGATCATGTCGGCAGGGCCGGGCGCCCGCGTTATCGGCGATTGGCGCGTGCCGCTTCCGCGCCCGCGGGACATCATGGAAATCCGATTGGAGAAGGAATTTCACGCGCTCCATCGTGAAATATGGAGTGTTCTCAAGGATGAGGTGCTGAAGGGATACGCACAGTCAGCCACTGCGCACGTCGCCTGATCGCGGTGCGTTGCGTGCGATCGGTCCTCCGGAAAACGAGGAGATGCCGTGCCGATACATGATTCGTTGCTGGCGTTTGCCGGTACTTTTTGCAGGAAGAGATCAATGTCGCTCCTGAACGGCGTCGATGGCGTTGCTGGGATGCTCTCTCTCGCAAGGGGGAGAGAGCAGGGAAGGGCGCCGAGGAGATCGTCATGTCGCGATTGACGCTGCTTCTTTGCCAGCTTGCGGTCGCTGTCGTCGTGCTGGGGCTGTGGCAATTGTTTTCGACCGTGCCGGTGTTCGGCCGGATGCTGCTGCCGCCGTTCTTCTTTTCCAATCCGGTCGATGTCGGCAGCCAGATTTTCGACTGGTTCTCAACCGGCGTGATCTGGAAGCATCTGGCGATCACGCTATGGGAATCGATTCTGGCGTTCGCGATCGGCTCGCTCGGCGGTGTCGGGGTTGGGTTCTGGTTCGCGCGCCAGCCCAGGGTCGCCGCGGTATTCGATCCCTATGTGAAAATGGCCAATGCACTGCCGCGCGTCGTGCTGGCGCCGATTTTCACCCTGTGGCTCGGCCTCGGCATCTGGTCGAAGGTCGCGCTCGGCGTCACGCTGGTGTTCTTCATCGTGTTTTTCAACGTCTACCAAGGCGTCAAGGAAGTCTCACGGACGGTGCTCGACAACGGCCGCATGCTCGGCATGAGCGAGCAGCAACTGATGCGGCATGTCTACTGGCCGTCGGCGCTGTCGTGGATGTTTTCCTCGCTGCACACGTCGGTCGGTTTTGCCGTGGTCGGCGCGGTGGTCGGCGAATATCTGGGATCGGCGGCCGGCCTCGGCTATCTGATCCAGCAGGCCGAGGGCACTTTCGACGTCGCCGGCGTGTTTGCGGGCATGTTCGTGCTGTCCGGCTTTGTCATCCTGATCGATGTCGGCGTGACAATCGTGGAACGGCGCTTGCTGGTATGGCGGCCCGCCGCCATGGACGCGCGGGGCTAAGCCATAAACGTAGCGAGGCCGTACGAAAAGATGATGCGCGCGCCGAACGGCATAAGTCGCGATCGCGCTGCATCAACTTCTCGATCCGGCGCTGCGATTTCACTTTGGCACAAAGTCACCTTCTCAAGGTCGGCTGGCTGCTCTATCCTGAGACCCTTGGAAGCGGAGCACGACCATGAAAGCGATGTGCGGCCGGCTGGCCGGGATGCTGGTGGCACTGATTCTGGTTCTGGGTTCGGGTCTTGGTTCTGGGATTGCCCTGGCTCAAACCAAGGTCACGGTTGCCGTCGGCGGCGGCGCCTGCCTCTGCTATTTGCCGACCGTCCTGGCGAAGCAACTTGGCGAGTTCGACAAGGCGGGGCTTCAAGTCGAACTCGTCGATCTCAAGGGCGGTTCGGATGCGCTCAAGGCTGTGCTTGGCGGCAGTGCCGACGTGGTTTCCGGCTATTTCGACCATTGCGTCAATCTCGCTGCCAAGAAACAGGAACTGCAGGCCTTCGTGGTCTATGACCGCTTTCCCGGACTCGTGCTGGTGGTCTCGCCCTCGCATAGTGGCGAGATCAAATCGATCAAGGATCTGGCTGGCAAGAAGGTCGGCGTCAGCGCACCGGGCTCCTCGACCGATTTCTTCCTGAAATTCCTGCTGAAGAAAAACGGCCTCGACCCGACCAGCGCCTCGGTGATCGGCGTCGGCCTCGGTGCCACCGCGGTCGCGGCGATGGAGCAGGGCCAGATCGATGCGGCCGTGATGCTCGATCCGTCGGTCACGGTGCTGCAAGGCAACCATCCGGACCTGCGCATCCTCAGCGATACCCGCACCGAAAAGGATACGCTGGCGGTGTTTGGCGGCGAATATCCCGGCGGCGCGCTCTACAGCACGACGGCCTGGGTCGGTTCGCACGAAAAGGAAGTGCAGGCGCTGACCGGCGCGATGCTCAACACGCTGGCATGGATTCACTCGCATTCGCCCGAACAGGTGATGGACAAAATGCCCGCGGAAATCGTCGGCAAGAACAGGGAACTCTATCTCGCTGCCCTGAAGAACACGATGCCGATGTATTCGGAAACCGGCAAGATGGATCCCAAGGGGGCCGAGGCGGTACTCATGGTGTTCAGCGAGAGTTCGCCTGAAGTGGCGAAAGCGCATATCGACCTCGGCAAGACCTATACCAACAGGTTTGTCGATCAGGCGAAGACCACGGGGATGAAGGCGAATTAGCCCGCGGCGATGACATCCCCGATCATTCACCGCGTCACCACGCTCGATCTGTGCGTGCAGCCCTGGGTGTGGCCATTCGCGATCGAGCGGCGCGAGGAGATCGACGCGCATTTCCGGGCGCGTCAGGCCGAGAAGCCGCAGATGTGGAACGGGCGGGTGCTGTTGGGACGAAATCCGGTGTTTGCCGGGAAGCGTTTCAGCGCGGATGCGTTCGAGACCTCGTTTGCGAGCTTCCTCGCCTGGCGCGACTGGGATTTTCCGGACAAGGACGTGTTCGACGGTTTCGGAATGGGCGCGCTGCGCTGTTCCGACGGCGCATTCGCGCTCGGCGAGATGGGCCCGCAGAACGCGACCGGCGGTCGGGTCTATTTCCCGTCAGGCACGCCCGATCCGAGCGACATTCGCGACGGCAAGGTCGACATCGCAGGCAGCGTCGCGCGCGAGATGGAAGAGGAGACCGGGCTTTTGCCCGCAGATTATCGCGCCCACCTGCATTGGGATTGCGTGGTATCGGGCGCCATCATCGCGATGATCAGGATGCTGGATGTCGAGTTGACCGGCGAAGCGCTGCGCGGGCGCATCGAGGCCAACCTCGCCCGTCAGCAACAGCCGGAACTATCGCGGATCCATCTGGTGCGCGGTCCGCGCGATCTGACCCCGGCGATGCCACGCTTTGTCATCGCTTATCTCGAGCGGCAATTCAGCGCCTGACCAGGAAAGAAAGACGGCCGTCATGAGCAAGAAACATTCCAAAAATTCCTCGCAGCCTCTCGCGGTCGAGCTCAAGCCGTTCGTCGCGCCATTCCGCATCGATGGCTCCGGCGAGTTTCATTTGAAATCGCACAAGACCGCCGAGAAAGGCGGCATCGACAAGGACAAGGGCGAGAAGATCATCGAGGCCAACCGCAAGCGGCTCAATGATTTCCAGGAACGGCTTTACGCGCAGGACCGCTGGTCGATGCTGTTGATCTTCCAGGGCATGGACGCCGCCGGCAAGGACAGCGCGATCAAGAGCGTGTTCGACGGCGTCAATCCGCAGGGCTGCGAGGTGACCTCGTTCAAGCAGCCGTCGACGCGTGAGCTCGACCACGATTTCATGTGGCGCAGCACGCTGGCGCTGCCCGAGCGCGGCCATATCGGCATCTTCAACCGTTCTTATTACGAGGAGTGCCTGGTGGTGCGGGTGCATCCGGAAACGCTCGCGGCGCAAAAAATCCCCGCGAAGCTCGTCACCAGAAATATCTGGCGCGAACGGTTCGAGGATATCTCCGCGTTCGAGCGTTACCTCGCGCGCAACGGCACTGTGATCCTGAAGTTCTTCCTCAACGTGTCGAAGCAGGAGCAGCGTGAACGATTCCTCGATCGGCTCGACGAGCCCGCGAAGAACTGGAAGTTTTCCATGGCCGACATCCACGAGCGCGCGCTGTGGGCCAAATATCAGGCCGCATACCAGGAGATGGTCCGGCACACCTCGAGCCCGGCGGCGCCGTGGTTCGTGGTGCCCGCGGACCATAAATGGTTCGCACGGGTGGTGATCGGTTCTGCCATCGTCAGCGCGCTCGATGCGCTCGACCTGACGTTCCCGAAAGTCGACGCCGCCTCGCTGGCCGAGTTCAAGCAGGTACGCCATGCGCTGGAGCATGAGGGCAAGAAGACGGCGGTGAAGAAGGTGGGCGCGAAGCAAGGCGCCAAAATCGTAGGGTGGGTTAGCGCGCCCACCTCGCGTGTCGAAACGCTGGCACGCATGCTCGGATACGAATGGCGATGCTTGTCGCGAGGCAGCGGAGTAAGGTCACCAAGTCGCACTGCTGATCGCTTCGGCTCTTTGCAATGACCGTGATCATACGAAGGGACCTCCTCGATGAGCGTGAAGCCGCGATGCTTCTTCGGAGAACGTCGAGCCTGACAAGGCGGCAACGACGGGATGATCCGACGATGGCAGTTCCGGCCAAGATGCCATTGGGGGCTATATCGTAGCGCTCGAACGTCCAGTCGGGATGGCGAGGTGGAGCGATAAACGTCGTGACGTAGCGCGCTCCGAGCTCGGTGATCTGCGAAACCCACCAGCATGCCGCGCGATTAGATTACCAAGCGCGCAACACGGAACGATAGTACGAGTGTCGGTCTATCCAGACAATTTTGCCATCTACATTCCGGAGACGCTGGATATTGTCTCCGGGTATGAGAAAATTCAGGAGGTTTTCGGCTGGAGCCATTTTTTCTCGGAAAGAACTTTGTGCAATGGGACATTGTAGTCCCGTTCACCACCTCGGCTGTGCGCCTGACCCTGCGCAGCATGGCCCGGGAAATGCTTCGCGCCAGACTATTGGAATAGGCGAACAAACGATCAATAGCTCGAGCAGGGCGGCAGTTCGGCGGTGAAGTCACTGAGGACCCGTCCGAGATCGCGGCAATGGCTAGACGCTGGAGGACAAACCGTAGGGAGGGCTAGCGCAGCGTAACCTACCATTCTCGTTGCGGGCGCTCTCGGCGGATCACCCGTCACTGCGAGCGCAGCGAAGCAATCAAGGCCCAAGCGAAAGCCCGGATTGTTTGGTCGCTTCGCTCCTCGCAATGACGGGACACTATTACCGCTGACGGTGGGTTACGGCTTCGCCTACCCCACCATACGACGCCGCCCTTCCGGCCAATTAGGTCACCCCTCCTGACCATCTTTTGGCATTGCGGCGGCGGCTGTTTCTCGTCTAGAACGGGCTCTGGACGCTTCGCCGGCAACAAACCGTCAACGGTTTTGGCCGAGGATGCGGGCTCCATAGGGTCTGGCAATGCTGATTCGCAGCGAAATGTTCGGAGTTCAGGGGTGGGCGGGCCAAACCGCCTATACCTGCGCGCTTCCGGCTGCGTCCGTGCCCACCCTGCTTATTGGCGGGCTTCTGCTTCTTATCGGCCCCTGAGGGCCGTCTGGGCGGTTTGCGCCTGGGCACTCAGGGGTTGCGCGAGATCGAAAGAAGCCTCCTCACGCGCTCCGCCAAAAGCAGCGCACCAGCTACAAGGAATCTGTGAGATGACTACCGCCAACAAGTCCGAAAAGGACCGCGTTATCGTATTCGACACCACCTTGCGCGACGGCGAGCAGTGCCCCGGCGCCACCATGACGTTCGAGGAAAAGCTCGAGATCGCCGAAATGCTCGATGACATGGGCGTTGACGTGATCGAGGCCGGCTTCCCCATTACTTCGGAAGGCGACTTCCAGGCGGTCAGCGAGATCGCTCGCCGCTCCAAGAACGCCGTGATCGCAGGTTTGTCGCGCGCCCACCCCAAGGACATCGACCGTTGTGCCGAGGCCGTGAAATTAGCCCGCCGCGGCCGCGTTCACACCGTGATCGCGACCTCGCCGCTGCACATGCGGGTCAAGCTCAACATGACGCCGGAGCAGGTGATCGAGACTTCGATCACCAATGTCACCCGCGCGCGCAACCATATCGACGATGTCGAATGGTCGGCCGAGGACGGCACCCGCAGCGAGATGGATTTCCTCTGCCGGATCGTCGAGGCCGTGATCAAGGCGGGCGCCACCACCGTCAACATTCCCGACACCGTCGGCTATACGGTGCCCGAGGAATACACCCACTTCATGCGCACGCTGATCGAGCGGGTGCCGAACTCCGACAAGGCGGTGTTCTCGGTCCATTGCCACAACGATCTCGGCATGGCGGTGGCGAATTCGCTGGCCGGCATCGCTGGCGGCGCACGGCAAATCGAATGTACCATCAACGGCATCGGCGAGCGGGCAGGCAATGCTGCGCTCGAGGAAGTCGTGATGGCGATCAATGTTCGCAACGACAAGTTTCCGTGGTGGAACAAGATCGACACCACGCAGCTGACGCGCGCCTCCAAGCTGGTATCCGCGGCGACTTCGTTCCCGGTGCAGTACAACAAGGCGATCGTCGGCCGCAACGCGTTCGCGCATGAAAGCGGCATCCACCAGGACGGCGTGCTGAAGGATGCTTCGACTTACGAGATCATGCGTCCCGAAATGGTCGGCCTGAAAAAATCCTCGCTGGTGCTCGGCAAACATTCCGGACGGCATGCCTTCGTGCACAAGCTGGAGGAGATGGGCTACAAGCTCGGCGCCAACCAGCTGGAAGACGCGTTCGTGCGGATGAAGGCTTTGGCCGACCGCAAGAAGGACATCTATGACGAGGATATCGAGGCGCTGGTCGATCAGGAGATCGCAGCCTCCCACGACCGCATCAAGCTGACCTCGCTGACCGTGATTGCCGGTACGCATGGGCCGCAGCGCGCCACCATGAAGCTCGATATCGGTGGCCAGAGCAGGATCGAGGAAGCCGAAGGCAACGGCCCGGTCGATGCGGTGTTCAACTGCATCAAGGCGCTGGTGCCCCATGAGGCGAAGCTCGAGCTCTACCAGGTTCATGCCGTCACCGAGGGAACCGACGCCCAGGCCGAGGTCTCGGTCCGGCTCGCCCATCAAGGCCGCTCGATGACTTCGAAGGCCTCCGATCCGGATACGCTGGTGGCCTCGGCAAAAGCCTATCTCGGCGCGCTTAACAAGATCGTGATGAAGCACGAGCGCGACGCCCCGGCGCAAGTTGCGGGCTGACGCTTCGACATCATTCCGGATGGTTCGCATCGTCGCCGGAATGTCCAGACATCGGCAAAACGCGACGTCCCTGACGCCGCGTTTTTGCGTTTGGGGCAGCAGTAAACCGGGGCTGCGCGGCTTGGCCTGCATCGTGTGGCTCGGTATGATCTTGCGTGAAATGAAGGCTGGCTGAAGCGGACCCACGGGTTGGATCATGACGATTGCCGACCAGGTTTCCGGATCGCCGCCGGCGGGCGCTACTGTCGCGATTGCGGTCGCGCCGCCGCGTCCGGCCGGCTTTGCGATGGCGGCTTCGCTGCCGGCGGTCGGGCAGCGCGAATTGCGGCTCGATCTGTTTCGCGGGCTGGCGCTGTGGCTGATCTATATCGATCACGTCTCGCCTGATTTGCTGTCCTGGTTCACCATCCGCAGCTACGGCTTCAGCGACGCCGCCGAGATCTTCATTTTCATCTCCGGCTATACGGCGGCTTTTGTCTACGGACGCGCGATGCTGCAATCCGGTTTCGTGATCGCGGCGGCGCGGGTGCTGCGGCGGGTCTGGCAGATCTACGCCATGCACATTTTCCTCTTCATGTTGCTGGTCGCGGAAGTCTCATACATCGCGGTCGCCCTCGACAAGCCGTTTTACGCCAAGGAAATGCAAATCATCGCTTTCCTTGACCAACCCGCCCACGCCATGGCCCAGGCGCTGTTGTTGCGCTATCGCCCGCTCAACATGGATGTGCTGCCGCTCTACATCGTGCTGATGGCCTTCCTGCCGCTGATCTTGCTGCTGATCAAATGGCGGCCCAATCTTACGCTGGCGCTGTCGATCGGACTTTACGCACTGTGCTGGCACTACGACCTGCATCTGAGCTCCTATCCCGATGGTTTCTGGTCCTTCAACCCGTTCGCCTGGCAGATGCTGTTCGTGTTCGGCGCCTGGTGCGCGCTGGACGGCGCGATGCAGATGTCGCGGCTGTTGGCCTCGCCGGTCACGATGTGGATCGCGCTCGCCTATCTGCTCGCAGCGTTCTATGTGACGCTGAGCTGGTATTTCCCGCCACTCGGCGCGGCGATCCCGCATTGGCTTGAGCAATGGATGTACCCGATCGACAAGACCGATCTGGACGTGCTGCGTTTTGCTCACTTTCTGGCGCTGGCCGCCATCACCGTTCGTTTCGTGCCGGCGGGATGGCCCGGCCTGCAATCGCCCTGGCTGCGGCCGATGATCCTGTGCGGCCAGCATTCGCTGGAGATTTTCGCTCTCGGCGTGTTCCTGGCGTTCACCGGCTATTTTGTGCTGACGGAGACTTCCGCCGGTCTCGGCCTGCATATCCTGATCGGCCTGCTCGGGATCGCGATCATGTCGGCGGTGGCATGGCTGCTATCCTGGTACAAGCGGTTGCGTTAAGGCGTGATGTGTGACGGCAGCCGGGAAATTTTTTTGACCCTTTTCATAACATCGGAGTGCTTCGCCGGTCTGGCCAGGTGGCGTCATCAATGTTTTAGCCGTAGCGGCCATCCGAATCGAATGGGCAGATAATATGGCAAAAAGCAAAGCATCACTCTCGGAAGCAATCGAACGCGACCTTCGGCTCGATTTCTTTCGCGGCCTCGGTTTGTGGATGATCTTCCTCGATCACATCCCGGACGACGTCGTGTCCTGGTTGACGATGCGAAACTACGGCTTCAGCGACGCCGCCGAATTCTTCGTGTTCATTTCCGGTTATCTGGCGGGTTACATCTACGGCCCGATCGTCAAGGCGGGCAATCTGCTCGCGGCCACCAAGCGGCTCTGGATGCGAGCCTGGCAGATGTACGTCGCCCACATCCTGCTGTTCCTGGCGTTCACGGCGCAGATCGCCCGCGCCGCCAGGAAATTCGACAATCCGATGTACAAGGACGAGTTCAACGTCGCCAACTTCCTCGCCCATCCGGACGAGCTGATCTGGCAAGCATTGACGCTGCGCTACAAGCCGGTCGATCTCGACGTGCTGCCGCTCTATATCGTGCTGGTGTTCACGGCGCCGCTGATGCTGTGGGCCATGGTGCGCCGCCCGAACCTGACGCTCGCCGGCTCCTTCGCGGTCTACATAGGCGCGCGCATCTTCGACTGGAATCTCGCGTCATACCCGCCGGGCACACACTGGTACTTCAATCCGTTCGCCTGGCAGTTGATGTTCGTGTTCGCGGCCTGGTGCGGCACTGGAGGGGCGGCGAGAATCTGGTCATTGATCCAGTCGCGGGCAGTTCTGGTGATTGCGCTGGCGTGGATCGTCTTCTCCTTCCTGATCGTGATGACCTGGCACAACAGCTTCCTGGAATCGCTGGTCCCGAAATGGATGGTCAAACTGATATACCCGATCGACAAGACCGATCTGGATATGCTGCGCTTCACCCACTTTCTGGCGATCGCGGCGCTGGTCGCGCGCTACGTTCCGCGCCATTGGGGACCTCTGACCTCGCATTGGCTGCGCCCGCTGGTGCTATGCGGCCAGCATTCGCTGCCGAATTTCTGTCTCGGCGTGTTCCTGTCGTTTGGCGTGCATTACATCCTGGTGCAGCATCCCGGCGGGATCTGGAAGCAAATTGTGCTGAGCATCGCCGGCATGGCGATCATGACGGCGATGGCCTGGATTCTGGATCGCGCTGAAACGGTCCCGAACCTGTTCGTTGATGTGAGCGCGGCCGAGGCATCCGAGGCCGCAACCGTGAAGCCGGTAACCATGAAGCCGGAGCCGGTCTGAGGCCGATTCTGGAGGCATCGTTTGATTTTCTGAGAGGAGCCAGCCATGTTGAGATGCGTGATGGTTGTCGTTGCCCTGCTGCTGTTCCCGGCAGGCGCAGCCGAAGCGCAAACACCGTCTCCCGAAGCGATGTCGGCGGCGCGCACCCTGGTTACGACGCTGAAACTGCCCGATCAGTACAAGGCGCTGCTGCCGATCATTCTGCTCGGCATCAAGCAGGCGCTGGTCCAGGACAGGCCGGAGATCGAGCAGGACTATAATCTGCTGATGCCGGAGATGGCGGATGCCTACACGCCCTATTACAATTCGATGGTCGACGCCGCCGTGATGGTCTATGCCAGCGCTTTCACGGCCGACGAGCTTCGCGAGATCGACGCGTTCTATCGCGGACCGACGGGGCAGAAGCTACTGCAGAATTCGCACGCCATCACCGAGCAGGTCGCGCAAGTAGGTCGCGATGGCGGCGGCAAGGCAGCAGACGATCTGCGCGCGCGCCTGACTGAGGCGCTGCGGCAGAAGGGGTATAAGCTTTAACTCGGCGTCGCGGCGCGCCTTTCTTCACCTCTCCCTCGGGAGAGGTGGCAGAAGGCTCATTCATCGAGTTGGAATGCCTACTGCGCCGCAGCCGACAGCGGCCGGGTCTGCACGCGGCGGTCCTTGATGGTGGCGATGACGAACGCCAAGCCACGCTTGCTGGCCGCAAATCGCCGACGCTCGGAATCTACTTCCGCTTTCAGCGGCATAGCGGGACATGGCGCCGCTGTGTCGGCCGTGCAGCGATTAGCCCTTAGCGTACAGGGCCTAACTGTCGGTACAAGTTGTATTAAGTCCTTAAGCAAACTGAAGCTGGCATTCGCGTATGGGTAGAAATATGGATAGTCGGGCCGCGTATCTTGACAGAAACGAAGTATGGAATCGTCTAAAAACATCGACGAGCTGTTGCAGCGACTTGTTGGCCAATATGCGTGGTCGGCTCGAAGGGGATTCGGAACCTTTCTGACCCTGCAGTTCGGTGAGCCCCACCGAGATATTCGCGAACCTATTCAGGCAAGTGAGAACGCCAGTGCAACGGTCAAACGTACTCTCGGCCGCAGACTAGTTTCGATTAAGGGAGATATTTCTCTGTGGATCAGGGACTCGCGGTGGTCGATTTCCAACAAGGACATGGCGGTCGATTGGACGTCAGATGCGGCTCTTGTAGAGCGAATGCTCGGTTTTCATCTGGATAGTCAAAAAGTGCTGTCCGCAGACCGCCGGGTCGACGAAACGGTTTTGGAATTCGATCTCGGAACGACGCTGCGAATGGGAAAATCGATGTTTCCGGGCGACATAAAGTCGGCGCTTTGGTCGATTAGTTTATGGGAGGGTCTACGCGCGAGTCTCTTCGATGGTGGAGAAGCGATCTATTGGAGCCCGGACAGGTAGGGACGACGATGTTAGCTCCATCAACTAGGTTCGCAATGGTGTCAGCTTCTGGGAGCAACGCGGACCTGGCAAGCCAAGCCGTCCGCCGTCAGATTTATCGGCTCACAGCCTGGTGACGGCTTGTGCAGCCACACTTATTGCGCGGCGGCCGACAGCGGCCGGGTCTGTGCGCGGCGGTCCTTGATGGTGGCGATCACGACACCAAGCCGCTCGACGGTGGCGACCACCTTGCCGTCGAGGTCGTTATCGCAATTCATCTGGGTGGGCGCGATGAAGAAGTCCGACTGCTCCCAGGTCGGCATGAAGTCGTAGCGCAACTGCGGCAGCTTGACGGTCTTCTCGAACGAAAGCCGCTCGCCGCATACCGCGACGGAATAGACCTGGCTCTGCCAGTTCAACTCGGCCGGTGGGCTGTGGCGCAGATAGGCCTCCAGCTTGTCGATCGCCTCGGGCATGCTGTTGAACCAGTAGTCGAGATCGTAGCGCCGCGATGCGCCCTCGAGGCCTCCGATGGCGGCATTGTAGAACAGATATTCGTCGGGATGCAGCCTGACCAGGGTTGCGGCGTTCCACAGGAAACACGCCGAACCGAAGGCGACGCCGGTAGCAGCGAGCACGCGGCCGCGCGCCGCAAGCAGGGTCAGCGCCTTGTCGAGGCCGATGCCGGCCAGCACCGCCAGCGACGGGATCACGAACAGGAAATGCCGCAGGCCGGTGAACGCCGGGCCGTGACCGATCACCTGGCAGGCCAGCGGAAAGATTATCGTGATCGAGAGAAAGGCGATATCCCGGCGTCTCGGCTGCGCGGAGCCGCCGCGAAGCGGCAACAGCGCGAACAGCATCGCGAGCGCGGCGCCGGACAGCGTCAGCAGCGGCAGCCGGATCAGCAGGTAGACCGGGATATACAGCCGGGGCACATCCGCCATGTCATAGGTCTGGCCGGCGAAGAAGGTGCGGATGCCATAATGAAACCCGGAGAAGGCGACAAAGCCCCGGAGCGGGTTGAGCGGCGCCAGCGCCGCCCACGGCCACGCGAAGACCATGATGAGATAGGCGAGCACGAAGGCGGGCAGCACGCGTAGCAGAGACGCCGCCGCAAGGCGCCAGCGCGTCCGGCTTTGTCCGCGGCCATCGCCCGGCGCCGGCAGGTACACGACGATCGCGAAGACGACATAGGCGACCAGGATCAGGCCGAGGACGCGCATGCCGAGCGCAGCGCCCGCCAGCACACCGAAAGTTACGATATCGCGAAGGCGAGGCGAGGGGAGATGTCGCGCCATGCGGATCAGGAACAGCGTTGCTCCCATCATCGCAGCGGCAAAGGGGATGTCCTTGGTGTGGTTGAACATCGTGCCATACCACGCGCCGCAGACGCCGAGCGCGATCGCCGCGATCAGTCCCGCGCGCGGACCCGCCACCGATCGTGCGGTCGCGGCTGTCGCGCCGATCCCGGCAACGCCGATCAGCGCGCACAGGATATGGCGCAGATCGTAGGGGTCGATCGGGATCAGGTGTGACAACGACACCGCGATGATGTCGAACAGCCCGCCATACAGATAGAGGTTCTCGAAATGGAAGACGCTCTGGTCCTTGAAGCCGCTGGCGTAGTAATTGAGGATCAATTCACCGTAATGATGCTGTACCGCTTCGTCGTTGGAGATGGCGTAATCCCGGAAGGTCCATAGCGCGACGGCAGCGATCGCGACGAGGAGGGTGAGTCGTAGCGACATCAAAAGGGTCGAAGCGCGCGACCTGTCGCCGTAACCGGTTCCATGGCCAAGCCTTCGCCGCATTACCGGCAACGGCGTCCGTGACAATATTGGCCTCTGCCATTCTTCTTCGCGAACTGCCTCCCATGGAAGTGCAAAAATTCCTGTGAACTTTCGGATCCGGCACGATTGCCATCGAGAAACAGGCGGGTTCACGACGTAAGTTGGCCAGCGAAGGAAGTCAATCATTCGCGGCCCTTGTGCGCGCGGACTGAGCGATGACGTTGCCGCGCGGGCAAATCAGATCCATCACAGGCGGCCGAGCTTGGCTCGCAGGCCTGAAAAAGAGCTGACGCAAATCCGGATTTGCCGAGCGAATTCAATCTGATTTGGGTCGTTCAGTCCCTATTCGAAAAATTTCTTGCTTTCCTTTCAGGGCAAATCAGTTGCCTTTGCGGTGCGTCCTGTTCCGGGAAGAGGGACGTTGGCCATCGTCACGAACGTTGGGACAGGATGCGGTGGACGCAGGCAGCGTCGTCATGTGCTTGATGCGCGTGGACGAACGGCGAGGCCAGCGTACGGCGAAGTCGTGTGGTCCTGACGCCCCGACGCTGGCGTCAAGTTGGCGATGATGCTGGAGTTTCGGCATCACGCCGGCGACGGTGGCAACAACGCCCGGTCACCGAGGAGAGCTCGAAGGAAACCGTAAAACCATCGCGCAGGGAATGCCGGTTTGATCCCGTGAACCTGTGGCGACTACCGGTGCATTTTTTTGCACCAACCACGGGTGCCATCGGACACCCGGCATTCCCCGCGCCTCTCTTGAGGTCGCCGGCGCCTCTTTAGAGGTCGCAGGTGCCCTTTTCTTGAGGCTCGCTCGCGCCCTTAATCTTTCGGGGGCGCACGACATTGGCAAAACTCGGGCGCATGCGGTCGCGAGAACACAGTCGTATGTCTCGGACGCAGCGTTCGCCAAGGACATCTGGACGACGCCACGACTAATCGAGCTGGCGTATCCCGGTCACGACGGGGTTTGCGATAGCAATAACGCTGACAGAGGCGGGCAGCAGGTTGTGCAGCGCTGGGGCGTGTTGCAGCTTCAGGATGACACTGATGCTATCGAGGCGAACGCCTCATTTTTGCATTGCAACAATGCGCTGGGTGGTTTCCTATAAAAGGGATAATGGCATTTCCGGCGGCATGTCTGTATTGGTGCCGCTGGCAAGGTCTGGGGCCGCTAAAGGGCACCCGGCAATAAACGTGGAGGAAACATGCGTAAACTGATTTTGGCTGTCGCATCGTGGCGGCCTTGGCCCTGACCGGATCGGTGTCGGCGGCGGATTCACCGATCATCATCAAGTTCAGCCACGTGGTTGCGTCCGATACGCCAAAGGGCAAGGCCGCGGACAAGTTCAAGGAACTCGCAGAAAAATATACCAACGGCAAGGTCAAGGTCGAAGTCTATCCGAATTCGACGCTTTACAAGGACAAGGAAGAACTCGAGGCGCTGCAACTCGGCGCCGTCCAGATGCTGGCGCCGTCGATTTCCAAATTCGGGCCGATTGGCATCAAGGAATTCGAAGTGTTCGATTTGCCCTACATCCTGCCGGACCTCAAGGCGCTGCGCAAAGTCACCGACGGTCCGCTCGGCACCAAGCTGCTCAAGCTGCTGGATGCCAAGGGCATGACCGGCCTTGCCTACTGGGACAACGGCTTCAAGCAGATGAGCGCCAACAAGAAGCTGATCGATCCGTCGGACTACAAGGGCCTGAAATTCCGCATTCAGTCTTCGAAGGTGCTGGAGGCCCAGTTCCGCGCGCTCGGCGCGATCCCGCAGGTGATGGCGTTCAGCGACGTCTATCAGGCGCTGCAGACCGGCGTGGTGGATGGCCAGGAAAACACCTGGTCGAACATCTACACCCAGAAAATGCACGAAGTGCAGAAGTACATGACGGTCACCAACCACGGCTATATCGGTTACGCCGTGGTCGTGAACAAGAAGTTCTGGGATGGCTTGCCGCGCGGACATTCGCGACGAGTTGAGCAAGGCGATGAAGGAAGCCACCGAGTATGGCAACGGCGCCTCCGCCAAGGATAACGACGAGGCGCTCGAAGCCATCAAGAAGACCGGCAAGAGCGAGATCATCGCGCTGACGCCCGAGCAGAACGAAGCGATGCGCAAGGCGATGATGCCGGTCTACAAGGAAGTGGCCTCCCGCGTCAGTCAGCCCTTGATCGACGAGTTCATGAAGGAAACGGGCCAGAGCCCGATGAACTGAGCGATGGTTGTCATTTTGACGCGCGATCGGACGCAAAACCGGGGTCCAGTTTTGATCGCGCGTTGAAGCGGCAGACGCATGGGGTGCCGCGGCGGTCCGGCCGCGGCAGGCGGTGCACGATCGTGCGGCATTGCGGCCGTTCGATCGTCACGGGGGTTATGGATGTTCCTGCGCATTCTCGACCGGCTTGAGGAAATCCTGATCGCGGCCCTGATGGGAGCCGCGACGTTGCTCACATTCGTCACCGTGGCGCACCGGTTCCTGGTCAACGTTCCCTTCCTGTATCCGATCCTGTTTCCGATCCGGCTCGCCTGGTCGCAGGAGCTGTGCATCTACATGTTTATCTGGATGGCGAAGTTCGGCGCGGCCTATGGCGTGCGCACCGGCATCCATGTCGGCGTCGACGTGCTGATCAAGCGGCTGAATAACCCTTGGCGCAAGGGCGTCATCCTGTTCGGGCTGCTCGGCGGGGCGCTGTTCACCGCCATCGTCGGCACCATGGGTGCAAAATTCGTCATCGAGCTGATGAGCACCGACCAGGTGTCGCCGGATCTCGAACTGCCGAGCTGGATCGTCTATGCCTGCATCCCGCTCGGTTCCTATCTGATGTGCTTCCGTTTCCTGCAGGTCTGCTGGTCGTTCTGGAAGACCGGCGAACTGCCGCATCACGACGCGACCAATGTCGACGGCATCGAAGTGACCAGCGCGAAAGCGCCGATCGCGACTGGAGAGGCGTGATGAGCGCTGCCTTCATCTTCGGATTGCTGTTCGCGCTGATGCTGACGGGCATGCCGATCTCGATTTCGCTCGGCCTGACGGTGTTGACCTTCCTGTTCACCATGACCGAGGTGCCGATCGAGAGCGTCGGCCTGAAACTGTTTTCCGGCCTCGATAATTTCGGGATCATGGCGATCCCGTTCTTCATTCTTGCCGGCACCTTCCTGACCCGCGGTGGCGTAGCGCGACGCATGATCGCGTTCACCACATCGGTGGTCGGCCATTTCAACGGCGGGCTTGGCCTCGCCGGCGTCGCGGCCTGCGCGATGTTCGCGGCGATTTCCGGCTCCAGCGTCGCGACCGTGGTGGCGATCGGCTCGATCATGATGCCGGCGATGGTGGAGCATGGCTATCCGCGCCGGTTCGGCGTCGGGGTGATCGCGACCTCGGGCGCGCTCGGCATTCTGGTGCCGCCGTCGATCATCCTGGTGCTGTATGGCGTCTCCACCAACACCTCGATCGGCGCGCTGTTCATGGCGGGCATCGTGCCTGGTATCCTGCTGGCGCTGATGCTGGCGGGAGTGACCTGGTTCATCGCCAAGCGCAATGACTATCCGCGGATGCCCAAGGCGACCTTCCGACAACAGGTCAGCGCGTTCCGCGAGAGCTTCTGGGGCCTCGCCTTGATCGCGATCGTGCTCGGCGGCATCTATGGCGGCATCTTCACGCCGACCGAGGCTGCCGCGGTGGCGGCGGTCTACGCCTTCGTCATCACCGTATTCGTCTACAAGGAGCTGAAATTCACCGACGTGCCGAAGGTCTTGCTGCAGGCCGCGAGCATGAGCTCGATGCTGCTCTACATCATCACCAATGCGGTGCTGTTCTCGTTCCTGATGACGCATGAGCAGATCCCGCAGGAGATGGCGGCCTGGATCATCGACAAGAATTTCGGCGTCTGGACTTTCCTGCTGGTGGTGAACGTGATCCTGCTCGCGGCCGGCAATGTGATGGATCCGTCGTCGATCCTGCTGATCATGGCGCCGATCCTGTATCCGCTCGCGACCAAGCTCGGCATCAATCCGGTGCATCTCGGCGTCCTGATGATCGTCAACACCGAAGTCGGACTTTGCCATCCGCCGGTCGGCCTTAACCTCTATATCGCCAGCGGTATCGCCAAGATGGGGATCAGCGAGATTACGGTCGCAGTGTTGCCATGGCTGTGCGCGATGCTGATCTTCCTGGCGTTGATCACCTACGTTCCTGAGATCTCGCTGTGGCTGCCGCATCTACTCGGCATGCTCTGATGGTTGTTCGCACGTTCTGTTCATGAACGGCACATGTCTTGAAGGCGCATCGTCTTGAAAAAGACAATGAGATTACAACTTGGTAAGAGAAGGCTCTGTTGCGAAACTGTAAGTTGATTGCCCATGGAAGCGCGCTCATCCTTGGTCCAACTTATGAAGGAGGTTCGTATGAGGAAGATCCTGCTCGCCGGCATCGCCGCGCTCGCCATCGCCGGCACCACCATGGTCTATGCCCAGCACAGCCCGTGGTTCCGCGAACACATGCGGCTGAGCACCGAGGACCGGTCGGCCCTGACCGACGCGCGGATCGCAGCCGTGCATGCGGGCCTCAGGTTGACGCCGGATCAGGAAAAGCTGTGGCCGCCGGTCGAGGCCGCGGTGCGGGATTTCGCGAAAATGCGGATCGATCGCGCTAATGCGCGGATGAACGCCAAGGCGGATGACCAGGATGCCGCGAGGCAGGACGATCCGGTGGCGCGGCTGCGCGAGCGCGCCGACAATATGACGGCCTCGGCGACCGCGATGAAGAAGATCGCGGATGCGGCCGATCCGCTCTACAAGGCGCTGGATGACGGCCAGAAGCGTCGCCTCAGGATCCTGACCCATATGGGGCATCGCTTTGGCGGCGGCGGTTGGCGCCACCACGAATTCGAGCGCCACATGAACGACGGCGACTGGGACGGCCAGCGCAGCGACCATAGCGGTCCCGAACGGCTTTGACCGGCGATCTGCGCCGGCCATCGAAACATAGGGAAAAGCCGCCGGAATCCAGCGGCTTTTCCGATATTTAAGTCATACTGACGGGTCGGGAAAACTCGGCTGCCCTTGCTGGACATAGCAGGGTCGCTTTGCTAAACGACGCGCACAAGTAAAAGGCTTTCCCGGCTGGTCCGGGCGCATAGCTCAGTTGGTAGAGCAGATGACTCTTAATCATCGGGTCCCAGGTTCGAGCCCTGGTGCGCCCACCAAGCAAAAATCCTTCGGTTTCAGTCAATTGGGCGGCGGGTCGCCGAGAACAAAACGGCTCTCGTGCGACGCTTTTTGTGGTCGTTCGTCGCACGGCCTGCGACGAGTTGACGATGTTCTCTGAATGTTTCGATGAAAGCCGGTGTGCAGGAAACCGAATACCGAATGAGGACGAGGGAGATGCCTCGGCAGTCTCATCACCAAGCGAACCTGAGCGCCGCGCGAACGAGTTTGTCGCCGGGTTCTGGTGTTGATGGCTCGCTGCGGAATTATACTGGCTTAAAGCCGGGCACTAGAAAATTAGGTCAGGTCGGCCATCACGCCTTCATCCTTCCTTGCGAACCTGCAATTCGAGCAGATCTATACCGGCATCGGCGCGATTGGCATTGCGGGCTCGATAATGCTTCACGATCGTCTGCGCACTTCGGTACGAGTGCCCGGTGACATCGCAGATCGTCAGCAGGTCGCAGCCTGCGCGATCGAGCAGCATGACGCAGGTATCGCGCAGGTCCTGATCGTGTTTCTGATCGAGTTCGCCGGCGCCATTGACGAACATCAGCGAGTGGCACGGCTTCAGGCGCCATGCTCCGTCATCACCATTACTGTCACGCGCCGCCTGCGCACCTAACCATTCCGCCAGCACACGCGCGCGCTGATCGAGCGCGCGAGCCCGCTGCGCTTTGTTCTCGTCATTGAGAGGGAAACGCGCAAACAGCCTGTCCACGGCTTCTGATCAATTCGGTCGTCAGTCGCTCCGCGCGGACAATCGCCTGGCGCACCGTATCGCGTGCTAGGAAGCCGAACACGGCAATGGCACGCGCCGTCGACACCCAATGGCGATAGGTGTTCTCGTCGTAAGGCTCACCATTGTCCTCGTTGACGACGAGCTCGATCGGTATCTTCTGAAGCTGAAGCCGCAGCTTGAGCGTCTTCACTCTCGCGCGCGCTGCATTGAGCCGTGTAGTGAGTTGTGGTGCCTCCTTGATGTCGACGAGTTCGCCGGTCTTGCTCTGCCGAAACGCGTGCCGCCCCTCCACGTCGCTTTCGTTGCGCATGATCAGGCGATCTGTCTGACGTTGACCGGTGAACAGTGCGAGATAGAAACTGTCGCCGATCGACGGGCGTTCGATTGCATCGGCTGCGGCAACCCACGCGGAGAATTCCGGCATCGCGACCAGCACGATCCGGCCGTGCGGATGATCGAACGCCATACCCTGCTCGCGGGTTGGGTCCTAGGCGCCAAAGGATACTTTCCTGGCCCCACGTGAATGCGGCGGATAGCGTCGCGACCATTGCCAGCGCCATATGATGGCCGCGTACCGATTTCGCATAGTTGTAGAACGCTCGGAGTTCCGGCTTGCCTATCGACGACGGCGGGGCGGTCGCGATCGCCTCGAGCTCGCGAACGGGCTCGGCGATGCCCAGCAGCTTGGCGGCGCGGATCTCAGCACGCATTTTGGCGGCGGTTTCGCGCGTCTGCGGCCGGAATAGGACGGCCGAAATGCACTTGCGATAGGAAGATTGCGAGGCTGCTGACAGTACCTTGAACTCGGCCGATTTGCTCCAGTCGTCCAGAAGATGCTCGATCGTGTTACGTTTGCGGACTGTAATCTTTTTGGGCAGTTTCCCAGCGCGGCGTGCCGCCTCGATTTCCGACCTTCGCCTGTCAGAAAAATCAGAGGCTTCCTGAAGGTTGAACCATCCACCGACCGGGCGGCCTTTTTCATCGTGGGGCGGATGGCGCAGGTCGGAATCGACAAAGCCGAGTATCCTGGCGTAAGCGCCATGAGATGAACGCGGACGGCCATTACGCCACTTCACATATGGAAACTTTGGATCGGCCATAGGAAGCCTCGAGTGTAGCGGCGTATTCCGTCGTATTCTTACCGGTGCCTGCTCGCAGCCAATAAGGGGTTGCAACTGTTGCTCCAGCTCACTGATTTTGTCATTTCTGATGCTATCACCGTACTGGCGGCATAGTGGGGGCTTCTACTTGTGCAGTTGTGCCGTTCCGCCGTTGAGTTCAACCTAGTGTTGGGCGATTGCTGTTTTCTTCTGATTTATCTGGCCCGTAAGACGAAGACATCGACTTCGCCTCCTACCGCGGCCAAACAATTCATCCTCTACACGATTTTTTGCAACGTCCTCCTCTTCCCGCGGGGACTATCATACATTGGCACGGCGCTCGGCATTTTAGGTTCGATCGGAGCACTCGCGCTTAAATTTCTGGCTGTCGCCTACGTAGCCACAGATCGCGCTGGAGCAGATCGAAGCGGCCTGCAGGCCGGGCTTCCTCGCGGCGTGGTGCTGATGGATGCCGGAATAAGGAGCAAAACTTAAGGTGCAAGCGTCCGAGCGCACCGGAAACCAAGGTATCTGAGCCGGTAGTCGGCATTGAACCAGTAGCGGCTCGCCGAGCGGAGAAAGGCAGGCGCGAGAAGCCAGGACCCGCCGCGCACGACACGGTGATAGCAGTTACCGCCCTCGATCCAAGCCGAGCCGTCCGGCGGCGCGCCGCCGTAGCTATCGTGGTAGCAATCCTCCGTCCACTCCCGGACATTGCCCACCATGTCGTAGAGACCGAAATCATTAGGGGCAAACGAGCCGACCGGAGCGGTTTGCTTGGCGTCCCATTGGCTGCCACAGTCGTGGCAGCTGGCGTTGTTCGTGCCAATGGAATTGCCCCACGGGTACGCCGTCTGTGTTCCGGCGCGCGTCGCATACTCGTATTCGGCCTCCGAGAGCAGCCGATACGGCTTGCCAGTCTTTTTCGACAGCCAAGCGACGTAACCTTTGGCATCGTCCCAAGAAACGTAGATCACCGGCTGGCGACCACGGCCCCAGCCTTCATCGGCGGGCGTGTAGCGATTGCAACCGCCATCGGCCGTGCACGCATCCCATTCGTCGAATGTCACCTCAAACCGGCCGACTGCAAATGGCCGAGCGATCGTGACCATATGTTGTGGGCCTTCATCGTCAGAACGCTCCGGCTCGCTGCTCGGCGATCCCATGGTGAAGCTCCCGGCGGGCACCACCATCATCTCCGGGCAATGCGCACATTCCTTAAACGTGTCCTTCGGCTTCAACGCCTTCTCCTTTATGGCCGATAGGGGCGCAGCCTGGGTGGAGGCTGCGGTTGCTCGTATCGCCTTTGACTGGGCAGGCGGCGTCTGGGCCACGGCACCGGGCGCTGGCGGCATTGAGAGCCATACGATGATTGCGGCGCCCAGCACGCACAGCCCAGCTAACGATGTCTGCACTGACTTGTTCATCTAAGCCTCTATCTCGCTCTCGCTGGGTTTGGCGGTAACTATGTTTGAAAAGGCCGATATCGCGTCGGTGCGTCATCCGAAGGAATGGCCTCGCTGTGCGGTTTTGCATCCCTGAAGCCGACGCGCGAGAGCGTGATGTAGAACGCGGCGATGTTCATCAGTGCCCAGATGGCCAAGCCCAAGGTGTAGCCGCCCAGAAGATGCTTGCTGGCGGCCAAGGTCACCGTCATCGTGAAGCCGCAGGCCGCGCCAGCTGCCTTGGCCGCCCCGCTGACCGCGCCGACGTGCTGCGGGAAGTAGAGCGGGATCAGCTTGATGACAGCTGCCGCGGCAGCGCCGGACACTAGCGCAAGCCCATAAATGGCAAACAGCTCGACATTCAGTGAAATTTGCATGGCCAAGACCAGCGCCAGAACGACCATAATGCCGAACAGGCAGCCCAGCGTACTCAGGGCATCGAAATGGTCGGCCAGCCAGCCGCCCAGCGGCCGGGTGATGGCGACGAAGACCACCAGCGGCGGGGTGTACACCATGGACGCTTCGACGGCATCCACATGCCATTGGTCGAAAAGATAGATCGGCATCGAAGACGCGAAGAAGGTGAGGGTGCCGAAGGCTACCCAGTAAAGGTAGGGGACTAGCCAAACCACTACGCCCGAACGGTACACCGCGAGGATTTGACGAAACGAAACGGCTTTGTGCTGCTGGTACGGCGAATCGGACGTAAAGAACCAGTAGACCGGCGCCATCAACAGTGTAGCAATGCCGAAGATCGGGAATATCAGGCGCCAGCCGTCCGGGCCGTGCAGGACGTGAGTAATCAGGAAACCGACAGTCATCATGCCGACGGTGATTCCGATATTGCCCAGAGCAAAGATGCCAAGGGCTGTCCCCTGCTTCGATTTGGGGTACCAGGACGAGACATGAGCGTTGCCCACCACGAAGCTTGCGCCTCCAAGTCCGAGCAGCGTGCCCAGAAGCAGAAAGGCGTAGTAGCCGCTGGCGAAGTACCCCAAAAACAGGGGAATGGTGAGGCTCAGAAGCAAAAGCGTAAAAACGGTGCGGCCACCGAACTTGTCCGTCAAGATACCGAGCGGGATGCTGACGGCGGCGGCAAAAAGGGGCTCCATCGCGGCCAGGACGAACACTTGGGTGGCGCTGAAATCGTACCACTTAACTAGAAAGGGTGCGATGGCCGAAAACATTCCCCAAACCGCAAAACCGAGCGAAAACGCCAGGAACGATATAAACAATACCCTGGGGTTGCCCTGCGGCTCGGCCGTTCTATCAACCTCCACTCGGTTTTCCACGGCTTCGTTCCTTATAGTTGTTTCGCCGGTATTTTAATTGCGCTCACCGCGCTCGCCACAAAGGCTAGTGCTAAACTTCCTCTCGTTACCGTGACGGGCGAGAAACTCCCGCGCGGCGCCGTCGACGGCATTAGGCGCTTCGAGCACATCGTTCAACGCGGATTAGTGGTCGCGGTATTGTGCGGCGTGATCGTTCAACACGATTTGCATCAATGAATTAGCATGCCTACGTGCCATTTAGGATGCCTTGCGTCGCCATTTTAGCTAAACAAAGTTACAGGAAAAACATATACGAGCAACCGTTTTTTGAGCTGGAGCTTGCGGCTTTGGCGGCTGTTCGCGTCCATGAATGCCAGTAGCGACGCTGGCACCTCGTCGTGCTCGACGTAGCGGCGTCGCAACTCGTCGGCGATCCACGGTCACATTACGAGACCAGCCTTCCGACGTGTTGAAGGCGACAATGCGGGATGAGTTCGACGGTATTTCCGATTGCAACGTGCTGCACTCTGGTAGGCAGAACGGCATGCGCCAATATGGCGAAGCTCTTGCTTCGTTGCGTCCTGTAGGTCTTATTGCCAATCCGTGTCGCTGACCGAGGCTCCTGGTTTAGCGGTGCCGCGGTCGTCCTACTCCGGCCAGATCCCCGGCGCTACGAAAGTGGCGGATTTGGCCGGCTCTCCGCCGATTTTCTCGCCGGCGGCGGTGAAAACAGCGCTCTCATCCGCGCCAACAATTTGTCAGAAGTCCGAAGCCATCATTGATGTTTGGTCGACATTCACTTGAGGGATAACTGGAGCTCGGTCGCTCATGAGATCTGTCTTGATTTCGGGCGCAGGTATAGCAGGCCCAACGCTGGCATATTGGTTGAAGGTGGCCGGGTATGAGCCGACGCTCATTGAGCGAGCCCCAGTTTTGCGGCACGGCGGCTATGTGATCGACTTTTGGGGACTTGGGTATGATCTCGCGAAGCGGATGGGTTTGCTAGAGGAGATGAATCGAATTGGTTATCACGTGCGGGAGATGCGCATCGTGAATGACGAGGGCAGCCCTGTCGCCGGGTTCCGCACGGAAGTATTTTCCAAACTGACTGCCGGTCGCTATGTGACGCTACGGCGAAGCGATCTTTCGCGTTTGCTCTTTGAGAGATCGAGCGGGCAAGTCGAAAGCATCTTTGGCGATACAATACTGTCTTTGGAAGAGCACCCAGATTTCGTTCGAGTCCAATTTGAACATGCGCGTGAACGTCGATTCGACCTGGTGATTGGCGCCGATGGCTTGCATTCGCGCGTGCGCTCGCTTGTCTTCGGACCACAGACCAGGTACGAGAGGCATCTCGGCTACGCCGTCGCGGCATTCGAATTGCGCGGTTATCGGCCTCGCGACGAGGATGTCTATTTCATGTACGGGCAGCCAGGCCGGATGGTCGGGCGCTTTACATTGCGTGACAATCGCACGCTGTTCCTTTTCGTTTTCATTGCAAGCAGGGTAGAATTGCCTGCCACGCTTGATACACAGAAGGCGTTGCTGCGCAATCTCTATCGTCATGGCGGCTGGGAGTGCACGGAAGTTCTTAGCGAGCTTGACCGAACCGATGAGCTTTATTTCGACAGCGTCAGCCAAATCCGGATGCCGAATTGGTCACGTGGCCGCATCGCTCTGGTGGGCGATGCTGCATTTTGCGTTTCGCTATTGGCAGGGCAGGGCTCGGTATTGGCGATGATCTCGTCTTATGTACTGGCGGGCGAGCTCGTGGCTGCGAATGGGGATCATCAACGCGCGTTTGGCAGATACGAGACATTATTGCGAACCGATATCACCACCAAGCAGCAGGCTGCCGAGCGCTTCGCTAGGGCTTTCGCGCCGAAAACGCGGCTCGGGCTATCGTTCCGCAATCTAGTGGTTAAGGCTTTTGCTTTTCCCGGTCTGGCCAGGCTCGTAATAGGCCGGGATATCGCGGATTCGCTGGAATTGCCCCAGTACAGTTGGGCAAGCTCAATCAACCGGGAACCGGTTAGCAATTGAACTGGATTCGGCATTTTCTGGCGGACAAGTTTGTATCCTGCTATTCTGCTTCATCCATCGCGAATGACAGCACTGATGACTTCTGACAAGGGCAAGGCCATCGGAGCGGGCGGCAACAAACCGCTATTGGTGGAGCGAAGGGTAAGCCTTCTGGTACTTTGCGGCCTTGCTCTAGTGGTCGGCGTGATGACCGGATTGGGTGCGGTCGCTTTCCGCGCGTTGATCGGTTTCGTGCATAACTTGTCCTACAATGGCAGGCTGAGCTTCGTTTACAACGCGAACGTCAGCGAAGGACCCAGCCGGTTTGGTGATCTTGTTCTGTTGTCGCCGATCATCGGAGGCCTGCTGGTCGTATTTCTCGTCAGACGCTTTGCCCCTGAGGCAAAGGGTCATGGCGTGCCCGAGGTGATGGACGCGATCTTCTATAAGCGCGGCACGATCCGCGGCACGGTGGCCGTCATCAAGGCCCTTGCCTCGGCCATATCGATCGGCAGTGGCGCTGCCGTCGGGCGCGAAGGGCCGATCATCCAAATAGGTTCGGCGCTTGGCTCAGCCTTCTCTCAATTTATCGGATTCTCGACCCCGACAGAAGATTACGCTGCTATCAGCAGGCGCCGGAGCGGGTATCGCGGCAACGTTCAACACGCCGCTCGGCGGAGTGCTGTTTGCGCTCGAGATCCTTCTGCCGGAGGTCTCGAACCGTACCTTCCTGCCGGTCGTCGTCGCCACGGGCGCTGCGACGACGATCGGCCGAATTCTCATTGGCCCGGACCCGGCCTTTGTAGTGCCGGACATTCAATTTCCTATGGCCGCATCGTTCGATCTGCAGGAGGCGGTTGCTTTCGTCCTGCTTGGACTGGTGTGCGGCTTGGCAGCCTGGGCATTCATCAGGATGCTTGTGTTTATGGAAGACGGATTCCCGAGGCTATCCGGAAATGAGTACGTTCAGAATGTTGTCGGCATGTCGGCAATTGGCCTGACGATGGTTGTGCTCACTCGCGCGTTCGGTCATACCTATATCGATGGCGTGGGCTATTCGGTCATTCAAGATATTCTCTATCATAAGATGACGGCGGCAGGCCTTCTCGCACTGCTGTTTGCGCTGAAACTGATGGCAACGACTGTCAGCCTTGGCTGCGGGGCTTCGGGCGGCATCTTCTCACCCTCGCTCTATCTCGGCGCCACATTAGGCGCCTCCTTTGCGGCCGCAACCAGTTCGGTTTTTCCCCATTCCGGTTTGATGGTATCCTCGGCCGCCATCGTCGGCATGGCGGCAATGGTCGGGGCAGGTACAGGCGGCGTGATGACCGCTATCGTCATGGTATTCGAAATGACGCGTGACTACGCGATAATCGTGCCGGTCATCGTTGCGGTCGCGCTAGCAGCAAGCGTAAGGCGCGCGCTGGTCAACGAGACGATCTATACCGTTAAGCTACGTCATCGCGGGCACCGCATCCCGAAGGAGCGGCACACCAATCTTTACCTGGTGATGCAGGCCCAGGACATCATGGAGCGCCGCTTTGTCGTCGCCAGCGCTGGCACGACGCTGAAACAGGCGATGGCCACCGAAGATACCGATGACGCGCGCGCCATTGTGGTAGAGCGAGAGGGTCGGATCGTCGGACTTATCCCGCCACGTTCGAGCCTATCGGTCCGATCTCAAATCAACCCTGACGTTCTCGTCGAACGCTTCGCCGAAAGGCGGCTAGTCATTTGCCGAGACCAGGATCTTTTGAGCCTGGTGCTTGCGAGGTTGAAGCGCCACCGCGCCGGCGCGCGATTGTTTTTCGTGGCAACCTCCGCCCGCGTGTAGGCGACATCGTCGGCAGTCATTAAGCGGGTGATTGCCGATGCGGTCATCGATAGCTACGAGGATTGATTCGGAAGATGGTGGTCGGTCAGTATTCTGGCGCCGATGCGGGCGCTTTTGCATCCGCCTCAGGCTTTTCGCCGACCTTCTGCAAGTACGCGATGAGATCATGGCGGGACGGTGCGTCGAGCACCCGAACCGGCATTCGTGCTCCCGGAATGAATTTGCGTGGATCGGCCAGCCACGCGTCCAGTTCATCCGGAGTTCAGGTGAGATGCGCGTTTTTCAGCGCCGGCGAATAGTCATAGCCGGCTGCAGAACCGGTTGCGCGACCGACCACCCCGCCTAGCATGGGTCCGCTCATGTTCTTGTCGAGCGCGTGGCAGGAGTTGCAGCGTTGGCTGAAAAGCTCCTGGCCATGAATGGCATCCGGCGCGGCATTGGCGAGGAAGCGCGACAGGTTCTTTGCTTCATCAGGATTTGCCGAGCGAAAAAACGTGTAGCTCAGCGTGATGGTATAGGTGTCTTTGGTATCTGCGTCCTTTCCGAAGGCCGGATCGACATAAAAGACGACGGGCATGTCCACCTTCTGATGCGGATCAAGACGCTCTTCGTTGAAGCAGAAGCATTGAATTTTGTTGAAATAGATTTCGGCGGTGTCCGGCGTGACATTGTACTTGGCGTGCCCTACCGTCGGCTTGTCGCTGAGGTTCTCGGCGCTGAAGAAGACGAGCTTCTGTTCACCGAGATGAACATTCACGGAGCGCTGCTCCGGCTCAAAACGCCATGGCAGTCCCGGCGCGAAGTGCTGTCGAACGCAACGGTTACCGTCTTCTTGGACGTGGTGGCGGGATCGGTATAGGCCCTTTGCGTCGTTCCGCCATACCCGGTTGCGCCGCAGAATGCGCGATAGATTTCCGGTGAATAGGCCACCACGCCGGTCATTGCGGCGAGACCCGCGAAGCAGGGTATGAGAATATTCAGATGCTTTCGGAAGCCGGATTCCATT
>CAWDWT010000017.1:0-187007 GCA_963806075.1 uncultured Alphaproteobacteria bacterium
GCCCGCCTACGCCTTGTCGGGTCCGACGCGCACCAGTTGCTTGCCGAAATTGGCGCCCTTCAACAATCCCATGAAGGCGCCGGGCGCACTGTCGAGCCCTTCGGTGATGCACTCCTTGTATTTGACCTTGCCCTCGCGAACCCATTGCGACATGTCGCGCAGGAAGTCGCCGTGACGCGCGGCAAAATCGAAAACGATGAAGCCACGGATGGTCAGACGCTTGGTGAGCACGTTGCGCATCATCGCGCCCGCCCATTTCGGCGCCTTGGCTTCGGTGTCATTGTATTGTGCGATCAGGCCGCACACCGGCACGCGGGCAAAGGCGTTGAGCAGCGGAAACACCGCCTCGAACACCGCGCCGCCGACATTCTCGAAGTAAACGTCGATGCCCTTCGGGCAGGCGTCTTTCAACTTCGCGGCCAGATCGGGATCGCGATGATCGAGGCAATCGTCAAAACCGAGTTCCTTCCTGACGTAATCGCATTTGTCCTTACCGCCGGCGATGCCCACGGCGCGCGCGCCCTTGATCTTCGCGATCTGCCCCACGGCCGAACCGACCGCGCCGGAAGCCGCTGCCACCACCACGGTCTCGCCGGCTTGTGGTTTGCCGATTTCGAGCAGACCCGTGTACGCCGTCATGCCGGGCATGCCGAGCACGCCGACCGCGGTCGAGATCGGCCCGAGCTTGGGATCGATCTTGATCAGTCCCTTGCCGTCCGAGATCGCATGGGTCTGCCAGCCGGCGCGCGACAGCACGATGTCACCCTTGGCAAAACCCGGATTGTTCGAAGCGATCACCTCGGAAACCGTGCCGCCTTCCATCACGCCGCCGACCGGCACCGGCGCGGCATAGGACGGCGCGTCGCTCATGCGGCCGCGCATATAGGGATCGAGCGACAGCCAGATGGTACGCAGCAGAACCTCGCCCGCGCCGGGCGACGGCGGAGCAAATTCCTCGATGCGGAAGTCCGACGCCTTGGGCTCACCGATCGGACGAGAAACGAGAACGACGCGCTTGGCCTGGGACATGCTTCCTCCCTTTTTTTGCTTATCGTCAATTGCGAGCGTAGCGAAGCAATCCAGGGGCTACAAGGAAGCGCTGGATTGCGTCGTCCGGAGCCTGTTATCAGGCGCGCATTCGCGCGACCCGTTGGCTCCTCGCAATGACGATCTTTCGGTTATTCGACACCTCGAAATCGCAACGCTCGTACCTCAGGCGGTGATTTTCGCCAGCGCCGCGTCGAACGCCGCTTCCGCGCTTGGCAAATCCTTGAAGTTGCGGATCAGGCGGGTTTCCTGCAGATCCTTTTCCGAAACGCCCGGCCGCACTTCGGAAAACGCCTTGCCGCCTTCGATCATCGCGGCTGGCGCGCTGACGTGGAATTCGTGGCTCTCGATCGGCGTATCCTTGGGAAGCCAGACGCCGAGCGTCACGATGTCGTTGCCGCGCCGGTAGGAAATGTAACGGTCGACCGCCACCGTTCCATCGCGCTGATGGCCGCCGAGTTTTGCATAACCTTGCGCGTCGAGCAGCTTGTGCGAGCGGAACCCCTTGACGCCGGCCGACTTGGCCTTGGCGGTCTCCTCCGACAGATCGTATTTCGCGGCCATCCGCTTGCCGACATCGGCGAGCTCACGCGAGACCGCGTGCTCGAATTCCTTCAGCTCCGTACGAGGCTTTGCGGCCTTGCGCGGCTTGGCGGCATTACGCTTCTCGATTTCAGCCTCGCATTTGGCGAGCAGGTCGGCTGCCGATTTGCGCTCGGCGTTGACCCGCAGATTCTTCAGATCCTGATCCGAGAGCGCGGCAATTCTTTCGTCCGACCAATCCACCATGATGACCAGTTCTTTCCAATGATGTTGCGATAATTCCCTTGCACCACGGCGAACGCCGAGCCGGCTCGCGCGCGAGGCGGCAAACGCCAATCCGTTTTGAACGCCTTGTGGCGGCCAATTCGGGCCGGCCGGCGCTAGCCGACGCCGGGATAGTTCGGGCTTTCGCGCGTAATGGTGACGTCGTGGACGTGGCTTTCGCGCAAGCCAGCGCCGGTGATGCGCACGAATTGCGCCTTTTCGTGAAACTCGGCGATATTGCGCGCGCCGACATAGCCCATCGCCGCGCGCAGGCCGCCGGCAAGCTGATGCATGACGTTGCCGACCGGTCCCTTGTAGGGCACCTGCCCCTCGATGCCTTCCGGCACCAGCTTGAGCGTGTCCTTGATGTCCTGCTGGAAATAACGGTCGGCGGAACCGCGCGCCATCGCGCCCACCGAACCCATGCCTCGATAGGCCTTGTAGGAACGGCCCTGCCACAAAAACACTTCGCCCGGAGTCTCGTCGGTGCCGGCGAGCAGCGAGCCGACCATCGCGATGTCGGCGCCGGCAGCGAGCGCTTTCGCGAGGTCGCCGGAATATTTGATGCCACCATCGGCGATGACGGGCACGTTGGCTTTCTTCGCGGCTTCGACCGCATCCATGATCGCGGTCAGTTGCGGCACGCCGACGCCGGCCACGATCCGCGTGGTGCAAATCGAGCCCGGGCCGATGCCGACCTTGATGGCGTCGGCGCCCGCATCGATCAGCGCCTGCGCGCCTTCTTTGGTGGCGATGTTGCCGGCGATCACCTGTACCGCGTTGGAGAGCCGCTTGATGCGGTTGACCGCTTCGAGCACGCGCGAGGAATGCCCATGCGCCGTGTCGACGACAATCACGTCGACGCTGGCGTCGATCAGCCTCTCGGTTCGCTCGTACCCGCCCTCGCCGACGGTGGTCGCGGCCGCGACCCGCAATCGGCCTTGCGCATCCTTGCAGGCCAGCGGATGCGCAACCGCCTTTTCCATGTCTTTCACCGTGATCAATCCGACGCAGCGATATTGATCGTCGACGACCAGCAGCTTTTCGATGCGGTGCTGGTGCAGCATCCGCTTCGCCTCGTCCTGACTGACGCCCTCGCGCACGGTGACGAGATTTTCATGGGTCATCAATTCGGAAATCTTTTGTCGCGGATCGGTCGCGAACCGAACGTCGCGATTGGTGAGAATGCCGACCAGCCTTCCGGGCACGCCCTTGCTGGCCCCGGTGACCACCGGAATGCCGGAAAATCCGTGATCGCTCATCAGCGACAGCGCATCCGACAACATCGCGTCGGGCCCGATGGTCAAGGGATTGACCACCATTCCGGACTCGTACTTCTTGACCTGCCGCACCTGGGCAGCCTGGCCGTCGACGTCGAAATTGCGGTGAATGACACCAATCCCGCCCGCCTGCGCCATCGCGATCGCCATACGCGCCTCGGTGACGGTGTCCATCGCGGAGGCGATGATCGGAATGTTGAGTGGTATGGCGCGGGTCACATGAGAGCGGATGTCGACCTCGGAGGGCAGAATGTCCGAAAGGCCGGGTCTCAGAAGCACATCGTCGAACGTATAGGCTTCGCGAATCCCCTGAATTCCCTGCACCATCGCCATTTACCAACTCCATTCGGCGGCCGGTTCGCCGCATGTGCCTGAGGGATGAACAGCTTCGCCGGTGACGCCATTGGCAGCACCGTCGAATCGAGCCCATCGGTAGGGTTGGCGGTGGTCGATAGCATGGCAGCGCGCCGAATCAAAGTGTTTGCCAGCCATGCGCAGGGTTTTCGCAAGACCCTTCATGCCGCAGCTTTCTGCCTGCCGGCAGCAATGCCCAATCGCGGACCTGACCTGCTTTTCCGCCATAGCGCGTCACGCAGGATTTAGGTGGTTTTCAAGCATCTGCAATAGCTTGTCCGACTGCGGGATGGTACAGCCCGAGCCCAACCCGCCGCTCCTCGTCTCCTCAAATCCAGATGAACAAACAACGCCTGATCCCGCTCATCGTGGCCACTGCCTTGTTCATGGAGAACATGGATTCCACGGTCATCTCGACCTCGTTGCCGGCGATCGCAGCCGACATCGGCACCAGCCCGCTGACCCTGAAACTCGCGATCACCTCCTATTTGCTGTCGCTCGCGGTCTTCATCCCGGCGAGCGGCTGGACCGCCGACCGGTTCGGCGCCCGGCTGGTGTTCAGCGCCGCCGTCGGCGTCTTCATGGCGGGATCGATCGGCTGCGCGATGTCATCCTCCGTCACGCATTTCGTGATCGCGCGCATCGTGCAGGGTTTTGGCGGCGCGATGATGACGCCGGTCGGCCGGCTGGTGCTGCTCCGCTCGATCGACAAGAGCGCGCTGGTCAATGCGATGGCGTGGGTCACGGTGCCGGCGCTGGTCGGGCCGGTGCTGGGGCCACCGCTCGGCGGCTTCATCACGACCTACCTGACCTGGCACTGGATCTTCCTGATCAACATTCCGATCGGCATGGTCGGCATCGTCATGGCGCTGCGGTTCATCGACCCGATCCGCAGCGAGAATCCCGAGCGCTTCGATCTCTACGGGCTGGTGCTGGCCGGCATCGGTCTCGGCGGCATTGCCTTCGGGCTCTCGGTGGCGGGGCTCAATCTGCTGCCATGGAGCGTTGTCATCGCACTGATCGCGCTCGGCAGCGTCTCGATGACGCTCTACGTGATCCATGCAAAGCGGACCGCCTCACCGGTGCTGGATTTTGCGCTGCTGCGGTTGCCGACGATGCGCGCCAGCATCATCGGCGGTTTCATGTTCCGCCTCGGCATCGGCTCGTTGCCGTTTTTGCTGCCGCTGTTGATGCAGATCGGCTTCGGCCTGACGCCGCTGCAATCTGGCCTGGTGACGTTCGCCTCGGCCGTCGGCGCGATGGGCATGAAGACGCTGGCGGCGCGCATCATCCGCACCTTCGGCTTTCGCAACATCATGATCATCAACGCCGTCGTCAGCTCGGTCTTCCTCGCGGCCTGCGCGCTGTTCACGATCGCCACGCCATTGCTGCTGATCATGATCCTGCTGGTGGTCGGCGGCTTCTTCCGCTCGCTGCAGTTCACCGCGATCAACACGCTGGCCTACGCCGAAGTCGAGCCCGACCGGATGAGCCGCGCCACCACGCTGGTCAGCGTCAATCAGCAATTGGCGGTGTCCGCCGGTGTCGCGCTCGGCGCGGCCCTGGTGGAAACCACGATGTGGTTCCATCATGTGACGGAATTGAGCGCCGCTGAATTCGGGCCGGCCTTTATCGTGGTGGCGGTGATCTCGTCACTGTCGGCCTATTTCTTCTTCGAGCTGCCCGCCGACGCCGGCCATCAGGTATCGGGGCGCGGCGTGATCGTCGTTCCTTCACCGGAGCGCGACGCCGAGCCGGAAGAAACCGCCGCGACCGAGACGGCGAATGCACGGGATCAGCGGCTGGGGTGAGCGCCCAGCGAAGCGGCTCGTTGCGCCGACCGCGGCATTCGCGTTCAGCCGGGTTAGGCTAGCCTGCAGCATCGCCCGGTCCAGACGACCATCGGCGGACGCATTCAACGCGCAATCGAAGACGCGGTAGAATTGCTGGCCGTCATAGGCGACCAGCAGCAAATCCGCGCCCGCATTGAGCGCCTCGGTGACGGCCGTGCATACGCCATGCTCGTAAATTGGGCCCATCACGAGGTCATCGGTGATGACCAGTCCCTGATATCCCCACTCCTTCCGGATCAGGCCGTCGATCACGCGCTTTGAATAGGACGCCGCCCGATCCGGATCGATCGCGGTGACCGCGACGTGACCGACCATCAGATGGGCACTCGATCGTTCCAGCAGCTGGCGAAACGGACGCCAGTCGGAGGCTTCTAGTTCGGCAACCGGCGTATCGATATCGGCGCGGAAGTGATGGGTGTCCTCGTGCACGCGCCCGAGGCCCGGAAAATGTTTGAGGGTTGCCTCGACACCGGAGGCTTCAAGGCCTCGTACATAGGCCAACGCGATTTCCGTCACGACCTCCGGATCGGCCGCGATCGCACGCCTGCTGATGAAGCTGTTGAAATCCAACGTATTGGCCATCTCGGGCCGAAGCAGGTCGACCACCGGCGCGAAATTCAACGTGATTCCGAGCGCCGCGAGTTCGCGGCCATGAGTTTTGCCTGCCGCTTCGGCCTTGCTCGACCGCTCGGCCTGCGGCAAGGCCGCGAGCGTCGCCAGCGCGGGCAGCGATGTCAGCGGCGGCGACATGTGGGAGACGATACCGCCTTCCTGATCGACCGCGACGATCAGCGGCGCAAGCCCCGCCGCGCTTCGCAGCGATTGCAGGCGCGCGATTTCCGATTTCAGGTCATCCGCCGTACGCCCTTCGATATTGTGCCGGGTGACATAGATTCCGCCGATCAATCCCTTCGCGGCCAATGGCGCGACCTCGTCGAAGGATGTGTATCCGGCGATGAAATGCCGGCCCAATTCCCGCGCGGCATTGCCGTCGCGCGCGCAACACCGCGTGCTTATGCAGATGGAACGTCGCGATCGCCGACCCCATCGCCAGCGGCGACAGGCACCATGCCAGGACAAGCAATTTCGCGGCGATTCCGCCTCGTCGCCAATATCCGCTCCACAACAGCGCGGCGATCCCGACAAGTTCGGCAACCAGCAACGCGACGTCGCCTCGACCTCGGATCGGTATCAGATAGGGATCGTAGAGATTGTAGCTGATGAAAATGAGAACGGGCGCCAACAGCCAGAGCAGGATCGTCGCGATGCGCTTGAGCATTCTGAGAGGCCGCTTTGCTTACGGGCTAACCAGGCCGGACGATTCTGAAGTTCTGCTGAGGCAAAACGAGGGCGACTGGGTCGAACGGTTGAGCGGTCGTAACGCTTTAATATGTAACTGGTGGGTGACGGCTTGCGCCTAACCCACCCTACGAAATCCTGTCGCCAGCACATAGCGCTCGGAGGAATCCTGCCGGCTCGAGGCGGGCTTGACGTGACGCACACTGGCAAAATCGCGCTTGAGCTGCGCCAATAGCTCGGCCTCGGCGCCGCTTTGAAACACCTTTGCGACGAAGGTACCGCCGGGATTGAGCACGTCGGCGGCAAAAGCGGCCGCGCTCTCGACGAGGCCGATGATCCGAAGCTGATCGGTCTTGCGGTGGCCCGTGGTATTGGCGGCCATGTCCGACAGCACCACATCGGCGCGGCCGCCGATCATCTCCCGTAACTTCGCCGGCGCATCATCGGCGAGAAAGTCGAGCTGGGCGAAGCTGACGCCGGGAATCTCCGGCATTTCCAGCAGATCGATCGCGATCACCTTGCCCTTGCCGCTCACCGCGCCGACGCGGCGCGCCGCGATCTGACTCCAGCCGCCGGGCGCAGCGCCGAGATCGACCACCGTGATGCCGGGCTTCAAAAAGTGATGCTTGTCGTCGATCTCGATCAGCTTGTAGGCCGCGCGCGAGCGATAGCCGTCCCGCTTGGCCTGCGCCACATAGGGATCGTTGAGCTGTCGCTCCAGCCATAGTTTTGACGACAGCTTGCGCTTGCCCCCGGTCCTGACCGTGACGTGCAGCCGGCCAGTGGTGTCTTTTGCCATGCCGATATTGCCAACCTGATGTTCGTTCCCGGCGCTCTAGCACATCGCGGGCCGATACGCCTATCGGCGACCTGTCAACGCCCCGTCTTCGCGCATCATCTCGACCAGCATGCCTTCGCGCAGCCCGCGGTCGGCGACGCACAGCCGCTGCAACGGAAACACATCGCGGATCGCATCCAGAATGGCGCAACCCGCCAGCACCAGATCGGCGCGCTCGGAGCTGATGCAGTGATTGTCGGCGCGTTCCTGGTAGGTCATGCCCAGCAGCCGCGCGATGGTTGCGGATATCTCTGCATTTCTCATCCAGATGCCGTCGATCCGGCGCCGGTCGTAGCGCTTGAGATTGAGATGCACGCCAGCCAGCGTGGTCACCGTACCGGAGGTGCCCAGCAGATGCATGTCGTTAAGGTCGCCGCCATGCTCGGCCGCGAACGGCGCGACATGGTTGGCGACTTCCTGCACCATAAGCGCATAGGATTGCGCGGTGACATCCCGGCCGCCGAAACGCTCGGCCAGAGTGACAACGCCGAGCGGGATCGACATCCACGCCTTGATCCGCGGTGCTTCGTGCGGCTGTGCCGGATTGCGCTCGATCCGCACCAATTCGGTCGAACCGCCACCGATGTCGAACAGGATGGCGCCTCGTCCGTTCGGATCCAGCAATGGCGAGCAGCCGAGCACGGCGAGCGCCGCCTCGGTCTCGCGGTCGATCACCTCGATCTGTATGCCGGTCTCGGCCGCGACGCGGTCGCGGAAACAGCTGGCGTTGGTGGCCGCACGACAGGCTTCGGTTGCAATCAGGCGCAGCCGCTTTGCCTGACGGAACTGGATCTTGTCGCGGCAGATACTGAGCGCCGCGATCGCGCGCTCGATCGCGGCCTCACTGATGCAGCCGGTCGCCGAGATGCCCTCGCCCAGCCGGATGATCCGCGAAAAGGAATCGACCACGCGAAACCCGTTGCCCGACGGGCAGGCGATCAGCAACCGGCAATTATTGGTGCCGAGATCGAGCGCGGCATAGACGCCGTTCGCGCTCCCCGGTGAAGGTCCTGCTCCCGGTGCGCCTGGAGCCGCCGCGGCCGATCCTTGCGGGCTCTCGCGCGGCCCGGGACCGTCGCAGAGCCGCGTGTCGTCGTTCATCAAATTGTCTTTCCGCGGCCATCCAGGGCCTGCGAGGATTCCGTTCATAGAAACTTTAGCAGCCGCCGTCCCCGGCGCAACCATGGGCGCGAGCGCAGCGGCAGGGAGACTATACCCAGTCAGGCGTTGTCGTTCGGGGACCGGGGGACTATCTGGGACATAGCTCGTAAAAAAACGCGTGAAAACCGGCATTTCAGGTCATTTTAATGCAAGATCATACGTCCCCACCTTCGCTGGAAAACGCTATTGCACTGCAAAAATACGGCGTTGGGCAGCCGGTTCGGCGCAAGGAGGACGACACCCTGGTCCGCGGCAAGGGCAAGTACACCGACGATTTCAGCCTGCCCCGGCAGGTCTATGCCTGGATCGTACGTTCCAGCCACGCCCACGGCATCATTCGCGGCATCGACACCACGGTCGCCAAATCGATGCCGGGCGTTCTCGGCGTCTGGACTGGAGCCGACCTCGCTTCCGCCAATTATGGCCCGTTCCTCTGCGCGCTGCCGCTGAAAAGTCGCGACGGCTCGCCGCTAGTGCAGACCAACCGTTTGGCGCTGAGCAGCGATAAGGTGCGCTATGTCGGCGATCCCGTGGCTTTCGTGGTGGCCGAGACGCCCGCACAAGCACGCGATGCCGCTGAAGCGGTCGAGCTCGACATCGATGCGCTGCCCGCCGTGACCAACGCCAGGGACGCGGCGCAGCCGGACGCGCCGCAGCTTTACGATCACATTCCGAACAACGTGGCGCTGGACTATCACTATGGCGACACCGCCAAGCTCGATGCGGCGTTTGCCAGCGCGGCCCACGTCATTCGGCTCGATATGGTCAACAGCCGCATCGCCGTCGTGCCGATGGAGCCGCGCGTGGCGATCGGCGCTTACGACAAGGAGAGCGAGCGCTTCACCATCCAGGTTCCGACCCAGGGCGTTTCGGGAAACCGGACGACGCTGGCCAAGATCCTGAACGTGCCCGCCGAAAAGGTCCGCATCCTGACCGCCAATGTCGGCGGTTCGTTCGGCATGAAGAACATCAACTATCCCGAATATATCTGCATCCTGCACGCGGCGAAGGCGCTCGGCCGCCCGGTCAAATGGACCGACGAGCGCTCGACCAGCTTTCTGTCGGACAGCCACGGCCGCGGACAGATGATCCACGGCGAACTCGCTCTCGATGCCGAAGGCAAATTTCTCGCCGTCCGCCTCAACGGCTACGGCGATCTCGGCGCCTACATCACCGGCGTGTCGCCGGGGCCGCTGTCGCTCAACACGGGAAAGAACCTCGCCAGCGTCTACCGGACGCCCCTGCTCGGCGTCGACATCAAGACGGTGCTGACCAACACGACACTGATGGGCGCCTATCGCGGCGCCGGACGGCCCGAGGCAAACTATTTCATGGAACGCCTGATCGACCGCGCCGCCAAGGAAATGGGCATCGATCGGCTGACCTTGCGCAAGCGCAACTTTATCAAGCCCGCGCAATTGCCTTTCGCTGCCGCCTCGGGCGTCACCTATGATAGCGGCGATTTCCACGGCGTATTCAACAAGGCGCTTGAGATTTCCGATCATGCTAATTTCGCCAAACGCAAGAAGGAAAGCCGCAAGAACGGCAAGCTCCGCGGGATCGCGGTCGGCTCCTATCTCGAAGTCACCGCGCCGCCGAGCGGCGAACTCGGCAAGATCACCTTCGAGCCGGACGGTTCGGTGAAGCTGACCACCGGGACGCTCGATTACGGCCAGGGTCATGCGACGCCGTTCGCCCAGGTATTGTCCGCGCAGCTCGGCGTGCCCTTTGAGCGGATCACGCTGGAGCAGAACGACAGCGACCTCGTGCGTTTCGGCAACGGCACCGGCGGCTCCCGCTCGATCACCGCGACCGGAACGGCGATCGTGGAATCATCGGCACTCGTCATCGCCAAGGGCAAGCAGGCAGCCGCGCATCTGATGGAGGCATCCGAAGGCGACATCGAATTCGCCGATGGCCGCTTCACCATCGCCGGCACCGATCGCAGCATCGGTATCATGGAGCTGGCGCACCGGCTGCGCCAAGGCGACATGCCGGAAGACGTGCCCTCCTCGCTCGACGTCGATCACAGCACCAAGGATATCCCGTCGACTTTTCCCAATGGCTGCCACGTCGTCGAAGTGGAGATCGATCCGGAGACCGGCGTGGTGCGGATCGTGCGCTATTGCGCCGTCAACGATTTCGGCATCATCGTCAATCCGATGATCGTCGCCGGCCAGCTTCATGGCGGCGTTGCACAAGGTATCGGCCAGGCATTGATGGAGGAAGTCCACTATGATTCCAGCGGCCAGCCGATCACCGGATCGCTCATGGACTACGCGATGCCGCGTGCGGGCGATGTTCCCGCGATGGCGATCGGCGATCATCCGTCGCCGGCAAAATCCAACCCGTTGGGCACCAAGGGCTGCGGCGAAGCCGGCTGCGCCGGCAGCCTTGTCTGCATCGTCAATGCGGTGCTCGATGCGCTCGCCGAATACGGCGTCGCCGAGATCGATATGCCGCTGACATCAGAGCGCGTCTGGCGCGCGATCCAGGATGCAAAGGTGAGGGCGAAGTAGCAAGAGCGTAATTTCTTCGTCATGCCCGGGCTTGTGCCGGGCATCCACGTCTTTCTTTTGCGCTAAAGACGTGGATGGCCGGGACAAGCCCGGCCATGACGATGTAATGACCGACCGGGCTCCCTAAGCTGCGGCGCGCCCGCGCGGCTGATGATCGCGATATGATGACAATCCGCCAGCGCGATCTTGTTTTCCTCGCATTTTCGACTGCGATGGAGTACCACGCGGCGATCCCGCAATAACGAGAGATGGCGCCGGCCTTGAGCAGCACACGTATTTATGTCGATGCCGACGCTTGCCCGGTAAAGGACGAAATCTACCGCGTCGCGGCCAGGCACGAGCTGCCGGTCAGCGTGGTCGCGGGTAATTTCATCAGGGTGCCGCAGGATCCCATGATCGAGCGCATCGCGGCCGGTTCCGGGATGGATGCCGCCGATGACTGGATTGCGGACCGCGCCGGCAATGGCGATATCGTCATCACATCGGATATTCCGTTGGCGAGCCGCTGCGTGAAGGCCGGCGCCGAGGTGATTGCGCCGAACGGCAAACCGTTCACGGAATCATCAATCGGCATGACGCTCGCGGTCCGCAATTTGATGACCGATCTGCGCTCGTCCGGCGAGATCACTGGCGGCCCCAAAGGGTTTTCGCCACGCGACCGCTCGGCGTTTCTGTCGGCGCTCGATCAGACCATCCGCCGTATCCAGCGCCGGCACACGACCGAGCCTGCCCGGAAACAGGGTTAAACCGGGACATGCCGCCGCCGCTGATCCAGTTGAAAGACATCGCGCTGACCTTCGGCGGCACACCGCTGCTGTCGGGCGTCGAGCTGTCGGTGTCGGCATCCGAGCGCGTCTGTTTGATTGGCCGTAACGGCTCGGGCAAGTCGACGCTATTGAAGATCGCCGCTGGCCTGGTCGAGCCCGATAGCGGCAGCCGCTTCGTGCAGCCGGGTGTGACTATCCGCTATCTGCCGCAGGAGCCCGATTTTGCCGGCTTTGCCACGACGCTAACCTATGTCGAAGCAGGCCTTGCGCCGGGCGATGACCACTACCAGGCCCGCTATGTGCTGGAGCAGCTCGGGCTACGCGGCGACGAAGATCCGACTCATGTATCTGGCGGCGAGGCCCGCCGCGCGGCGCTGGCGCGTGTGCTGGCGCCCTCACCCGATATCCTGCTGCTGGACGAACCGACCAACCATCTCGATCTCACCACCATCGAATGGCTGGAAGGTGAACTCGGCAGCCGCCGCAGCGCGTTGGTCCTCATCAGCCATGACCGCCGCTTTCTGTCCAACCTGTCCCGTTCGACCGCCTGGCTCGACCGTGGTCAGATCCGTCAGATCGATCGGGGTTTTGGTGCGTTTGAAGCCTGGCGCGACGACGTGCTGGCCGAGGAAGAGCGCGAGCAACACAAGCTCGACCGCAAGATCGTCAACGAAGAACATTGGCTGCGCTACGGCGTTTCCGGCCGGCGCAAGCGTAATGTCAAAAGGCTCGGCAACCTCCACGCCTTGCGCCAGCAGCGTCGCGACTATCGGGGAGCTACGGGCAACGCTAACCTCAGCGCCGCAGAAGCGGACAAGTCCGGCAGGCTGGTGATCGAGGCCAAGGGCATCAGCAAATCCTACGACGAACGCAAGATCGTCGACGGCTTCTCGATCCGGGTGCAGCGCGGCGATCGCATCGGCATCGTCGGGCCGAACGGCGCGGGCAAGACCACGCTGGTCAACCTGCTGACCGGTGCGGATGCGCCCGATGGCGGCACGCTCCGGCTCGGCGCCAACATCGAGATGGCGACGCTCGACCAGCATCGCGAAAGCCTCGATCCGAAATCGACGCTCACGGAGGCCTTGACCGGTGGACGCGGCGATCACGTCATGGTCGGCGGCAAGCCTAAACACGTCGTCAGCTACATGAAGGATTTCCTGTTCGCGCAGGAGCAGATGCGCACGCCGCTCGAGGTACTGTCCGGGGGCGAGCGCGGAAGGCTGATGCTGGCGCGTGCGCTGGCAAAACCTTCCAACCTGCTGGTGCTGGACGAGCCGACCAACGACCTCGACCTGGAAACCCTGGACGTGCTGGAGGAAATGCTCGGCGATTACGAGGGTACCGTCATCCTGATCAGCCATGATCGCGACTTCCTCGATCGCGTCGCAACGTCGGTGATCGTGCCGGAAGGCAGCGGGCGCTGGATCGAATATGCCGGCGGCTACACCGACATGCTGGCGCAGCGCGGCGCCGATTTGAAGCGCGAGCCGGTGAAAGGTACATCCGACGATCGCAAGGAACCCAGGTTGGCCGCTGCGTCTCCGACAGCGTCAAAGCGCCGGCTGAATTTTAATGAAAAGCATGCGCTGGAGACGCTGCCGAAGACGATCGAAAAGCTGCAGGCCGAGATCGCCAGGCAGCAGAACGTTCTCGACGATCCCGACCTCTATGCCAGGGATCGCAAGAAATTCGACCAGACATCCGCCGCCATCGCCACCGCGCAGCAGGAACTCGCCGCAGCCGAGGACCGCTGGCTGGAGCTCGAAGTATTGCGCGAAGAGATCGAACAGGCGTAGCACGCTTTCAGCAAACTGGATGCGCGCACCAGACAAGGATTCGCCATGACCACGCCGCTTGCGGCCAAAATCGCCCGCGAATACGGCACGCCCTGCGCCGTGATCGACATGGACAAGGTCAAGCGCAACATCGCGCGCATCCAGGCCGCCTGCGACACGGCCGGCGTCGCCAACCGGCCGCACATCGAGACCCATAAAAGCCCGATGCTGGCAAAAATGCAGATCGACGCCGGCGCCAGGGGCATCACCTGCCAGAAACTCGGTGAGGCGGAGGTGATGGCGGACGCCGGCATCGACGACATCCTGATCAGCTATAACCTGATCGGCGATGAGAAGATGGCACGACTCGGCGCGCTGCAGGCCAAGGCGCATATCACGGTTGCCGCCGATAATTCCACCGTGGTGGCCGACCTTCCGCAAGCGGCCGCAGCCTCCGGTCGCGCGCTGTCGGTGGTGGTCGAGTGCGATACCGGGCGCAAGCGCGCCGGCGTGGAAACGCCGGCGGAGGCAATCGCACTGGCGCGTGAAATCGCGGCCTCGAAAGGGTTGATATTTGCTGGCTTCATGCTCTATCCGACGGAGACAGGTTGGATCGACGCGCAGGCGTTTTTCGATGAAGCGTTGGCAGGCGTCCGCGCGCACGGGCTCGATACGACAATGGTATCCACCGGCGGCACGCCAAACCTGAAAAATATCGGCAAGCTCAAGGGCGCCACCGAGCATCGGCCCGGCACCTACATCTACAATGACCGGATGCAGGTCGCGGCCGGCGTCGCCGGCTGGGACGATTGCGCACTGAATATCTATTCGACCGTGGTGAGCCGCGCCGGCCCCGATCGCGGCATCCTCGATGCCGGCTCCAAAACGCTCACCTCGGACACTGGTGGCCTCGACGGCCACGGCCTGATCCTTGAACATCCGGAAGCCAGGATCGCGCGCTTTGCCGAGGAGCATGGCTTTCTCGACCTTGCGCGCAGCAACACCCGCCCCAATATCGGCGATGTCGTGCGGATCGTGCCGAACCATGTCTGCGTGGGCGTCAACATGATGGATGAAGTCGTGATGGTGCGCGGCGACGAGATCATCGGAACTCTGCCGGTCGCGGCGCGGGGCAAGCTGAGATAGGGCGAATAGCGAGTGGCGAATAGCAAATAGATTTTTTCCTTCCCCACTCGCTATTCGCTACTCCCTATTCGCCCCTTAACCCACTCCAGCACGCCCCGGCCCGCCGCAGCGCCGGTCGCGAAGCACGCCTGCAACAAATAGCCGCCTGTCGGCGCTTCCCAATCGAGCATTTCGCCGGCGGCGAAGATGCCGGGCAGTCGGCGAATCATGAAATTGGCATCGAGTTCGTCGAACGCGATGCCGCCGGCCGTCGAGATCGCGCGCGCAATCGGCGCGAGGCCGGTGAGTTCGATCGGCACGGCGTTGATCCGTTCGGTGAGGTCTTCCGCCGATAGCGACGACAGCGGCACGCCGGAGATCACCGCGGCCTCCTGCAACAGGCCAATTCCGACCGGGGAGAGATGCACTGCCTTGCGCAGCCAGTTGGAGAATGATTGTTTTCCACGTGGCGCCGACAGTCGCGTGACGAGATCGCTCCTGTCGAGATCGGGCCGCAAGCTGATCCGAAAGGTCGCCCGGCCCTCGCCGAGCACGGCATCGCGCAACGGCCCGGAGAGCGCATAGACCGCGCCGCCCTCGATGCCGGAGCGCGTGATCATGGCCTCCCCGCGCACAGTGTGTCGACCGAACGACAGTGCGATGCTCTTCAACGGTTGGCCTTCGAAGCGATCGCGGAAAAGGTCGGACCACGCGACGGTAAAGCCGCAGTTGGCGGGAACAAGTGGCGCAATCCGCACACTCTTTGCGGCAAGATTCTCCGTCCACGCGCCGTCCGATCCCAGCCGCGGCCAACTAGCGCCGCCCAGCGCCAGTATCGTCGCCCGCGCCTCGATGGCGCGCGGTCCGTCCGGCGTGTCGAAAGCAAGACGTCCGTCCGCGTCCCAACCGGTCCAGCGGTGCCGCAACGCGAACTGGACGCCCGATGCATCGAGCCGCCGTAGCCAGGCCCGCAGCAAGGGCGATGCCTTGAAGGCTTGCGGAAACACCCTGCCGCTGGAGCCGACAAACGTCGGCTGCCCCAGTGCGGCGCTCCAGTCGCGCAACGCGACAGGGGGAAATGCCTCGATCGCGGCCTTGAGATGCGGCGTCGCCTTGCCGTAGCGGTCGAGAAACCGCGGCAACGCCTCGCTGTGCGTGAGGTTAAGCCCACCGCGCCCCGCCATCAGGAATTTGCGGCCCACTGACGGCATCGCGTCATAGACCCTGACATCGGCGCCGCCGCCGACCAGCACCTCGGCCGCCATCAAGCCGGCCGGCCCGGCCCCGATGACGGCAACGTCCACTTGCGGCGCCTTGGGCAAGATCACTCCTTCGGCGTCAACGAAACCCCATCCTCAGGAGCGGCCGCAGGCCGCGTCTCGAAGGATGGACCACAACATCTCATGGTTCGAGACGCGCGAAGACGCGCGCCTCACCACGAGGGCAATCCATACCGCGCACGACTTCTACAGCTTTATGCCGGCTCGCGCTGCCGCCTGTCCAACGTATTTCTGGGTCTGCTCGAACGCGCCCTGCAACGCCCTCGCATTCGACATGTCGCTGATCTCGGCGAAATGCGCCGCGATGGCATCAGGCGTCCAGTCGGATGGCGGCAGGTTGATGCCTTCGGTCTCGATGATCTTGATTATCGCGAAAGACCCCGCACCCGCGCCCATGATGGTGCGGGTCGGCGCGTTCTCGCTGAGCAAATATTCCACCGCCGGTGTGATCAACTCCGGTTTCATCAGCGCCAACGCCTCGGGCGGCAGTAATTCTTCCGTCATGCGGGTCGCCGCGGTCGGCGAGATGGTGTTGACGTGGATGTTGTGCTTGCGGCCTTCCTCGGCCAGCACATTCATCAGGCCAAGCATGCCGGTTTTAGCCGCGGCGTAATTGGCCTGGCCGAAATTGCCGAACAGGCCGGACGACGAGGTGGTGATGACGATGCGGCCATATTGGCGTTCGCGCATGCTGTCCCACACCGCCTTGCAGCAATAGAAGGTGCCGGTGAGGTGCACGTCGATGACCTTCGTGAAATCGGCGATCTCCATTTTTGCAAATGACTTGTCACGCAGGATGCCGGCATTGGCGCACAACAAATCGACGCTGCCCCACGCCGTGGTGGCGCGCTCGACCATCGCCTGGACCTGCGCAAAGTTCGAAACGTCGGCGCCGTCCGCCATCGCCACGCCGCCTGCCTTGCGGATTTGCTCGACAACAGCTTCCGCCGGTGTCAGCGATCCACCGCTGCCGTCGCGTGCGACGCCGAAGTCGTTGACCACGACCTTGGCGCCCCGGCCGGCCAGCCCCAGCGCATGCGCGCGCCCAAGCCCGTTGCCCGCGCCGGTGACGATAGCGACGCGTCCGTCAAATCTGATTGTCATGCGTGGATTCCCGAATCTTCAGTCAAAGTAGATCAAGCCGATCCAGTCGGCCACCAAAGCGGGCTTCTCCCCGCCCTCGATCTCGATGGTGACATTGGTACGCGACTGCAATTCCTTTGCCTTGCGCAATTTCGCGTCGGCCAGCATGAACCGCCCGCGCACCCGGGAGCCCGACCGCACCGGCGAAATGAACCGCAATTTGTCGAAGCCGTAGTTCACTCTCATGGTGGTACCCGAGATCACCGGCATGACCTCGTACGACATGACGCTCATCAGCGACATCGTCAGAAAACCGTGCGCGATCGTGGCGCCGAACGAGGTTTCCGCTTTCGCCCGCCTGGGATCGACATGGATGAACTGGTGGTCCTCGATCACCTCGGCAAAAACGTCGATCCGCTTCTGATCGACCAGATGCCATGACGATACCCCGATCTCGCGGCCGACCATGGCCTGATAGTCGGCGAGCGAAATCGGCGGCTTCTGCCAGACTTCATTCATCCGTCAGCCTTCCGACCCCGCGGTGCGCACCTTCTGCAGTTCGGGAAACTCCTCTTCACGGAATTCGTCGCCACGCAGCGCGTCGGTGCGATCGTTCTCATGTTCCAGCCGACGTAAGTGCACCCGGCGGATCTTGCCGGAAATGGTCTTCGGCAGTTCGTTCACCAGTTCGATCCTGCGGATCCGCTTGAACGGCGCAAGCCGCGTGTGCAGGTGCTGGAAGATCGACAGCGCCGTTGCCGGCGAACGCGCCACGCCGGATACCAGAAGCACATAGGCTTTTGGGACGGCGAGCCGGATCGGATCCGGACAGGGCACGACGGCCGCTTCCGCGACCGCCTCATGCTCCAGCAGGATGCTTTCCAGCTCGAACGGGCTGATGCGATAGTCCGATGATTTGAAGACGTCGTCGGAGCGGCCGACAAAGGTTAAATAGCCCTCGTCGTCCGCGAACACGACGTCACCGCTACGATAGAGATCGCCGTCCGCACCGCTCAGCCGGCCGTCTTCGCCTTGATAGCCCTGCATCAGGCCAGCCGGACGGTCCGCGCCAAGCAGCAGACTGACCTCGCCTTCCCTGGTGTCGCAGCCATCGGCATCGGTGACGCGTACCTTATAGCCGGGCAGCGGCCGGCCCATCGATCCGACCTTGACCTTCTGGCCCGGCGAATTGCCAGCCAGCGCAGTTGTCTCGGTCTGGCCGTAGCCGTCGCGGATCGTCAGCCCCCAGGCGGCCTGCACCTGGTCGATCACTTCGGGATTGAGCGGCTCGCCGGCGCCGCACACCTCGCGCAGGCCGACCTTGAAGCTCGACAGCGTCTCCTGGATGAACAACCGCCACACCGTCGGCGGCGCGCACAGCGTGGTAACGCCGCAGCGCGCGATGGTCGCGAGCAATCCCTTGGCATCGAAACGCGGCTGGTTGACCACGAACACGGTAGCCCCGGCATTCCATGGCGCGAAGAAGCAGCTCCAGGCGTGCTTGGCCCAACCTGGCGAGGAGATGTTCAGATGGATATCGCCGGGCTGCAGGCCCAGCCAGTACATGGTCGACAATCCGCCGACGGGATAGCTGCGCTGGCTGTGCCGCACCAGCTTTGGTTTCGCCGTGGTGCCCGATGTGAAGTAAAGCAGCATCGGATCTTCGGCGTTGGTCGGGCCGTCCGGCGTAAAATTCTCCGGTGACGTCGTCAGTCTGCTCGAACGGCAGCCAGCCTTCATGGCTCGCCGACGCACCGACCACGATACGCACGAGGTTGCCGGCGCGGAGGCCCGAAAATTTCGCTACCTGCTCCTGCGACGCCACCACCGCCTTGGCGCGGCCGCGATCGAGCCGGTCGCGCAACTCGTCCGGCGTCAAAAGCGTGGTCGCGGGGATCACCACCACCCCGAGCTTGATTGCCGCCAGCATCGTCTCCCACAGCGGTACGACATTGCCGAGCAACAGCAGCAGATGGTCGCCGCGCTTGAGACCCTGTGCGCGCAGGAAATTCGCGACCTGGTTGGAACGTCGCGACAGCGTTTCGAACGATAATTTTGTCTCCTTTTCGCTGGCGGCGTCGACGATCCACAGCGCCGCACGATCCTTGCTCGCGGGATCGCGCGCCAGGTCCGCATCGAACCAGTCGAGGGCCCAGTTGAACGGTACCGGATCGGGCCAGCGGAAACCCTTCACCGCCGCGTCGTAGTCAGTGCGATGTTTTAACAGAAACGATCGCGCGTCCTGGAATGTCGTCATGGCCCGTCAGCCTTTCCCGGCCAGCGCGCGCACGTGCTGGACGATGCCCGAAAAATCCACCCCGCCATGGCCGGCGGCGTCGAACGCCTTGTAGATCTCCTGCGCGTGCTTGCCGAGCGGCGTCGCGGCGCCTGTGGCTCTGGCCGCGTCCTGCGCCAGCGTAAGGTCCTTCAGCATCAGAGCCGACGCAAAACCGGGCTTGTAGTCATTATTCGCCGGCGACGTCGGCACCGGCCCGGGCACCGGGCAATAGGTTGTCAGCGACCAGCATTGTCCCGACGAAGTGGAGGCGACGTCGAACAGCGCCTGATGCGACAGGCCCAGTTTTTCCGCGAGCGCGAACGCCTCGCTGACCGCGATCATGGACACGCCCAGGATCATATTATTGCAGATTTTGGCCGCCTGCCCCGCGCCTGCGCCGCCGCAATGCACGATCTTCTTGCCCATCTTTTCCAGCACGGGTTTCGCCGTCGCGAAAGCCTGGTCCGCGCCGCCGCACATGAACGTCAGCGTCGCGCCCTTGGCGCCGCCAGTGCCACCGGACACCGGAGCATCGACCGAGGCGACGCCCTGCCCGGCGGCGAGCGCGTGCGCCTGCTTGGCGCTTTCGACGTCGATGGTCGAGCAGTCGATGATCAACGCATCCTTGACCATCGACGAGATGACGTCGCCCCACACCGAGAGTACATGCTTGCCGGCCGGCAGCATGGTGATGACGACATCGGCGCCCTTGACCGCGCCGGCAGCGCTTTCCGCGAGCGCCGCGCCGTCGCTTCTGGCCTGATTGCGGGAGGCTTCGACCAGGTCGAACGCGACCAATTTGTGGCCTGCCTTGACCAGATTGGCGGCCATCGGTCCGCCCATATTGCCGAGGCCGATGAATGCAACAGTGGCCATCCCTGATTTCCTCCGCCTGCAAGCGCGTTTCTATTTTACCTGGTCGAACACCAGTTCGTCGGCGCCGATATTCGCAAAATACGGCGCCAGCATTGCCGGCGTCACGTCCTCGATGCGCGACGGCGACCACCGGGGATTGCGATCCTTGTCGATCACGGCAGCGCGCACGCCCTCGCGAAAATCATCGCTGGCGAATACTTCAAGCGCCGCGCGATATTCCCGCGCCAGACATTGCTCGAGCGAAGACGATGCCCGCGCCAGCCGCAGCAGTTTCAAGGTTACCACCATGCCGCGCGGCGACTTCTCGTTCAAGGTTTTCAGCGTTGACAGCGCCGCTTCGGAACCATCGCGCTGCAAGGCCGCGACGATGTCCTCCATGCGGTCATGGCCGAACCAGTCATCGATCCTTGCCTGCATCGCCGCCACGGGCCCCGCCGTCTCTCCGGTCGCAAAACCGTCGATCAGGCGCTTTATGTCGTCGGATGGCGTGCCGGGCCGGATCCTGGTCAACTCTTCGCGTAAGGTCGCCAGCTTGGCCGAGGGCACGACGGCATCGGCGAAGCGGGCATGGATCGCGTCGGGCCCGTTCATGGTCTGGCCGGTCAATCCGAAATAGCTGCCGATGTCGCCCGGAGCGTGTGACAACAGCCAGGTGCCGCCGACATCGGGAAAGAAGCCGAGGCCAACCTCGGGCATCGCGAGTTTCGTTTTTTCAGTTACGACGCGATGGCGGCCATGGGCCGAAAGCCCGACGCCGCCACCCATCACGATGCCGTCCATGAAGGCAACATAGGGTTTTGGAAACCTGGCGATGCGCGCGTTGAGGATGTACTCCTTGCGCCACAGGATCTTGCCGAGGTCGCCGTGGACCTTCGAGCTGTCATACAGCGCGCGAATATCGCCGCCGGCACACAGGCCGCGATCGCCGGCACCTTCCAGTACGATAGCGGCGACCGCCGGATCGGCCTCGAAAGTGTCCAGCGCCTTGTCGATGTCGCGAAACATCTCCAGCGTCACCGCGTTGATCGCCTTCGGCCGGTTGAGCCGGATGATGCCGGCCGAACCCTCGCGGCGCACGATCAGATCGGGTTCGGCCCCCGCGGCGGCGGTCGTCGGCGCCTTCATCGCACGCCCTCGATCAGCTTGCGCGACACGATCAGCCGCATGATTTCGTTGGTGCCTTCCAGGATCTGGTGTACGCGCAGGTCGCGCACGATCTTCTCGATGCCATATTCGCTGAGATAGCCGTAGCCGCCGTGCAGTTGCAGCGCCTGATTGGCGACTTCAAATCCGACATCGGTGCCGAAGCGCTTGGCCATCGCGCACAGCATGGTCGCATCCGCATCCCCGCGATCGAGCGCCGCCGCCGCGCGCCACACCAACGTGCGCGCCGCCTCCAGCTCGGTCGCCATGTCGGCAAGCCGGAATTGCAGCGCCTGGAACTCGTCGAGGCGCTTTCCAAACGCCTTGCGTTCCCTCATGTAGCTCAGCGACTTGTCGAGCGCGGACTGCGCGCCGCCGAGCGAACAGGCGGCAATGTTGATGCGGCCGCCATCGAGCCCCGCCATCGCGATCTTAAAGCCGATGCCTTCTTCGCCCAGCCGGTTGCCGACGGGCACGCGCGCATCCTCGAAAATCACGGCGCGGGTCGGCTGTGCGTTCCAACCCATCTTGCGCTCATTGGCGCCGACCGAAAGCCCCGGCGTGTCGCCCTCCACGACCAGCGTCGAGACGCCACGGGCGCCGTCGCCACCAGTTCGCACCATCACCACATAGAGGTCGCTCTCGCCCGCGCCGGAAATGAACTGTTTCTGGCCGTTGAGCACGTAGTGGTCGCCGTCACGGACCGCACGGGTACGCAACGCCGCCGCATCCGATCCAGCGCCCGGTTCGGTCAGGCAATAGCTTGCGAGCAGCTCCATGCTGCACAGCTTCGGCAGCCATTGATGGCGCTGGGTATCGTTGCCATAGGCATCGATCATCCAGGATGCCATGTTGTGGATCGAGATGAAGGCCGACACCGTCGGACAGCCCTGCGCCAGGGCTTCGAAGATCAGCGCCGCATCGAACCGCCTCAGCGCCGAGCCGCCGACGTCGTCGCGGATGTAGATGCCGCCGATACCCAGCCGGGCGGCCTCGCGCATCACCTCGACCGGAAAGTGCTTCTCTTCATCCCAGCGAAGCGCATGCGGCGCGATCTTCTCTGCGGCGAAATTCCGCGCCATGTCGCGAACCGCTAGCTGGTCCTCGCTGAGGGCGAATTGCATCGACATTTCTCGCATGATCTTAACGGAAACGGTATCCACTTTTCCGGATCATCTGAGCGATTAGTTCATGATCGGCATGGAGAATTCCGCGCCCTCCTTGACGCCAGACGGCCAACGCGCCGTCACCGTTTTGGTCTTGGTATAGAAGCGAACCGAATCCAACCCATACTGGTTGAGATCGCCGAATCCGGAGCGCTTCCAGCCGCCAAAAGTGTAGTAGGCCACCGGCACCGGGATCGGCACGTTGATGCCGACCATGCCGACATTGACGCGTGCCGCGAAATCGCGCGCTGCGTCGCCGTCCCGGGTAAAGATCGCAACGCCGTTGCCATAGTCGTGATCAGACGGAAGCCGCAACGCCTCGTCGTAGTCCTTGGCGCGCACCACCGAAAGCACCGGACCGAAGATCTCTTCCTTGTAGATCCGCATGTCCTTCTTGACATGATCGAACAGGCAGCCGCCCATGTAGAAGCCGTTCTCATAGCCCTGCATCTTGAAGCCGCGGCCATCGACCGCGAGTGTAGCGCCTTCCTTGATACCGACTTCGACGTAGTCCTTGACCCGCTCCAGCGCGGCGCGGGTCACCAGTGGACCGAAATCGGCGGTCGGGTCGATCGACGGGCCGATCTTCAGGCTCTCGACCCGCGGAACGAGCTTTTCCATCAACCGGTCGGCGGTGGTCTTGCCGACGGGAACAGCGACCGAGACCGCCATGCAGCGCTCGCCCGCCGCACCGTATCCGGCACCGACCAGAGCATCCACGGTCTGGTCCATATCGGCGTCCGGCATGATGATCGCGTGATTTTTTGCGCCGCCAAAGCACTGCGCCCGCTTGCCGGTGGCTGCTGCCCGCTCATAAATGTACTGGGCGATCGAGGACGAGCCGACAAAGCCAACCGCCTTGATGTCGTGATCGTCAAGAATGGCGTCCACCGCTTCCTTGTCGCCGTTGACCACGTTGAGAATGCCCGGCGGCAGGCCCGCCTCCAGCATCAGTTCGGCAAGCCTCATTGGCACACCGGGATCGCGCTCCGACGGCTTAAGGATGAAGGCGTTGCCACAGGCAATCGCGGGCGCGAATTTCCACATCGGAATCATGGCCGGAAAATTGAACGGCGTAATGCCGGCGACTACCCCGAGCGGTTGCCGCATCGAATAGACGTCGATGCCAGGGCCGGCGCCTTCGGTGTACTCGCCCTTCATCATCTGCGGAATGCCAAGCGCGAACTCCACGACCTCGACGCCGCGCAGGATGTCGCCGCGTGCGTCCGGAATGGTCTTGCCGTGCTCGCGCGCCAGCATTTCGGCAAGCGCTTCGTTGTCGCGGGCGACCAGTTCCAGAAATTTCATCAAGACGCGAACCCGGCGCTGCGGATTGGTGGCGCCCCATTCCGGCTGCGCGGCGAGAGCGTTCTCGACCGCCGCCCGAACCTCGGCCTTGGACGCCAGCGCCACCTTGGCCTGGACGTCGCCGGTCATCGGTTCGAAAACATCAGCGGTTCGTACCGACGCGCCCTTGACGTGTTTTCCGCCGATAAAATGTCCGATTGAGCGCATGCGTTCCTCCCGGGCTTGAAGAGCCGAATTAGCGGCATCTTGCAGCCTTTATAGCGTTTGGAAAGGGCCTTGCCCGCGCATCGGTTTTGCGAAAATGAATGGCCCCTAGTGTCCGGGCATTCGACCAATGGCTTAAGACCAATATCGCAGGTTGACCCGTCGCCTCGTCAGCGTCGCGCGACGGCCTTTTTGGGCGTGGTCTTTGTCGCTACACGCTTCGCAAGCGCGGCGCGACCCAGCACGGCCTCACGCCCGAATTGAGGATTTCCTCGGAAAAGTCGCCATTGCCGGCAACGCGGGCCATCACCAGCGTTCCGATCATGGTTGCGATCACGGCCGTCGCCTGCTTGCGTGCCGCCTTGCGCGAAACATCCGGAATTTGGGCCGCGAGCGTGTCGATCATCTGCTCGAGCTTGGCGGCAAAGGCCTTGCGGGTCTTGGAACTTTCGCGGGCAATTTCCGCAGCCAGTGTCGGGATCGCGCAGCCGTGACCGGGATCGTCGCGATGCGCAGGCGTCAAATAGGAATCGACGATCGCCGCCATGCGCTGGGCCGGCGGCGTCTGTTCGGCGAGTTTACGCCAACGCTCGGAGGAGCGGTCCATCGCATGCGCGAACGCCTCGATGACGAGCGCTTCCCGGGAATCGAAATGGGCATAGAACCCGCCATGGGTGAGACCGGCATCCTTCATCAGGTCGGCGACGCCGATGCCATGGGCCCCCTTTTCGCGCAGCCGCACCGAAGCCCGTTTCACGATCCGCGCGTGGGTTTCGAGTTTGTGTTCCCTGGAATAGCGCATGGCAATCTCATAGAATGTTTGTAGTCATATAATAGCATCCATCAATACCAGCTAGCGCGACAAAAAGCTCGCTTTATTTCGCGTGCCGAAACGTCGCGGCGCACCGCCAGGTTCGGAATGCCGGAGATCGGGTCGGTATCCCCTCGGTGATCCATGTCGTGCCGTTGCCGCGGTTGATCGGTTGGGGCCGAGCCCGCTGGCTGACGATGACGGCAGAGAGTATCGACGCCCAGACTGCGCTCGCCTCGGGCCTGATCGACCGGATCGCGTCGCCAGGCGGCCTCGACGCTGAGGTCGAGCAAACCGTCGCGATGCTGCTGGCATGCGGCCCGGAGGCAGTGCGCGCGCAAAAAGCCCTGCTGCGGCGGTGGGAAGAATTACCGCTGAAGGAATCCGTCGACCTCAGCACCGGCGTGTTCGGGCAATGCTACCTGACCGGCGAGCCGCAGCGGCTGATGCAGGATTTTATCAACCGCAAGCGCTAGAATTCGGGAGTTTATTGCGTCCGTCTGCTGCGCACGATACCTCATGCGATCACGACAATTTATCATACTAGCGCCGCTACAAATTATCGTAAATGGCTGTTGCAAATATTGCGGCGCATCATATGATGCGCATAATTCAATCTGCAAGAGTTGATGGAGCGCTGCCATGACCACAGCTTCCGATCCGGTCGCCATCGTTTGTGCAGCCCGTACACCGCTTGGGAGGTTCATGGGGGAAGCGGCTTGGTCGTGATGTCTGAAAACGAGGGAACTATGGCCTTTTAGTCAAACCGACCTTGCGTCAAAATTGCAGCAAGTGAAATACTGTTTTCAGAGGCTCCATGATTTCGAACTGGCTATCCGCCACTCTCGCGCGCCGCAACATCCACTACGGCTGGGTGATGGTTGGCGTCACCTTCCTGACCGCGATCGTCAGTGCCGGCGCGGTCGGCGCGCCCGGCGTATTCATCGTGCCTCTGCAAAAGGAGTTCGGCTGGAGCACCGCGGAGATTTCGTCGGCGTTGTCGATCCGCTTCATTTTGTTCGGACTGATGGCGCCGTTCGCGGCTGCGTTGATGAACCGCTACGGTCTTCGCAACGTTACGCTGGCGGCATTGTTGATCGTGGCCTCTGCGCTGGTGCTTTCGCTTGGAATGCACGAGGTCTGGCAATTGATCCTGCTATGGGGCGTGGTGGTCGGCATCGGTACCGGCATGACCGCGCTGGTGCTGAGCGCGACCGTTGCCGCGCGCTGGTTCAACGCGCGGCGCGGCCTCGTGGTGGGCATCCTCACCGCCAGCGTCGCCACCGGGCAATTGGTGTTCCTGCCGCTGCTCGCAAGTCTGACGGACCGGATGGGATGGCGCACCGCGCTGGCGCTGATGTGCGTGATGCTGGGAATCGCGGCGTTTGCGGTGTTGTTGATGATGCGCGATCGGCCCGCCGATGTCGGCCTGCGGCCGTTCGGCGATGACGGCCAGCAACCCTTGCCGGCTCCCGCCAACAACAACGCGCCGATCATGGCGGCGGCGCTCGGGACCTTGCGCGACGCCTCGAAGACTCGCGTGTTCTGGATCCTGTTCGCAACCTTCTTCATCTGCGGCGCCAGCACCAACGGCCTCGTCCAGGTGCATCTGATCCCGATGTGTCTCGATTTCGGCATTCCGCAGGTGCAGGCGGCGAGCCTGCTGGCGGCGATGGGCATCTTCGATTTCTTCGGCACCATCGTCTCGGGCTGGCTGTCGGATCGCTACGACAATCGCTATCTGCTGTTCTGGTATTATGGCCTGCGTGGCCTGTCGCTGGTGTCGCTGCCCTTTACCAATTTCTCGTTCTACGGCCTGTCACTGTTTGCGATGTTCTATGGCCTCGACTGGATCGCGACCGTGCCGCCCACGGTGCGGCTGACCACGCAACGGTTCGGATCGGAACGCGCCAATCTGGTGTTCGGTTGGATCTTTGCCGGCCATCAATTGGGCGCCGCGACCGCGGCGTTCGGCGCCGGTCTGTCGCGCACTTTGCTCGCGACCTATCTGCCCGCGTTCTTTGCCGCCGGAGCGCTGTGCATCATCGCCTCGCTATTGACGCTGGTGATCTCGCGGCAGCCGAGAGCGGTGACGGCGTAGAGAGCACAAGAGCGATTGGCGAATAAAGAGAAAGAGCTAAAAGCTTTTTTTCTATTCGCTGCTCGCCACTCACTGTTCGCCCTACCCCATCGCCGCTGCGTATCGATAAATCAGAGCGTTGCCATTTTCCCGACGGATAAGTGTCACACAATTGAACCGGCGGAGTAACAACCGCTTGTCTCGCCTTGCAAATCAGGCTTGCGCCGATTTCGAAGAATAACTCTCCGCGCAATGCGTGACTCCTGAATTCGTCACGCGCGAGTCAAAATGCCGCCTCATTACTATTAGACCTTAGCAGCGTCGATATTCGCCGAGTGGGGACTCATCAAAAGCGAATACTCGTCGTGGGGTATTCCGAGTAAAGCAGAACAGAGCCATCATGCCTTCGCAGGCAGCGATGACTTATGCCCAATTTTTTGGGGGATAAACATGAAACAGGCCACCAAGAGGGCGGCCTCGGAAGCGCTTGCGCAAATGCTTGCGATGACGGCCATGCTCGTCATTGCCAGCGTGATCTTCTACTGGCGGTGATGACAAGCCCGGACCGCCATAGGGGGTGCTAAAGCGACGAAGCAATCCGGTGTCTGTTCTGCGTCTCCGGATTGCTTCGTTTCTACTTCCGACGACGAGACAGTATTCCGCTGGAATAATTTTATACTCATTTCGATTCGACGACCATCTCTTTTGCTGATCAGGCGCCCGCCATCGCTAATACGACTTCGGCAGGCCCAGCACCTTCTCGGCGATGAAACTAAGAATCAGCTGCGGGCTGATCGGGGCAATGCGCGGGATCAGGGATTCCCGCAGATAACGTTCAACATGGAATTCCCTGGCGTAGCCGAAACCGCCGTGCGTCATCACCGCCTGCTCGCAGGCATGGAAGCCGGCTTCGGCAGCGAGATATTTTGCGGCATTGGCCGCCGGGCCGCACGGCAGGCCCTGATCGTACTGCCACCCTGCCGACAGCGTCATCAACCATGCGGCTTCAAGCTCCATCCAGTTCTTGGCGAGCGGATGCTGGATGCCTTGGTTCATGCCGATGGGGCGGTCGAAGACGATGCGGCTTTTCGCATAGGCCGAAGCGCGAGACAGCGCGACCTTGCCGAGCCCGACCGCTTCGGCCGCGATCAGGATGCGTTCGGGATTCATGCCGTGCAGGATGTATTCGAAGCCGCGGCCTTCCTCGCCCAGCCGGTCATCGACCGGAATTTCAAAATTCTCGAAGAACAACTCGTTGGAATCGACGGACTTACGCCCCATCTTTTCGATCTCGTGCACCGCGACGCGCTCGCGGTCGAAATCCGTATAGAACAGGCTAAGGCCCTGCGTCGGAGTCTTCACCTCTTCCAGGGCGGTGCTGCGCGCCAATAGCAGGATCTTGTTGGCGACCTGTGCCGTCGAGATCCAGACCTTCTGGCCGTTGACGATGTACTTATCCCCCTTTCGTACCGCACGCGTCTTGAGCTGCGTGGTGTTGAGGCCGGTGTTGGGTTCGGTCACCGCGAAGCAGGACTTGTCGGCGCCCGAAATGATCGGCGGCAGCATGCGCCGGCACTGCTCCGGCGTGCCGAACACCACCACCGGATTGAGCCCGAACACGTTCATATGCACCGCGGAAGCGCCCGACATGCCCGCGCCGGATTCTGCGATGGTCCGCATCATGATCGCGGCATCGGTGATGCCGAGACCCGAGCCGCCATATTCCTCGGGGATGCAGATGCCGAGCCAGCCGGCATCGGCCAGCGCGCGGTGGAAGTCAGCGGGGATAACCGCCCTCCTTGTCCTTCTTCAGCCAATAGGCGTCATCGAACCGCGCGCAGATCTTGACGATCGCATCGCGGATCGATTGCTGATTGGCCGACAGGGCAAAATCCATCGCTGCTAGTCCTGCCTGCCCGGCGCCGGCCTGGTGACGCCGTCCTTCACCAGGGCCGCGATCTCGTCCGCCGAAAAGCCGGCCTCTCGCAAGATCTCGTCGCCGTGCTCGCTGAGAAGTGGCGCAAGCCGCTCGGGTTTCGCCGGCGTGTCGGACCAGGCCGCGGAAACGCGCATGCTTCGGATCTTGCCCTCGGTTGGATGATCGACCACCGGAAAGAAATTGGTCGCTGTCAAATGCGGGTCAGTCAGGATGCTCTCGAGATCGTGCATCGGCAGCGTCGGAATATCCGCCTTGTTGAGCAGGTCGGTCCATTCCGCCGTCGTGCGCTCCAGCATCATCCGCGCCAGCTCGGCGTAGACCACGTCGATGTTCTCAGCGCGTCCGGCGAAGGTTGCAAATTTCGGATCGGTGCGCATGTCGTCCCGCCCGGTCGCCTTGATGAAATTGTCCCACTGCTTGTCGTTATAGACGATCACGCAGATATAGCCGTCAGCGGTCTTGTAGGGTCGGCGATCCGGCGACAAATGCCGGGCGTAGCCGCCCTTGTCGAGCGGCGGCTCATAGGTGAGACCACCCATGTGATCGCCCATGACAAAACTCGACATGGTCTCCAGCATCGGAATGTCGACACGCTGGCCGCGGCCGCTGCGCTCGCGATGCACGAGACTGGCGAGGATCGCGCCGACCGCGTGCGTTCCGACGATGCGATCGACCAGCGCATTGGGCACATAGCGCGGCGTACCGTCACCGCCGATCGCCATCAGATGCGCGAGGCCGGAGCCGCCCTGGATCAGGTCGTCGTAAGCGGGCTTCGCGGCATAGGGCCCATCCTGGCCGAAACCGAACACGCCGGCATAGATCAGGCGCGGATTGAGTTTCGACACCACATCATAGCCGAGCTGCAGCCGCGCCATCGCCTGCGGTCGCACGTTGTAGATCAGCACGTCCGCTGATTTGATCAGCCGCAGCACGGCGTCGCGGCCGGCCGGCTTCTTCAGGTCGAGCGCGATACTGCGCTTGCTGCGATTGGTGTTGAGGAACACCGGCCCCATGCCGGGATGACGGGTCGGCCCGATCAGCCGCGTCACGTCGCCTTCGAGCGTCTCGACCTTGATGACATCGGCCCCGTAGTCGCCAAGCATCTGGGTGGCATAGGGCCCCATCAGCACGGTCGTCATGTCGATGACCTTGATGCCCTCCAGCGGTCCCATGGTTCATTCGCTCCCGAACACGAGATGTGGCGCTCTCGCCGTCGCGAGGCCACGTAACGTCAGGGCACAGGCAAGATCAAGGGCGATCGGGCGGTATGGGCTATGCGATTGGCGATGCGTTGCGTGGCTATGGTCGCGAAGCGACGCGGACGGATGACGGTACATAGGTTCTCCTTCTCGCGACAGCACTGCGCCCGAGGTTTTGCAATTTCGGTCCGCCCCTCGAAGTAAGAAGGACGCAGGGAATGCCGGGTGCGCAACGCACCCGTGGTTGGTGCAAAAAATGCACCGGGTAGTGCCACAGGTTCGCCGAGTAACGCCGGCATTCCCTGCGCAATGGCTTTACGGTTTCCTTCGTGCTCTCCCCGGTGACCGGGCTTTCTTGCCACCGTCACCTGCGTGATGCGAAGCATCATCGCAAGCTTGAACGCCGGCGTCGGGGCGTCAGGACCACACGACTTCGCCGTACGAGTGCCGCGCGCTCGTCTGCGTGCAGCCTCTCGTCCATCGCAGCCCGCACCACGTTCGTGACGATCGCGCGATACGCCCCTCTTGTCGGCGCGGGTTGCGTCTATTGAGCCGGTGATTTGCCTTCGGATTCAACGATGATGGGTGCGACAATTTAGCACGACGGGCAAATCACTAAATTGCTGTCAAGGGGATTTTGGGGGTGAGGAAGCAGCGATCGCGGCGGTGAGCGCGCTTACTTCCCTCTCCCCTTGCGGGAGAGGGTGGATCGACACCGCGTAGCGGTTTCGAGACGGGTGAGCGGTAGCCGCAAGCACGGCGCTCGTGGTTACCCCTCATCCGGCTCGCAAAGATGCGAGCCACCTTCTCCCGGTAGATGACGTCGACCGCTTTCACATCGGCTTCCTTTTGCGGGCAAGGTTAGCCTGTTTGTCTCAACGACACCAAAAGCACCTTCTCGACCGTTGTGGTGCGATCGATGCCTCCGACCTTGTCTTCGAGGCCATCGGCGCGCAAAAGATCGCGCACTCTTCCGTGGGCGCCGACGATCCGCAACGCGATAGCGCCGCTGGAGAGCTCGGCCTCCAGGTCACGCAACATCCGCGAGCCCGCGAGATCGATAAAGGGTGATGCAGACAGATCGCAGACCACCAGACGGATCGGGCCTGAGGTGGATTGAACGCGCGTCAGGACCGCTTCCAGCACGGCGTCGGCGTTGGGATAGATCAGCGAGGCCTCTGGCCGAAACACGATCACGCCAGGCACCGGCTCGTTGTCAGGATGGCGCTCCATATCGGAATATTGCTCGGTCCCCGGAATCCGCCCGAGGAAGGCGACGTGGGGCTGCGACGCACGCGCGAGCAGCAGCAGAATGGAAGCCAGAGCCGCGAGCAGGATGCCGTGAAGAATTCCAAGCCAGAGCACGGCCAGGAGCGAGATCGCCGCTGCCAGGAAGTCCAGCCGGCTGACCCGCCACATGCGGAGCATCGCCGGGAAATCCAATAGCCCATACACCGCGATGAGGACGACCGCGGCGAGAACGGCCTTCGGCAGGTTTTCCAGTAGCCCCGTGAGGAAAAGCAGGCACAAGGCCAGCGTGACCGAAGCGAAGATCAGCGCCAAAGCTGAGCGCGCGCCGGCCTTGTCGTTGACCGCGGACTGCGACAGTCCTCCAGCCACGGGGTACCCCTGTCCAATCGCTGCAGCGAGATTGGCCGCGCCGATGCCGAGGAGCTCCTGGCGTGCGTCGATCGCGTAGCCGTGCTTCGCCGCAACGGTTCGAGCGGCGGACACGCCCTCGATGTAAGCCAGCAACAGGCAGCCCCCCGCGAGCGGCAGAATGCCTTCAACGTCTCGGATCCGCAGAGCCGGCCCGGCGAGGCTTGGTAGACCTGATGGGATCTTGCCTGTCACGGGAACGCCGAGCGCCGGCAAACCTAACAGGCTAGCAGCAGCGATGGCCAGCACGACGACGCCGAGCGCGACGGGTCGTCCCGGCAGCAGACGTTCACCAACGACGAGCAGAACGAGCGCCACCAGCCCGACAACAAGGACCGGCAAATGGGTCTGACCGAGCTGTCCAACAAACAGATAAACTCGTTCGAAGAAGTTGTGACCGCCACCTGCGACGCCGAACAGGCTCGGCAACTGGGTCATCGCGATGGTGAGGCCGGCACCAGCCTAGAATCCAACAAGAATGCTGTCACTGATCAATTTGACCAGCGCGCTCAACCGCAACAGCCAGGCGAACAGGCTGAGCGCGGCCACGGTGAGGGCCGCGAGGCTGGCAATCTGCGCGTAACGGAGTGCATCGCCGGCAGCCATCGCGCCCACCGTGCCGGCGATCATGAGCGAGATGGCGGAGGTCGGCCCGATCGCAAGCTGGCGTGAAGATCCGAACAACGCGTAACCGATTCCTCCCAGCAGGTAGCCGTAGATCCCGACCTGCGGAGGCAGCCCGGCCAGCCCGGCATAGGCAAGTGAGACCGGGATCGCGTAGGCTGCGAGTGTGATCCCGGCAATGATGTCGAAAGGCAGCCAGGCCGCAGAATAATCCGCGAGCCACCGGCTTGGCGGCAGCCAGGAAAGCCACGCCGACCGCCGCTCGACCTTGCCCATTCGTTCTGTCGCATCGGCCATGGTGCCAAGCCTTTCGGCTGATGGGACGGCAAAGCTGACGTGGCCGAATTGCCGAACGCTTGATCCAGGTCAACGCTCTCGGATTTCGTGCCGAACCATGAATCCCGAGCCGTGGTTCAAGAGCCGGAATTTACGATGGATCGTGCCAGCGACAAGTCAGAGGCCAGGCAAAGCAGGCTGCCGGCGCGACGCCTCACATCGTATCCCCGGACGATCGCGCTGCCGCCGGCAAGGCTCTTCGCGACAAGCTGGCGCGCGAGCAACACGGCCGCTGGAAACCAATCAAGGACCGGCCGGACCCGCTCGACATCCTTCACAGATCGGACGCCGGCCGGGTGAAAGGAGCTGGTGCCGATCCGCTATGGCCGGATGCTGCAATCGCCGTTCGCATTCACAGCAGCTTTCAGGGTGGCATGGTCGCGAGCGGCGACCGGCTAGCGCGAGCCAACTTTTGCTTGCGTCACAGAAATCCCGTCTTACTTCATCGGCTCCAGCAGCGAGACGTAATTCGCAACGGCCGCGCCGCCCATGTTGAAGATGCCGCCGAGTTTGGCGTCGTTGATCTGCATGCCCTCGGGCGCCTGGCCGACAAGCTGCATCGCGGTCATCACATGCATGGAGACGCCGGTGGCGCCGATCGGATGGCCCTTGGCCTTCAGGCCGCCGGACGGATTGACCGGCAGCTTGCCGTCCTTCTGGGTCCAGCCTTCCTTGATGGCGCGAGCGCCCTGCCCGCGCGGCGTCAGGCCCATCGCTTCGTATTCGATCAGCTCGGCGACCGTGAAGCAGTCATGGGTCTCGACAAAGGACAGATCGGATAAGCTGCACGCCGGCCTTTTGCAGCGCCCGCTGCCAGGCCACGGTGCAACCCTCGAACTGCAGGATGTCGCGCTTGGACATCGGCAGGAAATCCTGGGCGTGCGCGGTGGCGACGAAATTGACGGCCTTGCCCATGGTCTTCGCAGTTGCCGCAGTCGGTCAGCACCAGCGCCGCCGCGCCATCCGACACCAGCGAGCAATCGGTGCGCTTCAACGGCCCCGCGACGAACGGATTCTTCTCGCTCTCGGCACGGCAGAATTCGTAACCGAAATCCTTGCGCAGTTGCGCATAGGGATTGGCGACGCCGTTCTTGTGGTTCTTGGCGGCGATCATCGCAAGCGCGTCGGACTGGTCGCCATATTTCTGGAAATAGGACTGCGCGATCTTGCCGAACACGCCGGCGAAACCGCCGGGCGTGTCGCCATCCTCGGGCAGATACGACGCCTTCAGCAGGTTCTTGCCGATTTCCGGTCCCGGCGTCCGCGTCATCTGCTCGACGCCGACTACCAGCACGATCTTCGCCGCGCCCGACTCGATGGCGCGAATACCCTGATGCACCGCCGCCGATCCGGTGGCGCAGGCATTCTCCACGCGCGTCGCCGGCTTGAAGCGGAAGTCCGGATCTGCCTGCAGCACCAGCGAGGCGGTAAAATCCTGGGCGGAGAAACCGCCGTTGAAATGGCCGAGCACGATTTCGTCGACGTCGGCGGCAGAAATGCCGGCGTCGGTCAGCGCCTCATTGGCGACGCGGACGACGAGGCCCTCGACGGTGTCAGCATCGAACTTGCCAAACGGCGTATGCGCCCATCCAACGATGCTGACGGTCATGGTCATGCTCCCAATTGCGCGAACGGATCAGGCGACGAACTTACCACCCAATTCGTCCTCGATGTGGATCCGAATGATGTCGTCGAAGGTCTTTTCTTCGGTGGTGAAGCCGAGCTTGACCCCTCGCTCGGCGTCGAAATTGCGCGGCCAGCCGTCGACGATGCCCATGATGAAGGGATCAGGTTCGCGCTTGATGCGCGACCGCTACCTTGTCGCCCGCAACGCGCTTGAGCGCCGCGATTTGCTCGCCGACGGTCGCGGAAAGGCCGGGCATGGTGAGATTGCGCCGCGCCCCCGCGACGGAGCTATCCATGGTCGCGGCATGCAGCAGGAAGCCTACGGCCGAGCGCGGCGTGGCATGCCAGTGCCGGACGTCCTCCGATACCGGCAGGATCGCTTCCTTGCCGGCGAGCGGTTCGCGCAGGATGTTGGAGAAGAAGCCGGAGGCTGCCTTGTTCGGCAGGCCGGGCCGGATGCAGATGGTCGGGAGCCGAATGCCGATACCGTCCATGAAGCCGCGGCGCGAATAGTCGGCCAGCAACAGTTCGCCGATCGCCTTCTGGGTTCCGTAGCTCAGCAGCGGGGTGTGAAAGAACTCGTCGCCGATGGCTTCCGGAAACGGCGCGCCAAACACCGCGATCGACGAGGTGAACACCACCCGCGGCTTGTAGCCGCCGCCGACCAGCCGGATGGCATCGAACAGCATTCGGGTGCCGTCGAGGTTGATCCGATAGCCCTTGTCGAAATCGAGCTCCGCTTCGCCGGAAACAATCGCGGCGAGATGAAAGATCACGTCGGGACGGTCTGCGACCAGCTTGTCGGCAAAGCCTGCCACCGCGAAATCGCCGGCGACGATATCGATCGGAAATCCCGGCTTGGCCGGGATTGCTGGCGCCACTACGTCCTGCAACGTCATGCGCGTGATGTCGCGGGAGCCGAGCCGTCCGTCGCGCAGCAGTCGTTCGACCAGTTTGCGGCCGACCATGCCGGCCGCGCCCAACACCAGGATGTGCAAGACCCAACTCCTCGTTCTTGTTTTTCTATCGCGTTTTCAAGCCAAGTGGGAACCGGGTCGCACCGAGAAAACGCGTCCATAAAGAAAAGAAGAGACGCGGACCTGGCGTCTACTCCTTCACGGCTCCGGTCATCGCCGATACGTAGTGCTCGACGAAGAAGGCGTAAAGGATCACCAGCGGCAGCGAGCCGACCAGCGCGCCGGCCATCAGCGAGCCCCATTTGTAGATATCGCCGTCGACGAACTCGTTGACGATCGCGACCGGCACGGTCTTGTTCGGCGTCGATTGCAGGAAGGTCAGCGCGTAGATGAACTCGTTCCAGCACAGCGTGAAGGAGAAGATGAAGGCCGAGATCAGGCCGGGGACCGCCAGCGGCACCACGATCTTGACCAGGATCTGCCAGCGCGAGGCGCCGTCGATCAGCGCGCATTCCTCCAGCTCATAGGGGATGGTCTTGAAGTATCCCATCAGCAGCCAGGTCGAGAACGGGATCAGCAGCGTCGGATAGACCAGGATCAGCGACAGCGGCGAATCGAACAGACCGTAGGCCTGGATCACCGAGGCCAGCGGAATGAACAGAATCGACGGCGGCACCAGATAGGCAAAGAAGATCAGCACGCCGACGGCGTCCGCGCCCTTGAACCGCAGGCGCACGATCGCATAGGCCGCCAGCACGCTGGCGATGATCGACAGCGTCGTGGCGCCGACCGCGACATACATCGTGTTCCACAGCCAGCGCGGGTACTCGGTTTCGAACAGCAGCTTGCTGATGTGCTTGAAGGTCGGATGAACCACCCAGAACGGGTTGAACTTCTCCATGTCGATCAACTGCTCGTCCGGCTTGATCGACGTCAGCCCCATCCAGTAGAACGGAAACAGCAGCACCACCAGGATGATGAACAGCGGAAGATACAGCGTCACCAGACGTCGCGGCAGCGACTCCAGATAGCTCATGCCCTCGCTGTCGTCGGTCCGGGTCCGCGGCGTGGCAGCCTTCGCGTGCAGGGCATGATCAGTCATTGTTGGAACCTCTGCTGCCATTTCCGGCGCTGCATGCCGAACCAGGAAATCGCGATCGCAGCCAGCAGGAACGGGATCATGGCGGTCGCGATCGCAGCACCCTCGCCCAGCCGACCGCTGATAATGCCGCGCTGATAGCTCAGCGTCGCCATCAGATGCGTGGCGTTGACCGGGCCGCCGCGGGTCAGCGCCCAGACCAGCTGGAAATCGGTAAACGTGAACAGCACCGAGAAGGTCATCACGACGGCGATGATCGGCGTCAGCAGCGGATAGGTGATGAAGCGGAAGCGTTGCCAGTTGGTCGCGCCGTCGAGCGTCGCGGCCTCGTACAGCGAGGGCGACACGGTCTGCAGACCGGCCAGCAAGGTAATCGCGACGAACGGCACGCCGCGCCAGATGTTGGCGAAGATCACGCTGCCGCGCGCCCAGTTGCTGTCGCCGAGGAAATTGATGTTGTGGTCGATCAGGCCGAGCTTGATCAGCGACCAGGAGATGATCGAAAATTGCGCGTCATAGATCCACCAGAACGCGATCGCCGACAGCACGGTCGGCACGATGAACGGGATCAGCACGATCGGCGCGGATGATCGCCTTGAACGGCATGTGACGATTGAGCAAGCAGCGCGAGATAGAGCCCGATCGCGAATTTGATGGCGCTGGCGATGATCGTATAGAGCAGCGTGTTGAATACCGAGAGCCAGAAGATGCTGTCGTCCCACAGCCACTGGTAGTTCTCGAGCCCGATGAAGATCCCGCTGCGGCCGATGCGTTCATCGGTGAAGCTCATCCAGATGCCGAGGCCGAGCGGATAGGCCAGGAACAGGATCAGGAACGCCGCCGCCGGCAGCATGAACCACAACGCCAGCCAGTTACGATTGGCCTGCAGCCGCGCCCATAGCGACGGCGTGTAGGCGACAGGAGCCTGCGCAGGCGCTGATGTTTGAAGCGTCGTCATTCCGTTCCGTTCCAACCGGACGATGGCGCCCTGCTCTCGATCCGGGCGTCATCTCCAGATGTTAGATAAAAACAGGCCGGCGCGGAAGACCGCGCCGGCGATCGCCTTAGCGGAAGATGCGCTTGGCGGAACGCTCCGCGGTCGCCATCGCTGTCTTCACATCCTCACGTCCGGTGCAGTAGTTCGCGAACATATCGACCACGACGAAGTCGGCGATCGCGGCGGCCGCGTTTTCGCCCATCTTGCCGATGCCCGCCGGGGTCAGCGCGGTCTCCGCCACGTCGCGATACGGCGTGTTCTTGGGATCCGCGGTCCAGATCGGGTTCGCCTCGTAGCCGAGCAGGAACGGCGACAGATAGCCCTGCGCCGCCTGCGACCCACGGATCGAACTGCGCCGGTTCCATCATGAAGGCGGTGAACGCCTTGCAGGCCTGCGGGAACTTGGTGAAGTTGTAGACCAGGATCGGGAAGCCGAGATGCAATTCGCGGGTCTTGCCGTCGACACCGACCGGCAGATGCGCGTGGTTCATGTCCTCGGCGATCTTCGGGTTCTCCTTCTTCGCGGTGACGTAGATCGAGATGCCGTTGACGGTGAGGAAGAGCTGGTCGGCCAGGAACGCCTTGTTGTTCGAGCTGTCGTTCCAGGACGCGGTGCCCGGGATGAAGTCGTCGTACAGGCCCTTTACATATTCGAGCGCCTTGGCGGTTTCCGGCGAGTTGATGACGACCTTGTTGTCCTTGTCGATCAGATTGCCGCCATGGGCCCACAGCGCCCAATGCAGCCAGCCATTGGCGTCGCCCGAGGCGTGGCCCAGCGCCATGCCGGCGGGTGTGTTGTTCTTCTTCAGGCCCTTGATCAGATCGGCGAAGCCGGCCAGATCCTTCGGGAATTCCTTGTGGCCGGCCTTTTCAGCCGCCGACATCCGATAGTTCACAAGCCCGCCGGTGGCGGCGACAGGCACGCCGATCCACTTGCCGTCGAGCTTGCCGTAAGCTTCGCCGGACGCCGACCAGCCGCCGCACTTCTTGCCGAGATAGTCGGCGACGTCGGTCATATCGGTGCACTTGTTCGGGAACAGGAACGGCAACGAATAAAGGCCCCAGACCATGTCGAGGCCCTGCCCGGTGTTGGCGGCAACCGACGCCTTGGGCTGAAGGTCGTCATAGGATTCGTTGGAGACATTGATGGTGACGTTATTGGCCTTCTGGAAAGCATCGACGATCTTCATGAAGGCGACGTCTTCGGCTTCGACGAAGCGCTTCCAGCGCAACAGGTTGATCTTGGCATCGGCTTCCGGTTTCCACTGCGCGGTCTGCGCCCAAGCCTTGGCGTAGCCCAGCAACTGCTCGCTCGACATCGTCGCCGCGGCTGCCAGCATCGTCGCGCCGCCCTTGAGCAGCGACCTCCGATCGGGTGTAAGGATAGACATCTTCCGTATTCTCCTTGTTTTATCGGTTCTCTCATCGACCAATTCTCGTCTGAAATTCAGAGTCGTTTGCCAGTGGCCTCGTCGAACAGATGCACAAGCGACGGGTTCGGCTTCAGCCTGACCTTGTCGCCCGGGTTGAATTGATGACGTTCGCGAAACACCGCAACCACCTGCTCGCCGCCGAGCTTGGCGAACACTTGCGTTTCCGAACCGGTCGGCTCCACGACCACGATCTCGGCCTCGGCGCCGTCATCGGCGATTGTAAAATGTTCGGGCCGCACGCCATACACGGCGGGACGGCCGTCCGAGCCGGCCGGCGCCGATGCCAACGGCAGATTGACGCCGTTCGGACCTTCGAAACCGACACGTCCGTTCGCTTGCACCCGCCCCTTGAGGAAATTCATCGCCGGCGAACCGATAAAGCCCGCGACGAACTGATTGTCGGGCCGGTCATATAGTTCGAGCGGAGTTCCGATCTGCTCCACGATGCCGTCATGCATCACCACGATCTTGTCGGCCATGGTCATGGCTTCGATCTGGTCGTGGGTGACATACACTGTCGTGGTCTTCAGCCGTTGATGCAGCTCCTTGATCTCGGTACGCATCGCCACGCGCAGTTTGGCGTCGAGATTGGACAGCGGCTCGTCGAACAGGAACACCTGCGGATCGCGAACGATGGCGCGGCCCATCGCGACGCGCTGGCGTTGACCACCGGATAATTGCCGGGGATAGCGATCGAGCAGCGGAGTGAGATCAAGGATTTCGGCCGCACGCTTCACACCCTTCGCGATCTCGTCCGGCTTGGCGCCGCGCAGCTTCAGCGAAAAGCCCATATTGTCGGCGACGGTCATATGCGGATAGAGCGCATAGTTCTGGAACACCATCGCGATGTCGCGCTCTTTGGGCTGGACGTCGTTGACGACGCGATCGCCAATCGAAATTGTTCCGGAGGTGATGTTTTCAAGCCCTGCCAGCATCCGCAGCAAGGTCGACTTGCCGCAGCCGGAGGGTCCGACCAGAACCACGAAAGCGCCATCCTCGATCGGAATCGAAACGCCGTGCAGGACCTCAAAGCCGCCAAACGATTTTCGCACGTCGCGAATCTGCACCGACGACATGTTTGGTTCCTCCCGATACGGCTGGTACGGCGAACGCCGCAGCCGATCTTTTGTTAACCGAAGGTCTATCAGATTTTTTCGACGATGTCCTCCGATCAAAGTCGTATTGAATACCCGCGTCCTGCAACGTTGCGATCAGGGCGGGAGCATGCAAACATCCACCGCCGATACGAACATTGCGCACGAAAATAAGGCGTGTGCGTCGCGGGGAGAAATCATGAACAAGCCGCTCACCGGGATCACCAGACGCAAACTCCGTTCCAGCGAGTGGTTCGACAATCCGCACAACCCGGGCATGACCGCGCTCTACCTCGAGCGCTACCTTAATTATGGCCTGACGCGACATGAACTGCAGTCCGGCAAGCCGATTATCGGCATCGCCCAGACCGGCAGCGACCTTTCGCCATGCAACCGCCACCACATCGAACTGGCGCACCGTGTCCGGGAGGGAATCCGCACGGCCGGTGCCATCGCCATGGAATTCCCGATGCATCCAATTCAGGAGACCGGCAAGCGCCCGACCGCCGCGCTGGACCGCAACCTGGCCTATCTCGGGCTGGTGGAAATATTGTTCGGCTACCCGCTGGACGGCGTGGTCCTGACCACCGGCTGCGACAAGACGACGCCCGCCTGCCTGATGGCGGCAGCGACCGTCAACATGCCGGCGATCGTGCTGTCGGGCGGACCGATGCTGAACGGCTGGCACGAGGGCCAGCGCACCGGCTCGGGCACCGTGGTCTGGAAATCGCGCGAGCGGCTGGTCGCCGGCGAGATCGACTACGAGGAGTTCATGAATATCGTGGCCTCGTCCGCGCCGTCGGTCGGCCATTGCAACACGATGGGCACTGCCTCCACCATGAATTCGCTGGCGGAAGCGCTCGGCATGTCGTTGCCCGGCTGCGCCGCGATCCCGGCGCCCTATCGCGAACGCGGCCAGATCGCCTACGAGACCGGCACCCGCATCGTGGATATGGTCTGGGAGGACCTGAAGCCGTCCGACATCCTGACCCGCAAGGCGTTCGAGAACTGCATCGTGGTCAATTCGGCGATCGGCGGCTCGACCAACGCGCCGATTCACATCAACGCGCTCGCCCGCCATATCGGCGTCGAACTATCGATCGACGACTGGCAGAAGCACGGCCACGAAATTCCGCTCTTGGTGAACATGCAGCCGGCCGGCTTCTATCTCGGCGAAGAATACCACCGGGCCGGCGGCGTGCCCGCCGTGGTGCGCGAACTGATCAAGCACAAGCGCATCCATGAGGACGCGCTCACCGTCAACGGCCGCAGCATGGGCGACAATTGCAAGGACGCGCGGAAGCCCGATAATGACGTGATCTGGAGCTACGACAAGCCGCTGGTCAAGGATGCCGGCTTCCTTGTCTTGCGCGGCAATCTCTTCAATTCCGCGATCATGAAGACCAGCGTGATTTCAAAGGAATTCCGCGACCGCTATCTGATCAACCCCAAAGACCCGAACGCATTCGAAGGCCGGGCCATCGTGTTCGAGGGACCCGAGGATTATCATCAACGGATCGAGGATCCCGCGCTTGATATCGACGAGCACTGCATCCTGTTCGTGCGCGGCACCGGTCCGATCGGCTATCCCGGCGGCGCCGAGGTGGTCAACATGCAGCCACCGGCCGCGCTGATCAAACGCGGTGTCCTGTCGCTGCCCTGCATTGGGGACGGCCGGCAGTCCGGCACGTCAGGCTCGCCCTCGATCCTTAATGCTACACCGGAAGCCGCTGCCGATGGTGGACTTGCAATCCTCAAGACCGGCGACAAGGTTCGTGTCGACCTCAACCAGGGAAGCGCCAACATCCTGATTTCCGACGAGGAGTTGAAGCGGCGCCGCGCTGAACTCAAGGCCAAGGGGGGCTTTCCCTATCCGCCGCACCAGACGCCGTGGCAGGAACTCTATCGGTCGACGGTCGGACAGCACGCCACCGGCGGCTGCATGGAATTTGCGACGCGTTACCGCGACATTGCCGGCAAGGTCGGCGTCGCCAGGGATAACCACTGAACACCTGAATAACCCACAGCGTCTTTGCGAGCGCAGCGAAGCAATCCAGAGTCAAAAGGAAACATTGGATTGCTTCGTCGCTTCGCTCCTCGCAATGACAGAAAAGTCACGAAGGACAGAACGCCATGTCAGACCGCCTGAAGGGCAAACGCGCATTCGTGACCGCCGCGGCCGCGGGTATCGGCCGCGCTTGCGCGCTGGCCTTTGCGCGTGAAGGCGCCGCGGTCTTTGCAACCGACATCGATGAACAGAAACTCGCTTTGCTCAAGAACGACGTCGCCGAAATGGCCCGGCTCGATACGCGTGATAGCGCAGCTGTTGCCGCGATGGCCAAGCGCGTCGGCAAGGTCGACATCCTGCTCAATGCGGCTGGCTTCGTGCATCACGGCACTGTACTGGAATGCTCCGACGAGGACTGGGACTTTTCGTTCGACCTCAACGTCAAATCGATGCACCGCACGATCCGCGCGTTCCTGCCGGGGATGCTGGAACAGGGCGGCGGCTCGATCATCAATATCTCTTCCGCCGCCGGCGTGTTCAAGGCGGCGCCCGATCGCTATGTCTACGGAGCGACCAAGGCCGCCGTCGCCGCGCTGACGCGCGCGGTCGCGACCGATTTCATCGCCAAAGGCATCCGTTGCAACTGCATTTGCCCTGGCACGATCGAGACGCCGTCGATGCTGGAGCGCGCCGCCGCAGCAGGCCCACAGGGACGCGAGATGTTCGTCGCGCGGCAGCCGATGGGCCGGCTTGGCACCGCCGACGAGATCGCCTCGCTCGCGGTTTATCTCGCCAGTGACGAAAGTTCGTTCACGACCGGCGTCGCGCACATCATCGATGGCGGCTGGACGTTGTAACCTGCCGTTCCACACAAAGGATGGATCTACCCATGAACAGGATCGATCTGAACGGCCGGTGCGCGGTGGTCACCGGCGGCGCGCAAGGTTTCGGACGTGCGATTGCCGAGCGCTTCGTGGTATCCGGAGCCAGGGTGGCGATCTGGGATCACGACCAGCCATTCGCGGAAAGGACGGCCGAAGAAATCGGCGCCGCCGTCACCGCATTCAAGGTCGACGTATCCGATCTTGCCGCAGTCGAGAAAACCTGCGACGCCACGTTGAAAGCGTTCGGCAAGATCGACATTCTGGTCAATAATGCCGGTATCGCCGGCATCAACAAGACGGTATGGGACACAGATCTCGACGAATGGCGCAAGGTGCTGCGCATCAATCTCGACGGTCCCTTCATTTGTTGCAAGGCCATCGTGCCGCAGATGATCAAGCAAAACTATGGCCGCATCATCAACATCGCCTCGATCGCCGGCAAGGAAGGCAATCCGAACGCGGCGCATTATTCGGCTTCAAAGGCCGGCCTGATTGCGCTGACAAAATCGCTCGGCAAGGAGCTGGCCGGCCACGAGATCGCGGTCAACGCGGTCACCCCGGCCGCTGCCCGGACAGCTATTTTCGATCAGATGACGCAGCAGCATATCGACTTCATGCTGTCGAAGATTCCGAAAGGCCGGTTTGTGCTGGTGGAAGAACTCGCCGCAATGGTGGCATGGCTCGCCTCGGAGGATTGCGCGTTCTCGACCGGCGCGGTGTTCGACATTTCCGGCGGTCGCGCGACCTATTGAGGCAGGCAATGGGCGAAAACGTCGTCATACGCGAAGGCGGATGCCTGTGCGGCGCGGTGCGCTTCAAGGCCACGGGCGAGCCGATCAACGTCCGGATCTGCCACTGCCGCAATTGCCAGAGGGCGACCGGATCGCCGTTCTATGCCCGCGCGCTCTATCCACAAACCGCGCTCGAGGTCGAAGGCGAAACCGGCAGCTACCCGTCTTCCGCGACACTCGACCGGGTGTTTTGCAAGGCATGCGGGACGCGGCTGTTTTCCTGGCGCAAGAACGGGACCGCCGCCGGCGTCGCATTGGCGGCATTCGATGATCGCCACGCCTTTGCGCCGACTGAACACATCTGGGTCAGCGAAAAAATGAACTGGGTGAAGATCGACGACGGGCTGCCGCAGTATCCGAAAGGCGCTCCGCCGGTTTGACGCCGATATATGCTAGTTTCATACTTTCAGCCGAACGGAACAGGATCACCGCTTGCCTGCCAACGACACGATCTACGCGATATCGGTCTGGGTATTGCCGCTGGTCATTGCGATTACCTTTCACGAGGCCGCCCACGGCTTTGTCGCCCATCATTTCGGCGACAACACCGCCTGGGAACGCGGCCGCGTCACCTTCAACCCGCTGAAGCACATCGACCCCTTCGGTACCGTGTTGTTGCCGGCGGTCCTGCTGCTATCGCACTCGCCATTCCTGTTCGGCTACGCCAAGCCGGTGCCGGTGAATTTTCGCGCGCTGCGCCATCCCCGGATCGACATGGTGTGGGTAGCGCTGGCCGGCCCGGCCACCAATATCGCGCTGGCCCTGATCGCCGCAGCGGCGTTTCACTTGCTGCCTTATGCTCCCGACAACTCGGCCCGCTGGATCGGCGACAATCTGAAAAACGCTCTTGTTATCAATGTCGTGCTCGCGGTTTTTAACATGCTGCCGATTCCGCCTTTGGACGGCGGCCGGGTCGCCGTCGGACTGTTGCCAAACGCGCTGGCGGGACCATTGTCGCGACTGGAACCCTATGGCATGCTGATCCTGATCGGATTTCTGATCCTGCTTCCGATGGCCGGCACCCAACTCGGTCTAAATCTTGATGTTATTTCGGCGATACTTCGGACGGCGACCGGCTATATCATCCGGTTGCTTCTCCTCGTAACCGGCAACGCGTAGTTCAGTTTCACCCCAGTCGAGAGTACCTTGAGGCTATCTTGATCAAAGCTGCCGAAATGATGATCGCGCGACGCGCCGACACCAAGGCTCGCGCCGATTTCGCCACCTGGAAGATGATGGCCAAGCTGAACGGTGCTTCCGCTTTGCCGGCTGAAGCCCAGGCTTTCCTCACAGGCTACCAGGCGTTGCTCAAGGAGATGCCGGAGGCCGACGCGACCGATGCCACCATCCAGCTCATGTACAAGACCTACTTCGCCGAGATGGGCGGCAAAGGTACCGCACCCGACGTTCGCGCCCAGATCAGCGAGCCAGTGGCCGACAACGTCACCGCTTTCAGGCGCCCGGCACCGCAAAAGACCAAGCCCAAAACCGCGGCGAACGCCAAGCCGAAACTACCCGTCGCATTGATCTTTGCCTGTCTTGTCGTGGTTTATGTCGGGTTTCGGTATTACTGGCGTTGATACAGAGCGCTTCCGGTCGACGTGGAATCGCCGGCAAGCCGTTAGTGCCTGACTTTGGGCATCAGCTTTTGCCCTTGCCCTTCGGGAAGATCACATCCAGCGTAAAGTTCAAGCCGTTATCCGCCTCGATCGGCGGCGGTTTCGGCACCGGATCGGACCTGCGGATCATCTCCAGCGCCGCCTCGTCATAGGCGGAATCGCCCGAACCTTCGATGACCCGCATCGATAGCACATGTCCCAAGCGGTCGAGCTCGAAGCCGACCTTGACCTTGACCGCCTTGGTGTTTTTTACCTCGGGGTAGCGTTTATGGAGGTTGAGATAGGCACTGAGCTGACCATGCCATTTCGCCAGCAGTCTTTGCGCGTCCTTGCCGATACCCTGATTGACGACCGTCGGATGCTCGTCGACCCGCGCGCCCTCGATCGACTGCCGCGCGGTGGCTTCCTGCGCCACCGATTCCTCCGATGCCGAAGTCTGCACCGTGGCGACTTTCGGATCGTCTTCCTTGGGCTTCTTGGAATCGTTGGTCGTCACCACCCGATCGGGATCTTCGGTTTCGGTCGGAGTATCCTTCGGCAGGTCGGTCGGCTTGACCTCGGTCTTCTGCTCGGCGAGCGCCGGTGAGGCAACGGAGGCATCGGTGTCCGGTCCCGCCGGCAGATCGGTATCTTCCTCGGCTGCCGATGTCAGTTCGATGCCGATGTCTCCTTGCGCGCCAAGATAGTCGTTCGAATCATCGCCACGCAGATGCGCAAACGCCAGCGCGCCGCAGCCCAGATGCAGTGCGAGCGCCGCTACCGCCGCCAGAATCCAGAGGCGGCGCGATGGTTTTTGCTCGATGTCGAGATCAGGCATTCTGGTCAACCGCGGCTCAAGGTGTTGCACTCGCAGGCGCTGCCGTTGCCGGCGCGTCGGCATTCGGAACGCCTTCGAGCGCCACCAGCTTGATTTTGGTATAGCCGCCGGTGCGCAGGATCTCGAGCACGTCCATCAGATCGCCGTAAGGCACCCCGCGGTCGGCGCGCAGGAAGATGATAGCGATCCTTGTTCGAGTCCGACATCGCGTCGAGCGAGCGCACCAGATCGACCCGCTTGACCAGGTTTTCACCGATTGCCACCTCGAGGTCCGGCTTGATGCTGACATAGGTCGGCTTGTCGGGCTTCTTCTGCGGTGTCGCAGTCGACGACGGCAAATCGATCGGAAGATCGACCGTCGAGAGCGGCGCTGCCACCATGAAGATAATCAGCAGAACCAGCATGACGTCGATGAACGGCGTGACGTTGATCTCGTGGGTTTCCGCGAAATCGTCGCCGTCATCGATGTCACTGCCAACCGAGATCGCCATTGCCTACTCCGCCGCGCGCGAATGCACGCTGCTGGAGGAACTGACATGGGTGCGATCAAGATCGCGCGACAACAGCCGCGCCGCCATCCCCGACGACCGGTTGACGAGTTCCAGATATCCTTTGGTTACCCGCGCGAAGTGATTGTAGATGATCACCGCGGGGATTGCCGCGACCAGACCGATCGCGGTCGCGAGCAGCGCCTCGGCAATGCCGGGAGCAACCACGGCCAGATTCGTCGTCTGCGATTTTGAAATGCCGATGAAGCTGTTCATGATGCCCCAGACGGTGCCGAACAGCCCAACGAACGGTGATGTCGCGCCGATGGTGGCGAGCAACCCCATGCCGATCCGGATGTGGCGCCCTTCGGCGCGCACGATCTCGGCAAAGCTCGAGGCGGCGCGCTCCTTGATGCCGTCGTCGCTGGAAATACCGGCCGACAATCGCGCCTCGTTCATGGCGGCTGCCAGCAAGGTCGACAGCACGCTATCCTTGGCGCCCAGCGCGAACTGCGCTTCCGCCAGCGACCTCGCATTGCCAACCTTGCCCAGCGCCGTGTTCAGCGTGCGCTGCACCCGCGACAGTTCGATCATCTTCGCGATGAAGACGGTCCAGGTCACCAGCGAGGCAAAGGCAAGGCCGATCATCACCGCCTTGACGATGATATCCGCCGACAGGAACATCGACCAGGGCGACAATTCATGAAGCGCCGCGACCGTCGACTTCAACGCCTTGGCATTGTTGCCTTCGACCGGTTGCGCCGCCGCGTCAGGGGTCGCTGGCGCCGCTGCGGGTTGAGTGGCGGCCGATGCGGGTTGAGCGGCCGTGAAAGGCGCAGGGGCAGTTGCAGGCTGCGCGGGTGCAGTCGCCGGTGCAGTCACAACCGGCGGCGACGTTACCGCGGCCTGCGGCGCGGCGGGAACAGGCTTCGGCTGCTGCGCCAAAAGCGAGGGCGGCGCGAGCAAGGCTACCGTAAGGATTGCAGCACAGATCGATCGGAACAACGTCTTCATACTTCGGCCCAGTAGCGGATTAGATTGTGATAGATGCCGGTCAATTTGACCGTTTCGGGGTCATCGCGCCCGAGGCGCTCCACCAGAGCCTGGATCGCCGTGTCGAGATCGTAAATCAGGCTGCGAGCGTGGGCGTCTCGTACCATGCTCTGCAGCCAGAAAAAAGATGCAACTCGGGTGCCTCGGGTGATCGGGGTGACCATATGCAAACTAGACGCAGGATAAACTACGAGATCGCCGCCCGGCAGCTTGATTTCGTGGGATCCGTAGAGGTCCTCGACCACCAATTCGCCGCCATCATACTCCTCCGGCTCAGATAAAAATAACGTGACCGACAGGTCGGTTCGGATACGCAGGCCGGTCAGATGATCGCCGCGCACGGCGTTATCGACGTGAATGCCGAAACGGTGTCCGTCGGCCGCCACGTAGCGGTTGAACAACGGCGGAAAGATCTGCAGCGGTATCGCCGCCGAGATGAAACGCGGATTGGCCGTCAGCGCTGAAACCACGCGATTACCCAGCTTGCGCGCGATCTCGCTGTCCGGCGGCAATTGCTCGTTGCGTTTGACCAGTGCCGATTGCGCGCCCGCGGTCGAACGGCCGTCCTCCCAGTCACACCCGTCCATGATGCGGCGGAAATCCGCCACATCGCTTTTGCTCAGGACATTGGGAACGCATACCAGCATCAGATCCCGATCAGTACCTCGCCGATATCATGAAAGCGACCGTGCGGCCGGGCGCTTCCAGGACAAACGGCGCCGCACTCTGGTACAACGCGGTGTAGTAGAGCTGGTTGAAGATGTTGTTGACGAACACCTTCGCGGTCCAGTTCTTGTCGAGCTTTGCTTCCGCGAATGTATCGAAACGCCAGAAGCTCGGCAGTGAGGTGCCCTGGTTCGCGGCCAGCAAGGTGCCACCGTAGATCTTGGAACGATATACCGCCTGTCCGCCAACCTCCCAGGTGTCGTTGATCTGATATTTGCTGAGCAGGCTGAACGACTGATGCGCGATGTTGGCCAGCGGCAGGCCGACGTTGGTAGGGTACAGCACGGGGTTGGCCGAGGGGACCAGCGACTTCGTCACCGCCGACTGCATCAGCACCAGACCGCCGAACACGCTCCATTTGTCGGTGATCTTGCCGCTGACTTCGAGATCAATGCCGCGGATTTGATAGGCTGCACCGGCGCTGATGCAAGGCTGTCGGATGCCTGCGACTAGAGTTATAGGGACAAGCTGCGGTCTGATTTGCTGCTGAGGTTACGTTCACCGACTCGCGCGCATTGGTGACGTTGGTCTGGAACAATGCGCCGCTCACGAGCAAAGTGGCGATCGAACAATTCCCATTTGTTGCCGATTTCGATCGCCGTGTTCTGCAGCGGTCCGAATATCTGGTTGTTATTGCCATTCGAGTATTGGCGCAAGCCCGCCGTAGCTGCGCTGGTGCCGTCAAACTCCGCGAACCTACCGGATTCGAAGAGGTCGCATACGCGGCATAGAAGCTGGTGATCGGCAACGGCTTCAGCGTAACGCCAAGGTTGAAATTCGGCATTTCGAATCTCCTGCCGCTTGCGCGTTCCAGGTGATTCTTGACCGCGCCAGCGGACCGAAACCATTGACCTCGATCTTGTAGTCGTCGTAGCGGATGCCGCCGTTCAGGATGACGAGATCACGATAATTCGCAGTATCCAGCAAATATCCGCTCGTCGTGTCGAGCTCGATCGTCGTCGGCATATCCGGTCAGCGTAGGCGGGGCCGAACGGCAAAAACGTAAGCTGCGGATTGTAGATATTGACGTTGTTGAACGAGCCCAGTTGCCGTGCTCGTGTTGCCGTTAGCCTTCCGAGGTCAAGCCGGTATATGTGTCAATGCTGGATAGCTCGCGGATATCTCGACGCCGCCGAGCGCGGTGTGATGCCAGTCCCACGGTGTCGAACTTGTAGGTCGCCTCGCTCTGGTTGGCGACGACCTGCGTCGGCTGGTACCGGCTCTGCGGGTTGGCAGTTAGGTTCCCGGTCGCAAGATTTGGATCGACTGCTCCGGAATGGTACCGATATAGTTCAGCAGCGACTGCGAGGCCCGGAACTTGTCGCTCAGCGTCAGGTCCGGCGTAATCTTGACCTCGGCGTTGACGGTCGCGATATCCTGATGCACCTCGAAGAAATCGCGATTGACGAAGCCGTAGAAATTATTGCGATTGACCCCGAAGTCAGGGAACGGTCCACCGGCAGTGGTCGTAAAATATTGAGTACCGTTTATGGTGGGTGGTCGGTCCCGGCCGGTAGTACGGCACGCCGAAGTCTGGCAGGCCGTGGATGTCGGTATGAATGTAGTTACGGTGACCTTGACAGCGTCGACCGGCTTCCAGGTGGCCGCCATGAAACCGCCGCCCCGATTGTCCGTGGTATAGTTTCTGCCTTCAATGTCCGCCTTCTGGAACACCCCGCCGGCGCGCACCGCGAAGGTCGGGCTGATCACCTGGTTGACGTCGAGCGTGAGCCGCTCGCTCGGGTCGGTCCCGATCGTCTCGTCCATGTTGTAGAAGCTGTGTTCGGTCGTCGCCTGCTTGGTGACGATGTTGATCGCACCGCCGGTGGTGCCGCGGCCGGCGAACGACGAGCCCGGTCCGCGCAGGATTTCGATCTGCTCGGTGAAGAAATTCTCGCGGACGCTGACGCCGGGATCGCGTACGCCGTCGATGAAGATGTCGTTACGGGTATCGAAGCCGCGAATGAAGAAGCGGTCACCAAAGGCGTTTCCGCCCTCGCCGGTGCCGAGCGTCACGCCCGCGGTGTTCAGCAACGCCTGCTTCAGGTTGTCGCGTTCTCGTCCGCCAGCACGTCCTTGCTAAGGACCGTGACGGTCTTCGGCGTGTTCAAGCAGCGGCTCGGGAAATTTGCCGGAGGACTGGAGTGGTCGACCTTGTAGGGCGCGGCCGCATCCGCATAGGGGTCACGGTCCGCGCTCAGGGCTCCGGCGGTCGGCGCCGCCACCGGCGCGGCTGCCGCCTGTTGCTGCTGCCGACGCGCCGCGCGCCGCAGGGCATTGCGGGCGCGGGTCTGGGCGGCGGTCGGCTTGGAAACGGCGGGATGCGGGCGTGCGACGGGGGCATCGACCGTCACCGGCGGGAGATTCGATTGCTGGGCTTCGGCGCCCGAAAATGACGCGACCGCCATCAGGCCGGCGACCGCCGAGACCTTGCGGCCGGAAGAGCTGCCGGACTTTTCGCTAACGGCGTTCAGTGCGTTCGTACGCAACGACCTCGGCGTCTTCGCCCCGTTCATTCTCTTCCCCCTAAACCAAATTCAATCAGCTCACGCTTTTCGCTTGCGATGAGCGCCCGCATGCTGGTTATCGATCAAAAAAAATTGCGTCAATGTAAAAGCGGCAACACAACATTTGAATTCATCCAGTTCAAAACGATTCTAAACACGAGCTTGAATCGTTCTAAATCCAGATTTGAAGCGTTCTAAACCTGATGCAGGAAACCCCGATAAATCGGGGGTTTTTCGTATTTTCAATCGACGCTTGGCGGCTTCATCAGCGAGAACAACTCGTCAATGCTCCGTTGCGCGATTTGTCGCACCCGATCGGTATTTTCCATTCCAGCGATGTTGACGCCTTTCACCACCGCCCTGATCTCGTCGCGAAAATCGGTGAGGAAGCGCAGCGGATCGCGTTGATCGTTGGCGACGCGCGCGATCAGGCCAGTGATCAGGATCTGGCAGGCGATCATACGTCCATTCAATTCGTCCATCACATGCTCCGATCGAGTGAGATTGGCGCCGTGATATGGACGAGGCCCGCCGCAGTGACAACCTGCGGACGGCTGCGTGATTTGGAATCTAAATAAACGGATTGTTGCCGATGCGGGCGCCGTGAGCCGATTCCAGGATCGGTTACTTGGCGGCGATATGGCCGGGCTCGGCGATGCCCTTGATCCGCTCCTTGATGTCGCGGAGCGTTTGGACGGTGGTCTCGATCGATGCGACGGAAACGTCCTGCAGGACATTTTCGGCGATGGAATTGCGCAGGCTGTCGAGGTCGTCGACGAGCTGGCGGCCGGCGGCCGTCAGAAACAAGCGGTTGGCGCGGCGGTCGCGGGGATCGTGCCGGCGCTCCAGAAGTCCGTGCTGGACCAGTCGGTCAAGCAACCGCACCAGCGAGATCGGCTGCAATTCAAGCACTTCCGCCAGATCGACCTGCGACAGGCCCTCCTGTTCCCGCAACCGGAACAGCACGATCCATTGCGCGCGGGTGGTGCCGCGGCCCTTGGCGCGATGATCGATGTAGTTGCGCAACAGCCGAGAACTCTCGACAAGTTGCGAAATAAATTGACGTTTCAGGTCCCGGCTCATGGGTCTTGGCGTTTCCAAACCTCTCCAAATGTTTAGGATTCTCAAAGGATAGTGTGTTTACACATTAAGTGCACGCATATTATTTATTGGGTGTGCCACAGGCCGTGAAACCATTTGCAGTTTCGTTGTTTTTTCAACCGCCAAGGCTTCCCCGGACCTACGAGTTATCATGAACAAATTGCGCACCATTCGCTGGATTTTACTGGTCGCGGACGATCGCTGCCGGGGGCTATTTCGGCTGGCACCACTATCGCAGCGGGGAGCAGGCCGCAGCCGCGGCCAACGCGCAGAAATCGGCGCGTAGTGCCGTTCGCGTCACCATCGCACCTGTCGAGAAGTCGGACTTTCCGGTCTATCTGACCGGCCTTGGAACCGTCCAGGGCTTCAATACCGTCGTGGTACGGACCCGCGTCGATGGCCAGATCGACAAGATCGCCTTCAAGGAGGGCCAATTGGTCAGCCAGGGCGACCTGCTGGTCGAGATCGATCCCCGCCCCTATCGGGCCACGCTTGACCAGGCCAAGGCCAAGAAGGCCCAGGACGAAGCCAATCTCGCCAATGCCAATCTGGATCTGCAGCGCTACACCAAGCTCGGCGAGTTTGCGACCAAGCAGCAGACCGACACCCAGCGCTCCACCGTTCAGCAGTTGACGGCACAGATCGCGGCCGACGAGGCCTCCATCGCCAACGCGCAGACCCAGCTCGACTACACCCAGGTCAAAGCGCCGATTTCCGGTGTCGCCGGTCTGCGTCAGGTCGACATCGGCAACATTGTCAACGCCTCGACCCAGACCGGCATCGTGACCATCGCCCAGATCGAGCCGATCGCGGTGATCTTCACCGCGCCCGAAGAACAACTGCCCTACATCAACGAGGCGCAGGCGGTTCAGCCGCTCAAGGTGATCGCGATCACTACCGACGGCAAGAAGCCGCTGGCAGAGGGATCGTTGGCGGTGATCAACAACCAGGTCGACACCACCAGCGGCACCATCCGCCTGAAGGCCGTGTTCGACAACAAGAACCATGCGCTGTGGCCGGGCCAATCGGTATCGACGCGGCTTCTGGTCAAGACATTGAAGGATGCGACCGTCGTGCCTGACGATGCGATCCAGCACGGCGCCAACGGCCTCTATGTCTACTCGGTCAATCAGGACAACAAGGCGGAGTTGCATCAGGTCAAGGTCAGCCAGTCGATCGACGGCCGCTCGGTGATCGATGCGGGCCTGTCGCCCGGACAGCAGGTGATCACGGCCGGCCAGTACAAGGTCTCGCCCGGCGCCCTCGTCAGCACCGCCGTGGCAAGCTCGGACGCGGCGCAATCCAAGGTCAGCCCGGAATGAACGGCGGCATTTCCGCGCCCTTTATTCGCTATCCAATCGGCACCTCGCTGATGATGGCCGGCATCCTGTTCGTCGGTCTCGTTGCCTATCCGCTGCTTCCGGTGGCACCGCTGCCGCAGGTCGACTTCCCGACCATACAGATTACCGCGACCTTGCCGGGCGGCAGCCCGGAAACCATGGCGTCCTCGGTGGCGCAGCCGCTGGAGCGGCAATTTGCGCAAATTCCCGGCATCGCCCAGATGACCTCGACAAGCTATCTGGGAACCGCGGCGGTCACGATCCAGTTCGATCTCAACCGCAGCATCGACGGCGCCGCCAATGACGTGCAGGGCGCGATCAATGCCGCCAGCGGCCAGTTACCGAAGAACCTCCCCTCGCCCCCGACCTACCGCAAGGTCAACCCGGCGGACTCGCCAATCCTGCTGCTGTCGGCAACCTCGGATTCACTGCCGCTGACCACGGTCAGCGACGCCGTCGACGCACAGCTTGCCCAGCAGATCAGCCAGATTTCCGGCGTCGCCCAGGTCACCATCGGCGGCCAGCAAAAGCCCTCGATCCGGATTCAGGTCGACCCTGCGAAACTAGTCGCCAAGGGCCTGTCGCTGGAAGATGTGCGCAGCCAGATTGCGATCACGACGGTCGACAGCCCGAAGGGCAATATCGACGGCGACACCAAGGCCTATACCATCTACGCCAACGACCAGCTGTTGGAGTCCAAGGACTGGAACGACGTTATCGTGGCCTATCGCAACGGCGGCCCGTTGCGGATCCGCGATATCGGCCGGGCCGTCACCGGACCGGAAGACGCCAAGCAAGCGGCATGGGCCAACGGCAAACGCGGCGTGTTTCTCATAATCTACAAGCAGCCCGGCGCCAACGTCATCGACACCGTCGACAAGATCAAGGCGCTGCTGCCGCGGCTGGTCGCCGCGATCCCGCCGGCCATCAAGATCGACGTCATCAGCGACCGCACCCAGACCATCCGCGCCGCGGTCGAGGATGTCCAGTTCACGCTGCTCCTGACCATCGCGCTGGTCGTCATGGTCATCTTCATATTCCTGCGCAGTTTCTGGGCGACGGTGATTCCCGCCGTCACGGTGCCCCTGGCGCTGCTCGGCGCCTGCGCGCTGATGTGGATATTCGGCTATACGCTCGACAATTTGTCGCTGATGGCCTTGACCATCGCCGTCGGATTCGTGGTCGACGACGCCATCGTGATGCTGGAAAACATCTCACGCTACATCGAGGAAGGTGCGAAGCCGTTGGCCGCGGCGTTCAAGGGCGCCAGCGAAATCGGCTTTACCATCGTGTCGATCAGCGTTTCGCTGGTCGCGGTGCTGATTCCGCTATTGCTGATGGGCGGCATCATCGGCCGGCTGTTCCGTGAATTCGCGGTGACCCTCACCATGACGATTTTCGTCTCGATGGTGGTGTCGCTGACGCTGACGCCCATGATGGCGTCGCGTTTCCTGCGCGCACATGGCGAGACCACGCACGGTAAATTCTACCAATGGAGCGAGCGCGGTTTTGATGCAATGCTGCGCGGCTACACAAGGGGCCTCGATCTCGCATTGCGCTGGCGGTTGACGACGCTGACGATTTTCTTCGCAACGCTGGCGCTGTCGATTTACCTGTTCGTCGTCATTCCGAAAGGCTTCTTTCCACAGCAGGACGTCGGCCTGATCACCGCCACGTCGGAAGCCGCGCAGGACATTTCGTTCGCCGCGATGGAACAGCGGCAGGAGACGTTGGGCAGCATCGTGCTGGCCGATCCCGACGTCGCCAGCGTGGCGATGGCGATCGGCGGCAGCGGCAGGGCCGGCAACAACGGCAACCTGTTCATCACGCTGAAGCCGCGCAGCCAGCGCTCGGCAAGCGCCCAGCAGATCATCGCGCGCCTGCGTCCGAAGCTCGAAAAGGTCGAGGGCGCGCGGCTTTATATGCAGGCTGCGCAAGACGTCCGGCTTGGTGGCCGACCGACGCGAACGCAGTTCGAGTTCACACTGCAGGACGCCAATCTGGACGAACTGAACGAGTGGGCGCCGAAGATCCTGGCCAAGATGCAGACGCTACCGGAACTGCGCGACGTCGCGACCGACCAGCAGAGCTCCGGCACCACGCTGCAACTCAAGATCAACCGAGACACTGCCGCACGCTACGGCATCCAGCCGCAATTGATCGACGACACGCTGTATGACGCCTTCGGCCAGCGTCAGGTCACGCAATACTTCACCCAACTCAACAGCTATCACGTGATCCTGGAGATCCTGCCTGAATTGCAGGGCAGTCTCGATACCCTCAACAAGCTGTATATCAAGTCGCCGTTGACCGGCGAGCAGGTGCCGTTGGCGACGTTCGCGACGTGGACCACCGTGCCGGTACGCTCACTCTCGATCAGCCACCAGGGCCAATTCCCGGCCATCACCATCAGCTTCAATCTCGGCCAGGGCGTGGCGCTCGGGCAAGCAACCGACGCCGTGCAAAAGGCCATGGTCGAACTCGGTGCGCCGGCCACGCTGAACTCGAGCTTCCAGGGCACTGCGCAGGCGTTCCAGCAATCGCTCGGCACCGTGCCGCTACTGATCATGGCGGCGCTGGTCGTGGTCTACCTGATCCTCGGCATCCTCTACGAGAGCTACATCCACCCGCTGACGATCCTGTCGACGCTGCCCTCGGCCGGCGTTGGCGCGCTGGCGATCCTGATGGCGTTTGGCTACGACTTCAGCCTGATCGCGCTGATCGGCATCATCCTGCTGATCGGCATCGTCAAGAAGAACGGCATCATGATGGTCGACTTCGCGATCTCGGCGGAGCGCGACGAGCATCTGTCGCCGGAGCAATCGATCCGCAAGGCGGCGCTGCTGCGCTTCCGGCCGATCATGATGACGACCATGGCGGCGATGCTGGGCGGCGTGCCGCTGATGCTCGGCACCGGCACCGGTTCGGAAATCCGCCAGCCGCTCGGTTATGCGATGGTCGGCGGCTTGCTCGTCAGCCAGGCGCTCACGCTGTTCACGACGCCGGTGGTCTATCTGTACCTCGACAAATTGTCGAACGCGTTCGCGGGCTGGGGACGCTCGCCCAATTCCGGTCAGGATCGGCAAGGCGACGGCCACGGCACCATCAAGCAAGCCGCCGAATAGGTCGCTAATCAGCCGTGCCACTTCACCCCGTGCCGAGATAGACCTTCTGCACCTGCGGATCGTTGGCGAGAGCTGATGCCGTGCCGGATAGGACACTTTTGCCAACCTGCAGCACCGTGGCGAAATCCGAGACTTCCAACGCCAGTTCGATCGACTGTTCCGCGAGCAAAATGGTCAGCCCCTCCCGGTGCAGCCGATCGAAGGTTTCGTACATCGATTCAACGACGGCCGGCGCCAGACCGAGCGATGGCTCGTCGAGCATCAGCAATTTCGGATCGCTCATCAGCGCGCGGCCGACCGCGAGCATCTGCCGTTCGCCGCCGGACATGGTGCCGGCGCGCTGGCTGCGCCGCTCGGCAAGCTTCGGGAAGATCTCATAGACCCGATCGAGCAGGCTTTTCGTGCGCGCTTTCTCGCGCAGCGGGGTTGCGCCGAGCAGCAGATTGTTCTCGACGCTTTGCTGCACGAACAGCCGCCAGCCTTCCGGTGACAGCGCAAGGCCCTTGCGCACGATCGAGAAGGCGGCCTGCCCGCCGATTTCCTGCCCGCGAAACACGATCGATCCGGAATGCGCCGGAATAAGTCCGGCGACGGCGTTAAGCGTCGTGGTCTTGCCGCCGCCATTGGAGCCAAGCAGGGCTACGACACTGCCCTCGGGCACTTCCAGCGAGACGTCGGATACGCCGATCAGATCACCATAATGAACTTCCAGATGCTCGATCTTGAGTAGCGGCGCGGTCACGGCTTGCCCCCGCCGTCGGGACCGCCTGTCAATTCGATCGGGGTGTGGTGGGCGGCGGCGGCTCTCGCAGCGCGCTTGCCGAGATAGGCCTCGATGACCGCCGGGTTGGCCGTGACTTCGCGCGGGCTGCCGCGTGCGATCTCGCGGCCTTGCTGAAATACCACCACCCGAGTTGCCAGCGACATGATGACTTCCATGATGTGCTCGACGATCACCAGTGTGACGCCGGAGCGATGGATGTCGCGCGCGAGATCGATCGCAAGCTGCACCTCGCGCTGGGTCAGGCCCGCCATCGCTTCATCGAGCAGCAGCACTTTGGGATCGGTGGCGAGCGCACGCGCGATCTCGAGCCGCTTGCGGCCGGGCGTTCCGAGCGAGCGCGCCGGCGCTTCCGCCAGCCGGCTCATGCCGACGCGCTCCAGCACCGCACGGGCTTTCGCTTCCGCCTCATTGCGATGGGAGGTGCGCAGGAAGGCGCCGATCATCACGTTCTCCAGCACCGACATGCCCTCGAATGTCTGCGGCACCTGAAAAGTTCGGGCAAGGCCGAGACGCGCCCTCGCCTCCGGCGGCATCGACGTGATGTCCTGGTCCTCGAACAGCACCTTGCCGGAGGTCGATCGCAGGTCGCCGGTCAGGCAATTGAAAAAGGTGGATTTGCCGGCGCCGTTCGGCCCGATCAGGCCGAGAATGTCGCCCTGCTCCAGCGTTACCGAGGCGGCATCCACCGCCTTGAAGCTGCCAAAGGCCTTTGTCACCGCCTGTGCTTCAAGGAGCATGGGGTGCTCCCGCGGCGGCGGAAATGTCCGGCGTCTTGCGCCGTTTGGCCAGGAGCCGCTTGAACAGGGTCAGGAGGCCGCCGGGCTGAAAACGCGCGATCAGCACGATGATGGCGCCATAGACGATGAAGGTCAGGCCGGCACCATTGCCGCCGAGCAAATTGTTGGAGATTTCCTCCAGCGGCACCAGGATCGCGGCGCCGACCAGCGGACCGAACAACAGGCCGGCGCCGCCCAGCGCCGCCATGATCAGCATCTTCACGGAGATCAGAATGCCGAGGCCAGAATCCGGATCGACAAAGCCGAACATCGCCGCATAGAGCGTGCCGGCGACGCTGGTCAGCCCCGCGCTCAGCATGAAGGCATAGAGCTTGACGCGGCTTGCCGGTGCGCCCAGCGAACGGGCCGCCCGCTCGGAATCACGGATCGCGCGCAGGTAAAATCCCATCCGGCTATCGGCCATCCACCAGGTGATGCCGAGCGTGAGCACCAGAACCGTCAGGAACAGATAGTAGTATGGCAGCGCCGAGATGAAGGAGAGATCGAACACATTGCGCGGCACGGTTGGTCCGGAAAGGCCGACACCCGCGCCGAGATAGTCGGTGTTGCTGACGATCAACCGGAGCAGTTCAGCGACCGCGATCGTCGCCATGCTGAAATAATGTCCTGACAGCCGCAGCGTCGGAACGCCGATGATTGCGGCAATCGCGACACTGGCCGCGATGCCCGCGGGGATACCAACCAGCGGTGACAACGCGAAATGCGAATACGCGCCCATCGCCGCATAGGCGCCGCAGCCAAAGAAAACGACATGACCGACCGAAACCTGTCCGGCATAGCCGCCGACGATGTTCCACGCCGATGCGGCGATCGCGTAGAGCAACACCAGCGCGCCGAGCCGCTGCTGAAACGGCGTCGAAAATAGCAGCGGATAGGCGATCGCCAGCGCAAGCACCACCGACGGCCACAGCAAACGCCGCATCACATCTTCTCCATCAGGACTTCCCCATCAGGCCTTGCGGCCGGAACCAGAGGAAGCCGAGGAACAGCGCATAGACGACAATGTCCTTGTAGACGGCGCCGATCCAGTACGCCGATAGCGACTCGATCACGCCGATCAGAAGCCCCGCGACCAGCGCACCGGGCACGCTGCCGAAGCCGCCGAGCGATACCGTGACGAAGGCGACTATGGCCAAGGTCTCGCCGACTGTCGGCACCACGTAAAAGAAGGTTGCGATCAAGGCGCCGGCGATGCCGGTCACGCCCGCCGCAATCGCCCAGGCAATCGCCTGCATGGTGTCGGGGCGGATCCCCATCAGTTGCGCCGCGGCCGAATCTTCCGAAACCGCGAGCATTTTCGAGCCGAGCGTGGTGCGCGTCAAAAGGACGTGCAGCGCGCCGGTCACGATCAGCGCGACGAGGCCGGCCAGCAGTCGCGAGGCCTCGATCCTGATTCCGAGCAAATCGAAGGTGCCGCCAACGATGTTTCCCGGCAACGAAAGGAAGTTGGCGCCGAACCACCAGAACACCGCGTAGCGTAAGAGCAGCGCCAGTCCGAACGTGCCGAGGATCTGGGCCAGCATCGGGCCTTTCATGATGCTGCGGATAAGGCCGAAATAGACGACGATGCCGAGCGTCGCCAACACCAGCGCGGCGGCGGGCGCGCCGAGCAGCGGGCCGGACCCGAACAGCTTCCAGATCACGAACGCGACGTACATTCCGAGCATGACGAAATCGCCATGGGCGAAGTTGACGATATTCATCATTCCCCAGATCAAGGTGAGACCTGAGGAAAACAGCGCGTAGACCGCGCCCAGCAGCAGTCCGCCGACGATGACCTGCACAAGAATCGAAGACATGAAGCCGCGTGTCTTTTCTGCAGTTATTTTCGGCGGTCGACCGCCAGCGTCACCCGATCGTTTCCGCGAACCAAGGCTCTAGCAAGCTGAAAAACAGGGCCGAGGCGATATTCCCCGCCCCTTTTGCAAGCTTTTTCACCAGCCCTTGAAGGGCATGACCGGCGCCTTCTCGGCGGTCGCCTTCGGCCAGACGCTGACGTAATGCTCGCCATCCTGGAGCTGGATCATGACGCCGGACGCCAGCGTGTTCTGCCCTTTTTCGTCGAACTTGATGCCCTTGTAGCCCATCATGAGCTGATCGGGCTTCATGTCGGTGGCCTTCAACGCCGCCTGAATTTTGGCGGGATCGGTCGAGCCGGCGCGGTCGATCGCGTCGCAGAGCACGAAGAACGCCTGCATCTGCCTTCCTGCGGTGTCGTCCATCTCATCCCCGCTCTTCTTCTTGTACATCTCGGCGATGATCGCAGTCGGCGAGCCCGGAGGGCCGACGCTCCATGACGAGCGGTTGAACACGCCCTGGGTGATCTTGCCGACCGACTTGATGAAGGACGGATCGGAGTAGCCGGAATCGTCGGCGATGATCATCGGCGGCTTGTAGTCCAGCGCCTGCATGGTCTTCGAATACAGGATCGCATCGGAGGTGTAGGCGACCATGATCACGACATCGGGATTTTTCTCCTTGAGTTGCAGCACCTGGCTCTGCACGTCGGTGGCATTGACGGCGTAGGAGATGTCCTGCGCGATGGTCACCCCCTTCTCCTTGAATGCACTGGTGATTACGTTGGCGACCGAGGTGCCGTACTCGGTGGTATCGTGCACCAGCGCGATATTATCGGTCTTGGCGCCCGCCGCCTTCATATCGGAGAGAAAGTCGAAATAGACTTTGGCGAAATCGGACGCGATTGGCGTGGTGCGGAAGAACCATTTGAAGCCGCGTTCGGTAAGATTGGCGGCAACCAACTCGCCGTTGACAAAGGGAATGCCGTATTTCTCGGCGATCGCGCTCGCGGTCAACGTGATGCCCGACTGATAGGCGCCGGTCAGCGCGACCACCTTTTCTTCGGTGATCAGGCGCAGCGTCTGGTTCTGTCCGGTCGCGGGGCTGCCCTGGTTGTCGGCGAAGACTACCTCGACCTTGGCGCCGCCGAGGCCGGCGAGCCCCGCGTTCTTCGCCAGCGGGAAATTGCCAAGTTCGGGATGGGCGTTGTTGATGATGTCCATCGCGGTCTCGATCGCCGCCTTGGCATGAACGCCGGCGCTGGCGGCATTGCCGCTCAGCGGAAACACCGCGCCGATCTTGACGGTTTTATCCTGCGCGGAAGCCGCGCCCGCCAACACAAACGAAATCGAGGCGGCACAAAGCAGCCCGAGGACACGCTTGAAACCCATGTTGATTGTCTCCGAAAACATTCCACCCTAATGCCGGGCTTTTTGAGGCGGGACGTTTGAACGTCGCCGACTGATGCCCTTGTTATCAGCGGCTGCAACATCGCATGCCGCTTCCGGGTGAGCAAGTTGCGACCATGTCCGCGGGCAATACGCGCGACGCCGCTGGCCTATGGTCGACTGACGCCGACGTGGAAGATGCTGCGCCATCCCGTATCGAGTTGAGGAAAGTCACACATGCCGACTTGCCGAAGGATGCTTCCGGGAATTGCAGAAACGCGTCGATCGGGATCGGTCGGAAAATCCGGTTCCTCGCACTCACGCTCTCCATCCCTGACGACTGCACCCTCGATCGCACACCTTTACGATTGCCCGCGCACCAGACATCGCCGCGCGCTTGCCAAGGCCCGGACGGAACGAGTAGAACGGGCCAGCTCAACGGAGGTATCGATCCTGTCCGGGCGCTTTATGTGAACAATGTAAGCTATTGATTTACATAAATAATTATTTGGGGAATGGTGTAACGGTAGCACAACAGACTCTGACTCTGTTTGTCTAGGTTCGAATCCTAGTTCCCCAGCCATTGCGCCATTGCTCTCCTAAGTACATGAATTATCACCATTTCGTTTCGCGTAGGATCCGACGTACCCTAACGGCGCCCCTAACGCCTGCCCCAACGCAATTCGAGCGGCCGCAGCGCGGCAAACCAACTCTACAGATTGGCTCGCTGACTACGCAGTCGCTTGAGCGAGCAAGTGACGCGACCGATGGAGAAGCTGGAAATCTATATAGAGCAACAAAGTCATTCCGCGCGAGGTTCACCGCGCGATGGACTCACTTGCCACGTTCGGCAGTCGCATACTGAACTCGCGCTAGTGCTTCCTCAGCGAAAAAGCAAACGGACCGCTGCAAGTCCGCCAAATCCATGACCGTCTTTAGCCGGCAGGAACGCTCGTAGGCAGCCTCTATTTGCCGTCGTGATGCTGCCGTCAGAGTCTCCTCCAGAAAGTCCATTCCACGCTGCAGCGCCATTGAGTACGCGAGTTCGTCAGGATACGGACCACAGCTCTCTGAGGATTTGCACGCGTCTAGGAACTGCGAGTGCAGCCACTTGCACTCTTTGCCCGCGAGCCTCTTAACATCAGACACCACCGACGGAGATCGCGCGACGGCACGGCATTTCGACGAGTTTGGTGTTCACGTGGCGTCGGCGGGCTCGCCTGGCGAGTGTCGTTTCGGCGGGACCGAGGCTTGTCCCGGTTCAGCTCACCCCGGCTGCGACCGAAAGCGTCTCATCGACTGAAGCCCTAGCGGCGATTCCGTCCCGGAGGCGCCGGGGCCTGATCGAGATCGAACTCGGTGGCGGCAAGCGTGTCAGCGTTGACGAGAACGTCGATGCTGACGCGTTGGGGCGGGTCCTCGATGTTCTGAGCCGGCGATGATCCCGATACCGAGCGGCGTCAGGGTCTGGATCGCGACCGGCCACACCGACATGCGGCGCGGCATGCAGGGTCTGGCTTTGCAGGTTCAGGAGAGCCTGAAGCGGGATCCCCACGCCGGCGATCTCTATATCTTCCGAGGCCGGCGTGGCGATTTGGCAAAGATCCTCTGGCATGACGGGATCGGGCTGTCGCTCTATGCGAAACGCTTGGACCGCGGAAAGTTCATCTGGCCTTCGGCGTCAGGTGACGCGGTGTCGATCTCGGCGGCGCAGATGGCGTACATGCTCGAAGGGATCGATTGGCGCAATCCACAACTGACGTGGCGGCCGACAAGGGCGGGATGAGCGAAGAAAAATGTGGAAGCCCGCGTATTTTGGGGTGCCACAAATCACTAAAATTATGATTCACTTCGTCTCATGGATGCTGATCGCGCCGCTCTTGCCGAAGAAAACGCCGCGCTGAAAGCGGAGCTGGCGGTAGCGCGGGCAAAGGCGTCGGAGGACGCCGCGCTGATTGTGCAGCAGACCTTGCGGATAGCGAAGCTCGAGCGCCAGGTTTACGGCCAGAAATCGGAGCGCTCGGCGCGGTTGATCGACCAGCTGGCGCTTACCTTCGAAGAACTGGAAGCGAACGCGACGGAAGACGAATTGGCGGCGGAGCAGGCAGTCGCCAAAACAACGACGGTTGTCGGATTTACGCGCAAGCGCGCTGAGCGCAACACGTTCCCAGACCACCTTCCGCGCGAGCGGGTGGTGATCGATCCGCCGACGGCGTGCGAATGCTGCGGCGGCAATCGCTTGCGCAAGCTCGGCGAAGACGTAACCCGAACGCTGGAATCGGTGCCGCGTCAGTGGAAGGTGATCGAGACGGTGCGGGAGAAGTTCTCTTGCCGGGACTGCGAGAAAATCAGCCAGGCACCGGCGCCATTCCATGTGATCCCGCGAGGATGGGCGGGGCCAAGCCTGCTGGCCATGCTCCTCTATGAGAAGTTCGGCCAGCATCAGCCTCTGAACCGGCAGACCGAGCGTTACGCGCTGGAAGGCGTGCCGATCAGTCTGTCGACTGCAGCCGACGCCGTTGGGGCGTGCTGCATGGTATTGGAACCGCTGTTGCGCCTGTTGGAAGCCCACGTCATGGCATCCGAACGCCTCCACGGCGACGACACCACCGTGCCCGTGCTGGCCTTGGGCAAGTGCGATGTCGCTCGATGCTGGGTCTATGTGAAGGACGACCGCCCCTTCGGCGGCTTAGATCCGCCGGCGGCAATGTTCTATTACTCGCGCGATCGAAGGGGCGAGCATCCGCAAGCGCATCTGGCCAACTATAGCGGCATCCTGCAGGCCGACGCCTTCGGCGGATACACCAAACTCTACGAGTCCCAACGAAGTCCTGGGCCTATCAGGGAAGCGGCCTGTTGGGTCCATGCCCGGCGCCCGTTCTTCGCCATGGCGGATCTTGAGGAAAACGCGCGACGTAAGGCTGCTGGCAAGAAGGAGATCGCCCTCTCGCCGATTGCGATCGAGATCGTGCGTCGCATCGACGCCCTCTTCGCAATCGAGCGCACGATCAATGGCCAAGGCGCCGACCACCGAAAGGCTGTCCGCCAGGCGCAGAGCGCTCCGTTGGTTGCCGATCTGGAAGCCTATATGCGTGAGCAGTGCGCCAAGCTCTCCCGCGGTCACGATCTGGCAAAGGCCATGAACTACATGTTCAAGCGCTGGGGCTCCTTCACACGCTTCCTCGACGATGGCCGCGTCTGTCTCTCAAACAACGCCGCCGAAAGAGCGCTGCGCGGCATCGCATTGGGCAGAAAGTCGTGGTTATTCTGCGGGTCCGACCGCGGAGGGCGTCGTGCCGCCGCCATGTATAGCCTCATCGTCTCTGCGAAGATGAACGACGTCGATCCTCAGGTCTGGCTTGCCGATGTACTCGCTCGCATCGCCATCCACCCCGCCCACAGGCTCGATGAGCTGCTGCCCTGGAACTGGAAGATTGCGCAACAGCAAGGCCTCGCGGCGCAGGCGGCTTGATGGGGCAAGTCAATAAAGTCAGCCACGTGTTTACCCTCGGCCATGTCGCCGAGATGCTCGGAGAAGACGAGGAATGGCTGTTCGAGGTCGCCGAAGAAATGGACCCCGAGGATGGCCAGCTATGGGTCGTTGGCGTCGGTGAAGACGGGGTGATGGCGTTCACCGATGACGGGATTGAGAACCTCAAAGAGCTGATCGCAATCCACAAAGAGGACCCCAGCATCATCGAAAAACGCCGCCAAGTGCTCGCTGCGATCATGAAGCCGAAAACCGAAGAGTCCGACGAGGTCTAACGGTTCACTGGAAAGATCAGCGCGCTTGCGGCCTACCGCGTAGGGTTACTTGAGCCCGTGAGGGATGGCGATGAGGCAACAGAGACAGGCGGCCATGAGCGAGATTGCAGTACCGCTCCTTGCATCTCTCAGGTGGAGCGGGGGGAAACGGAACGTGACGATTGTCGTTTTGGCCCGCATTGCGAGGGCCTTGAAGACGACGCCTGACCGGCTCTTGGTGCCTAAGTCGAAGGCAAAAGGCTACGTGGTCGGACGCCCTGACGAACGTCAGTACCATCAACTCGTTTGGGCGGTCCAATAGTTCATATTGACCGAAACATGGGCCAAGCGGCATCCCGACCGGCGGCATCATGAAAGCCAACACGATACATCAGAACAATGAAGGCAGATTGGTCGCGTGAGTTCGAGGAGCCAATCTCCCTTCCGAAGGGTCGCCAGCTCATCACGTTACGCGACGCGGGCGACTACATCACCAAACTTCCGAAGGCCGAACACCTCTCGTCGGAATGGCAGGCCGCGATGGAAGCCTTGATCTTGGTCGTGACGCTTGGCGGCCCGACAACGTTCGCGCGGACCGGCGTCATGAAGGCATTGCGTTACTGCAACTGTTGAGAGAGATGGAAGGAGGCAGGTTCGGCTGAAGGACTATGCCTCGGCCGTAGCGATTGACCAATTGTCGCTATTGCCACTCCGGAAGAGTAATTTCAAAAATACATCCCCTTGGACTTGTTTCGGTGAGCCGAAGATTGCCGCCTTGATCCTCGATGATCCTTCGCGAAATGGAGAGTCCCAATCCCATGCCGGAAGTCTTGGTCGTAAAAAACGGATCAAATATTTGCGTTTGCTTGTCGGGAGTAATGCCAGGTCCAGTATCTTGGACATAGATCGAGACGGACGACTTTCCGTCATAGGTCGTTATCAAACGGATGGCCTTTTGGGCGGTGGGACCAATTTCGATTGCATCAATTGCGTTCTTGATCAAATTCAAGATCACTTGCTGTATCTGGATCGGGTCACATCTTACTTGCGGAACGTTTTCTTGAAATTCCGTCGAAACGGAAACGTCATAAATATGCAGGTCGTTCTCGACCATTCTCAACACTTCCCGAAGAAGATAATTGATTTCAACTCTCGTTCTGTTTCGCGCGGTCTTTTTAAACAGAGAACGAACACCTATGACTATTTCATTTGCTCGTTTGCTGTCATCCATCGCGTCCGCGAGACAGGAACGCAATTCTTTAAGGTCAAGCGGCGTTGCTTTGAGATATTCCAACGCTGCTGCGCAGTTTAGCGACATTGCACCTAGCGGCTGGTTGATTTCATGCGCGATTGCGGCGGTCGCTTCATCAACGCTCAAAAGACGCTGGCCACGCTCACGCCTCTGTAATGTGATCGCACTGGCAAGTCGTGCATAGAGCATCGTCGTTTCGACGAGCAATACGGTCAGCACCGTAAAACTGGCGATCAACGCATAGCTCCGAGCCATGTACCAACCGAGAGAGAACCGGAGACTCGAAAAGAAGAACGCCCATATATAATCGGGCATTGACATTACTACCGTCACAATTAACCAGACGTCGAGGATAGTCCGCTTACGCGCTAAAAGCAGAACAAGTGCTATGGAGTGTAGCAACCACAGCGTCCCGGCCAAGTACTGATTTGAGGCGGCCTGTCGCGCTGTGCCCACGTACAGACTTGGCAAATATCCATTGCCGGCGGTCCCCAGCCACGTCAGTCCGGCGGTCACCGCAAGCGAGCAAGCGATGGTGACAACGATAGTCCAGTTCGAATCATTCTTTTGGAGCTGACTGGCAGTATCATTCGTACTCTTCAAGAGCGCATAGGCAATAACAGCGAGCGCGAATACTATGCGCCAAAAATTAAAGAGCCACGCTGCACCGCTCGGTGCGCCGCCGAGCAGACCGCCGGTCGCACTGTAGGCCCCCGGAAATTCGAGCGTTTGCAAAAATGCAAACAGGCCACCGCAGAGATAGCCGCTTGCTAGAGCCAGAAGGGCGCGCTGGGTTTGGAGCGAATACTGAGAAAAAAGGAAAGCTGCTGTGATTAGGTCAGTAACGCAAATGACGGACTGAACTACCGGAATGAAGGCGTCAACACGGCCGACCTGTCGGGGCGCGAACGGTATGGCGAGGACAAATACGACCGCAAAGAAGATTATAATGCCTAACGCTGACCGGAGATGCAGCACGCTGGCCGGAATGCTCGCAATCAGGGCGGGAACATCTTTGTCCTGGTCGTACGCTAATTCCCCCAACGTGTCCGTGTTCATTCGGCCCCCAGAGCATTTCTACTGGGCGGTCAAGTCGATCATGTGGACGTCATTCCCACTCTACAACAATCGATACGCTTTTCGTGCGCAATCCGTGCTCAAGTCCGAAATTACGGCATTTGCGAAATGGGTCAATTGCGCTGCAAAAGTCTCGGCACCCACAATTAGGGCCGTGCGAGCTTGAATTGCTTGATCTTGGACTTTGGTCAATTTCATTGTTGGTCCGCCGAAAGCAGTTGCCACACGCACAGATGAGCACGATCCATCATGCATTCAAGAGCGCGTAGTACCGGGAACGATGATCGTTTGGCGCAACATGGGGACCGGTCCATCCCGGCTTCATATGAACCGGCGCTGGGGTCATTGCCAAATGTCTACCTTTGTTGCGAAACGGCCTGGTCCTTTGATGTCCGTTGTTCGGGGTAGATCGGAATTCGGCAGTGGCTTGCTCGACTTCTGCTTTTGACCCGTTGCTGACATCAACGCTCTGGCACTCCGGCCCGAGCGGAGACCCCCTGTAGATCCCGCTTTTGGCCATGCGCATCCTTAATGCAACCGCGAAGGTGAAGGCTATTTCGGCTTGATGCTGAGGATATAGGCGACGACATCGTCGGTATCGGCGCGTGAGAGTATGAACCTTGGCATTCGGCTGTGGTTGGAACGCAGGAACTGTTTCAAAGAAAGCGCCGTGGTTGTCGGTCGGCTGGCAATGTCGGCAAAGCTCGGAGACCTTACTGCGCTGGGAGGCATTGTCGGAGTGACCTGATGGCAATTGCCGCAGATCGTCGTTGCAACGCGGAGACCCGAAGACGTATTGCCTACCGGCGACTGAGCAAGCACCGGCCCGTTCGCCGCTAATGCTAACGCGGCGATAGTGCATGCAAGCCCAATTCCACGCATACTGACCTCCCCGTCTTCTCCATTGTCAGTTTCGATCATAGCGGTCCTCAGCCTGCCCAGAGAAAATTTTCTTCCTCAAATTAGCCGCGTGGTTGGCGGCCTCTTTTTGTGCCCACAATCGTATGTCCCCTATTGGCACTTTTCGGACCTAAAGGTGCTGTCCGGTTGAGTTCGCAAAGCATGCAATAGCGGACATTGCACGAGGTGATCGAGCATACTCCAACGAACTACAACCGTAACGTGCGCCATGAGGTCCAACTTAATGTCGGTGCCCAATCTGCGGTATCGACAACCGCTTATCATCGGGCATAAATGGCGGGACGTTAGGCCCCGGCGCTGGTGGGCTTGAGGTCAGTCCGGAACCCGCGCAACCGGTCAGCCAAGGCCGCTTCGACAGCTGCACCCACAAAAGTGAGCCTAGGGCCGCGCAGGAAACGTCAGTACGTTGGGTGCGCATTGGGCCGTGCCATCCGTCGAGGAAGTCGAACTGAACCTCCTGCAAACAGCTCGCATTGGGCAATCAAGCCGACCACGTTTGTCAGTTTCTGGTTTGTAGCGCGTGACGTTGATGGATTTCTAAGGCGAACCCGCATAGGTATTACGGAAAGGTTGAGGAGTATAACCGCGCGCCTACGCGGCTAGTTCGGCTTGCTCCGGAAGTCCTTATACGAAGCGTCTATCAGGAGAAGCTTATCGAGCACTATTAGCTGCCGCTCTTCGCGCGTGCCCGGCCCGTTCTCGAGGAAGGCCTCCAGAGTCTCTTTGAGCTGCTGCACCTTCGTGTCCTTGCTTTCGGGGGGGTCGCTGAAGCGCGCCAAGATCTCCCTTATTTGCTTCTCATCCTCGTCGCTCATCTTCGTGCTCCCGTCAGGCGATGCTTCTAATATAACTAGTATCTGCCGACCGAGCTAGTCTGGCGTTCAATGGCGGCACACCTTCGCATGTGATTTGAGCAAAGCAAAAGGCCCCGATGCGGGGCTTGTTGCGTTTGGTTATCGATGGCTGCACGTTCTGCTCCGACGTGAGGAGCATGTGGTCAACCACAAGCGGCTGTTCCGGATCTATCGCGAGGAGAAAGCGCGCATGTTGATCTGTCTTGAGGCGAGCAGCGCCCAGAACAACATCGCGGCGGCGTCTTGATCCGTCGCTTAAATTCCTCGTGCAAACGCTCGATTGCATTTGTGTTGCGTACACTGCGCCATTGGTTCGGCGGCAGGCGCGTGAAGGGGAGCAAGCGGTCTCCTGCCTCTTCCAAGCTGTCGGGAGACAGCGCGGTGCTTGAGCCTCCATTTGCGGATGAAGGCCTTGCGGACCTCTATCTCCTCGGGTGTCGTTGCAGATCATGTCGTTGTAATCGGCGGTGATCTCATCATGCAGGCGCTCGGGGGCATGCGCGAAAAAAGTTTCTGTGCTTATGAACCGTGCAGCGTTGGACCAGTACGCCGTCCCAGACCGCCGCACTGGCCTTGTCGAGCCCCGGCGCGCCGTCGGCAATGAGGAACTCGGGCCGCCGCAGCCCGCGCTTGATGAGATCGTCGAGGACGGTGCGCCAAGCTTCGGCGCTCTCCCACCCATGCTCTTGATCGCGAGCAGTACCTTCTGGCCGTCCGCGCGTACGCCGAGGACAACGAGCAACGAGATCGAGGTCGCTTTGCGGTCGAGCCGAACGCGAGCGAAGGTGCTATCGAGGAGCAGGCGCACGATCGGCGCCTTGGCCAGCGAGCGGGGTTCCAGGCATGCCAGTCGCTCTTCAGCTTTGCGCCACGTCCGGCTCACCGTCTTCCTTGATAGTCTCATCTCACTGGCGGCGATACGGAGAAGTTCCGCATCTTCAGGGTGGCGAACGGATGCTCGACGGTTTCGCGGCGCACACGCATGGCTCGCGGGTTCTGATCGAGCCGCGTCTGTTGGGCCGACATCTTGGCATGAAAGGAATTTGCCTCGCCTGTAAAAAAGAAACAGAACAAACACTGGAGCCGTACTCACCCGGCATGAAGCAGTGGTGGCGTTCAGAGCATAACGTGCGGCGTCGATAGGCTGCGGACTAACTGCTGGGCTCTATTTTGAAGCGTCCAACCAAGCGCTCCCCATCCCACAATTCCACGTTACGGGCGCGGACTATCTTCTTGGCAGCTTCAATCGCCTGGGCGTCATCATTGGCCACTATAGCCGCATCGTTCAGGATGTGGCCTTTGTCGCTGAGAAGGTATACTCGATAGTCGGTCACGTTATCTCCAGAGGTTCCTTAAAGGATTTTGACCGGAGCCTTAGCGTCACCTGCAACGCCCCGCACGACCGACCAACACTAAAGTCTGAGATTTCGAATGATGCAACCCCAAACTGAACTCTGCCATGAAGGAAGCGGTCAGAAGGTGGCAAGAGCCGGAAGAAGGTCGAGAAGGCGCTGAAGCGAAGTTGTCCCTGTCGCAAACGCCATCCGGCTGGCGGTTGATCCAGAATTTGGCGATGCGGCCGCTCGATGTTGGATTTGTGCAGACTGATCTTTGGAATGGCATCACGACGACTGGTTCGACTTCCCGGTTGATGACTTATGTACCCGTTGCGGACATGCCCCTAATACTTTATGGGCGGCTCAACGTGAGCAAGCTCTTCAACAGTACAGTTAGCTTTGCGCGGTCACTCTGAATGGCAGCCCGGCGGAATCGTCCTGCTGAGATAAACGGCGACCGGCCCCGTCAGCGCCATGCCGCGTAACTCACTCGGCGATATCAGCCGTGCGGCGATGATCTCGCGGTTGTCGAGCTGTAATTCGGGCGGCCGATCCAGTCGTAGTTCAAAGAAGTGCACTTTATCTCTTCGCCCCTCCCAGAGGCCCTGGGCGTCACCCGCGGCGACCAGCGGGAATGCTCCAGCGAGGCCGATCTCCTCTGCCAGCTCGCGCCGGGCCGCGACTTCAGGTGTCTCACCATGCCGCACAGTGCCACCGGGGAAGTTCCACTCGATCCTATAGGACGAGCGCACAAGCAGTAGGGCCTGACCGACATAGATAGCCACGAGAGCCCCCTCGTGCTGCTCGTGCCGCAGTCGCCACCAAATGCGGGCAAGCGGGAAACCGACGCGGTATGCTGTCCGCCAGAAAGCGTCGAGCAACGTGGAACGTCGAGCTTGTCCAATGCCTGACATGGACCAACCTCTACTACCTTTGCCGGTAAGAGGGACAGCTTTTTGCCGGCACCGGGTCTCGGGCTGTTGTCCCAGCTACATCTTGAGGTGCCCCCGGAAGCCGAGCGTTCGACATTGGAAGGATGCCCGCCTCCATATTGCCGCGAGCCGATTAGGTGATTGAATAGGCCTGCTTGCTGCAGCGCATGAGTTTGCTTTTGGCCCAAATGCGAAGTGCCGACTGCGCCGAGCAATGTCCGGTGCTGAGGGTGAAGCCGAAAACATATGCTCGTACTGAGTTCTTCTCAGTTTGACCCATCTCCGACATCTGGCCTGATTCTGCGTCTGAGGCGGTCGGGTGCCGGGCGGTCGGCGTATCAGCGGGGCGTCAAAAAAGCGGCCTCGGTGCAGAATACACCGAGACCGCGTGAATCCTCCGGGTCGCCCCGGTCTTCAGCGCTCTGCTCAGCAGATCATGGCTTCGCCATATGCCATGCGCCATTGAGGAAACCGTCGCCGTTGGTCTCGCCTGGCGCAGTATCCTTTTTGAAAGTGTAGAGTGGCTTACCCTTATAGGCCCACATCTTCTTGCCGTCGTCGCGGACGACGATTGTCATGTCGGCGCTCGGCTTGGCACCGTCAGCTGCCATCAGCGGCGGCCAGTTCTCCGCGCAGGGGCCGTTACACATCGACTTGCCGCCGGCATCCTTGTCGAACGTATAAAGCGTCATACCCTTTGTATCGACAAACGTTTTGCCCTTTGGTGTATCAGCCGTCTTCAGCATCTGTGCCGATGCGGCCGATGAGGCGAGAATAAAAGTCAAAGCCGCCACTGCGGCAAATGTCTTGGACATTGCAGCTCTACTCCTGATGATTCGTTTTGAGGACGCGGGTGCGTCCCTAAGACAAACGCCGGCGCCGGAAAATCATTCCACGTCGAGCTAGAGATTTTTCTAAACCGGCCCCGCAGGTGACCGAATGAAGCGGCGACTACCGGTTTTGGCACGAACCGGACCACCGGCGATGTCCCCAGTTTAGTAGCTAACTGGTGTAAAGCGGACATGGCGCGGTCGGTCCAGGTTGGTAGCTTTTGACCCACAGCTGACATCGGGAGTTCCTAGCTTCCGTATAGCAGTATACGTACAGCGGCTGCGGTTCCTATCAACGCACAAAGCAGGTAGACGAGGAACAAAGCCCGCGCCGCCCATCCTCCAGTGCGAGAGTTCTCTGCGCTTCCGGGACCCTCGGTCAGAAGGGGAAGCCAGCTGACGAGCAACACAAGAAGTGAATAGGCCCAATGCATCGGCGTATTATTTCTCCAACGGGAGCGGCCCCCAACTTTCCCATTGATTGATGATATCGTGCAAAGGCGCAGGAACGCAGTTTTCAGCAGTGATAGATCGCGACGAACCGTCCTGAAAATCGACGCGCCCCTCATTACGCATGTAGTAAAGACTATGGTGCGTTCGATCGAACGGCAATCGGGATCGGTCAGCGATATTTGCTTGTCGGAGCGAGGCGAGCAATGCCTTTTCAATCGCGGCCAGCCGCTTCACTTCTTCTTCAAGCTTCGAAAGCGTTTTCCTTAAGCCGCGTCTTGGTCAACAGCACCGCTTCCGACGGGCCTTCTCCGCGGCAGTGGCGCTCAGCGTTACGTCGATAAGCTTAGAGAGGCGCTCCCCAATGTAGAGCTCACCGAATATGAGCTCCAAGCAGATGGCAGTTTCCATTCGATCAACGCGAAAAACGCGAACGCAAACGGTAGCTTCATAAGCACTCGCGAGACGTGAATAGTTCGCGGCACAAGCCGGCACGCCAGAAGCTTGCAGTGCCTCCGCTGAACAAATTTCTGAAGTCAGCCTATGGTAGGCTTTGAAGTTGACGGAAATCAAGGCAGTGCCCGCTCTTCTTCATTAGCAATTCATCATGGGTAAGACAGGGTCAATGACATCGAAACTCTTCCGCGTTGCGGTCGCCTGCGCCTTGCTGGCAACCGCGAGAGCCACCTCCGCGGAAGATTTCAAAGCAGTTGATATTGTGATCTTGCACCCGTGGTCGCGAGCGACACCGACTGGAGCGCAAGTTGGCGCTGGCTATCTCGTCATTGAAAACCGTGGGACCATGCCTGATCGCCTCCTCGGTGGCTCGGTGGAGGCTGCAGCGGGCTTTGAGCTTCACGATGTCGTGATCGAGGGCGGCATCATGAGAATGCGCGAGCTGACGGGCATTGAGCTGCCACCAGGTGGTTCCATTGAGGCAAAGCCGGGCGGACGTCACATCATGTTTGTGGGCCTGTTGCATCCGCTGGCTACGGGAGAGAAGGTCCGAGGCGCCTTGCAGTTCGAACACGCCGGCAGAATTGAGGTTGAGTTCGAGGTGATCGGGATGGGAGTGCCGCCGCCGGGCGGCCGCGGCGATTGAGAGAACTCATTTGGCGAGCTCGATCACTTTGATATCTCGAATTGTATAGGTCTTACCTTCGACTCGGAATTCGACCTTGTCGCCCGGTTTCACGCGATCGCTCAATGTGCGCGGATCGACGTGAAACAGCATTTCCATCGCCGGCATTAAACCCTCGATCTCTTGGTGGTTGATCGTCAGCGACCCGGTCGCCGGATTGATCGCCGTCACGACTCCAACCCCTCGAAACAGGCCATTCGACGGTTCTTGGGCCTGGACCAGCGAGAACTGCGTGCGCGGGGCGACCGGATGGCCTTCGGGAGAGAAAGCTTCAGCCCTCTGGAGATTGAGGCCCACCGCGGTCGCGGCTACGATGGCGCACCTGAAGATGCGATTTTTCACGACATACTCCGTGTTGCAGGCATGGGCTTCCGCGCACGCGTGTTCGCGGGCCACAGAGGCTTACATGAGAAACGGCGGTTTGGGGAAGTGGCGGGTGCGCCGGTAGCTTCGCAGCCAATCGCATCTTCTTGATGTGAGGCGGTCGGGATTATGTTATCGTAAGATACAAGATGGCGTTGATTTAATCAGCGAGGAGGAAATCATGCATCGTCGTGAATTCGTGGCTACCATGGGGACTGCGGCGGCAGTCTTATCGACGGCGCAGGCCTACGTCATCCAAGCAAATGCGGCGCCAGCCGAATTGATGCATCCCGCCAAATACAAGGCTCTCGAAGACTCGACCAGTCATTGCGTCTCCGCAGGCGACGCGTGCATGCGGCATTGCCTCGGCATGTTGAGCATGAAGGACACGAGCATGGCCGGTTGTACGAACGCGGTCTATCAGATGATGGCCGCCTGCGGCGCCTTGCGGACGCTGGCAGCCGTCAACTCGCCCTACGTTCCCGCTCTTGCCAAGGTCATCGTGCAGGTGTGCGCGGACTGTCAGAAGGAATGCGAGAAATTCCCGGATGTGGCTGAATGCAAGGCGTGCGGCAACTCCTGCAAGACCTGCGCCGATGAATGTCGCAAGATTGGGGCCTAAGGCCGCCCCCCATCGGCGCACAGCCCTGCGCCGGGTGGTCTTTGCAATTGCAGCGAAAGCTGCGCGTGTTGGAGCGCCATTGATGCCATCAATGACGCTCTAGCCGAGCGCTCCAAAGCATTCCGCGGGGCTTTTTCCTTGCATCGCTCAACCTACTTTCAAAAGGGCTTTTCTCCTTCTGAGAACAAGTTCCTGGATCAGCCTATGGTAGGCCTTCACGGTTGAAACTCGAGTGAACTACACTCCGTCAGTGCTGGGAGGCGCAGAATCAATGCTGGGAGGATCAGATGAAACTCAGCGACGGCGAAAAACTGATTATTTTGATGCTGGCCGACCTGCAAAAAGCCTTGAACATCAAAGGCGAAATAGATGGCAATTTTGTCTCCCAGGCCATCAACAGGGACAGATTGTGGGCCATCAATTGGCAGTATCAAAGTATTCCGTTTGAGCCGGAGGACGATCCGCCCGCTGTAAAGCAGACAGCAGATATTCTCGATATGTGGATGTCCATTGAGGAAGCTTACGCGGATCTCTCAGAGGCCGACAAGAAGCGCGTTGCAATCGAAGCGGGACCCTTTGGAACGAATGTGCACTTTGAAGGTTTCGATGCCAATCACGAGGACCACTACCGCATCGCTCGGTTTCTCGTCGAGGATATGCAGCGCTATAAGTATTACGCCAAGCGCGAACTCAATTCTCATCATTCATCCGTGCCAGCCTATCTGCGCATGCATCGCATCTTCGAACTTATGCGCCGAGGTCTTGGCAACCGCCGCCGCTTGAATGCGAATGAAATCATTCATCTTTTGAAAGAACAGGTTCATCATCCGAAGATATCTCAGCTTACTTAGTCAAGAAGCCGATCAAGAGCCGCATAGCCTCTCCCGACCGATTGGCCATGTCGTTATTCATATGCCCATGAGCTTTCGCAAGTTCGGTTGTCCGCAGCGACTCGCATCCTGCCATGTTGCGGCTGGCTCTGCCTCGGCAACTGCCTTCTTGCCGATGTTGGCGGTGTTCTGGGGTGGCCTCTTTGCCCAGTCGCTTATGACTCTTCACGTCAGATTGGTGTGGTGTGGGGTTAGTCCGCTGGTAGGTTGAGCCGGAAATCACTAAGCGAGGCACAAACAGGCGCCGATGCCCCCCTTAGCCGACGCTTTGGAACACTAGCCGAGTGGATAGCGATAGACCGCTGCGGTACACTGACGATTAACCATCCGCTGCGCGAGGATGCCGCATCGACCTATGCGGGAATGTGACGGATCATAGCGACCAATAGGGCAGATCCAATGATTAGAGCGATCAAATACGCGCTTTGGATGATCTGGATAGTATTCGCGGTAGGCTTAGCCACGACTATTGGCGCGACGCAGGGCTGGAAACACCACGGGTGGATAGGCGCTGTCGCACTGGGTTTTGCTGGCTTTTGCGTTGGCGGGCTGGCGGCATGTTCCCCCGGTCCTAGCATTGAACTTCTCGCGTCCATTGTTTCAGCTTTGATTTAGATCGCTGAGTTATTTGCGCGAGGAAGTGCCCGCGCGACGCAATACGGCGCGCTAAAGGCTTGCCGTCACCTTCAGGCAGGGTGCAGCAATCTGGACGTCACTGAAATCGATCGGAGGAAATCGCAGCCGCCTGCTTCTGGTCGAGCAAAGCGAGGCGAAGCCTGTTGGCGGCGCGCATGGCCCTGTGAACGTTCTCGTCGCCTGACGCGCTGTCGAACGTGATGAGCCTCATGCAACCTGGACACTGCTTCTGAAATCCGTCGCGAAGGCGCGCCGCCCGCTCACCAAACGTGGCGCCGCACTTGGAACATTTGATCTTGACCCTGTCAGGCATTGCCTGCACTCGCCAATTTAAATGGACGCTTCCACCAGCGCGCCACGGTGCTGGAATCCAGTTCGTTCACGGCCATCTCCCCTGCTTCGCAAAAGACCGCCATGGATTTTCCCCCTGCCCGGGCGCACGCGGTCAGCCTGTCTGCGATGAATTTCCTGGCTTCGGGACTGTCTTTCCGAAGCTTCTTGCTTGATTGCTCAAGCGCGGCGGTCATGAAGGCCAGCGTATTGGTGTCAAATTCGAGCATGCTGCAAATCTGGATGAGAGAAAGTGGCAGCGTGCACCAGGGCGATTAAGAGCAGCTTAAAAATTTCCGGATGTTCCGAGCCAAGCCCTCGGACAAACCGTCGCAGCTTGATCGATAGGGATTTGACGGCTGGCTTTTCGATTGTGACGCAAATCACGTCGCCAATGAACGCGCCGCTGTCATCCCGCATCTAATCGTCATGGAGGGAGTGGTCCCTCGGGCTCGGAGGATGAGGCCGTGTCAATCTACCGGACAGTGCTGCTTGTTGCCGCGGTCACCAACGCTTTCATCATCGGGATCTTCTCCGTCCGATTCCTGGTCGGCAAATGGTGCGAATTCGACGTGGTCTGCCTTGTCGGATTCAGCGCGATTCTCCTGACCTACATCGTCTTGTTGATCCGCGGCGTTGAAATGGATCTGGTGCATGAACCGGCCATATAGAACTTTCCAGGTCGTCCCGTTCTCGCGCGTCACGATTTGTGCCGTGAGCCCTGATGGCGCCTTTCACGCGGTCGGCGACGGCCGCGGGCTAACGTTCACCGCCGGCGGTCACATGAGGAGCAGCAGCGGCTCTGGAACGTTCTGGCGATCCGACGGCTGCGGCGGAAGCTGGCACGCCTCCAGGTCGCCCACGAAGTGACAGCGAAGCCTATCCAGCAGGCGGCCAGATCAACGCCTTGATAAGCAGCGCGACAAAAGCGATCGTACCGACGGCGAAGAGACCGACTACAAGCTTGAAACGGTATCGGTCCATAAACTTCGATACTGCAGTCTGACGCGGAAAATTGACCTCGTCATTGAGAGACCGCCCATCCGCCGGCCAACCCCAGTCCTGTTTTTTCGCCATAGAGGATCGTTCCTGTGGAAGCCTGAAAAGTTTCGCGCATCGCCGATGTCATCGAACCACGCCGCGGTGCTCTCGGCGCTCTCGGCAAGTCTACTCCGGGGCCATGCCAAGGTAAATCAGCTTTAGGGTGGATTTCCAACAGTGAGCCCGGCAGGCTAATCTGCCGGGTCCGTCGCATCATGCAACGACACGCCGGGCCGGCGGCTTTTTCTGCGACTTCGTTTACGGGGTCTTGCGGTGGGCATGGAAGAACTCGATGGTCTTCAACCCTGACCCTGCGCTCTTATCCGATCAGTTCGACCTTGCCGTCGCCGAGGCGATAGATGCCGCCGACGATCTTCAGCTTGCCCTGCTCCACCGCGGCACTGAGGATCGGCGTTGCCGATTTCAGCTTGGCGACATTGTCGATCACGTTTCGCCTGGTCGCATTCGCGAGCAGATCGCCGGGCTGATCCTTGGTCGCGTTCACGGCCGGAGCCAGATTGCTGACCAGTGACGGCAGATGACCCGGCAAGGTGGTGTTGTCCTTGAGCGATTTGATCGTCGCATCGACCGCGCCGCAGGCTTCGTGGCCGAGCACCATAAACAGCGGCGTGTTGAGGATGGCTGAAGCATATTCCAGGCTTGCGATCGTGTCGCCATTGGCGAAATTGCCGGCGACCCGGCAAACGAACAGATCGCCCCTGCTGCTGTCGAAGGCATATTCGGGCGCGATCCGCGAGTCGGCGCAGCTCAGGATGCCCGCATAGGGATTTTGCCCGCCGACCAGCGCCTCGCGCTCGGTCTTGAAATCATGTCGCCGCGTCACCCCTTCGACATACCTGGCATTGCCCTTCATCAACCGCTGCAGCGCGGCATCCGGCGGAACGTCGTTCTGCGGCTTGGGTGGCGCCTTGCTGTCCTTGGCGAACGCGGATGGTGCGAGCGCGAAACTGGCGGCGGCGCCGCCGATGGATCGAAGAAAATTGCGCCTGGAAGTCGCCTTGATCGCAAAGGCTTCACTGGCACGACACGTCAGGCACATAGTATTCCCCCGAACAACTTCTCGGTCCACTCTGCGGGCGAACCCGATACCGGTCAATGTGCAATGTCGATGTTCTGCCGAACGGAGCGATTTTCCGTCGCCGTAAAGCGCGGTAACGCGTGGCTGTGCTCAACGCCTCGCGGCTGCGAGTCGGAGAAACTGGTTAACCGGCGGTTAAGCCGAGGCTGACACGCCCCCGATCAACCCGCCGCAAGGCATCGATTTTTCAGCACTATTCCGCAACCCAGGCTGCGGGGGCCGCGGGCGACGGTAATCCCCTGACGAGATGCCGCAGATTTTAGCAAGACGAAGCTTTGCCGGTTTAACCGTTTCTCCAGCCGAACCCCGCATAGTTCAGGCCGGAGCGATTACCGGCAAATGACAGGTTCTGTACCAGTGACACCCTTTGGACGCGTGATTTTGGTGCGCGGCTCCCTCGCCCGCATCGGACTTCTGGCGACGAGCGGGATGGCCGTCCCCGAGATAAGGGCCACGGTCGGCCGCTTTGTCAGCATCCGCTGCACGAATTCGACCCTCGTCGCGATGATCACCGAAGTTTCGTGCGAAAACCTGCCGACCTCAGACGCCTACATCGCCAGCGCGTCGGTCGACCTGCTCGGCGAAATCCTGGGATCGTCGGACCGCCAGAAATTCCAGCGCGGCGTCACCAATTACCCGACCATCGGCGATGCCGTCGACCTCATCAGCCATCAGGAACTGCGCACGGTCTATGCGCCGAGCGGATCGGACCAGATCAATATTGGCACCCTGCAGCAGGACCCGTCCGTCATCGCCTATGTCGATATCGAGGAAATGCTGTCCAAGCATTTCGCGGTACTCGGCTCAACCGGCGTCGGCAAATCGACCGGCGTGTCGCTGCTGTTGAACGAAATTCTCAAGTCGCGGCCGAATTTGCGTATCTTCCTGCTAGACGTCCACAACGAATACGGCCGCTGCTTCGGCGACCGCTCGCTGGTTCTCAACCCGCGCAATCTGAAACTGCCGTTCTGGCTGTTCAATTTCGAAGAGATCGTCGACGTGCTGTTCGCCGGTCGGCCCGGCGTTCCCGAGGAACTCGACATCCTCGCCGAAGTCATTCCGATGGCCAAGGGCATCTATACGCAATATCAGAACGCCGACCGCGTCGGACTGAAACGCCTCGATGCCAAGACGATCGGCTATACCGTCGATACGCCAGTGCCCTACCGCCTGGTCGACCTGATCTCGCTGATCGACGAACGCATGGGCAAGCTCGAGAATCGCTCCTCGCGCATCATCTATCACAAGCTGATCTCGCGCATTGAAATCGTGCGCAACGATCCGCGCTACACTTTCATGTTCGACAACGCCAATGTCGGCGGCGACACCATGGCCGAAGTCATCAGCCATCTGTTCCGCCTGCCCGCCAATGGCAGACCGATGACCGTCATGCAGCTTGCCGGCTTCCCCGCCGAGGTCGTTGACTCCGTGGTCTCTGTGCTGTGTCGCATGGCGTTCGATTTCGGACTGTGGAGCGACGGTGTTTCGCCGCTATTGTTCGTTTGCGAGGAGGCGCATCGCTACGCCGCCGCCGACCGTAATACCGGCTTCGGACCGACCCGCAAGGCGGTTTCCCGTATCGCCAAGGAAGGCCGCAAATACGGCGTCTATCTCGCCTTGGTCACCCAGCGCCCGGCCGAACTCGACGCCACCATCATTTCCCAGTGCAACACGCTGTTCGCGATGCGGCTTGCCAACGAGCGCGACCAGGCGCTGCTGCGCTCGGCGGTTTCGGACGCGGCTGCGAACCTCTTGTCGTTCGTGCCCTCGCTCGGCACCCGCGAGGTGCTGGCCTTCGGTGAAGGCGTCGCGTTGCCGACCCGGTTGCGCTTCAAGGAAGTTCCGGCGCACCAGCTGCCACGCAGCGAGGCCACCATCTCGACCGTGCCCTCAGTCGCCGCCGGCCACGATATGCACTTCGTCGGCGCGGTACTCGAACGCTGGCGCGGCGCGACATCGCAGCGCGATGTTCCCAACGATCCTGGCCTCAATGAGCGGCCGGCCACGCGCGTGGAAGCCCCCATGCTGCAGCCATCGATGGGCCTCGATCCTGATCGCTTCTCGCTATTGAAAAAGCCGCTGCGCTGAGCGGCCGCTTCCGTACCTGACACTGCGCCCGGATACTTGGCGAGAGCTACCCCCTCGACTATGATTGCCGGCATCCATATCAAGCGGTGCGAGCCGGAATCCTTCCATGACCCAGACTGCCCAGCGCTTTCCCGAACCCGCGATCGATCAACTCCCCGAGGATATTCGCAGCAGGCTTCTGGCCGTGCAGGAGAAGTCCGGTTTCATCCCCAATGTGTTCCTGACGCTCGCTTATCGACCGGATGAATTTCGCGCATTCTTTGCCTATCACGACGCGCTGATGGACAAGGACGGCGGCCTGACCAAGGCCGAACGCGAAATGATCGTCGTGGCCACCTCCAGCGCCAATCAGTGTCAGTATTGCGTGATCGCGCACGGTGCGATCCTGCGGATACGGGCCAAGAACCCGTTGATCGCCGATCAGATCGCCGTCAACTATCGCAAGGCTGACATCACGCCGCGCCAGCGCGCGATGCTCGACTTCGCCATGAAAGTGAGCCTCGAGGCCGGCAGGATTTCCGAACAGGATTTTGTCGAGCTTGCCGGTCACGGTTTCTCGAACGACGAGATCTGGGACATCGCCGCGATCGCGGCCTTCTTTGCGCTGTCGAACCGAATGGCGAACGTCACTGCGATGCGCCCCAACGACGAATTCTATATGCTGGGTCGGCTGCCGAAATAGACCGAGCCTCGCGCCGCTTGCCTTCGGCCTAATCGTCCGATGCCGGCCCGCACCAGCCTGGAAGATAGATCGCGTCCTTGCTTCTACCCAAAGCGAGCGCCTTCTCGAGCGCCTTGTCAAAATTTTCATCGACGCCCTTGCGGGACATTCTCCGGCGCAGGAAATCCGCCCACAGGAATTCGCTGAACGGCGTGGTGTCCTTGGCGAAGCCGCCCATGCGGCGCAGTTCGCCGGCAAGGCTGCGAAAGGGATCATCCTTGAGTTCGGTGACCGATTTCGGAAGTTCGTCGAAGTACCGGCGCTCACCCTTGGCATCATAGGGATAGACCCAGCGCTTGTTATCCATCACGCCCCAGAACGCATCGGGTTCGACCATCGTAAGATCGCCGATCACAGTGACCAGGACATCCTCGACGCCCTCGTCGTGAAGCGCGCGCGCCAGATGGTGGTGATCGACCACATAATGGTTCTTGTCCGGGCCGAGCACCACCGGGATCATGTGCTTGCCGAGCAGCTCGCCTTGCTTCTTCTTCGATTTGTGTTCACGCCAGCGTTTGCGCTTTTCCTTGACCTCCCGCATGCCGACCGTCATCTGGGTTGGACGCAGCGAGAGAATGGCAACGGGCCGGAGGATCGGTTCGCGCGTGTTCGCCATGACTTGAGCCCCTTAATTATGACAAGCAAAAATCTCGCTAAAAACCACGCGATTATGTCATGATGGCGCAAGCGATCAAACGCAATTCCGCCCGGGAGCGCCTCAAGATTCCTAAGATATTCAAAAGCCACGGCGAGCCAACCTCAAAGCCGCGTGTGATCCGACTTGGCAGCCGTGAAATCATCACGGAGGGTCTGTACTTAAGCTTCTGGACCGACATCAGTCATCGCTGCATGACGGCCTCGTGGCCTGGCTTCATCGGCGGCGCGGCCTTGGTGTTCGTCGTCTTCAACGCGGCCTTCGCCGCGCTCTACTGGATCGGAGATCAGCCGATCTCCAGCGTGCCCGGCGGCGCCTATATCGACTACCTCTATTTCAGCATCGAGACGCTTTCGACGGCCGGCTATGGTGACATGCATCCGCAGACCCACTACGGCCACTTCATCGCCGCGGTCGAGCTTTTCACGGGCATCTTCTCGATGTCGTTGATGACGGGACTGATCTTTGCCCGTTTCTCGCGGCCGCACGCGCGGCTAATGTTCGCCGATAACCCGGTCATTTCGAGCCATGAGGGCAAGCTCACCCTGATGCTCCGTCTTGCCAACGAGCGACACAACATCATCAGCAATGCCACCGCCAGGGTTTGGGTGTTCAAGGACATGGTGAGCATGGAAGGTCAATCGTTCCGGCGCTTTTACGAATTGGCCCTGATACGGAACGACAGTCCAGCGCTGGCGCTGAGCTGGACGCTGTTCCACGTTCTCGATGAAGAAAGCCCGCTCTACGGCCTCGATACCGACAGCCTGGCGGCGGCGAACGTTTCGCTCGTGGTGGTGGTGTCCGGGTACGATGTTGTTGCAGCGCAAACCGTCCACGCCCGGAAATCCTATAATCATCCGGAGATTCGCTTTGGCCACCGCTACGCCGAGATTCTCGGCACCACGGAGGATGGTCGGCTCAGGGTCGACTACGGCATGTTCCACCAAACCATCCCGAGCTAGATCTCGCTTGCGTGCGTATCAACATTTTCTGGGCGACACCGTGCGGCCGTGCTAACTAAGTTAGGAATGTCACGGAATTGACGGCAGTGAAGATTCAGCGGCCCATTGCATCGGACGAGGAGCATCAGGTGCTCCAGTTTCGACCGCGTAACCCGGAGCTCGCGCCGGGTTGGCGGAGGGACCTGAACGCGCAGCCCCACCAAGACAATTCCTCGCGCGAACCCAACGATCTGTCGCGCTATGAGCGGCCACGAGATGAGCCGGACGATTTCCGCCATCGCATGCTGGCAAACATCGCGGCCTTTGCGTTCACCGTGGCGCTGACCGCGATCGGAATATGGCTTGCCATGAGCATCGCGGATCTGCGCAGGACTCAGGATTGCGTACTGATGGGACGGCGCGACTGCGTTCATATCGCAACGCCCGCCGGTTAGCGGCTTTCAGGCCAGACCTTCCAGTTCTCGGCCCCGAACCGCCCCGTGCAACCACCACAGTATGGCCGCCTCCATTGAACTCGGGGCGGGCCTCCGATATACGGGCAGTCAACTCCGGGGGACGGATCGGGCAATACGGGGGCCAGCGCCCGGCCGCTGTGCCATTGTAAAAATTACCATCAATCTATCAAAGGCTTAGTAATGTCATCCACATTCGATCAGGTCGCCACGATTATCGCTGAAACCTGCGACATACCGCGCGACACGATCACGCCGGAGAGCCACGCTATCGATGATCTGGGCATCGACAGCCTCGATTTTCTCGACATCGCGTTTGCCATCGACAAGGCGTTCGGAATCAAGCTGCCACTGGAAAAATGGACGCAGGAAGTCAACGACGGCAAAGCCACCACCGAACAATATTTCGTTCTGAAAAACCTCTGCGCGCGCATCGACGAACTGGTTGCCGCCAAAACCGCGGGCGCCTAATCGCGCGTCATGCATCTTGAATATTTCCAGCTAGTTGACCGCATCGTCGAGCTCGATCTCGGCGAACGCACGATCACGGTCGAAGCCCAGGTTCCCAAGCAGAACACCATTTTCGAGGGACATTTTCCCGGCTATCCGCTGATGCCCGGTGTGCTCCTGATCGAAGCGATGGCACAGAGCTCCGGCTGGTTGCTGATCGCGCTGACGAAATTCGAACGCATGCCGTTCCTGGCCTCGGTCAAGGAAGCCAAAATGCGCAGTTTCGTCACCCCCGGCGATTTGCTGACGATCAATGTTCGCGTCGTACACGAGGGTTCGGGCTATGCGGTCACCGAAGCCAAGATCCGGGTCAACGGTGAATTGAGGAGCAACGCCACGATCACCTTCGGCGTCATACCGTTCCCAAATCCTGAGCTGCGCGGGCACATGGAGGCGATGGCCACGCGTATCGGCTTTCCGCAGGCCGCGAGCCATGACTGAAACGAAATCTTCCAACCATCGCAGGATCGACGGAAGTCTGGATCACGGGCATCGGTCTCGCAACCTCGCTCGGCGAGGGATTGGACACGACCTGGGACGCGCTCAGCCAACGGCGCATCAATGTCAACGAGAAGACTTTCGCGCCCTACATCGTGCATCCCTGGGCGCCGGTCAATTTCGACACTCAGATTCCGAAAAAGGGCGACCAGCGCCAGATGGAAGCCTGGCAGCGCATCGGTACCTATACCGCGGGGCTGGCGCTGGATTCGGCCGGGATCAAGGGCAACAACGAAATCCTGGCGCGGATGGACATGATCGTCGCCGCCGGCGGCGGCGAGCGCGATCTGGCGGTGGACACCGCCATCATGCAGGCCGCGGCCAAGAGCAATTTCGCGCCCGGCTTCCTGAACGAACGTTTGATGAGCGATTTGCGGCCGACACTGTTTCTCGCCCAGCTCTCGAACCTGCTGGCCGGCAATATCGCCATCGTTCATGGAGTGACCGGTTCGTCCCGCACCTTCATGGGCGAGGAAGGCGCAGGCGTCGACGCGGCCAGGATCGCGCTTGCGCGTATCGCCGCCGGCCAGAGCGACATCGCATTGATCGGCGGCTCGCATAACTCCGAGCGCAAAGAAATGCTGATGCTCTACCAGTTCGACGATTTCAACCTCAGGGACCGCTTCGCACCCGTCTGGGCGCGCAACAGCAAACCGGGTTTTGCGCTGGGTTCGGTCGGCGCCTTTCTGGTCATTGAATCCAAGGCGCATGCGCAGGCACGCGGCGCCAGGCCATTTGCGCGATTGACCAATGTGGTGGCAGACCAGGCTCGCCGCAAAACGCCGGGCGAGGTCACGGCGTCGTTGCAGGCGCTGTGGTCGAAACTCGGCAAGCTCGACGACAACGGCGCCATCATCACCGGCGCGACCGGCGTGGAGCCTGTCACGTCGGAGGAACTGGCGTTTCTGCGCCAACACCCGGATTTTGCGATCAGGGCCAGCGGCACCACGTTCGGCCATAACATGGAAGCGCAATTCATTCTGGGGCTGGCGCTTGCGGCGCTTTCGATCTCGCGCGGAGCGTTGTTTCCCCCCAACGATCCGACCGCACTGGAGGTTGAAATGTCGAAAGCACCGAGCCAGATTGTGGTGGCCGGAGCCGGCCACTGGCGCAGCGAAGGCATGGCCCTGGTCGAGGCGATCAAGTGAGCGCGGCACGAAACCGGCGGGGGACACATGGCAGCAACCCACGATAAGTTCGGCAGGCCGATCGTCGTCGTCACAGGCATGGGCGTGGTCACCTCGCTCGGCGCCGGTAAAGCCGACAATTGGGCGAAACTGACCGCAGGCGAGTCCGGTATCCGGACAATTACGCGCTTTCCGACCAACGGGCTGAAAACATCGATTGCCGGAACGGTCGATTTTCTGAAGGTCGAGCCGTTTTCCTCTCCCGATCTGTCACAAAAGCTGGCGGAGACCGCCGCCGAGGAAGCCGTGGCGCAGGCCGCGATCGGCGCCAAGGGCGACTTTCCGGGGCCGTTGTTTCTGGCGGTGGCGCCGGTCGAAATCGAATGGCCGAACAGGCTGGAGCTTGGCCGCGACACCGGCACGCCCGACTACACCTATGACGATCTGCTGCGTGTCAGCGGCGGCGGAAAATATACCCGCTTCCACCGGCGTTTTCTGTTCGGTTCGGTATCGGATCATCTCGCCGAGAATTTCGGCACCAAGGGTTCGCCGATTTCGCTGTCGACGGCGTGCGCTTCCGGCGCCAGCGCGATCCAGCTCGGGGTCGAAGCCATCCGTCGCGGCGAAACCGACGCAGCGCTGTGCGTCGCGACCGACGGCTCGGTCAATCTGGAAAACCTGATCCGGTTCTCGCTGCTGTCGGCGCTGTCGATGCGCAACGATGCGCCGCAATCGGCGGCACGGCCGTTTTCCAAGAACCGCGACGGTTTTGTCATGGCCGAGGGCGCGGGCGCGCTGGTACTCGAAAGCTATGCGAGCGCCGCCGCCCGCGGCGCCGGAATCCTCGGCGTACTCGCCGGCTGCGGCGAACTCGCGGACTCCTTTCATCGCACCCGATCGAGCCCCGATGGCAAGCCCATCATCGGGTGCGTGCGCAATGCGCTGTCCGACGCCGGCATCGGCCCCGAACGGATCGACTACATCAACGCGCACGGCACCGGCACACCGGAAAACGACAAGATGGAATATCTCGGCATCTCGTCGGTATTCGGCGAACAAACCAGCCGCGTTCCGGTCTCCTCCAACAAGTCGATGGTCGGCCACACTCTGTCGGCTGCGGGCGCGGTCGAGGCGGTGTTCTCGTTGCTGACGCTCGAGCATCAGCGGATTCCACCGACTATCAATTACGACGTTCCCGATCCGGCGATTCCCTTCGACGTCGTCCCCAACAAAGCGCGCGACGCCCGAGTCACCGCGGTGATGTCGAATTCGTTCGGTTTCGGCGGCCAGAACGCATCGCTGATCCTGACGCGCGAGCCGCTCTGACCGGCGGCAAGATCATTGTTGGCTGTTTTTGATGCATCCCCTGCTCCTCCGCACCCGAGCGCGCGTCCGCAACGCAGGCAAATGGCTTGGCGAGACCGCCGTTGGTGCCTTGACCATCGCGCTCTTGCGCGCGACGCGTTATTTCGATCCCATCAAGACGGCGAACCTGTTCGGCCGCATCGCCCGTCTGATCGGGCCTGCGTTGCCTGAGCAACGGATCGGCCGCGCTAATTTGACCGCCGCCTTCCCCGAAAAGCCGCCCCAGGAGATCGAGGCCATCCTGGCCGGCGTCTGGGACAATCTCGGCCGCGTCGGCGCCGAATTTGCTCACATCGATCACATCTGGGATTACGATCCGGCGCATCCCGAGAACAGCCGCATCGAGATCTCGTCGCGCACCCATGAATTGTTCGCGCGGCTGAAAAACGACGACAAGCCCGCGCTGATCTTCGCCAGCCATCTCGGCAATTGGGAGTTTCCGGCGCTCGCCGGGCCGGCGCATGGGGTGGATTCCGCCGTGCTGTATCGCCGGCCCAACAGCGCCGCCGCCGATCGCATCATCAACGAAATGCGCCGGGTCAACATGGGCGAGCTTATTCCGGCCGGCCGCGACGCGCCTTTCCGGCTCGCCGAGGCGCTGGAACAGGGCAAGCATGTCGGCATGCTGGTCGACCAGTATTGGACTGGCGGCGTCGAGGTGACGTTCTTTGGACGCAAGACCAGGGCCAATCCGACGCTGGCGCGGCTGCGGCGGCATGTCGAATGCCCGATCCATGGCGTGCGGATCATCCGCCTGCCGGGCAATCGTTTCCGCGCCGAGCTATCCGAAGAAGTGCAGCCGGTACGGGACGCCGCGGGAGAAATCGATATTCAGGGCACGATGCAGGCGATTACTTCAGTGGTCGAGGGCTGGATCCGCGAATATCCGGATCAGTGGCTGTGGCTGCATCGCCGCTGGCGATAGAGACGGCCACAAGTCATCCTTCGACGCGCAAAAAGACGCGCTCGTCGGGATGAGGACTTTCCGTGTTTCTGGGGCAGCTCTGGAAGCAGCATCGCCCGAAATGGCGCTCCTTCACTAATCATTCGGCAGTGATCTCGGCTTTGCTGCCAGCAACGGACATCGAAGTCCGCTAAGTTGCCATGAAGAGACCCATCCTCGTCGCCAAGTAACCGCCAGACGGAGGGGATCCATATGGCGGCAACCTGCTTGGGAGGAGTCTCGGCAAGGTGTCAAGCTGCTGGCACCATATGCGAAAGCTCCAGTAGGTCAGCAACTCAGGAAACTGCTTTTGCGATTGTTACAGCGCCTTGCAACACACCACATGCGGTCCCTAACGCGCCTTCTATGATCACGTTCGTTAGGCCTCCGAGGAACTCTGCTAAGTTGCCGCCGGCCACGGTGTCCAGCTCGTCGATGCTCAGCTCGCGAGTGTCGTTGTTCATGTGCGTCTCCTGATTTCTAGGAGGGGCCATCCCCTCATACGCGGTGGACGCAGCGACATGAAAAGCCGTTCGCAAAGCGCGACGCCCATCAGGGCACCAAGTGCGTTGAAGATGATGAATCGCTTCATGCAATCACCATAGCCGAAATCTCGGCTACGGTTTTGAGCAGATTTTCAGGAAATTTCGCGCAGTGAATGTAGTCCGGATTGAACGACGTGAAATCGAGGGAAGCCTCGCCAATTGGAGGCACCTCAAATGCAATGCTCAGACGACATGATTTCGGGCTTCAGTCCGATTTCGAAATACAACACCTTTTGATTCCGGGTCGTGAATATGATCACCCGCTTGTGGTCGGGGTTCCCCACCACTATCCGGTACTCTGGCGGGGGCTCCGGCTCGGTAATGCCCTTTTTGGCGCGCGCTTTCGCTGCTTCCGCTATTTCTTCTTTGCTTGCGCGGAAATCAGGCGCCAACTCCTTTCGAACCTTCCCGTATACACGACGGATATCAGCCTCTGTCGAGCCAACTCCTATTCCGCGCCCATCGACAATGTTTGGATCGGGCTTCCGCTCATTCGGAAGAAATACCGCCATGACGGTAATCTTTCCATCGATGACGACATAGGATAGCGCCTCTTCCTTCCCGTCGGTCCGCCCCGTTACGTAGCAGTTCTTTGAGAAAGGCGCGTCTACAGGTCCTAGTTTCGCGTTTAGTGCGCTCTCGGCTTGCTGAACGGTCATCCCCAATTCGACCGATCCCACCCTTGCCAAGATAATACCTGAGCGCTGGCAGATATTGGCGTCAACACAATCGCGCCCATTGTGAAGATCCAAAGCAGCATTGCTCGCCTCTTGATCTCCAAGGCACTTCTCTCCTCTACATACCAAGCATGGGGAACGCTTGCTTTGCGGCTCGCAAGGACTGCCCTCCGCCTTCCCAGCATTTCTCCCGATCTACGAGCATTGGCTCTCCCTAGCGCCCCGTCTTCACCCGCGTCCACAGCCGGTTGATGATGCGCTGGGTAGCCGGATCGCGGGCCGTGACCACGAACAGCTTCTTCATCGTCGCTTCGTTCGGATAGATGTTCTTGTCGTTGAGAATTTTCGGATCGATTAATTTCTGGCTCGCCAGATTGCCGTTGGCATAGGACAGAAAATCCGAATTCCTGGCCGCAATCTCGGGCCGATAGAGATAATTGATCAGCTCATACGCCTCTTCGAGATGGCTGGCGTCGGCCGGAATTGCCAGATTGTCGAAAAACATCTGCGCACCCTCTTTGGGAATCGCGTACCCGATCTCGACGCCGGTCTTGGCTTCGGCGGCGCGGCTGCGCGCCTGCATGATGTCGCCTGACCAGCCCACGACCATGCAAATCTCGCCGGTGGCGAGCGCACTGAGATATTCCGACGAGTGAAACTTGCGAACATAAGGCCTGATCTTGACGACGAGATCGACGGCTTTCTCCAGATCGGCCTGGGCGGTCGAATTGGGATCGAGCCCTAGATAGCTGAGCGCCGCCGGAAAGATATCGTCGGCGGAATCCAGCATGTGGACGCCGCAGTCCCTGAATTTCGCAAGGCTCTCCGGCTTGAAGATGATGTCCCAGCTGTCGATCTTCGCGTCGGGTCCCAGAATTTTTTGTACGGCCTTGACGTTGTAGCCGATACCCGTGGTACCCCACATGTAGTTGGCGGCATAGACATTGCCGGGGTCGTAGGTTGCAAGCCGCCCGGTTACGACTGGCCAGGCATTGGCGAGGTTTGGGAGTTTCGACTTGTCGAGTTTCTGGAACACATGCGCTGTGATCTGGCGCTGCAGGAAATAGGCGGTGGGGACCACGACGTCGTAGCCGGATTTGCCGGCCAATAGCCGTGTCTCCAGCGTCTCGTTGGCGTCGAAAGTATCGTAGACCACCTTGATGCCGGTCTCCTTGGTAAAGTCTTCCAGCACCCCCGGCGCGATATAGTTCGACCAGTTGTAGAAATTGACGGTGCGTTGCTGCGCGTTCGCCGGCCATGCTGCGGCCAGGAAAGCCCAAACGATCGCTGCAACAAGTCCAAACTGGGTGCGGCCGCGTCGCATTGTCGTCACCCTCTCAGCGACGGTGCACCGCATCCGATAACCGCTCCAGCGCGGTATCGAGCGTGGCGTCCTTTTTGGCAAAACAGAACCGAACCACCGAGGTGACGGCATCCTGTTCGTAGAAAGCCGACACCGGAATCGCCGCCACTTTGTAGTCGGTCACGATCCGTTTGCAGAACGTCTCGTCGGTTTCATTGAGACCGAGCGGCGACAGATCGACGGTAAGGAAATAGGTGCCTTGCGAGCGCAGCACCGGGAAGCCAAGGCTTTCCAGCCCTTTGGTCAGGCGATCGCGGCTGCGCGCCAATTCCTTGCGCATGTCGTGGAAATATTCCGCGGGCTTGCCGAGACCATAGGCCACCGCTGCCTGCAGATTGGGGGCGGTCGTGAACGTCAGGAACTGATGCACTTTCGCGGCGACCCGCAACAAGGGCGGCGCGGCGCAGACAAAGCCGATCTTCCAGCCTGTTAGCGAGAAAATCTTGCCGGCGGAGCCGACCTTGATGGTGCGGTCGCGCATCCCGGGAATCGTGATCAGCGGAATGTGCTCGCGGCCGTCGAAGATCACGTGCTCCCAGACCTCGTCGCAGATCGCGATCGTATCGAACTCCCGACAGAACCGCGCCAGCAGTTCGAGATCCTCGCGCGGATAAACCACCGCGGCAGGGTTGAGCGGATTGTTGAACAGCACCGCTCTCGTTTTGTGATTGAAGGCGGCTCGAAGCATCTCCTCGGCCAACCGCCAATGCGGCGGCTCGAGCCGCAACAGCCGCGGGATGCCGCCGGCCTGGCGAATGATCGGCAGATAGAAATCGTAGACCGGCTGGAACACGATCACCTCGTCGCCGGGCTCGACCACCGCAAGGATCGCGCTGGTCAGGGCCTCGGTGCCGCCCGAGGTCACCATCACCTCGGTCATCGGATCGAGCGTCAGGCCGTGCCAACGTCCATAATGCGCGGCGATCGCCTGACGCAGTTCCGGAATGCCCATCATCGAGGGATACTGATTGTAGCCATCCATCGTCGCATCCGCCGCCGCCCGGCGAATGTCCTCGGGGCCGGGATCGTCAGGAAAACCCTGGCCGAGATTGATGGCGTTGTTGTCGCGCGCGGCTTGCGACATCGCCTCGAAAACAGTGACGGGAAGGTCGGCAAAGACCTTGTTCATCGAACGCATGGAACGATCAGGCACCGGCCTTGGTCGGCAATCCAGCTTGCTTCCAGCCGAGCATGCCCCCCGCAAGGTGCTTGTCATAGGGCAAGCCCGCGGCCTGCGCGGCCAGCGACGCCGTTACCGAGCGCTTGCCGGACCGACAAGCGAACACCACCTGCTGTCCTTTCGGATCCGGAATGTCGTTCGGATCGAAGCTCGAGAGCGGAACGACGACAGCGCCCGGATAGGCTTCGGCCGCCACTTCATTCGGCTCGCGCACATCGACCAGGAGATAGCGTCCCTCGGCCATGCCCTTCGATACTTCCGCCGGCGTTAAATCGTGCACCTGATGGTTCGCCACGCTTGTCCTCCCAACGATTTTCGGTACCGCGGAACACCGGCACTGCCGACCGACCGCATTTCGGGGAGCAAAGTCGCCCCTCGCGGTACGAAAATCAAGCGGCTAGAACGCGTTGCGGAAAACCCTGCAGGGTCTAGACGGTGACCTGCGTTCCCACCTCAACCACCCGGCCGGTTGGAATCTGGAAATAGTCGGTGGCATCGTTGGCGGTGCGGCTGAGTGCGATGAACAGATGGTCCTGCCAGCGCGGCATGCCCGAATGCGCGGCCGGTTTCAACGCGCGTCGTGACAGGAAAAATGAGGTCGACATGATGTCGAACTGCCAGCCGAGCTTGCGGGCAATCGCCAGCGTTTTCGGGACGTTGGGCAATTCCATGAAACCAAATCGCAATGTCACCCGGGAAAAGGTCGCGCTGATCTGCTCCAGCCGCACCCGCTCGGAAGGGTCGATCCGCGGCGTCGACGCGGTCTGGATGGTCAGAATGACGTTCTTCTCATGCAGCACCTTGTAGTGCTTCAGGCTGTGCATCAGGGCGGTTGGGGCGCTTGCGGGATCGCTGGTCAGGAACACCGCGGTGCCTGGTACCCGCTGCGGCGGTCGCTTCTCCAGCATCGCCACCAGGTCGGCCAGCGGAAACTCGAGCTTGCGTGATTTCTCGAACAACAGCCGGCTGCCGCGCCGCCAAGTGTACATCAGAAGCATCACGACCGAACCCAGCGCCAGCGGCACCCAGCCGCCCTCGACGACTTTCAGGAGATTCGCCGAGAGAAAGGTAAGATCGAGGAACAGGAAAGGCGCGATCAATGCCGCGGCCGCGACCGGCGACCATTTCCACACTTTCCAGATCACGACGAAACCCATCATCGCCGTCACGACCATGGTGCCCGTGACCGAGATGCCGTAGGCCGACGCCAGCGCGCTCGACGAACGGAACATCAGCACCAGCAGGGTCACTGCGACCAGCAGCAGCATGTTGATGCGCGGGATATAGATCTGGCCGGAATGCAATTCCGAGGTGTGACGGACTTCAAATCGCGGCAGAAGCCCGAGTTGAATGGCCTGGCGGGTCAGCGAGTAGGCGCCGGTGATCACCGCCTGGCTTGCGATGACGGTAGCCACGGTGGCCAATGAGACCATCGGCAGCAGCGCCCAGTCCGGAAACATCAGGAAGAACGGGTTCTCGACGGCGCGCGGATTGGCAATCAACAAGGCGCCCTGCCCGAGATAATTCAGCGCCAGCGACGGCAATACGATGAACAGCCAGGCGGTCTGGATCGGACGCTTTCCGAAATGGCCGAGATCGGCATAAAGCGCCTCGGCGCCGGTGACGGCGAGAAATACCGCGCCCAGCGTCACGAAACCGATGACGCCGTGATGAAGCATGAAGGTGACGGCATGAATCGGATTGAGCGCAACAAGCACCTCGGGGTGCCGCATGATCGGGCCGATTGCCGCAATCGCAATGACGGCGAACCAGGCCGCCATGATCGGCCCGAAGAAGGCCGCGACGCGCGCCGTACCGCGCGCCTGAACCGCAAACAGCACAAACAGGATGACGACCGTCAGCGGCACAACATAGGGGTCGAACGCGGCGGTGACGAGTTTGATGCCTTCGATTGCCGACAGCACCGACAGCGCGGGCGTGATCACCGCGTCGCCATAGAACAGCGCGCCGCTGACGATGCCGAGCAGCACGATTGCACCGGCCCCTCGGCTGACGGCGCGTTGCGCCAGTGCCATCAACGCCAGCGTTCCCCCCTCGCCGTGATTGTCCGCCCGCAGCAGGATCAGGACGTATTTCAGCGTCACCACGACGATCAGCGCCCACAGGATCAGGCTGACAACGCCGAGCACGGCCTGCGGATTGACGACCGCTGAGGGGCCGCTGGCTGCGATCACGGCCTCACGCAGCGCGTATAGCGGGCTGGTGCCGATATCGCCATAGACGACGCCGATGCTGCCCAGCATCAGCGCTTTGAAACCGGCGGTCGAATGGGCGCTGCCATGACCCTTGTCCGCCGTCGTTTCCGCGGCGGAGGCTGCGACATCGCTGGTCATGGAAGTGGACGCCTCAATGCTTCACTGCACAATGGCAGAGCGAGCAGGCTTATAGCCCTGCGCTTGGAGCATAGCCTAGACTGATTTTTGGCCTATGTCATGCAAAAATGCATAGCTTTGCCACCCACTCAGAACGTCACTTAGACCGTCACTTAGATCGTCCCTTAAATCGTCACCTGGGTCCCGACCTCGACCACGCGGCCGGTCGGAATTTGAAAATAGTCAGTCGCATCGTTCGCCGAGCGGCTCAGCGCGATGAAAAGGTGATCCTGCCATCGCGGCATGCCTGACTGCGCCGACGGCTTCAGCGAGCGTCGTGACACGAAAAACGAGGTCGCCATGATGTCGAACTGCCAGCCGAGCTTGCGTGCGATCACCAGCGCTTTCGGCACGTTCGGCAATTCCATGAAGCCAAACCGCAGACGTACAAGAGCGAACTTGTCGCTGATGGTTTCCATGCGAACGCGACCGGCCACATCGACCCGCGGGGTCTGCGCGGTCTCGATGGTCAGGATCACATTGTGTTCGTGCAGCACCTTGTTGTGCTTGAGATTGTGCAATAGCGCGGTGGGAACGGAATCGGGATCGCTGGTCAGGAAAACCGCCGTGCCCTTGACGATGTGGGGCGGTCGTTTTTCGAGGTTCTTGATCAGATCCCTGAGCGGCACCTCGGTGCGACGGGTCTTGGCGATCAGAATTGCAGCGCCCCTGCGCCAGGTCCAGATCGTGATCGCCATCGCCGTGCCAAACAACAACGGCACCCATGCACCCTCGAGCAGCTTCAGCAAATTGGCGCTAAAGAAGGTCATGTCAACCACGACGAACGGGACGATCAGCGCGGCCGCCGTCGCCGCGCGCCAGTTCCACAGCTTCCAGATCACGACGAAACCCATGATTCCGTCGGCGACCATGGTCGTGGAGACCGCGATGCCGTAGGCTGAGGCGAGCCCGCTTGAGGTACGAAACAGCATCACCAGCAGCAATACGCCGGTCAGCAGCAGCGTGTTGACGCGCGGCAGATAAATCTGCCCGGCATGCGCCTCGGACGTGTAGCGAACCTCGTAGCGCGGCAACAGGCCAAGCTGCACGGCCTGCCGGGTCAGCGAATAGGCACCGGTGATCACCGCCTGGCTTGCGATTACGGTCGCAGCGGTCGCCAGCGCTACCAGCGGCAGCAGCAACACTTCGGGAACCAGCCGGTAGAACGAATTTTCGATCGCGGCCGGGTTGGACAGCACCAGCGCGCCCTGGCCAAAATAATTGATCAACAGCGAAGGCAGCACGAAATAGAGCCATCCGGCCTGGATCGGCTTGCGCCCGAAATGACCCAAATCCGCATAGAGCGCCTCGCCGCCGGTGACCGCCAGGAAAACCGCGCCCAGCGTCACCATTCCGATCGTTCCGTGAGACAGCAGGAACTGGATTCCGTACCAGGGATTGATCGCGGCGAGCACGGAGGGATCGTCGCTGATGTTGACGAGGCCCATCGCCGCGAGGCTGGAGAACCAGACCACCATCACCGGTCCAAATGCGGAAGCCACGCGCGCGGTGCCGCTGCTTTGCACCGAAAACAACACGACCAGGATAAAGACGGTCAACGGCACGACGTAATGTTCCAGCGCCGGCGTCGCGAGCTTGAGACCTTCGACCGCGGAGAGCACCGAGATCGCCGGCGTGATCATGGAATCGCCGATAAACATCGATGCGCCGATCACGCCCAATGCCAGCAGCAGCCAACTTTGCCGACCTAACGCGCGTTGGCCCAATGCCATCAGCGACAGCGTGCCACCCTCGCCGTTATTGTCGGCGCGCAGCAGCAGCAGCACGTATTTCGCGGTGACGACGACAAAAAGTGCCCACAAGATCAGCGACAGGACACCAAGCACCAGGCTGCGGCTGACCGGCTGGTCCTGTGCAGCCGCGGCCACTGCCTCGCGAAACGCATAAAGCGGCGAAGTGCCGATGTCGCCAAAGACCACGCCGATGCTCCCCAGCGTCAACGACCAAAAGCCAGTCGTGACCGATCCTTCGGGGGTTTCGGCTGATGAGACGCTGAGAGCCATTTCGCTTGAAAACGCTCTGTCGGTTGATTTGATCCGGCTCGGCTATCAATGCTTCTGCCGGCCATGTCAACCGATTGACATCGCGATAACCGGCCCGCCGGGAGGCCGGCGGTTTTATCCTACATGGTAATATGGTAACTTGATGAATTACGGTTTCAGGTCGGGCGGCAGCGCCGGATCTTCCCGCATCAACGTAATGGTCACGCGGCGGTTTGCCGACAGCGACGGATCGTCGGGAAATAGCGGCTGGGTATCAGCCTTGCCCGAGACCGCGAAGATATGGGCCGGCGGGAGCCCTTCCCGCTCCAGGATCTGGCGAACCGCGTTGGCGCGATCGGCGGACAGATCGAACGCGCCATAGTCGCTTTGCGCCGGCACGAAGCCCGCCGCGGTATGACCGACAATCGAGATGCGCAGCGGCGTCGCCTTGAGCGGACCGGCGAGTTTCTCGATCAGCCGGCGGGTGCGCTCATACGGCACTTTCGATCCGTCGGCGAACATCGAGCGGCCATCCTGATCGACGATCTCCAGGTTGAGACCTTCCTTGGTTTCCTCGAACATGATGTGTTTCGAAATTTCGGTCAGCTCCGGCATGTCTTGCAGCGCCTGCCGCAACGACGCCGAGGCGAGAGCGAATTCGCGGTCCATCTTGAGCTTGGCGCCGGAGAGCTTTGCGTCCTCGTGCTGATCCGGGGTCGGCGTATTGGAGGCGTCTTCCGGCGAGATATGCGCGGTGTTCTTCAGCTTCGGCCGCGTCGGCAAGCCGTCGGATTCGATAATGCCGGAATAGCGCTTGTCGGTCTGCACGCCGAAGGCATCTCGCATCGAGCCCGCGACGATCTTCAGCTTGTTGTTGTCCATGGTGGAAAAAGCGACGAGCATCACGAAGAAGCTCATCATCAGGCCCATCAGGTCGGCAAAGGTCACGAACCAGCCGTGCCCTCCTCCGTGCGCGTCGCCACGTTTCTTCTTGGCCATGGTGGTTGTTCCGGACCGGGATCGGCCGCCTTACGCCGGGACCGGCTCGGCTTCTTCGTGACGGTGCTTTTCCGGCAAATAGGCCAGCAGCATTTCCCTGACCAGCGCCGGGCTCTTGGAGTCGCGGATCATCAGGATGCCGTCGATGATCAGCGTGCGGTTGGTCTCCTCGTCGAGCAGCTTGCCATGCAGCTTGTCGGCGATCGGCAGACAGAACAGGTTGGCGACCAGCGCGCCGTACAGCGTCGCCAGCAACGCGGTCGCCATGAACGGGCCGAGCTTCGAAGGATCGGTCATGTTGGCGAACATCTGCACCATGCCGATCAGGGTTCCGATCATGCCGAACGCCGGTGCGCAGTCGCCGACCGCGCGGTAGATTTTGCTGCCTTCATCCAGATGCAGCAGGAAGTTGTCGCGATCGCGCTCGAGATTGTCGCGGATGAATTCGAGGTCGTAGCCGTCGGCGACGTAGCGGATGCCCTTGGCCAGGAACGCTTCGTTGGTTTCGACCTTTTCGAGACCGACCGGTCCCTGCTTGCGCGCGATCTCGGCGATGCGGGCCAGTTCGTCGACCAGATCGTGCGCGGCCAGGCGGCTCATGGTGAAGGCGAATTTGGCGCCAAGAGGCAAACCATGCAGCAGCGCGCTGAGCGGAAAGCGGATCATGGTGGCGGCGATCGAACCGCCGAAGATGATGATCACGGCATGTTCGGAGACGAACATGTGCAGATCGCCGCCCATCAGCACCATCGTCGCAATGACAAGGATGCCGGACACCAGCCCAACGGTGGTCATGATATCCATGGGAAACTCCAACGCGCGTACGTCCGGCCATCCTGGACGGAGGCGCGGCCCATCCTGAGCCGCGTGGAATGACCCTACGGTCCCGCAATTAAAGACGCGTTACCGAATTTGGTAGGCATAACAATTGGTTAAAAAATAGCTAGAAGCGGGGCAACCGCCCCTGTCCGCGACCCTGTTGACGCGCCATGACGGCGTTGCCGCGGACGATGTCCAAACCCGATCGAGACTGGCGCTCAGCAAAAATACAAGCAGAGCAGCCGGCCCGGCGCGCTTGATCATGACGTTGGGTCAGCCGGGGCGTTTGCCCATTCCGGCTGGCCCCGCCTTTCAGGCCGGGCTGGGCTCGGACGCCCCGCTCGAGCCGGATTGCACGGTTACCGGCGGCCAGGGACGATCCGGCCGATAGAACAATGCGAGCTTCAGACTTTCGGCGATCCGCTCCGCCCGCGCCTGAAACTCGGCGCTGATCGCACCGTCAAACAGTTCGTCAGCGGTTTCCTTGAACAGCGCGAGCCAGCGCTCGAACAATGCCGGCTGGATGCCCGGAACCGCAAAATGCTTGACGACCGGATTACCCTTGTAGCGGCCGGTACGGAGCATCACCGACGACCAGAACGCATACATCTTGTTCAGATGCGGACCCCAATCGCCGGGAATCGCGCGCAAAAAGATCGGCGCGAGTTCCGGATCGCGGCGCACCTTGGCGTAGAACCCGTCTACCAGGAGCTGGATGCCTTCCTCGGAGACATGATCTAGCTTGGCAGCAGAAGTAATCATGCTGCCACGACCCACACAACCGCGACGCCGAACACAGTCCAGAATAACGAATTGACCAGCATGCGGACCAGCTCCGTATTCCGGGTAACGCCCATCGCGCGGCAGGCCAGGGTTCCCGGCAACAGGAAAGGGGCCGCTACGGTGTCGCTGATTGAAGCATGCGTTTTCATCGGTCTCTCCTTTAACATGTATTCGATATGCCTCTTATATTTCCAACCTTGCCACAAAGCAATATCTATTATACATCTTTTATTTATGACGGTCATAAACCGTGAGCGAGGGAACCGGTGCGCCTGACGGTCTACACGGACTACGCGTTGCGGGTACTGATGTATCTCGCACTTCGGGACGAGCAATTGGCGACGATCGCGGAGATCGCCGAGAGCTATAAAATTTCCAGGAACCATCTGATGAAGGTGGCACACCAATTGGGCGTCGCCGGCTTTGTCGAGACCGTGCGCGGCCGTGGCGGCGGATTGCGGCTGGCGAAACCTATAGGGGCCATCGGGATCGGCGAAGTGGTGCGTTATACCGAACCGGACATGGCAATCGTGTCGTGCTTCGAGCCCGTCGGTGAGCCCTGCGCCATCCAATCCTGCTGCGTGTTAAAGCGCGCCTTGAAGTCAGCGCGCGACGCCTTTCTCGAAGTGCTTGACGGCTACACCCTGAACGATCTGATCCAGCCGGCAGGAAGGTTGACCGGCCTGTTGGGCATTTCGCAGGTCAACGGGGTGACCTCAGCAGAACGGTTGCCTTAGCGGCCGCGTTCTAGCCCTTCCGCATCATGTCCGCGAGCTGGCGTTTCAGCGTGCGCACTTCATCGAAGCGCTTTGTGACATCGCGCAGGATGGCCACGACGCCAGCTGGACGCTGCTCCTGATCTCTCAGCATCGCGATGGTGAATTCGACCGAAATACGCTGCCCGCTTTTGGTCTGCGCCGGCACCCACAGGAGATCGCCATGGCCGTAGTGGCTTTCGCCGGTCGTCATAACACGATGGAATCCCTCCCAATGCCGTTCTCTCAGGTTTGGCGGAATGATCAGGTCGAGCGATTGGCCGATGGTTTCGTCGGCCGAAAAGCCAAAAATCCTGGTTGCACCGAGGTTCCAGAAATTGACGATGCCGTCATGATTGGTTCCGATGAGGGCGTCCGAGCCCATCGTCAGCAGCGCGTCAGCAAGTCCATCCGGCACGTTCATGACATGATCATCCGAATCAGGGCTCCCTCCCCTGCTCCATCGCCAGTTCAGCCTGCAGATTTGCGACGTCGCGATAGATCGAGGCCACGGCGAGCACGCGGCCCTTGCTCTTGTAGCGCAGCAGGCAGTCTCGCGCCATGATGTCGCCCTCGACGGCGACCTCGTCCCAGGCATCGGCGTGACCGACATAGTTGATCGGTACGTCGTAATGCTGGCTCCAGAAGAACGGCACGGCATCGAAAGCCTCGCGGGCGCCCAACATGTTGCGTGCCGCGGTCTGGCCCTGGCGCTGCGCCACCACCCAATGCTCGACCCGGATGTTCTGCTTCGAATGCGGATCGGGCCAGCGTGCAATATCGCCGGCGGCAAAAATTCCGGGAACGCTGCTTTCGAGGAAGCGGTCCACTGCGACGCCGTGGTGGATCTTGAGGCCGGCCTGTTCGGCCAGCATCAAGCGTGGATGCACGCCAATGCCAACGACAACCAGATCGGCCTCCAGGAGGCTGCCGCTTTTCAGCGTCGCACGCTTGCCGTCGATCGCCGTCACGGTATCGCCGAGATGGAAAATAACGCCGTGCTCTTCATGCAATGCGCGTATGAAGTCGCCCATGTCCGGACCGAGCAAGCGCTCCATCGGCCGCTGTTCGGGCGCCACGACATGGACTTCGATCTCTCGCGCGCGCAAGGCCGCAGCAACCTCCAGCCCGATAAAGCTGGCGCCGATCACGATCGCGCGGCGCGCGCCCCTGGCGCCGGCGATGATCGCCCGACTGTTGGCGAGCGTGCGCAGCGTATGGACATGCGGCTGCTCGGCTCCCGGGATCGTCAGCCGTACCGGCTCGGCGCCAGTCGCCAGCAGCAGACGATCGTAGGGAATGTTGCTGCCAGCGACGGTAACGTGGCGGGCCTTGGCGTCGATCGCGGTAACGTCGCTATCGAGCCTGATGTCGATCCCCGCTTCCGCATAAAAATCGTCGGGGCGCAACGACATCCAATCCTCCGGGGCGGTGCCGGCGAGATAATCCTTCGACAGGTTCGGCCGATCGACCGGCGCGGCCGCATCGCTGCTCAGCATCACGATGCTGCCGCGGAATTCCTGCCGCCGCAGCATTTCCGCCGCGGCAAAACCTGCAGCGCCACCGCCGACGATCACGATTTTCTCGGGTGCGCCGGTTGTTTGCTTGCTGACCGCTTTCGGCTGCTCGCGCTTACGTCGCACAAAGATGCGGCCGTCCTCGTGCTCGACCTGCCAGACCGCGAGCGGGCTTAACGCTGGCGCGCGGGTCGCCTCCCCGGTCCGCAGATCGAAGCAGGCATGATGCCAGGGACAACGAATACCGCCGTCAGCGACGATCCCATCTGCCAGCGGCCCGTGATAATGACTGCAATGGGCATCGATCGCGAAAATCTCGGAGCCGGATCGCACCAGCAGGACGTCCTGATCGCCGACATGGCCCAGCAACATCTCCCCCTTGAAATCGCCAGCGCTCACGCCCTGGGACAGATCTGGCCCTGCGGGCGCCGCCTGCTGTTCAGCCATGTTTCCTCCTGCATCGTGCAGAATAATCGAGCCGCAATCGCGTTCAGCTTGCCATGCCGAGGAATTCCTGACGGGTCAAGGCATTGTCACGGAAACAACCCAGCATGCGGCTGGTGACGAGATCGGTGCCGGGCTTGTGCACGCCGCGGGTGGTCATGCAGTGATGCGTCGCCTTGATGATGACGCCGACGCCCTGTGGCTTAAGCACGTCGTTAATGGTGTTGGCGATTTGCGCCGTCATCTTCTCCTGGATCTGCAGGCGCCTGGCATAGACGTCCACCAGGCGGGCCAGCTTGGAAATGCCGACGACCCGGCCGTTCGGGATATAGGCGACCCAGGCGCGCCCCACGATCGGCGCCATGTGATGCTCGCAGTGGCTCTCGAAGCCGATATCGCGCAGCACGATCATTTCGTCGTAGCCTTCGATCTCCTCGAAGGTCTTCTCCAGGATCTCGACCGGATCCCGGCTGTAGCCGGAGAAAAACTCCTCGAACGAGCGGGTCACGCGCGCCGGCGTCTCGATCAGGCCGTCACGATCGGGGTCTTCGCCGGTCCAGCGGATGATCGTCCTGACCGCAGCTTCAACCTCGCTCCGAGTCGGTTTCTGGGCTTCGGCTTTCGGCGTTGTCGCGCGATCCAGCGCACGCAAATTCGGGCTCATCGGGGGTCCTTCTCCATGGCCGGGCTCATGCCAGGCGCGACATCAATTATCAGGCCATTGGATGGTCCTGAGGCGAAATAGTTCCCGGTTCCGGCCATACCCTACACAATGACGCCGCGGATCAAACGCCGGTTCCACCCGTTTCGCCAGAATATTTTGCGCCCTATTCCGCCGCATATTTTTGCAAGTCTCTATCCTCGGCTGGCGGGGCATCGGGCTTGCCGCCGCCCCGGCTCCAGCGCGACAGGGTGTTCGAGAGATTGTCGAGATAGAGATAGACCACCGGCGTCGTGAACAGCGTGAGCGCCTGGCTGACGAGCAAGCCGCCGACCATCGCATAACCGAGCGGCTGGCGGATTTCCGAACCGGTGCCGGTGCCGAGCATCAGCGGCACGCCGCCCAGCATCGCCGCCATGGTCGTCATCATGATCGGCCGGAAACGCAGCAGCGCCGCCTTGCGGATCGATTGCTCAGGTGACAGGTGCTCGTCGCGCTCCGCCGAGATCGCGAAGTCGACCATCATGATGCCGTTCTTCTTGACGATGCCGATCAGCAGGATGATGCCGATCAGCGCGATCAGGCTGAAATCGAATCCGGACAACATCAAAAGTGCCAGCGCGCCGACGCCGGCCGACGGCAGCGTCGACAGGATCGTCAGCGGGTGGATATAGCTCTCGTAGAGGATGCCGAGGATCAGGTAGACCACCACCAGCGCCGCCATGATCAATAGCGGCACGGTGCCGAGCGATTGCTGGAACGCCTGCGCGGTGCCCTGGAAGCTCGAACTCAGCGTGGCCGGCGCGCCGAGGTCGACCATCGTTCGCTGAACGGCATTGGTCGCCTGTCCCAGCGCCACGCCCTGGCCGAGGTTGAAGCTGATGGTGATGGCCGGGAACTGACCCTGGTGGCTGATCGAGAGTGGCCGGACCGGCGTGCTGGTCCAGGTCGCGAATACCGACAGCGGCACCTGCCCGCCCGTGACCGGAGACTTGATATAGAGCTTGTTGAGAGTGTCGAGGTCGCCCTGCAATGCGGGCAGGATTTCCAGGATCACGTGATAGCTGTTGAGCTGGGTGAAATATTGCGTGACCTGGCGCTGGCCGAACGCATCATACAGCGTGTCGTCGATCAATTGCGGCTGGATGCCGTAGCGCGCGGCAGTGTCGCGATTGATTTTCATCGTCAGCGTGGTGCCCTGGGTCTGCTGATCGGTCGCAACGTCGCGCAGTTCTGGCAGCGTCTGCATCTTGGCCAGGATCTTCGGCGCCCACTCGTTCAACTCGTTCAGATTGGCGTCCTGCAGCGTGTATTCGAACTGGGTACGGGTGGCGCGGCCGCCAAGCCGGACGTCCTGCGACGCCTGCATGAACAGCCTCGCCCCCTGAACCTTTTCGGCCTGCGGCCGCAGCCTTGCGATGATATGTTGGGCGTCCGCGTCGCGCTCGTCGCGTGGTTTCAGCGTAATATAGAGACGACCGGTGTTGAGGGCGCTGCCGCCGCCGCCGATGAACATCGCGATGCTGTCGACGGCGGGATCGTGCTGCACGATCGAGCCGAGTTCTTCCTGATGCCGCTTCATGTCGGCAAAGGAAATATCCTGGCCGGCTTCGGAGGTCGCGGTCAGAAAGCCGTTATCCTGCTGCGGGAAGAACCCCTTGGGAATGATGATGAAGAGGTAGACGGACAATCCCACGGTCGCAAAAAACACGCAGAGCGTGATCAGCCGGTATCGCAACACGGCATCGAGCCCGCGCTCGTAAGCGTGCAGCATCGCCTGAAAGCCACGCTCGCTCCATTGATAGACGCGGCCATGCCTGACTTCCTTATGTGCGCGCAGGAAACGCGACGCCATCATCGGGGTCAGCGTCAGCGACACGACCAGCGACACGAAAATCGCCATCGCCAGCGTCACCGCGAATTCTCTGAACAACCGGCCGATGATGCCGCCCATCAGCAACAGTGGAATCAGCACCGCAACCAGCGAAACGCTGATCGATATGATGGTGAATCCGATTTCGGCGGCCCCCTTGAACGAAGCGGCGAGCGGCGTCTCGCCCTGCTCGATATAGCGCGTGATGTTCTCCAGCATCACGATGGCGTCGTCGACCACGAATCCGACCGATATCGTCAGCGCCATCAGCGACAGATTGTCGAGCGTATAACCGAATATCCACATCAACGCGCAGGCGCCGAGCAGCGCCAGCGGCACCGTGACGCTCGGGATGATGGTCGCCCAGGCGCTGCGCAGGAAGATGAAGATCACCATCACCACCAGAATAATGGTCACCAACAGTGTGAATTGAACGTCTTCGACCGCGGCGCGGATGGTCAATGTGCGATCACTGATGATCTTGATCTTGATGGCGGGTGGAATTGCCGCGATCAACCTTGGCAATTGCGCCTTGATTTTGTCGACGGTGTCGATGACGTTGGCGCCCGGCTGCTTGAAGATGACCAGGAACACGCCGCGCTTGCCGTCGGCCCAGGCCGCCTGCTTGGTATCTTCGGGACCCGACACCGCCTTGCCGATGTCGCGGATGCGCAGCGGCCCGCCATTGCGATAGGCGATGATGACGTCGTTCCAGGCGTCGGGGTCGGTCAACTGGTCATTGGCGTAGATCGTGTAGGCCCGTTTGTCGCCGTCGATATTGCCCTTTGGACTGTCCGTCGTGGTGATCGCGATCTGGTTGCGGATGTCCTCCAGCGACAGGCCTTTGGCCACCAGTTTGGCCGGGTCGACCTGAATCCGGATCGCCGGTTTCTGCTGGCCACCGATAAAGACCTGCGCCACCCCTGAAATCTGGCTGATCTGCTGCGCAAGCTGCGCGTCGACCGCGTCGCTGACCGTGGTCAGGGGGAGCGTATCCGAAGTTGCCGACAACAGCAGGATCGGAGAATCCGCCGGGTTGACCTTGCGGTAGGTCGGCGGCGTCGGCAGGTTCTTCGGCAACTGGCCACTGGCCGCATTGATCGCCGCCTGGATATCGTTGGCCGCCCCATCGATGCTGCGGTTGAGATCGAACTGGACCGTGATCGCCGTCGAGCCGAGCGAACTCGTGGAGGTCATCTGGGCAATGCCGGGGATTTGCGCCAACTGCCGTTCCAGCGGCTGCGCTACCGAGGACGCCATGGTTTCGGGGCTGCCGCCCGGCAGGCTGGCGGCAACCTGGATGGTCGGGAAATCGACTTGGGGTAACGGCGCGACAGGGAGCAACGGATAGGACACCAGACCGACGAACAGGATGCCTGCCATCAGCAAGGAGGTTCCGATCGGATACCGAATAAAAGGCGCAGAAATGCTCTCGCTCATGCAAGAACCTCCTGTCGTGTTTTTACTCCGTCAAACACCAAGATATCGTTGCAGGACTTCAGGCTGGGCCTTGATCTCCCGGGCCGGGCCTTCGTGAACGATGTGCCCGTTATTGACGATGTAGATGCGCTGAGCCAAGGCCAGCGTCGCCGCAAGATTCTGTTCGACCAGCACGATGGTCTGGCCGGCCGCCGCCAGGTCGCTGCAGGCCTTCATCAGGTCGCGCACGATGATCGGCGCCAAGCCCTCGAACGGTTCGTCGAGCAGGACGATCTTGGGGTCGCGCACCAGCGCGCGCGCAATCGCCAGCATCTGTTGCTCGCCGCCGGACAGGTCGGTACCGCGATTGGTCCGCCGCTCCTTCAGCCGCGGGAACATCTCATAGATACGGCTGAGCGGCCAGCGTTTCGAGGCCGTCAATCCGGCCAGAACAAGATTTTCCTCGACATTGAGGCTGCCGAAAATCCTGCGATCCTCGTGCACGAGCTGCATGCCGGCGAGCGCAATGGCGTGGCTCTTTCGTCCCGCGATCTCGACACCGTCGAACATCACCGAACCGGTGCGCGGCGTCACCACGCCCATCAGGCTTTTCAGCGTCGTGCTCTTGCCGGCGCCGTTGCGGCCGAGCAACGCCACGACTTCGTTGCGTTCGACCCGCAGCGCGACGTCGAAGAGGATATGGGAATCCCCATAATAGCTGTTCAGGCCGTTGACCTCGAGCAGGCTCATGCGTCGAGCACTCCATGCACGCCGCCAAGATAGGCTTCCTGCACCGCGGCACTTTTCTTGATCTCGTCCGGCGTGCCTTCGATCAATACGCGGCCTTCCTGCAGCACGGTGACGCGCTCGGCCAGTTCGAACAGCGCATCCATGTCATGATCGATGATGATCATGGTGCGGTCGCGGCTGATCGATTTGAGCAGCTTGACCGTCTCGACGCGCTCTTGCGGACTCATGCCGGCCAGCGGCTCATCCAGCAGCAAAAGGCTCGGCGAGGTCGCCAGCGCAAGGCCGATCTCCAGGCGGCGCTTCTCGCCATAGGCAAGCTCCGATACCGGCGTGTCGGGCCGCGAGGCGAGATTGACCAGTTCGAGCGTTCGCGCGACCTGCGCGTTCAGGCCGGGGATACTGTCCAGACTCCGGAACAGGTCGAGGCGGAACTTGCCGCGCAATTTGGCCAACGCCGCGATCACGATGTTCTCGCGAACCGTCAAACCCGTGAAGAGCTGATTGACCTGATAGCTCTTGGTCAAACCGAGCTGGCACACATTGGTGACGCTGGTGCCCGTGATATCCCGCCCTTCGAATACGATCGTGCCCGAGGTCGGCGGGACTTCGCACGTCAGCATCTTGAAGAAGGTCGACTTGCCGGCGCCGTTCGGACCGATGATGCCGCGCAGCTCGCCATGGACGACGGTGAAATCGATATCGCTGTTGGCAAGCAGGCCGCCATAGCGCTTGGTCAGGCCGGTTGCCTGCAGGATCGGACCGGTACGAGCCGCGCTTTCGCGCGCTTGGGCCGATATCGGCGCTGCCGCGGTCGATGCCGGCGTGGCCATCGGCTTGTTGGCCGCGCCGACGCTGGACGCAACGGCCGGCGGGCTTACCTCGGAAGGCTTTGACCGCTTGCCGACGATTTTGCGGTAGAGATCTTCAAGACCACCGACGATGCCGCGCCGCAGGAAGCAGACCAGCAGCACGAACACGACACCGAGCACGAGCTTCCAGGCTGCCCCGAGCCCGAGCGCCGCCTGCAGGAAATCCTGCAGAAAAAGCCAGACCGCGGCACCGACCAGCGGACCGAACAGCGTCCCCCTGCCCCCGATCGCGGTTTGCATCACAAGCTGTCCCGAAGTGTCGAAGGTGAAGGCATCGGGCGGCATGAACGCCTGCAACACGCCGAGCAGGCCGCCAGCAAACCCGGCATAGGCAGCCGCGATGACGAAGGCCGTGAGCTTGTAGCCGTGGATATTGTGGCCGACGGCGGTCGCACGCAGCGGATTGTCGCGGATCGCGCTGAAGATTGCGCCCACCGGCGAGCGCACGATGCGCAACGCGATCACGACGCCGACGAAGTAGCACAACGCGAGAAACTGGTAGAGCGACCAGCCGGTGGTGAAATGCACCGTGGTGAAGCCGAGATTGAAGCTCGGGGTTGGCACGCCGGGTAGCCCGTTCTCGCCGCCGGTCCAGCCCGATAATGGATTGAACTCGACGAAAAAGAACACTTCCGCGATCGCCACCGTGATCATGGCGAAGTAGATGCCGGTACGGCGTAGCGCGATCAGGCCCACCAGATAGCCGACCACAGCGGCAGCGATCATACCGATCAGCAGCGCCAGCATCACATTGGGAAATCCGGCGCGGGTGAGAAGATAGGCCGCGACAAAACCGCCGGTGCCGTAAAAGGCCGACTGGCCGAACGACAACAGCCCGGTGAAGCCGAACAGGATATCGAAGCCGAGACCGAACAGTCCCCAAACCAGAATCCGGTTCACGGTATTCGGAGCGAATCCGAGATGAGGCAACACGAACGGGGCCACGAGCAGGCCGATGGCCGTCAGCGTTTCGATCAGAAAAGGACGTTGCTTGAGCATCAGGGGACCACGCTCATTCGCGTCCCTGCACGCCGAGCAGGCCGTGCGGCCGCACCACGAGCACGAGCGTCATCGCCGCAAACAGCATGACATAGGCGTAGCCGGGGTTGAACATCGAGGTGATGCTGATGATTTCTCCGGCGATCAGGCCGCCGAGTATGGCGCCCGGGAACGATCCAACGCCACCGATCACCACAACCACGAAGGTTTCGACCAGGATGTCGTCGCCGACGCCCGGCGTCAGCGAAACCACCGGTGCATTGACGATACCGGCAAATCCGGCGGCCATCGCGCCAATGCCGAACACGATCATGAAGACCCGGTAGACATTGATGCCGAGCGAATCGACCATCACCGAATCCTCGATGCCGGCGCGCACGATCATGCCGAGCCGGGTCCGGTACAGAACGACGAACAGCGCGCCAAGCGCAATCGCGACGATCCCGACCACCGCAAGGCGATAGGTCGGGTAATACATGAAGCCGAGCGGCGTAATGCCCTGGAACAGCGGCGGCGGCGGCACCAGCTTCAATTCGCTGGAAAATATCAATCGGACCAGTTCGACGAAACAGATGCCGATCCCGAAGGTGACCAGAAGCTGGTCTTCATGCGGCCGGTGATAGAAGTGACGGATGATGATCCGCTCCATCAGCACGCCCACGACCATGACGAACAGCGAACCGGCTATAACGGCGACAGTGAACGAGCCGGTATATTGGAAAGCAACATAGCCGGCGTAGCCGCCGAGCATGAACATCGCGCCATGCGCGAGGTTGAGCACCCCGAGCGTGCCGTAGATGATGGTCAGCCCGGAACTGATGAGCGCGAGCAAGGCGCCTAGCGCCAAGCCGTTGAATACCTGCGAAATCAAATTTGGCCAATTAATCATAAAATACAATCGCAGAGCTGGATTTTACGCGTCGCACCCAGAAGCATACTGACACAAAAAAAATGGCGTCGCAGGAAATATTTCCCCGCGACGCCCAGGTTCAGGTGTTGCTCAGGTGTATTCGCCGAGATTGCAGCCGAATGCATCCGGCTTCTGCATCAAACCGGCACCGGGCACGATTTCGACGATGTCGTAATAATCTTCCTTGCCCTTCATGTCCTTTTGTTCCTTGCCCTTCACGATGATGACGGGCCGGACGCACTGGTGGTCTTCCTTGCGGTAATGCACATCACCGACCAGCGAGGGAATGACTTCTTCCTTCTCATAGGTCTTGATGATGTCGGGCGGATAGAAAGTGCCGGCTTCTTCGACCATGTGCGCCCAGTGCGTGAAGCTGATATATGCATTCGCAGCGCCCCACTCGGGCTTGTAGCCGTACTTCTTCTCGAACGATTCGTTGAACATCTTGGCGAGCGGATATTTGTCTTCGATCGACCACCAGTAATCGGTCGCCGAATAGACGCCTTGCATCAAGCCACCGGTTTCGCGGGCCAGGAACGGCACCTGATAAGGCACCACCAGCTTCATCTTGTCGAGCACGCCGAACTGCTTGGCCTGCTGGATCGACAGCACGGCATCATGACCCCAGTTGACGTTGATCAGCACGTCAGCGCCTGAGTTGGCGACGTTGAGCAAATAAGACGAGAAATCGGGCGCGCCGAGCGGCGAAACCTGATCGGTAGTGGTCGTCCATCCAGATCCCGCCAGTTGATCCTGCATCGACTTGGTGACGGTGTGACCATAGGTGTAGTCCGGCGTCAGGTAGGCGGCCTTCTTGTCCTTGCCGAAGGTCTTGACCAGGACCGGGCTGATCGCGGCCGCGGCGGTCTGGCCATAGAAGTTCTGACGGAAACCGTAGCGCACGCAATCCTTGCCGGTGGTGTCGTTCGAGCCTGAAATTCCGCACACGAACAGCACCTTTTCGCGCTGGGCCAACTTGTTCAGTGCGACAGCGACCGCGCTCGACGTACCGCCGGTGATCACAATCGCCTTGTTTTCGGTGATGAAGCGCTGCTGCGCCTGCACCGCTTCGTTCGGCTTGGCCACGGAGTCCGCAACGCCATACTTCACTTCCTTGCCGAGCACACCCTTCTTGGTCTTGGGTGAAATCTTCTTGATCAGTTCATTGCCGCTGTTGATGTGTTCGATCGCGAGTTCATAGCCCTTGAGTTCATCTTCGCCCTGCACCGCGTAGGTGCCGGTGCGCGGCACCGAAATACCGATGAAGACCGAGGGGCCGGACGAACCCTCCGGATAGGTCCCGATGGCCGGCTTGTCATCGGCATAAGCCGGCATCAACATCCCCGCGGGAAGCATCGTTCCGCCCGCGAGTTCCGGCGGCGGTTTGTAGAAGCTTACGGCGGGACAGCACGAGTCCGGAATTCCGTCCGACAATTGTGTTTTTCACTACCGGTTCTCCCAATATATTTTTGTGGCGCCCGACAGAGGTCGGCCGTTTAGGCAGTGCTGGCGCGCTGACGCCTTCGCAAGGCGCACGCCACCTGCCTGTATCAACTAGACATATCGCGTCACGACAAATCGCCCGTCAATGTCACTTTCGTCGCAAGAGGATGTATTTGCCTCGGGAATTATATCGTTTTACGATATATTCCGGTTCGGATGGTGCGGTGCGGTCAGCCGGCATAATGGCTGGGATTGAGCGGCACCGAAGCCCTGGCTCGTCCGGCCTTGGACAGGAGGCGACCATGATGGCGAGAAATGGCGTGAACTCACCCCGCCGACGTGAAAGTGCCGGATTACAGGAAAATGTCGGCCGGGCACCCGAGTCCGATCGTGGTTCCGGCCGGGCGGCGCAGGCAGCTGGCCGGGCTCCAGACAATGTAACTGCATTCCCACAGCCGTATTCCAGTGACTTGAGCATTCGTGCTCTTAACGTCTTGAAAATACTGGCGACTGAATTCACCGAAGAATGCCCTCCGCGCGACAACTGGGTACCATCGACCGCCCTGCTGCGGCGGATGACGTTCAGCCATCTTGCAACCGCCCGGAATTGCGGTCCGCGGACGGTCACTGAGATTATCCAGTGGGCGGCATCGCGTGGCGTTACGATCCAGCCGCCGTTCCACGCTGGCAAATCCCTCTCGGCCATCTGGCGGGACATCGGTGTGAAGTTCGCAGCCGGAGCCCTTAGCTATGCGGAGGTGACCGAAGCACTGGAAAAATCGGTTCGGCGCAAGAGCACCACCATCCCGGTCGTGGCCCAGGAGGTCCTGCTGCAGCTTCTGAAGGCAGCCGGAAGCCCGCCATCTAACGAAGCGCCCGAAACCTGAAGCGGCGCCCGAGCCGCCGAAAACGTGGCGACGATCCGCCGGATGACGGGACCTACCGCGGATGATACGGATAGCGCGGGACGAAATCGCGCGGGGTTGTGGATGGTCGCTTCAAAAAGAGCCCAACTGCGCCGGGACCGTGCGCGTACGACCGAGGCGTCAAACGACCGCGACGTTTCCGAGACCGTGGACTACGCCACGCTGGCCCGATTTCGCTACGAACTGCGAAAATTTCAGGCCTTCAGCAAGGCGGCTGCCGATCAGGCCGGCCTGACGCCGCAACAACACCAGGCGCTTCTCACCATCCGGGGGTTCTCCAACCAGGAGCCGGTTTCGGTGGGCGATCTCGCCGATTTTCTGTTCATTCGTCATCATACCGCGGTCGGACTGGTCGACCGCATGACCAAGCTCGAACTATTGACCCGGGTAGTCGATGATGCCGATGGCCGCCGCGTCCTGGTGAAACTGACGAAAGAAGGCGAAAGACGGCTGCAGAAATTGTCGCAAGCCAATTTGAAAGAACTCCGCGCCATCGGCCCGACCCTGGCCAGGATGTTGGACACGTTCAGGACCGCCTGAGGCGGTTTAATCGTTCCATGGAAAACGTTTAAAACCTGCGGCGCGGCCGAAGAGGCCTTCGTCATCAGCGCGTCCACAAAATCGGGAGACCGGTCCGAGTTGATCTCAGGCCGATCATAGCAATGCACCGTTTTCATCAGTGGATCTCGGCCGAGCGCTTCTGTGCAGCTTTCAGCTTTTCGAGCGAGAAGTTCGGGCTGCGCACAATCTCGAGGATCGGTGCCTCGCGGCGGCCGCAAAGTTCGGCCGCGTCAGGAATTTTCGCAGCTATTTCGTGCGGAATTACGATGGCGCCGTGCCGGTCGGCATGAATCAGGTCGTCGTTCCGCACCGTCATCCCGGCAACCAAACCTCGCCGCCAAAATGCTCGGTTCTGAAGCTGCTGGACAAGCCGCCGCCGGAAGGGTTCGCGCGCTGGACCGGGCCGCTGCTGGCCGGGGCGCTGGGCGATATTGACGTCCAATATGTCTGGCGGTTCCTGCGCAGCCACAAGATCGACCTCGCGGCTCGCAAGTCTTGGTGCGAGAGCAACGACCCGAACTTTACGGCCAAAGCCGCTGACGTTGTCGGCCTCTATGTCGCTCCGCCCGCGAAGGCCGTTGTGCTGTGCGTGGACGAAAAGCCTTCGATTCAGGCCTTGGAGCGAGCGCAAGGCTATCTGAAGTTGCCCAATGGCCGCGCCTTGACCGGTCAGAGCCACGACTACAAGCGGCATGGCACGACAACGCTGTTTGCGGCGCTCGAAGTCACCACGGGGAAGATCATCGCGACACATTCAAAACGCCGGCGCCGCGTCGAGTTTCTCGACTTCATGAACAGCGTCACCACGGCCTTTCCGAACCGGAAGCTTCACGTCATCCTCGACAACCTCAACACCCACAAGAAGAACGAGCATTGGCTCAAGGCGCATCCCAATGTGCAATTTCATTTCACGCCGACAAGCGCGTCCTGGCTCAATCAGGTCGAGGTATGGTTCTCGATCCTGCAGGGCCAGTCGCTCAGCGGCGCCTCCTTCACCAGCCTCAAGCAGCTCCAGCAGCACATCGATGCCTACATCAACGCATATAACGACCAAGCTGAGCCCTTCGTCTGGACCAAGAAAAAGGTCCGTCAACGCCGTTTCAAAGGCCGCCGTATCACTCAGCTATGATTCCGGGTACTAGCACTACTTTGGTACTTTAGGCTTTGGCGATATCGCAAGGAACCTGTCACAGTGAGGACATTGTCGGGGTGGAGGTCGTGCGAAGAGGTCGAGGATCGCTTGCCTGATAGCCGGCATGCTTGGTTGTGGTGGCGGTCCTAGATCTTTTTTTCCGTCCCGCTGCTTTGAGGCGGCGGGATTGGAGGAAGGCGTAGGCGATCATCGTCATCAACGCGTGTCGATGTAGTCCGGTCCAGGATCTACCTTCAAAGTGGTCGAGCCCAAGCTCCTCCTTGAGCTGCTGGTGGGCCTGCTCACAGATCCACCTGGCCTTGATTGTGGCAGCGAGCGTTTTGATGGTGGCATCGGCCGGCAGGTTCGACACATAGTATTTTTGCTCCCCGGTCGACCGCCGCTCGCCGACGAGCCAGACCTCGTCACCAGGCATGCACTGCATACGGTTATTGAGCATCCGATGCTTATGGCCATCCGCAACGCGGACACGGCGGGCCGTGAAGAGACATGTCAGCCGACCTTTGGTGCCCCGCCGCCAACTGACCCTTTGCCATTTGCCATCGGCCAATAACGCTTCAGCAGAGACGGGTGGCTGATCAGGGATGTGGTATTTGCGGGGCTTTCCGGTCTTCGCGGTGGGGAAGATCAGGGCAATGTCGGCGGGATAGACGTTCTGGCGCCGCGATAGACCCACCGCCCACAGCAGACCGCGCTCGCTCAAAGCTTGACGGAAAGGCCCGCTGGAGCCGTACCCTGAATCGGCAAGCACACAGCCGAAACGCACACCGGAGGCGATGATGCGGTCGATCTCTGCCAAGGCGATCTCTGGCTTGGTCCGCGCTGCGCGGTGCTCGACTGGAACGCCCGCATGCTTCAAACGTACCGGATTACTCGTCCAACTCTCGGGAACGAAGAGACGTAATGCCACCATGACCGGCACTTCACCCCGCGCAAGCGTCAGCGACACCAATGTTTGGCAATTGGCCGTCTTGCCGAGAGACGAGGCATATTGTGGAGCGACACCAACCGAACGATCGCCCTTCTTCGGCATCGCCGTGTCGTCGATGACCAGCACCGCATCCTTGCCGCCGACCAGGCGATCGGCCTGAACCAGCAACTCCGACTCCAATGGCGCCGCATCCCAGACACCATCAGCGATGAAATGATGCAACTGGTCATACTCGCCCGGTACCAGCCGCGCCGCCATCGGCTGGACGCTCTTGCGATCGCCCGGTCCAATCAGTCCCGAAACATACAGCGGACACATCCGCCGCCGCGCCTTGTGACCTAAACGATCCAGAAATGGCTTAAGCCAGCGTCCAAGCTCATCTTCCCACTTCGACGTTGTGCCCACATCGGCCCTCCAAAAGCCGACCATTTATGAATCATTGAAAATCTGATTCGGGAATCCGGTTTCGCCAATCAATCGCTACAATCTGCCAATGTAGTGCTAGCTAGCTAGCACTGGCTCCTGGGAGCCACTGTTCGATAAGAAAGGCAAGCCGCTCTACCCTCTGCTGATGGTGGAGCTGGACGCAATGAAGGCACTGCGGCCGACGGGCGGCCTGATGTTACGTCGTGACGGCAGTGGTTTGCCCTGGGGCGGCAAAGGCGAGATGCTCACTCAAGTCGAACGCATCTCGAAGAAGATCATCACGGCCGCGGGCTTGCGGCCTGAGCTGACTTTCACGTCGTTCGGTCGGCATGGCGGAACCACCGAAGCGAGTACGTCCGGCCTCACGGAAACACAGTTGATGAAGGGCCAATGGTCATCGACTAAAGCGATGGCGCACTACCTTCATCATGATGACGAGGCCAAACAGGACGCGCAGATAAAGCGCATCAGACGACGCAAGCAGGCGGCCAAAAAGTGAACGTTTGTCGGAATGGCTCAGCCGGGTTTGTCGGAATGGAAATCGACAAACTCAATAAGGGCTTGAAATCATTGGAGCGGGTGGAGGGAATCGAACCCTCGTATTCAGCTTGGAAGGCTGCTGCTCTACCATTGAGCTACACCCGCGCGGCCGCAACCGGGTTGATCCGGGTGTAGCGCGGCGATCAACTAACACGCCCGGCGAGCGGCCTCAACACCCCCGCGGCGAGCGCGCGATCTCGCCGGATTTGGCCTTAAGGAACCGGCTAGTCGCGTCCCGGAAGCCTTAACATTGGACGAATCCGTGCCTATACTTTTGTTTCCATCAACAATGAAAGGAGGTGATCCAGTGTCTTTCACCAAGCGCTGTCACCTCGCTGGGATCGCCCGCTGAGCTTATTCTAGGGCTTGGCAAGGGCGCTCTCGGCGCCTTGACCAGCGAGTGCAACAATTGGGGCGCGACGGGCCAGCCCGCCGCGCCTTTTTACGTTTGTGTCGCCTTTTGACGCGTTTTCTTCCCGCGAACCGGCACCCACTTCGCTCGAAAAAGGCTATGGCTTAGAAACCAAAAAGATTGACGAGGGGTTGGCGTTGGCCGCGGCGGGTCTCGGCGATGCGCTCGCCGCCGTTGCAGACCGAACTGCCGTAGTAGCGGTGATGGCCGGTCGCGTTGTGCCAATCGCGCGGCTGAGAGATGGCGGGAAACCGATCGCCGTCGCTGAGGATGGTGACTTGCTTGCGTAACATGGCCGTCTCCGTCGCAGGTATGGCGCAATTGCTTGCGTTCTGGCCATCAGTCGTAGCCTTCGCGCGGCGCGTTCATGCGGGTTTTCCAGACCATCGCATTTCCGGAATACTTCGTGACCTAGCTCACATGACGGAACCCGCAACAGACGATATCGTTGCCGGCGTAAGGGAGCGCTCTGGCACCGACCATGAAGAACGGGCTTTATTCTATCCACGTCCATATGCTCGATGGCGTGAAGGGCCGCGACAGCGGCGTCCTGATCCTGCGCGACGGCAGATTTCTTGGCGGCGGTCCCTATTTCTGGTCGACCGGTTCTTACACCGTCGCCGCCGGCACCTGGAAAGGTGAGTTGCGCACCAACCAGCACACGCCGTTTTCAGACCCGTTCGTTCGGCCACTATTCGGAGGCCAGGAGGCCACCCAGCGGGTTTTCCGGGACATTTGCCGATGACCAGGCCGAGGTGTTCGGCACCACGCTGGTCGGCAGCCGCAGCCTGAGTTTTCACGCCACGCTGAAAAGGCTGGCCGACAGCTGATCATCAACCCCGCTTGCATCAAACGCGGCGCAAGCTCGATCAAAAGCAGCCCCTCATGCCGAGGCTGGTGGAGCAAACTTTTGCTCTGCAAAAGATCAACGATGAGCGTCGGCGTCCTGCAACGTCCGCCTTGGCTTTGTGCTTTGCTCATACTGCACAGAAACGCTTGAGTTGAACGCAAGCGAGATCAATAACCGATGTCCCGAGGAACGCCTTCGGAGGTTCTCGGTTGCCTTTCGGCACAACAACTGCCAAACGACAAACAGAGCCGGCAGCAGGACCAGAACGAAAAGAAGGCCAAAAGTCAGGATCGGGGCTCCATACGAAACAGGAGGGTGATCCGAACGAGAACAAGAGGCGCGGCGGCGTTGGTAATCCCAGCATTGGTGGATCATCAGATGGAACGGGTACCGTCTGACTGATACGAGGTCCCCGGCCGCACAATCCTGAGCGGCCGGTAGCCCAGGAGAAGGCCGTTCATGAAGATTCTTGTTCTCGCCGCGATTTCTATAGCGGCTGCAATCGGTGCAGCGAAGGCGCAGACGCCGGTGCAGACGCCAACGGTCCCTAATTCAGTGGTCCCTAATTCGCCCTCGCCGGCTTCGAGGATGTTGCGGTTTACCGTCAAGCCCGCAGAGGGCGAAAAGGAATGGACCTGCGAACCAGGAAAATCGATCCAGGCGCTGTCCGCCGTGCGGGGGTTTGAGAACAAGAATGTATCCGTCATTTTTCTAGATCGTGAGAAGAAAGAAATTCTCGACAATACCTGGAAGTCAGCCGTCGGGTTCCGGTTCAAGGAAAAACCTGAAGGTGAGGTGCACGTCACCATGATCTGCGGCGGTTAGCTGGAGCCGTCTGCTAAGATCGTGCGCGTTAGCAGCTTAGGCCGCCCCCCGGTCCAGCATCATCCAGCAAGCTCAGCGCCGTTTTCGATCTTCGTCGAAGCTGCTCGAGATGCGCTTCTGGGATTTCTGTGAAGTCGAAAGCTGCCATCGACCGCCTCCGCTGCCCGATTACGCGACGTTGCTCCCATATGCTAAGGGCTTCACCAAGCACGTCATTCCGCTTGGGCCGCTGGCGCAATCCATTCTGGACAAGCGCGATCTCTGACCGCACCTATGTATTCGGCAAGTGGGACACCGGTTTTAGCAACTACACCCATCTCAAAGAAAGCCTCGACGAGAAGCTGAAATTCAATGAAGGCTGGTGGTTCCATGATCTGCGCCGCACGGGGAAACCGCGATGAGCGAACACCTGGATATCGATCATCAGGTGTCAGAGGCGATCCTGAACCATGGCAAAAAGGACATGGATAAGGTCTTATAACAACGCGGATTATATCCGACAAAAGCGCGACGCGTTGACCAAGTGGAAGCAATACATGATCGCGCTCGTGCAAAGCCAAACGAAACCGCCTGCTAACGTCGTCGGCATCGACCGCGCGGCGTAGTCTCGAAGACCATCGCCGACGGCGGAGCTGGCTGTTTTATGCCGTTAAAAAAAACTCGCACTTTAAAATTCCCGGGCGCATATTTATCTTCGTCACCGCTCTGGCTTGGGCATCTATCGGTGATGAGAACGCCTGGTTGCGCTCCCACCTTTCTCTCGTAGAAAGGAGCGAGTCATGTTGAAGCGGCTTCGTTTCAAACAGACAGAAACGTTTGAACAGCGGCTCTCCCGGGAGGCCGCAAAGCTCCGCAAGGAAGCTCAAGGCACACCTGCCGGTATTAAACGCGAACGGTTAATTCAGCGAGCCAGGCAGGCCGAACGCGCCTTGCGCGTGAGTGCGTGGCTGACTTCGCCTGGGCCTGCAGGCGCAGAATGACCGGCGACCTGCCGGCCAAAAGATAGTTCTGACCGTTTTTCGTCAGCAAAGGAGGAAGATCATGAGCCAACAAATACATCACGGTCTACCTGAACAAGATAGTTACCACGTAGGCGCCACGATCGATCAAAGTAACCCAGGCGGCCTCGGCCAACCGCGCGGCCCAGGCGGCCAGCAGCTGCCCGGCCACGAGACGTCACAGACGGGCGGTGGTCAGTGTAGGCGGGACCAGATGACGCTAGGAGATGTGACCGACGATAGCGATGGCCACCATCAGCCGCCCGGCCAGGAGGCGTTGCCCGGCGAGATCACAAGGATCGACCAGCCGAAGCCCGGAGACGGACAAGACGATGTGGCCGACGAGGATAAGATGTGGGAAAGCGCAGGCGTGGGCCCGTAGCGGCAAGAGGACTGTCCGCTCATAGCGTTAGGATGCGCCGTGGCTGTGATCACAGCCAAGTAACGGCGTAGAGTGAGGCCGCCTCGGTCTGGCGGCCTCTTTCGCTATCGCCGAGGCCACCATTTTACCGGTCACCCCGGCGGGTTTTGGGCATGCAAACATCAAGCTGTTGAACCGCCGGTTCGTCGGCTGACTGGTCTGACCTTCTTTTACCTGCTTTCGCGGTGCGTTCAGTTCCTGGAGCTGTGCTGCGATGGTTGCAGACCTGTGACGAGATACTCGATCTGCGGCTGGTGACTCATGTTGGCCGCCCTTACGCTTACGCTTGGGTCTAGGGTGCAGGGTTAGAAGCTCAGCTCGCCAAGGAGGAGCAACGATCGTGCGGGGACGGCTGGGCCGGCCCTCTGAAGCCGAGCATGCGCTTGTTCCACGCCTCACAGGCCAGCCGATCGGCCTCCTTGCGAGCATCGCGCGCGCGTTCAGCCGCCGCCTTGATGGAAGCGCCGTAAATGCTTTCGCGCGATTTGATGGTCATGGAGAGCGCATCAAAGCGCGACGGGCGACCGGACGCAGATCGTCAATTTGTTGGGGGTTGGGATGGTGCCGGCATACTGGTGCAGGGAGGAGCGTTGAAATTCCTCGAAAAGGTTGCCGAGAACCTGCCGAAAATACCGATTGAGCGCCGCACGGCCATACTCGAAGCCTTATCCAACACGCGGGGCGCGGGTGCCTTGGCCGTGCTCGCCGAACCCGCCGTGCGCGATCAACTGGGCCGGATACGGGCGGACATCAATAATCCGGAGACCATTAATCGCGCCCGCAACTTCATGTCGGTCTACAACGAGCAATCTTCGCTTCGACCCCGAGGGCGACAGGCGCGGGGGTGCGAGCCCGCGCCTGGCCGCCGACTATTCAGGGGGGATGGATGGCTCGGAAACGGCGCGACGACGACGATGAAGTCAACGACGACATCCCCGCCCGCGTCGGCCGTCCTCGCTCCCCAGAAGAATTCGGCCCGCCCAAGCCGGAGCTACACCAGCGAGAAGAGTATGTAGCGCGGCTGCAGGCCATCCTCGACGCCCTTGAGAATTCCCGATCTCGGCCGAGACGAGCGCCTATATTTGCAACGCATCCTCTGCCGCACGGATCGGCTGCACGACATCGATCCCCAGCGTTTCAAAACCCGCGGGGAAGATCAGGTGATCATGCTGCTGCGCGCGATCGCCGAAACAACGAACGGCATCGCGGCGTTGACGTCCCCAATCATGAAGGCAGTAGGGTCGTGCCTGCAACAAACGAAAAGTTTTCGCTTGCTGGATCGTTCACAGCCGACACTGCGGCAAAGACCGGCCGCACTCAACGATCGGTTCAGATGGAGGCGAAGCGCGGCGAAGACATCGGCGCCGCCGACCTGTCCAAGGTGGTCGGCACCTTGATCTCAAACCCGGGAACATCCCTCGTCAGCTGTGGTTGGTCCAAGCGCTGGTCGCCCTCTCCAGAACGGCTGGCGTGGCCGCGCCGCTGATGTCTCAACTCCTCGAACGGCGGCGCGGTCCATGGGGCGCCGTTATTATGCGGAGGCCGATCGCAAATTCATTTCGGCGGCTGCAGGCCCCGTGAATTCAGCCACCCTCTCACTTGCGATGCGCTTTCGGTGTCCTGGGCTCGCCGAATTCAGCCGTTCGCGTTCAACGCCGGGAGGCGTGCCTCGAGCTTCCTTGCGGAGCTTGGTGGCCTCCTCTGAGAGCCGCTGCTTGTCTGTCTGTTTGAAAGGACGTCGGTCCTGCATGGCGCTATTCCCTCTATTTGAGTAGGGAGCGCAACTTTGTGTTCTCATCACCGACATATGCCACCGGCCGACGGTGACAGGCGAGAGTGTCCACCCGGCGGAACCGAAAAGCGAGTCCTATTTTGGGGATACCGGCTTGGAGCGGCAACCGGCTACATTGGCTGCCGACGTAGAGGCGTCTTCGCGTACCAAATACCTGGGAGCACCGGTCTGAAATAACGCACAGGCGCGGCGACCGTGCGGCGGCGCGAACCGCTTCGCAAGGTCCGGTACTGGCCGAGCAACTCGCCCGTTACAAAACAGGCCAGCGGTCGTGGAACGAAAGTTACCGGGCTGACTTATCAGCTCATAACCGGAGGCATTCCCCCCAATGTTCTCCAGCGAAAGACGGCCTCAGTAGCTCCCCTGCGCTGGGGCCGTTTCATGGCGCTGGTACCGGCCTGTTTTAACCCTTTGTGGCCTAATTGAATTTGGAATGAAGAAAACCGACGTTCAATGCTCCGGTTGCTCGGCCGGATATCGCAGGATCGAACTCACCTCTCTTAGTGCGCCGAGGGGCACGTTTCGCTGCCTGATTTGCGACCGCATACTTGAGGTATTCGACGGGAGGGCTGAAGTGGCCTACCGACTGACCGTCCAGCCAGAAAAGAAGCGCGGGGAATGAAGGGCCGCCTCAGTTGGCGGCCTCCTTCACGCGAACAGGTGCACGCCGACTTGGGGTGAACTTCAGATCGGTGCCGCTCGTGCAGCCACCAGCGCCGTCTTGAACCACACGGGTTATCTCGGAGATAAAGATTTCCGAAAAATAACGCTCAGGCCCGGCTACCTCGCGGCGGGGCACGGGCCGCTTCATCGCGAGTACAAATAGTACGTCACCACAACCCCGAGGAAGATCGCCATCACGACCAGGAAACGATCGAAGTTTTCCTTAATCGGGTCCATCTAGCGCAGCGCGCGCAACGCGCGGCGCACCAGGTAGCCGACGCGCACCAGCCGCGGGAAAAGCATCAGCCAAAAATACGCAAAACCACGGTTGGCGCGTGAGTGTGATTCGCCAAGGATGGTTCATTTTTTCACCTCAATGGCGTTCGCAATGCTTCAATTCCAGCGGAGGTAATTCGATAGGTCCGAGCGGCGGTACCGTGTTCGATCCAGCCCTTCGCCAGCAACTTGGCGACGATGGCTGCCGTACCGATGCGCGGCCGCGGCAATTCGCCAATCTTCAATTCCTGCAGGGCGTTTCGTTCATAGACGTTCGGCAGGTGGCCGGCGCGCGGCGGCATCTACTTTCCCCCTTCGCCTTCAACCCTTCAGTTCCTAAATCGTCGCGTGCAGCAATCTCGCAATATGTTCGGGACCGGCGCCCATCGCGATGAACGTCTCTATAGTTGCAGCCATGATCGGGAGCATCTTTGCGGTTAGATCCAATCGCTGTTCTTCGGCCTGCCTTTCTTGCATCCTTCCCTGAAGGTCAACGATGTCAGCCATCGGATTCTCCTATCGATTTGCCTTCAGGCCGATCTCGACCAGGCGGCCCGCGGGCGAAATAGAACGCACTCCCAACACATTGCAAGCGTTGAGGCGATCCGGAAATTATTTCCGTTTACGGAGATTGTTACGGAAATTATTTCCGGAATGATTTGAATGGGTTGATCGGATTTTTGATGGACGAACTTAGTTCGCGTTGATACGTTGAAGCGGCCCGCCGCAGTGCTCGTGACACCGCGACGGGCCTGACCTCAACCACGAAAGGACGACAATCATGGCCAAGGCTAAACGCAAACATAGCACACGCATCACGCGTCCAGATCCAGCTTTAGCTGCGATCGACAACCATCGAAAACTGGACCGGATCTGGCTCGATCTCACCAGGCTAGAAGAAATGGATTCACCTGGTGTGACGCGCTGCGAGGTCGACCGAAGATGCGAGGCGGCCGAGGACGCCGCGTGGAAGTTGGCCGAAACCAAGCCCACGACGGTCGCCGGCGCCGCGGCGATGTCGGCCTACATCACGACGGGACCGATCACCGGGCTATTTGAGCTTGGCGAACCACCCTGAGTGCGAGTGCCATTGCTTTGGGCGGGCAGCGGCTTCTTGCGTAATAAAGCGGCTACTTGGACGCAGGAGCCTGCTGACATCAAAATCGTTCCAGGAGCCTGCCCAGACAAAGCGATCCCAGTATTCGAGCTTCACCGCTGCAACCGAAACCGTTTCAAGAAAAAGGCTCAAAATCGGGAGGATGTATCTCTCAACGGATCCTACGAAAGGCTGCCAACGAACATAACTGGAATTTGAGAAAACCAGGCCATCGGAATTGATGGTTACGCCCGTGGTTTGATCAGGAAACATAAACGCTTTAGGACCCCCTCCTGGCGGCCGGATGGACTCCATGACTCCTCCCGGGCCAACCCGAAAGCCAATGGCCAGGGGTCTGTTGGCCGATAAACCCTTGGGCCGTCAATTGGGGCGTCACAGAAGCAATAATCTTTTCGAATGCTTTATCGGGAAGCCCCGGGACAAAGGCCACCGACGCCGCGCATCGTTCGATCGCGTGGCGTGGGAAGATGGGCGAAAATTGCAATTGATCGGTCATAAAAGCAAAAGTTGTTCGAAAAGAACCATGAGCTTCCAACTAGCTAACCTGAAAAAAAGAACGGAGTTTAAAGCTGTCTGGCGACATTCCGGGTGCGTTACCCTGAGTGTTACCCAGTGAGGCGAGCGGCCGGAGCCGAAACGATAACTTATTGAAATCGCTGGTGGGGGAAGAAGGACTCGAACCTTCGAAGTCATAAGACGGCTGATTTACAGTCAGCTCCCTTTGCCACTCGGGACACTCCCCCGCTCAACAACATCCGCGGCCGCTCGCCCGATCTGGTGAAGCAAACGGCATGGATGACGTTAAGACCGGGTACCGATGGCACGTGCCCGGTCGGGCGCGTTTATGGCGGAAGGGCCATGGCAAAGTCAACCAATGGGAATGGCCTATCCCATGCCATCCGGCGGCCCAAATTGCCATTGTCCGGAACCCGTGAGACAAGCGCCTGAAATGAGTAATTCAAATGGCTGATCGCAATCGCAAACCGCCATTTCGGCGTGGGGGCGGCAAACCGGCGGACAAACGGCGCGAATCCGGCCGGGCGGTCTGGCGTGACCGCGGCCCGGCCCCCGACGGTCCGGTGATCCTGTATGGCTGGCACACGGTGGCCGCGGCGCTGGCCAATCCGCAGCGCCGGATCCGCAAGCTGTTTCTATCGGAAAATGCCGCCAAACGTCTTGCCGACGACCATATCGACACCCGCGTGACACCGGAAATCGTTCGGCCGGCGCTGATCGACCAGCGGCTCGGCCCCGACGCCGTGCATCAGGGCCTGTTGGCGGAGGCCGATCCCCTGCCCTCGCCGGATATCGAGACATTGCCCAAGGAAGGCATCGTGCTGGTGCTCGACCAGATTACGGATCCACACAATGTCGGCGCCATCATGCGTTCGGCGGCAGCCTTCGCCGTCAAGGCGATCGTCACTACGGCGCGCCACAGCCCCGAGGCCACCGGCGTGCTCGCGAAATCGGCGTCCGGCGCGCTGGAACTGGTGCCGCTGGTCATGGTGCAAAATCTCGCCCGCGCGTTGACCGAGATGAATGATCAGGGTTTTCTGACTGTCGGCCTCGATAGCCAGGGCGGCGAAGACCTTGGCGCCGTGACGTTGCGGCAGCCATTGGCGCTGGTGCTCGGCGCGGAGGGCAAGGGCCTGCGGCAATTGACCCGCGAGACCTGCGGTGTGGTGGCGCGGCTCGACATGCCCGGCGAAATCAAGAGCCTGAACGTTTCCAACGCCGCGGTGCTGGCGCTCTATATCGGTGCGAGCCGGCTTGGCCTGATGCGTTGACGACAACGCCCGCTGGCAAATCAATGCGAGCGGGCATCGATCGTCTTCGGTCGGATCCTGAGACAATGGCGGCGATACGTCATGCTCATGGGCGCGGCGGGTACTGCCGCGCGCCAGCGTTAACGCAGATTGTGGCTATAACCGTGATGGACTGCGTATCCGTAGCGCGCATGCGCCCAGCCATGATGGCCGTAGTAATAGGGGTGATGGCGATAGACGCCCCAACCTCCTATCGCAGTCTCCTGATAGAGCCGATATGGCGCGAAGTCGCCAGGACCGGTGTAGGTCGGCCCCTGATCGGCGTAGTAATATTGATGCACGACCGGAACTGCCGCGTGATATTGCAGCTCTGGATTGGGCAGCCGCTCATAGGCCCAGCCGCAGCCAATGTCGCAGCCGGTGTAAACGGGAGCAGCGACGACATAACCGCAGGTGGACTCGAACACGCCACACGCGCTTGCCGGCAACGTGCCGGCGGCCACCACGGCGATCGCCGCTACAAATCCTGAAATTATCTGACGCATTACTCTCTCCCGTGATGAGTTGATCTAGTGTGGCAGCGGCTGTGGCTTCCGAAACCGCGGATCGGGATCGGGCGGCATGCCTGCACCGCCGATTTGCGGCGCGACGATCACGGGCGGCGGATTGAACGGCACGTCGGGTTGCGCCGGAATCACTTTTGGCGGCGGCGCGGATTCCGCGGACCATGACTGATGATAGCTCTCCGCCGGCTTCGGCAGGATACGATTTGCCGGCGGCTGAATTTCGAAACGCCCATAGCCGGGTTTATGGCCGAGGCTCGGATACCAATGACCGACATTAGGCTCGCCCTCGACATAGCGGCCACCATAAACGACAGGCTGTTCATGATAGCCCCTGCCCAGTCCCCATTGGCCTTCGACCACGGAATAGGACGCATCGACGCCGTTGATGATGATGGGCACGCCGGGACGCCCGGGAATCACGATATCAAAGCCCTCGCTGGCACAAGCGGGGAGCGCCGTTCCGATCAAGATGGCCAACACTAGTCCGGCGCGCATGCCCGAGTTTTCCGACTTTCCGAGAGCAACCTAATCCAATCGATAAACTGAAGGGTTAAGGCGTTGGCCGAAATTGCCGGTAGTCCTAATGCGCAAGCATGGCCGCAGGTTCAATTTCCCAAGGAGCTGCGCAAAAGTTAACGCCGCGTAAGCGCATCCGTTAGCGGCTCTTAATGATCAAACACCGGAACCGGAAGCTCACATCAGTTTGAAGACGGTGCGAGGCCGGCTTCGAAATATCCGCGTGGTTCCGGCTGCACGACACCTGGCTAGTCAGCGGTAAACTCCGACAGGGCGGCGTCCTCCCAAAGCCTGAAACCGCCGAGAAATGCGTTACCGTTTTTGCCCATGCGTGACTTCTTCGGTAATGCCCCGAGCTTGTCGGCATTGCCGCCTCCGATGACGACGTAGTCGGGTTCGAGCGCGGCAACCAAGCGATCGACGACGTCTTCGACGTAACGCGTCCATTTCTTCTTGCCGTGGCGCTTTAGCCCGGCCGCTCCCACGAAATCCTCGAACGTCTTATCCTTCCGGTACGGCAGGTGCGCCAGTTCCATGGGCACCAGCGCGCCGTCCACGATCATTGCGGAACCCAGACCGGTCCCAAGGCCGAGGAAAAGCATTTTTCCATTCTCGTAGTCTCCGAGCGCCTGCATCAGCGCGTCGTTCACGACCTTGGCCGGGCGCCCGAACGCGCGCCCAAAATCGAAGCTCTTCCATCCCTTCCCCAAATTGTGAGGCTCCGCTGCGGGACTATCCCGCACCACCGGCCCCGGATATCCAACGGAGATAACGTCGTAGGACCAGTCCTTCGTGATCTCCTTGATCTGTGCGACCATCGCTTTAGCGGTTAGCTTGGGACCTGACACGAAATCGCGCCTGATGCGATTCTTGTTCGTCATCACCTTGACGTGCGATCCGCCGACATCGATCGACAGGATCGTACCCGGCGCACTTCTATTCTTCATGCCGCATCATCCCCGTTAGCTGACACGACATCCTATCGGAGTGCTCGTACAGCTTCATCCTCTCGGATGACGTGGGGCCGAAGCCCTCCGTCCCCTACGTTTAGATCGGCCTCTTTACTGAGACGATGCGTCTTCCCGTACAATTTATAACTGTATTCATGTTTACCCGCTACCTTCAAAGCTGCTCGCAGCAGAGGGCTGAAAGTCATGAACGATTTTTCAAAACAAGCTCCTGAAAACTCGTTTGCCGAGTTCGTCATATTCTTGGCAACCGTTGCTCTATTTTTTCTTGTCGCCTTCTTTCCGGTGATCACCTGCCACGGACAAGGTTCTGGCGGGAATTGCGGAGAGGGCGTTCCCTCCCAATTGCCCTTCTCCTGCTTCCGCTGTTGTTCATGATCTCCAGATACGTGGTGAAGCAACTTTGGCCGTGACGGGAGCCATGCTAACAGTCACCTTCCCTGGGCGCCTAGCCCCCCGCCGAGGTGCGACGGTTCGTCGCTGCGCTGCCGATCTCCATTCAGCATCGATTAAGTTCGCAAGCCCGCTACGAGGACCTGCTGAAAAAGCACGTGCAGCCCAAGCTCGGCGAGCGGCCGCTGCAACAGATCAAGCCAATCGAGATTCAGAAATTCTACGCTGAGCTCACATCGCTTGCGCCGCGCACGCGCCATCATGTGGCGACGGTGTTGAAGGCCTGCCCGCAGGCAGCTGTCGACATTGGCAAAGTACTGTCGGTCAATCCCGCTGTAGCAATCTGGAAGCCGACGGCCGCCCACACTGATGTTGGACATGCCCTCCAGCATGACGAATTACTGGGCCTCGTGCAGGGCTTCCGCGGGTCGACGATGTTCGAACTCTTTTCGCGCGGCGAAGATCCTTGGCTTCGCCATCAGGCTGCATGATCTCCGCGTGACACACGGAACCTAGCTGCTTGATCAAGGAACGCCCGTCCACGTCGTCACCAAGCGGCTCGGCCACGACCCTAGCGTTCTCCTGCGAACGTACGCTAAAAGAACGAAGCGCAGCGACAAGGATGCGGCCGAAAAGATCAGCCAATTGAAAGGGGCTATCGATTGGGCCAAGTTAGGGCCAAAGTTTTCAAGATGTTCGCGGTCCTTTTCGGTAACATCTTGAAGAAAAACAAATATGCCGGTTTAGCTCAGCGGTAGAGCAGCGGTTTTGTAAACCGAAGGTCGGGAGTTCAATCCTCTCAACCGGCACCACCAAAATCCTTTACTGTACTTCCCGCGCTCTTGTTGGGCGAACCAGTCCTGCGAATTTGGCTAAGCGACGGCTCAGCGCGCATTCGCACAACCGTTGCTTCATCCGAACTGCACCGGCAGGTTAGTGCGCCGTGATCTTCCAATTCAGCTTTAGAAAATTGCAGTGCTTCATGCATGTTTACGTGTAAGGTGCCGCTTCGGCGGCAAGATTAGCCTCGCCGGTGCGCGCCGCGAATGCATCGGCCGCTCGACCAGGATAGGCTCCCTGTCGTCGCCAAGCCTCGACCTCTCCTTTGAGAGCCCTGACATTTCCGCCCGCATCGCCATCAAGGCAAGCGAGGTTTCGGTGCAGTCCTCATCCCGGCCGATCTGGCCTCGAATGGCGGCTTCGGCTTCCAGCATCCGGGTGCGCAGCAGCCGGATTTTCTTACGATTTTCGTTGATCCTGTTGTCCATGGCCGTCTCCTGTGTGGAGGGTCAGCATAGGAACAAATCATGAACAATAAGTCAATGCCTCTTTCGACGCAGGCATTGACGCCGGCCCCAGCAGATTATGATTCCGACCCGTCAATGAACCAACGTGAAAATGTTGTCGGCTTCCTGCCGGCTACAGCCACGCGCAGACCAGCGCCAGATTGGCCACACAAGCTCCGAACAGCGCCGCCGAGAGCGCCATCGGCAGGTGATCGCAGGAAGTTTGCAGGATCGTTCGCGTCATCGCCAAAACATCGGGCGATTCTAGCCTCGGAGTCTCGGCCAATATTTCTTGGCGGATTCAGGACTTCGTTTACGACTCAGATAACGGCGTCGAAACGATCCCGCTTCCATCGACCCGATACTTTATGCCCTGGCATCGGCTGTTTGGTCCGCCTCACCTGGCCGTGAACCGGATCCCCGCCTGCGCCGAAACCCTATTCCGCCTCCGCGCGTTAGGGAGGTTTGACGGAGTAAGCGATGCCCTACGCGCTGTTCTGCAACGAAGCCCAGTTAAGCAAGGCCTATCCAACCGAAGCCGATGTCTGGAAGCTTGCCCAGCAAAGCGGGCTGGTGGTGGACGCGACATCGGACGAGGAAAAACCAAATCCCCGTCCGGTGCTGGACAATGATTACGAAATCAGGCCCTGCGCCACGGACCCGCACGAAGACCCGGTCCGCAACAAGGAAGAAGCAGAGCGCGACGGCCAACTGGATCTCCAGTTGCATTGATGGAGAGGTATACGCAACCTACGCCCTAGGGTGTGGCGATCGCCAGTGACGCCTGCTCCGCAGCCAGCGTAACGCAAGTCTTTCGGCGATGGAGGCCGCGGATGGCGCCAGTCACCTTGAGAACCTTCCCGACCGGACAAGACGCATCCTGCACAAAGGCGACCTCATAGGGCGCCAGGACCAAAGGTTCAGATTTCAGGATAGTTTGGGCAAGGCACGGCAGGGCGACCGCGGAGAAAACCAGCCCTAACGCCAAGGCACGCATATTCGTTGTCCAACAACCGGCAAAACCAACAATTACAACGGGCCGACGAAGTTCCAATGACAAAAAAATCTTCTGAATGCCGCGCCGTCGCCGCCGGCGACAGGAGCCTCAACAAAACGGCTGGCATGAGGCCGCCGTCGCACACCGGAAACGAAAAGGCCGGCATAAGGCCGGCCCTTTTTCCAAAGGCAAATCGTGCCCGTCAGTAGCGGGTAGCGACTGGACCGCCCCAGCCAAAGCGATAGTTCAAGCCTGCCTTGACGGTGTGTTCGTCATCCTGGAAGCGGGCCCCGGCGATCGAAGCCGGGCTGGTGAAAGTTGTGCTGCCGAAATTGTAATACTGGTACTCGACCTTCGCCGACCAGTTCGGGTTGAACATGTATTCAAGACCGGCGCCGAGGGTGTAGCCGTCGCGATGGTTGCCGTCAGTCGTGAACGCCACCGGCGTACCGCCGAAGTTGACGCCGTAATTCGGGCTATCGCGCCAGGCGTAACCGCCCTTGGCGTAAAGCAGCGTCGGCCCCAACGCATAGCCGAGCCGACCGGTCACCGAGCCAAGCTGATCGGTGTTGCCGTTCACCAGCGCACCGCCCGGCAACAGCACGCCCGAGCTGCTATTGCCGGTGAGCCAGCTGTATTGGGCTTCAGCGCCGATCACCCAGTTGTTCGCGAATTGATAGTCGAAGCCGCCTTGCACACCGCCGAGGAAACGGCCATCACTGCCCTGCAGGCTATTGTCCCCTGCAAACGCACCGCCGACGTGACCGCCAATGTAAAATCCGGTCCAATTGTATATGGCCTGCGGCGCCGTATAGGCGGGAGCCTTGGTGTAAGGACGCGCGGTCAAGTCAGCTGCGAATGCGGGTGCCGCGAAAACGATGATGGCGGCTGTGCCGAGTAAAAGCCTCTTCATATGTATTCCCCGTTACTGTCGTCGTGACATTCAAACGAACAACGTGGCCTCAATTTGGTTGCTTGTTGGCGGTGCCTCAGCACAGTCAGCCGGCAACTGTGGTTGGATCGCAACAACGCAATCTTGTTCCGCGTCGCTTCGATTTTTCGTCGTCAAATGTCTGCTAACAGCTATGTATTGTGTCCTTCCGCGCCAAGTTCCAGTTCAAGCCTCGCTGAAAAGTGATTAATGCTTTCCGTCTGCTAACAGGCTGAAAGTACATCGGGCGGTTATCAGCGCGTCAGTTTTTCCAGTTCCGGAAACGCCGCATAGACGGCGCCGGCGCAGAGTTCGCCGGGCTTGTCGACAATGTGGTCGAGCCGCCCGTCGACATAGACGATGGCGCGGTCTCGCGCGTCGCGATAGTTGCCGTCGGAATCGCGCGCAGAAAATCGCAGGCAGTTAACATAACGCAGCCGCCCGCCGACCGTCCGCTGGACCGGCTCGGCGATGACCGCGTCGCGTATGCCGACTGGATCGTTGATGTAGGTTTTCAGGAACGCCAGTAATTCGGCGCGGTAATTATTCGGATAAGGCTGGTTGGCGACGCCACGATCGTCGGTGTAGCTGATGCTTCTGCTGCTGTCGTCGCTGCTCGCGCAAGCGGCAACGCCGATGGCCACGAGCAGGATCGCCAGCAGGATGCCCGCATGCCTTGTCCCCGCAGGCGTTGCCGATATGCCCAAGCCCGACTTCAAGCGCAAATCCGTTTTCCGGTGGTGTGTCGCTGGTCAAAACTACAGTGTTTTCCGGCGAAATAGAGCCCGGTCCTGATTCAATCAGGACCGATAGTTAAGCGTCTACACCCTCAGTCGGCACAACGGAATTCACCTGCCGGCTACCCGAATGGCACCGGCCCGCAGCCATCGGGGACACAATGGCGTGCGGGCCGGGCCTGACGTCCGCGAACAACGGCGGGGGGCAATGAATGAACCGCGCCCGCGGGCTCAATTCTAGCTGCGTTTAGGAGACGTGGCGTGCTTGACCGAAACCTTCGAAAACTGGTGCGCCTTGTACGCGCCGATATGCTTGTGGATGTGATGATGCCGGCTCACTCGGGTCGACTTGGTGCCGGACGCTTGCGTGGTCTTCACGGTCGTCTTGGCGGTCGGCGCGGACGCCGTCTTGGCGGAGGTGGCCGCCATCGCCGGCGCGGCGATGACAGAAACGGCAAGCAGCGCTGCGAAAATGGTCTTCAACATATTTAACTCCTTTAAGTGTCCTGGGGATCGGAAGCGCCGGATGGCCGGCCGCACCGATCAATGCAGGCCACTCTAGGGAGGCGGCACTGAACCCAGCCTGAAGCGCGGCAGCGGGCTTCGTTCATCTGGATGACATATTGGTCATGTTCCGGGCGGATCGTTTGGCCCCTAGCCGACCCGAATTCCGAGCGCCCCAAACGCCGTCGCCGCACAGCCCCGGCGCGATGCGCACCCTACTGCATCAGCGCCTGTACCTCGTCCCGAAACGCCTGGCGTGAATCGTCGCGCGAGTAGAACATGTGGCCGCCGGGATAAACCACCAGCTTGACGCGCTCAGGTGAAGCAAAAGCGGGTAGCTGGTCGAGCAGGATTTTCGAGCCGAAATACGGCGTTGCGAGATCGAACAAGCCATGGCCGATCAGAACCTTCAGCTTGGGATCGAGCGCCAGAATCTCCCGCAACTGATCCGTCGACTCCGGCGGATCGATGCCGTGGCCGAAATCCCAGGCCCTCTCGACCGCGCCGTTGAGCAATTGATAGGAACCGCCCGGCCGCCAGTTTAGCCTGCGCGTGGTGAGATCAACCACCGCACTGGTCAAGGGCGCCAGCAGCGGTTCGCCGGACGGATCCTTGAAATGATAGAAGCTCGAATCCGGTTGCGGATCGAGGCCCATCACCGAGGCGTCGTAACGTCCGGTGACCTTGCCGTCGCGGCGGTCGAATTCCCTACGGAATTCCATCACATCGAAACGACCCGCCAGGCGGCGACTGACCGCCTGATCGATTCCAGTGAGCGCCGCAACCCTGTCGGCAAGCCGCGTGGTGGCCTCGGTGTCGGCAATGCCTTTGATCAGGTCGGCGAGGAAGTCGCCGCGCGCATATTGTTCGACGTCGGCCATGTCGGCGCGGGTGACCGGCCCCTTCGCCTCGCGCGCCACGGCCGCCATGGACGGCAGGCTCACCACATATTGCAGGATGCTTGAGCCGGTGAATTCGCGGAAGTCGAGTATCGGCGAGAACAGGATCAGGCCCCTCACGCCGACGCCTTGGTTGATCTGCAATTCGCGCACGACCTTGGGACCGCGGATACCGCCATAGCTTTCGCCCGCGACGAATTTCGGCGACAGTAGCCGGTTGTGTTTTTCCAGCCAGCGGCGGATCACGACCGCAAGCGCGCTGACGTCACCGTCGATCGAGAAGAAGCGGTTGTGCGCGTCTTCGCCGCTCGCGACGAAGCGGCTATAGCCGGTGTTGACCGGATCGATGAAGACGAGATCGGTAAAGTCGAGCCAGGTCTCGGCGTTGGGCTGCAAATCGGGCGGCGCGGAGGATTGTCCGGCATCGCCGGAGAGCGGTAGCCGCCATGGCCCGGCCGCACCCAGTTGCAGATAAGCAGAAGCCGCGCCCGGTCCGCCATTGAACAGAAAGGTCACCGGCCGCGTCGCCGCGTCCACGCCGTCAAGCTGGTAGGCGGTATAGGCGATGTCGGCCTGAGGTTCGCCCTTGGCGTCGAACAGCCGGATCGAGCCCGCGGTGGCGGTGAAAGCGAGCGTGCGCCCGGGAAGCACGATCGTGTGCTTGGTGGTGGAATCCGGCGGCAGCCGATGTTGCTCGGCCGCGGGAGCCGGCGTATCGGCATGACCGCTTTTTTCGTTTGGCTTCTGGCTTGCTGCCGCCGGCGGCTGGTCGGTTGACGGCAGCGCATCCTGGGCGCGGACGCCGGCCACCCCGAAAACCAAAAAACAAACCGCGAAACAGAAGGCCAGCAGCGCCGGCACGAGCCGCGCATAACGCGACGCCGCCAGTGAGTGTGCCATATCGGCTATCTTCCCCGTTTTCGTCCGTTCCTGCGGCCTATTCGAACTCGGCCGCATTTCAAGCGCAAAATTGCGGCACCTGGATGCCGATCGCAAGCTCGTCCTCTGCAATTAACCGTGTCGCAGAGCTGCCTAACCGATCCCATTGCATTTGCTGTAGTATCGCGGGCTGCGGTTACCTATCTCGACAAGCGCAGCCACGGTCGTATAGACGACCTCCGCGCTTTCATCCGCCTGCCTGCGTCAGTACGAGTCCGCGATCTCAAGAATTGCCTAACATGACCAGCTCCCAGCAATATGAACGGATTGCCTTTGTCGCGAGCGCCGGCGCGGAAGCCCAGGAAGCGCTGACGCGGCTGACAGATATGTACGGCAATCACGATCCGGCCTCCGCCGATATCGTGGTGGCGCTCGGCGGCGACGGATTGATGCTGCAAACGCTGCACCGGAATATGCGTTCGGGCACGCCTATCTACGGCATGCATCGCGGCACCGTCGGCTTCCTGATGAACGAATACAACACGCACGACCTTCATACCCGGCTGGCGTCGGCGCAGGAATCCGTGATCCACCCGCTTTTGATGCGGGCGACCGACATTCACGACAAGGTGCATCTGCACCACGCCATCAACGAGGTCGCGCTGTTTCGCCAGACCCATCAGGCCGCGCGCTTGAGAATCCTGATCGACGAGCGCGAACGCATGCCGGAACTGATCGCCGACGGCATCCTGGTCGCCACTCCTGCCGGGTCGACCGCCTATAATCTGTCGGCACAGGGACCGATCCTGCCGATCAACGCGGCGCTGCTGGCGCTGACGCCGATCAGCGCGTTCCGTCCCCGCCGCTGGCGTGGCGCCCTGCTCCCCAATACCGCCTTCGTCGTGATCGAGGTACTCGAAGGCGAAAAACGTCCGGTCGCTGCGGTTGCGGACCATGACGAGGCGCGCGACGTCCGTCGCGTCGAGGTCTTGTCCGACAAGACCATTTCGATGCGGATGCTGTTCGATCCCGGCCACAGCCTGGAAGAACGAATTTTGCGCGAGCAATTCGGTAATTGAGCGCATGAGCTCAGCCGCTGCTTCACGTTGCGGCCAACTGCCCGCGCGACCGCAACCATTCGTTAACGGGCGCGGGATAAGGTTAACGCGGAGTGTACCGGGGCGTCCCGGCAAGCTTAGAGCCGCGCCATGTTCGACATCGATTTCAACAAGTTGCGATTCCTCGTGTGCGACGACAATCCGCATATGCGGCGCATCCTGCGCACGTTGCTGCACTCGTTCGGCGCGCGCGAAGTCTATGAGTCAGAGGACGGCGCGACGGCGCTCGAAATGTATACCCATTGCGTTCCCGACATCGTCATCACCGACTGGTCGATGCCGATTTTCGACGGCCTTGAACTGGCGCAGATGATCCGGCAACCGGAATCGAAGGGCAACCCTTTCGCCCCAATCATCATGCTGACCGGCCATTCCGAGAAGCGCCGCGTCACGGTGGCGCGCGACGCCGGCGTTACCGAATTTCTCGCCAAGCCGATTTCCGCCAAGGGCCTCTATCAGCGCATCCTCAACGTGGTCGCCCATCCGCGCCCGTTCATCAAGACCAAGACCTATTTCGGTCCGGACCGACGCCGCAATCCAAACAACGCCTATATCGGGCCCGAGCGCCGCGTCGGCGGCGAGATGGAAGTAATGCAGCAGCCATCGCTGCTCGACAAGGCTCGGGCCGGCGTCTAGAACATCCTAGGGAAATCCCATGGCGAAAGACAAACCTGCGGCGCTCCAGATCGAGACCTTCGCCGATCATCACGTGATCACGCAACCCAATCCGCTGCGCAAGGTGCTGCGCCGGGTTGCTGAAAAGGATCTGGACGATCCAGTCGCGCGCGCGGAGAAGGCGCTTGCCGGCCTGTCGGGCGAGTTCAAGAACTGGATGGCGATCGAAAGCCAACGGCTCGCCGCGGCTTACGCCGCCATTCTCAAGAACGGCTTCAGCGACCTCGCCTCTCAAGAGCTGTTCCGCGCGGCGCATGACATCAAGGGCGATGCCGCCACCTTCGGCTTTCCCTCCGCCGCCGCCGCTGCCGACAGCCTGTGCCGGATCATCGAGCACGCGCCCGATCTCGGCGCGGTGCCGCCGCAACTGATCGCGCATCACATCAATGCGATCCAGGCAATCGTGGAAGAACGCACCAGGCTCGACACCGTGACGACCGCCAGCGAACTGAGCCGGAAACTGCGCGGCGTCGCCGACGAGTATCTGATGCAGGTCAATCGCGACCGCCCCGAGCATCTCGAAGCCATCCTCGCACCCAGCCTCGTGCCGGCGGACTAGATTTCGCCAAATCGTCCCAGCTTACCAAGCCAGCGAAGACGAAGCCGGCTCCGAAAAAACGACTACGCCGCGATCAAGTCGTTCTGCATCAGCACCACGGCGTCGTGCGCTACCTCGTCGCAGAACATACGGGCTTCTTCCCGCGCCGCCTCGGTCGCAAAGCGCCGCAGCAGGATCAGTAGCGGCTCGGCGGCCTGCGGATCCGTCTCGCAATGGGTCAGGACGCGTTCAACCATCCGGCGTCGCAATCGCACGGCACCGTCGAGTGTGTCGACAAATCCGATTTCATGGCCGGCTTCGAGCGCGACGCGGAACGCGCCGAACGTCGATTCCGGCAGGCCCGCGCGCGTCAGCAGCGCCCGAAGGCTGGCGCCACCGCGATCGTGCAGCAGTGAGGAAACGCGCGCCGGCGGCAGGCCGGACAATTCCGCGAGCGCGTGATCGAACAATTCCAGATTGCCCGACAACAACGCGCGCAGGATCAATCCCGCGGTAAGTTGGCCGGTGGCACGAAGATGCAGCACGAGCTCGTGCATGTCGTCGCCGAGCGAGTGCGCTGCAATGTTGATCGTCGAGCGCTCCCGCGCCTCGTTCGCGATCCGCCCTGCCCGGTCGGCGCTCAGCCAGTTGCGGGCGGCGACGAACTGGGCCAGCGTGTCCGAAAGCTTGGCGACCAGCGCTACCCGCGTCGCCGCCGGCAGATCCTCCAGCACAAGCATCGATTCCCTGATCGCGCCGAGATGGCCGTGACGCTCGACGATGCGGTCCCAGGAGAACGGCGCCAGTTCGGCATAAGCATTTTCGATCAATTCGAGCGCGGCCGCAGCGGTGCCGACTTCGGCTATTGCCGCACATACCGAGGGCGGAAGATTGACGCGCCGGGCGATCGCGCATTGCACTTCGCTATTGCCGATCGCGATGAGGTCGACGAGGTCGGCGTCGATCAGAAGCGGTGAATGTTCGAGCACCGGAAGCGCGACGGATGGCTGATCGAGCGACAGCGCCTGCACGATGGCGCCGGGCGCCTCGGTGCTGCGCGCAAAAACTTCGGCCATCGCCTGGCGCACCAAGGGCGACGGATCGTCGAGCAGCATCAGCAGGGCGCCTTCGGCGGCCGCGCGATCCTCTTCGCTCAGATCCGAAACGAGCCAGGCCCGCGCCAGAGCTCGCGTGGCCTCTGCCCGCTCGCCGGCGGGAGCGGTCCTTACCCAACTGATGAACTGCCGAACGATCATGGTCCTGCCGGCTTACGCAACCTGGGACGACACCGTGACGCGATGCCACTGTCATAGAAAATAAACCACGACGCTTAACAAAGCGTTCACCATAAGCGGCTGGTTTTGTTGACGTTTTGTTAAGGGGTGGGATTTGGGCATGGAGCGCCAACCCACCGGCTGCAGATGCTAGCTGCTGAAAGTGCCGTTGCGGTCACTGAACAGGTCAAGCCCTTGCGGAGCGTTCGCAGCGGCCGGAGCCGGGACGGACGGGCTGGCGGAAGCGACCAATGAAGACTGCTCGCCCCATAGTTTGTGAATAGCCGGCGAGACCGGCTGCGAACGCTCGCCGGCCTGAAACAGCGAACGGAAACTGGTATCGGTCGGCGCCGAAGCACCGGATAGAGGCGCGGCGGAAGCCACGTTGACAGGCACGGTTGCTGCCGCGTTCGGAAAACTCGCAAGATAGGCAGCGTTGTCGATCGGGCTGTTGGCCGATGTCGCGCTCGCAACGGCGGTCGTCGCCGGCGTATCACCGAGCGCGGCCATCGCCGTGCGCGTCACCGATGAATTGGCGGCGCCGGCGTAGCGCGAGGTCAGTTCCGAATAGACTCCGGAGACGCTGCGCGCGTGACCGGATTTGTCGTAGAAGATCGAGTGATTCGCCGCCGCCGCGTTCGGAAACAGCCGCGCGCCGGAGGCCTGCGGATTGCCTTCGGCGCTCGTAATCAGCTTCGCCGCGCCACTGACCCCCATGAAATGCGCCATATACAGCTCGCTATCCGTGGGGCGGCGGCCAATCAAGCCGGTGAGCTTGAAACTGTTGGAGCGGGTCAGCACGCCCGCCATTGCCGAAGAAGCGGCCGGATCGACGCGCAGACCCATAACCGCGCTGCGCGCGGCGGGATCGTTGACCGAATAATTGCCGGAAGCGGATTTGGTGATGGCATCGGCGTATTGGCCATAGCCAAGTTGCGCGCCCGCTTCCTTCACGGTGCCGAGCCAGGTCTGCCCGATGAACTGAAACAATCCCGACGCCGACGATGTCGGAGCCGTCGCCTTCGGATTGAAGTCGGATTCCATCTTCGCGGTAGTCAGCAGATATTGGAAGCTGGTGCCGGTAGCGGTGGCGGCCTGCTTGATCGCGCCGGCGATCCGCAGCCGCAGGGAATCGACACCTGTCGTCGCCGTGGCGCTTGAGCTATCGACCGTCATCTATCTGGTGCCCCGCTCCCCGCGAAACGCCCGCCCGGCCCATGCGAGCCCTTTCTCCCAAAAGGGCGCGCAACGCCAGTCGTACTCGTGCGGCAATTATGGTTAAGGGCGGGTTAATTTTGACCGTCATTCCGGGGCGCGCGTCGGCGCGAGCCCGGAATCCATAACCCCTGTGGGCATGTTTAGCAGTGACGGTGGCTTGCGCTGAACGTTGGCACAGGGGTTATGGATTCCGGGCTCAGCCCTTCGGGCTGCCCCGGAATGACGGGCTATTTCCGATAAACCACTTGAGGATCGAACAGTCTGTCGGCGTCAACGAACGTCAACTTCGCTCCGCCCTCGCCCTCAACCCTGCGGTAGAAGCACGATCGGCGGCCGGTGTGGCAGGCCGCGCCTGTTTGTTCGACCCGGATCCAGATCGCGTCCTGATCGCAGTCCATCCGCATTTCGACCACGCGCTGGATGTGGCCGGAGCTCTCGCCCTTGCGCCACAGTGCGTTGCGTGCCCGACTGAAATACCAGGCGTCTCCGCTGGCGATGGTTTTGCGCAGCGCTTCCTCATTCATGTGGGCGACCATCAGCACCTCGCCGGTCGCCGCGTCGGTGGCAACGCAGGTCAGCAGACCCGATGCGTCAAATTTTGGCTGTAAATCCAGCCCTTCTTCGGCGTCGTGATTGTGAATAGATGTCGCCAAGGAAAGCCCCTCGTTAGTTGAACCGAGGGTCGGCTAACGCTGCGGCCCTCGCACCATGGACAGGAAACGCGCCTGCTCCGCCGGATTGTCGCGGAACATGCCGGTAAAGCGGCTGGTGAACGTCATCGCGCCAGGCTTTGCGACGCCACGCACAGACATACAGGTATGCTCCGCCTCGATCATCACTGCAACGCCTCGCGGCTTCAGGATTTCGTCGATCGCAGCCGCGATTTGCGCGGTAAGATGCTCCTGAGTCTGCAGGCGGCGCCCGAAGATGTCGGTGAGGCGCGCCAGTTTGGACAATCCCACCACCCGTTCAATCGGCGTATAGGCGATATGCGCCTTGCCGTAAAACGGCATCATGTGATGCTCGCATTGCGAGGTGAACTCGATATCGCGGACCAGCACGAAATCGTCATAGCCCGCGGTCTCGCCGAACGTGCGGTCGAGCACCTCGGCAGGCGATTGGTGATAGCCCTGATAAAGTTCATCGAACGATTCGATCACCCGGCGCGGCGTGTCGAGCAGGCCTTCGCGATCGGGATTTTCGCCGATGTAGTGCAAGAGGGTCTGCACCGCCTGCTCGGCCTCGGCGCGCGACGGCCGCGGCTGGTCCGCGCGCACCGCGGCGGCCAAAAACTCGGACGGATCCAGTTCGGCCGGGCGGCTGTCCGGCATCCTTGCGGCCGCAGTTTTCGAATCGGAAGGCCTTGCTTCGACCGATTTGCCTTCCGAAGATTTGGTTTCCGTGGGCTGGTTTGGGCGAAGGGATTTGATCAATGCGTCCATGTCGACTCCGTTCGACCGGCCTTTTGGGACCGGAGTGTCACCGGCAGACGGGGCGACTTGCCGCCAGACGCCTGAGTAGCACGATAATAAACCTCGGTAGCGATTTCGGCTTCCGTTTGCGGCCACCGAGCCAAGGGACGGACTGTTTTTCCGTCACGGCAGCCCATATATAAGGCGATAGGCCGCGCTCGCCAAGGGCGCCGGGCTGGACCGCCTGAGACCCCGATCTTATGCTGAACGACATCTACAACAAGCGCATCATCGAACTGGCTGGCAATATTCCCCGACTGGGACGCCTTGACGCACCCGACGCCAGCGCCACCGCGCATTCCAAATTGTGCGGCTCGACCGTCAAGGTCGACCTCAAGATGGACGGGCCTGTCATCACCGACTTTGCCCATGACGTGAAGGCTTGCGCGCTTGGCCAGGCCTCCTCCTCGATCATGGCGAGCCATGTCGTCGGCTCGACGGCCGCCGAGTTGCGCGAATTGCGCCAGACTGTCCGCAAGATGCTGAAAGAAAACGGCGCGCCGCCCGGAGGCAAGTGGGCAGACATCGCACTGCTTGAGCCGGTGCGGGACTACAAGGCTCGCCATGCTTCCACCATGCTGACCTTCGATGCTGTAGTCGATGCAATCGGTCAGATTGAAGCCAGGGCAAAGCAGCCGGCGCAAGCGTAGGACTAAGACGCACCTAAGGAGCGCACTCTCGCGCGCGTCTCGAAGGATGAGCCACACCACTCGCGGCCCACGATTCGGGACGGCGCTAACGCGCCCGCTCACCATGAGATGCCAAATGATTGCTACTTCGCGGGCGTCGCGCCGGCGCCGCCACTCGGAGACACGGCTTCAGCCGTCCTGGTCGACTTCTCCGGTAGCGCAATCTGATGCGGCTGGGCCTCGGCCTGCATGGCGCTGCTGACAAAGCGATCCCGTACCAACTTGGAGGTCGTCAACTCAGCTACCGGTGTAGCGGCGTCGCCGCTCTTCGGCATCATCTCCGGCAGCACTTCGGCGACCGCATCCGTCGTGATGAGATTGGTCAGGCGTAATTCGTCGCGCGACAATTCATGCAGGTTTTCCCACGGCGGCACGCTGAGCGACAGCGAGAGCAAGTCGCCTGCTCCGCCCATGTCGAATGTGTATTTGGCAAGACGGCCGACGTCGCGCTCGACGATCATCAAATCCTGCGCCGTATAACTGGCGGACTTGGCATCGTCGGCACGGTCGCCCATCCAGATTTGATGCACCCTGACATGGGCGCCGTCGGGCACATAGCGCGTCTTGCCCGATAGCAGCAGGAACACGCACATCGATTCGCAATAGGCATCGGGCATGATGCTGGCCTGATCGCCTTGCGCAGTATGCGTTTCGATGCTGGTGCCCACAGTGGTCAGTAGACCAAGATTGCGCCAGCGCCGGCCGAGCGTGATCGCGTCGTTGACTGAACCGCCGCTGGAATCCAGCACCACGGTTGCGCCATTGAGATCGCGGCCACGCGCGAATCGGTCGAAATCCGCGGGACTGTCGGAGGTCACGACGCCGACGGCGCTCACCCAGCCGCGGCAATTGGGATCGCAGACGACCCAGCTGAACTTCATTGGCAATTTGCGTTCTTCGAGCGCCGTCTCGGCGCGCGCCGAACCGGCCAGCGACATCATCAACCCGGGCAATGCGATACCAAGGGCGGCAGCGCCGAGCAGCGCAAAGCCGCGAAAATCAGGAAATCTCACGAGCCTCAATTCGACCTTCCCCCCGCACCCCGATACAGGCAGTGGCAACGGCCCCATTCCAACGCCATATGATTCTGTCATTCCGGCGATCATAAAACGGTAACCGTGCGAATTCATATCGTCCATAGCAACTTTGCGGCAACGCGACCTGGAACATGCGATATTTTCCGGGAAGTGGCGCAAATGCCAGTCCAGAAGGTTCCATGTTCTGGAACCGGGTGTGCGCCTAGCATGATCGCAGCCCTACGCCCATGAAGCCTATATTTTCCTCTTCCTGTCCGGACTGCGCGGGTTCGCTGCAACGTTGGCCCCGCAACGCCGGACGCGGCTTGATCTGGATTTACCGGCATACGCTGTCGCCATTCGTCGGCTTCAACTGCCGACATCTGCCGACCTGCTCGGTCTATGCCGACGAGGCAATCGAGCGCTTCGGATTGTGGAGCGGCGGATGGATGACGCTGGCGCGCCTGCTGCGCTGTCACCCTTGGGGCACGTCAGGTATCGACAACGTGCCGCTGACAAAGCCACCGGCTGCGCGATGGTATCTGCCTTGGCGCTACGGACGCTGGCGCGGGGTTAACGCGCCGTGATCCTCCGCGCGCGGTGCAATCGCGGCATCGCGTTCAAACGAAATCAGCATGCAGCCAGACTGGAACCGCCGCCATCTCCACGCATTGGTGAGTCACTCCGTCAGGAGGGCCAATCAATGCGCTGGAAAATCGGCAGCAGAGATCGCGATTCCCGGCAGATCGATCTGATCGTCATACTCGCATTGCTGATCGTAATCCTCGCCGCTTTCAGATTTTACAACGGCGATTCCAACAAGCCGAGCACCACCGCCTTTATCGTGCCAAGCCAAACCGTTCGGTGGTGAGCTTCTTCGAGGCCCATCAGAATTTGGGTATTTTCTCCGCGAACCCGTTATAGCAGTTCAGCCGCTCGTCCTCTTCCTTGATGAAATGACAGTCCATCACGCGCTCGGCGGGCTTCGCTTTCGGGTTTGGCTTGGGCGGGAAAATCGCATCATAGCAATCAAGCCGGCCCTTGGTGCCGTCGTCGATCTCAAGGCAAGCCTGCAGTTTCTTCGCGACCGATGTGGACTTGGAGGAATCCGGGACCGCCGCAGCTTTTTTGCCCCGCGGTTTCACCTGTAAAAGCGGTTGTTCTCCGACCGTCGGCGGGCTTGCTTGGGCCAAGACGGCGGTTGAATAGAGGAGCGCGACAAGCGCCAGCATAGTTCTCATGTAACCCCACTTCGTGTTTGTCCAACGTGCGAATTTGTTTGCAGCAGCGCCTGCGCGACAAGGCCCCTCGACACGCAACCGGCGCCATATAACAAGATCGGCGCATATAACACACCGCCAATGCCCGAACCAATGGCCTGTCGTGTGAAGAACGATGTATTGGACGCGACGAGAGGCTACTTCGCAGCACTGTCCGACGCGACGGGCCCCGCTGCAATCTGGGCGTTGAATTTTGCAAAAACCGCCTGCGCCGCGCCAAGCTTCGCGCCGCCCCTGGTCATGCCGGCCGCAAATGATGCAAGGCTGCTCGGCAGATCCGATTCTGGATTCCATTCGTTCATCATGTTGATGACACCGGCCTCAACCGCATCGTTGCCAAACTTGTCGATCAGTTCGTCGAACAGCCCATAGGTTGCATTGAACAGCCGGGCTACTTCGGCCGGCCGGTCGGACGTGGAAGCATGCGGGCCGGACGGATTCGGAAACACCGTTTTTTCAAACCGGCTCGCCATGTAGTCGGCCGCGGTCCACTCGAGCTCACGGATCCCGGTTTTCCGATTGGTTTCGAAGCCTTGACTGGCGCCGACGATGTTGACGTACAATCCGGGAACCAGATAGTCGAATTCCGGCGACCCCAATATAAGTGAATCACGGCTGACCAACGGACCTTGGGTGCGGTTGACGCTCTCGCGGACCCTCGGAGCCTTCGGCAGCACCTTGAGCCCCTTCGATTCGGCCCAGGTCATGAATTCGTCGATATGCCTTCGCGCCGCAAAAACCCTTGCGCTTGGCGCTTCCGCGAAAGCGAGGCCGCCCGGCATGCCGGGCGATGCTGCCACGCGTGCCGACGCATTCGGCAGGCCGGACACGGTATTGAATGGCCTGCCGTTGCTCGGCGCGGTCGCGCAGGTCGCGGCAAGCGCGCTCCATGCCTGCTCAAGACCACTGGTCCCGATCTCAAACGTCGCCTGCGTCGGCTTGCTGCCCAGCACGGACGTGGTTTCCGCGACCTGAAGATGTGGCAGGGTGGACCAATTCTTCACCGTATCGGAGGCGACGACGGTGTTCAGAACCGCATATTTTCCCACGAGGACGGCAAGGGCGGCCAGTTGCAACGGTCGTTCCGAACCCGCGATCAAACTCACCGACAGCGACCCCGCAACCCCCTCATCGGCCTGGCGGACAATCGTGAGGCGCGCACGGTCTTTGCCGGCGCAGAACAGCCGCCAGTCCATTCTACGAAACGATACGCCGTCGGCCTTCCTTGCAACGGTGATCTTGCTAACACCGTGGCTGATGTTTTCAAATCGCCACGGCGTTTCGACGAATTCGCGGCGGTCGATGCCAAACCGAACGATTTCCTCGCGCGTGAGGAAATGCATGCTTTCGTTTTTGACGGTCTCGACGAAATCGAGCAGGCCCCTATCGATGTGCATCCTGGCCAGATAGACCGCGACGATCTGGTTGGCGTGGTCCAGATCCCTTTCTATCGCTTTGGCGCGTTGCATTGCATTGGCGCGTCTGGCCTCGGGCGGTCCGCGGAAATACAGAACTACTTTCGGGGAATGAACGCCCAAGATGGCGTTCGGCGCAATCTCGCGGGTGCTGGCGCCGAGTAGCAGATAAGGGCAGGCCGACGCGCAGACGGCGGGGCCTGTCGATAGTTCGGCGTCGAGCACGTGGCCTGATTGCTTAAGCTTGAGACAGGCTTCGCTGGTCTGGTCGGTTCCGCATTCCTTGACCATGGTTCGCGCCACCCGGGCAATGGTGGGCCTTTCGTGGAGCATTCGACCCATCGCCAGAGCCTGAAGCAGGTTACCGCCGGGCGAGAAGAAATAGATCGGCAGATGGCGGTCTCTCAACGGGTGCAGGAATTTCCGAAACCGGTCGGCGGTATCCGCATCCACCCTGCCCTCGACCGCGATCCAGCTATCGCAGCCAGCACCGCAGGAGTCCGGTGCGCCCTTGGCGACGTAGAAAACCATCGGTGGCGTCTTGTCGGGCGCGGCTGGCGCACCGGGTGCAGCGGCCATGGCAGCGCCAGGCAGAAGAAACAATATCCCGGCGGCCAGGACGTCACGCCATGTCATACCCGAGTCTCGCATTCAGGTTGTACCGCTGGACAGTTAGCAATCTGATCGTGCTGTGTCTACGCGGCCGGTGGCGGTTTCCTTTGGAGCGTTGCTGGGCTAAAAGCTCACGAATTCCCGCTTACCTGCGCCCGTTCGCAGGAGTGAGCATCAGGAGATGACATGCCCGACAACAATACGCCCGCGGCCGGATTCCAATACGGCCTCGCGAATCTGAAACCGGCGGCCGAACCCGAAACAATCGCCCTCACCTTTCCCGACGGCGCCAAACGCGAATTTCCCAAAAGCATCACCGGCCTTGATATCGCCAAGGGCATTTCGCCATCGCTAGCCAAGCGCACGGTGGCGATGGCGCTCGACGGCACGGTCAGCGATCTGACCGATCCGATCCAACACGATGCGAAGATCGAATTCATCAACCGCGACGATACCCGCGCGCTGGAATTGATCCGGCATGACGCCGCCCACGTTCTCGCCGAGGCGGTGCAGTCGCTGTGGCCGGGCACGCAGGTGACGATCGGTCCCGTGATCGAGAACGGTTTCTATTACGATTTCTTCCGCAACGAGCCGTTCACCCCGGAGGACTTCGCCGCGATCGAAAAGAAGATGCGCGAGATCATCGCCCGCGACAAACCCTTCACCAAGGAAGTCTGGGATCGCGAAAAGACCAAACAGGTATTCCGCGACAAGGGCGAGAATTTCAAGGTCGAACTGGTCGACGCCATTCCCGGCAATGAGCCGATCAAGATCTATTTCCAGGGCGACTGGTTCGACTTGTGCCGCGGGCCGCACATGACGTCGACCGGCAAGATCGGCAACGCGTTCAAGCTGATGAAGGTCGCCGGCGCCTATTGGCGCGGCAACAGCAACAACCCGATGCTGACGCGGATCTACGGCACGGCGTTCGCCAAGCAGGACGAACTCGATGCTTATTTGAAGCAGATCGAAGAGGCGGAAAAACGCGACCATCGCAAGCTCGGCCGCGAGCTCGACCTGTTCCACTTCCAGGAGGAAGGTCCGGGCGTCGTGTTCTGGCACGCCAAGGGCTGGACCATCTTCCAGGCGCTGATCGCCTACATGCGGCGGCGACTGACCGGCGATTACAGCGAGGTCAACGCGCCGCAGATTCTCGACAAGGTGTTGTGGGAAACCTCCGGTCACTGGGAGTGGTACCGCGAGAACATGTTCGCCGCGCAATCGGCCGGCGACGAGGCGGAAGACAAACGCTGGTTCGCGATCAAGCCGATGAACTGTCCCGGCCATGTTCAGATTTTCAAGCACGGCCTGAAGAGCTATCGCGACCTGCCGTTGCGTTTGGCTGAATTCGGCGTCGTGCATCGCTACGAGCCGTCGGGCGCGATGCACGGCCTGATGCGGGTGCGCGGCTTCACCCAGGACGACGCCCATGTGTTCTGCACCGAGGCGCAGCTTGCCGACGAGTGCCTGAAGATCAACGACCTCATTCTCTCGACCTATGCCGATTTCGGCTTTACCGGAGACCTCACGGTCAAGCTGTCGACCCGCCCGGAGAAGCGCGTCGGCACCGACGAGATGTGGGATCATGCCGAGCGCGTGATGGCCACCGTGCTGTCGCAGATCGAGGCGCAGGGCCACAACCATCGCATCAAGACCTCGATCAATCCTGGTGAAGGCGCCTTTTACGGCCCGAAGTTCGAATATGTGCTGCGCGACGCCATCGGCCGCGACTGGCAGTGCGGCACCACGCAGGTCGACTTCAACCTGCCGGACCGGTTCGGCGCTTTCTATATCGATGCCGACGGCTCGAAGAAAACGCCGGTCATGGTGCACCGCGCGATCTGCGGATCGATAGAGCGCTTCATTGGCATCCTGATCGAGCATTTTGCCGGCAACTTCCCGCTCTGGCTTGCGCCGACGCAGGCCGTCGTCACCACCATTACCTCGGAAGGCGACGAATACGCCAAGGTGGTCGCGGCTGCCGCGCGGCGCGCCGGGCTACGGGTCGAAATCGACCTGCGCAACGAGAAGATCAACTACAAGGTCCGCGAGCACTCGCTGGCGAAAATCCCGGCACTGCTGGTGGTCGGCAAGAAGGAAGCCGAAAGCCATTCGGTCTCGGTTCGCCGGCTCGGCAGTGAAGGACAAACCGTTATGTCGACCGAGGCCGCGCTCGCTGCGCTGGTCGACGAAGCCACGCCGCCGGACGTGAAGCGCGCGCAGGCGGTAGCTTGATCGGCCACAAATCGATCTAAATTGGCTTTCCGTTCGCCGGCCGCGCGCCTATCTCCGTGACAGACGCCCAATCGAGGAAGTGCCTGTGCCTGATGCCATTGAACTGCTGAAGCTCCGCCGCTCGGTCAAGCCACGCGAGATGCGCAGCCCCGGTCCGTCGCCGGCCGAACTCGATACCATTCTCACTATCGGCGCGCGGGTGCCCGACCACGGCAAGCTGACGCCGTGGCGCTTTATCGTGTTCGAGGGCGACGCCCGCGCGCGCGCCGGCGAAATCATCGCAAGAGTATTTGCGAAGAAAAATCCCGAGGCGTCCGTAACCGAGATCGAAACGGAAAAGCGCGCGCTGATGGATGCCCCGCTGGTAATCGGTGTGGTCAGCTCCACCAAACCGCATCCCAAGGTGCCGGCATGGGAACAGCAGCTTTCCGCAGGCGCCAGCGCGATGAACCTCGTCACCGCCGCAACCGCGCTCGGTTACGGCGCCAACTGGCTGACCGGCTGGTTCGCGTTCGATCGCGACGTACTCGACGGCTTCGGCCTGCAGCCGGATGAAAAGCTCGTGGGCTTCATCCATATCGGCACCCCGTCGAAACCGAGCGAAGACCGCCCTCGCCCCGCGCTCTCGGATATCGTGACGCGGTTCTAGGCCGTTCTCACGCCGCCTGCGATGCCGCCGGCCGAACGTGAGCAGCAACTGCTCGACCTCGGCTGCGGGCTTCGCCGCGCTGAACAGAAAGCCCTGCACCTGGTTACAGCCTTCTGCGCGCAACCAGTCGAGCTGGTCGATGGTTTCGACGCCTTCAGCTGTCGTGGTGATGTTGAGGCTGCGACCGAGCTGGAAATGGCCCGCACGATCGCTACGCAATCGGAGCGCTCAGCAAGATCCTTGACGCGCGACGACCTCGACTTCGCCGTCAACGCCATTGACGACGTTGAAGGGTCGTTCGAACACCTTGCCTTCGTTCTTGGCGATGGCGCGGTATTCGCCTTCGGCGAGAATCACCTTGGGGAACGCGCCGATCAATTCCTTGATGACGTCGCCGCCGGGCGTGATCACCGACCAGGCGGTGTTAGCCAGCGCCTCGCCGCCCTGGCTGCTGACCAGCTTCAGCGTGATCACGGCGGCGCGATGGGTGATGATCACATCGGTCAATTTTCCGGCCTGCACACGGATGTCCGAACGCACGACCGAATTGGCGTCGCCGTAATTGGAGACAATGTAGTAAGTCCCTTCCGGCACCAGCGCGACATCGCCCGGAGAAACGCTCGGCAACAATGGTGGCCGTTCGGTGGTTTCGAACTGGCTGCCCTTGTAGATCGCGAACGAAATCTGGTTGGTCGGAATTTTTGAAGTACCGACCCGGCCTTCGATGCGCAGGCCGCCCGCCGGCAGCACGAAGGATTCGCGCACGGTTTCGGATTTCAAGGTCACCGGCCGCACCGCGCTGACGAGGCCGAGCGCGACGTGGACCACGTAGCTGCCGGGCGGCAGCACGATGTTCGGAGTCGCACCATGATCCTCGCGGATCATCTTGATGGTGCCGGTTTCATCCGGCCGGTCGGCGAACACCCGCCACACCAGCCCGCCGTTGATGGCCGGCATGTCCTTGCCGTACCGCGCGGCCAGCGAAAGCACGGCCTGGCCCGCGGTCGATGCGCCCGGTGGCGGGACGACCGGTGGGATCGCGGCAAGCGGCGGCTGGGTCACTGGTGCAGGCAGGGTCGGAATCGACGCGGTGCCCGACGAGGGCGCCAGGCTCATCGCGCCGGCTGGAGCGTCTGGCACCAGCGCCGGCGGCACCGGCGGCGGCCGATCGCTGAACATCTGAGCCGGGGCAGCGGCCGGAAGCGCTGAAAGCAATACCGCCAAAAGCGCAAACGCCGTCTTCAGGCGGCTCCGCCGCCTGAATCCATCGATGCTATTGCCCCCGGGACTCATGGGCATGCTTTTCACTGAAAACGCGGCAAATTCAAGCCTCCGGGTCCAACGATCACTGAGCCCGCCGGGAACCGGCCGCCGCCCCTGTCGCCCGGTATCGCGGTGCATTCACAATCATCCCATAGCCCAGTAGAAACCACGGTATAAACCATGCGTTAGTCAGGTTCTGGCAAGCCCGGACCACAGCGTTTAGGTTCGTGCGCGCCAGGGAGACGACAAGTGCTGGAGAATTTGCTCGGACGCGGTAACACCGTCCCTACCAAGGTCGGGCTCGGCACGGTGAGGCGGCCGGTGATTGGCCTTGCGCTCGGCGGCGGCGCTGCGCGCGGCTTTGCCCATATCGGCATCGTCAGGACGCTGGTTGCGCGCGGCATCGTGCCCGATGTCGTGGTCGGCACCTCGATCGGCGCGGTGGTTGGCGGCGCCTATGCGACGGGGCATCTCGACACGCTCGAGGATTGGGCACGCAGCCTGCGTCCGCGAAATATCTTTGGTTATCTCGACGTCCGCCTCAACGGTTCGGGTCTGATTGGCGGCGCCAAGCTCGCGGCCCAGCTCGAGGACGCAATGGGTGCGAGCCTGATCGAGGAACTGCCGATCAAGTTCGCAACGGTTGCGACCGAGGTCCGCACCGGCCACGAAATCTGGCTGACCCACGGCCAAATAGTCGATGCGATGCGCGCCTCCTACGCGTTGCCCGGAATATTCTCGCCGGTCATGGTTGGCGATCGCTGGCTGGTCGACGGCGCGCTGGTCAACCCGGTCCCGGTATCGACCGCTCGAGCCCTTGGCGCAGAGATCGTGATCGCCGCCAATCTGTCCAGCGATGTGTTCGCCCATTCCACCATAGTCTATTCGCATGGCCCGTCGGCCGAGGTGGCGGCCGCGGTGACACCAGAAGCCGCCATCGTGCCCGCGCCGCCGCCGAAGCGCGGTCTTGGCCGGTTGTTCTCGCTCGAACGTAGCATGAAGCGCGAGTTTTTCGGCAGCGGCGGCCGACCGGGGATTTCCACTGTGATGGTCGACGCTTTCAACATCATGCAGGACCGCATCAGCCGCGCACGGCTGGCGGGCGATCCGCCGGATCTTGCGATCTCGCCCCGGGTCGGACAAATCGGCTGGTTTGATTTTCATCGTGCCGACGAATTGATCGCGCATGGCGCGCGTGCCGCTGAGCGCGCAATCGAATCGATCCAGGAGGCGATCCAGATCCTCGCACCGGGTGCAGGCGAGTCGAGCCCGCCGGTCGACAAGACATCCTGATCGAATAACGCCGCCGAGCTTCATCGATCGGCCGATCTCTTCCGGGATCAAGCGGTCTTGATGTAGTCCCGTAGCGCTTCCTGTTCGGTCTCGTATTCCCCGACCCGCCATTTGACGACGTCGCCGATCGAGATCAGGCCGACCACCTTGCCATCCTCGACCACGGGCAGATGCCTGAACTTGCCAGACGTCATTACCTCCATGATCGTGCTGACGGCGTCCGACTGCTTGCAGCTAACGACCTTGCGCGTCATCACTGAACTGACCGGCTCGTCGAGCACCGACGCGCCGCGTTCGCTGAGCCCGCGCACGACGTCGCGCTCCGACAGAATGCCTTCTATGCGGCCGTTGGTCATCACCAGCACGGAGCCGATCTTCTTCTCCGCCAAAATCGTGACTGCAGCGGAAAGCTTTATGTCGGGTTCGACGATCTGGACGTGATGGCCCTTGGTATCGAGAATTGCGCGTACCGTCATTGTTGTCTCCCTGAAGCCGACCGCACTCTTCAATGAGCACGGTCTTCGTTGCCTTAGAGTCGTCAATCAACAGTTCAGCGCCGGCTTCGTTGCAGGCGCGTGCAGCAAACGCGGCCATCAAGCACGCTCACGGGCCCGATAGCCCCGTCTCGTCAGGCTTGCGATGATGAATGAATTCACCTTGCGCCGCAAGCGATCTTCAGTCGCGCGGCATGACGTCCGCAGCATGGCTGCTCTCGCGCGAAACCGGATCAAACAGCGAGAACAGCATCAGGCCGGCGAGAAAGCCTCCGATATGCGCCTGCCAGGCGACGCTGGCACCCTCCATGCCAATCGCGATCGAGCCAATGCCGAAGATGATGTTGACGCCGAACCATATCGCGAGGAATCCGAGCACACGGCCGTTGCGCAACGCGCGCGTCAGCGACAGCGCCGGTACTTTGGCCGCGGCGTCGGCATCGCCACGACTGAACGAGAGGAAGCTGCCCTGCACAAAGGCAAAGCGGATCGCCGCCGCCATGGTGCCGGACACCGACGCCGAAGCGCCGATCATCGGCGCCACCGCGTGTTCGTGGGTGATTAAATGCGCCAGCGCGCCGGCCGCCGCCGTCACCGCCATGAACAGGAAGAACCTGATAGCGCCAAACCTGCGCACCAGAGCGCTGCCGAACGGCAACAACCACAATACGTTGAAACCGATATGGCTGAAATTGGCGTGCAGCAGCGAGTAGGTGACGAAGGTCCACACCTTGGCCCCTTCGCCGCCGGGAAAGGTGACGTCGAGCAGCGTCGAATCGTAGCGCTTCGGAATGAAGCCGAACATTTCGATCACAAGGTCGTCGATGTCGAACGGCAGCATCATCCGAACCAGATGGATCACCGCGAGCAGCGCGATATAGACGACCAACGCACCCGGCAGCGTCAGGATCGGCTCATGCGGGGCCGCCGGCGGCAGTTCCCGCGGGGGCTCAGATTCGGGCTGGGCTTCCAAGGAATTGAATACCTCAAGCGAACGGGGGGCAATTGCGCCCCAATAGGCGGCTTGCTGCTGCGGCGCAAGAGCGCACCCGATGCCCGGACCACAAGTAGGCGCATGTGCAACAAACAAAAAGGCAGGGCTCTGAGAAAGCCCTGCCTCACCTGTTCCGATCTTGTCCGCTTCGAACTATCCGGGTGGCATTTCCACCCCTCTCCGCGCGACGACCGGATTGTTTGAACCAACCCTGTGTGTCATCCGCCGCCGGTTCCTGGAGAAAACCGGCAACGGGTGAATGCAAAGCACCTTACCCGACTGGCCGGCGTCGCCAACGCCATCGTTAATTTAACGTTAACGCGAGGAACCGGCGACGAAGCCGGCCTGACGCGGCCTCTGGCATGGACGCTGCACCGTGCCTGCTGCAAAACGAACTCGGGACGGCGTGTGCGTGAAAGCGGGACGGATATGTCTCGCCGGGCCACGCGCCGAGGCAGGGAAAGCGCATGAAACATCCGTCGAATCGGGAGTTTTTCGCCTATTGGGACGGCAAACGCGGGACTGAGCGCGCGCCAGACCGCAGCGACATCGAGCCTGGCGCGGTGCGCGAACTGCTCGGCGACATTTTCGTGCTGTCCTATGATGACCCCGGCTTCCCGTTCCGCGTGGCGGGCACGCGGGTTTGCGCCCTGCTCGGCCGCGACCTCAAGGATAAGAGTTTTTCCGCGCTGTTTGCGCCGGACGATCGCCGCCAGATCGAGGATATCGTCGGTGTCGTCGCCGAGGAACTGCTCGGCGTGGTCGCCGGCATCACCGCCGCCGCGCAGGACGGCTCGCTTTCGCATCTGGAATTGCTGCTGCTGCCGTTCAACACCCGCGCCCACACCCCGATCAGCCTGACCGGATTGCTGGCGCCGTTCGGAAGCAGCCACAGCGTACTCTCCGATTTCAAGCTGACCTCGTGGCGCTACCTTGCCCACCCGCCGCAACGCTTTGTTCCCCGCGCCTTGAAAAAGCTCGCGATCGCGCGCGGGCTGATGGTGTATGAGGGATTGAGGTAGAGCGAACCTCACAGCGCATCGATCTCGTCGTCATTCCCTGGAATTCGGGATTGACGAAGCCATGGTGCAATCGCGGCACCTCGGAAGAAGCGTGCATTTGATCAATATTCCGACTCCTTGCCGGCCTCGCCCAGGGGCGATCACCTGCGCTTGCTTCTCTTAGCTTTTTCTGCAGAACGATGTCGATGAGAGGGCTTCGCTGATCCCAAACTCGACGACACCATCGGCGGATTTCCGTAAACGCTTTCGCATCTGACGCGCATCGTCCGAGGCTCCATCAAAATTTCTTGAAGATGTGAACTCGATTACAAGCGTGCCGACTACCTGGTGGCATGGTGCGGCTCTCCTGACCGGAAGTTTTCAACGACGAGAAACGCTTCATTTCCACGAGAATTTGTTTTTTCACGCGGCCTTACCGTTCGCGCTCACAGCCGCATCACCAGCGTTTTCAAGCTGCGAGATTACGCTATGCAGCATGAACCGCATGATCCTGACGGCGATGATTTGTCCGAGATCTGGCGGAGCGCGCAACATCGCCGCACCGAAGAGGTCTGGTTCTGGCTCACTCACCTCTTCAAAAAGCAACCGAAGCTCAAATCACCGCCGCTCATCTCCGGGTGCTGCTGCGCGAGCCCCCTCCCGCTTCCGAAGAGAGCGCGATTGGCTCCTTGAAGGCGACCGACTGAAGGGAGCGCGACGTGAGCAGGGAGCTGACTTTTGCAGTATTCGGATTAAGTGGAATTGCGGCAGGATTTCTTGCGGGGTTATTCGGCATCGGCGGGGGACTGATCATGGTCCCGGTGCTGGTTTACGCGTTCACGACAACGGGAACTGGCACCGAGCACGCCGTGGCGATGGCGCTTGGAACGTCGATGGCCGCGATCGTAGTTTCGGCGGCGCAGAGCGCCTATGGCCACTATCGTCGAGGCAGCACTTGCACCGGGATGATCCGCCGCGTTACCCCCTGGGTCGTCGTTGGCGTCGCATTCGGCAGTGCCGTTGCCGCCAAAGCTCCGCCCGTTCCGCTGCTCAGCTTTGTGGCCTGCTTCCAGTTGTTCGCGGCGGCGTTGATGATGACTGACGTGTCGAAACTGGCCGCATTGCAGATCCTGGCGCGGCGCGACCTCGCGCTGAACCTATTCAGCCTGACTTTCGGTGGCATCGCGGCGCTCGCGGGGATTGGTGGCGGAACGTTGTTTACGCCCTATTTCAGGGCTGCAGGCATGGAGCCGAAGCTCGCGATCGGCACGTCGGCTGTCATCGGACTGCCGGTGAGCCTGGCAGGCGCCATTTCCTACGCGTGGGAAGGCCGTAACGTGCCGCTCGGCCACTGGATGCTCGGCTACATCAACGTTCCCGCGTTCATCGCTTTGGTTGCAGGAACCCTGCTGACAGTGCGCTTTGGCGTGACGGTTGCGCACCGGCTGCCGTCGCGGGTCCTGGCAGGATTATTTTCGCTGTTCCTGGTGCTGAACGGCGCGCACATGTTGTATTCGACGCTGAATTGAAAGCCGCTGGCTCGAAACCAGGGCTGCGAGCGATGCCAGCGCCGTGAACATCGCCGTCGCACCTGCCAGGAGCTTGCGACCAGCGACGCTCTTCGCAAGACGAGGCATGACGCAAATACCTGATTGCTGTGCTTTGCCGCCTTCAGTGAGTGGGACTAAAAGCCCCCTTGCAGTCGCTATGAGGAAGATCCTGATGCCCTTGGGCGTAAGGACAACCAACTCCTCATGCCGCCTCATACCCTTGCCGCCCTTTACCAGGCCAAGGTCCCTGATGACACAATAACGTCCGCTGCTCATTCGGGCGACGCGGCAGCCTTTGAACTTCGACATCCGGCGAGGATGCACTGCGCCGCGATTCCGTCAATCCTCGCCGTTCATCAAATTTCGCTTCGATTCCTTATCCGCTTTCAAACAGCGAATCGAAAGCCGCGCAAATTACCGGCAATGATCACGCGATAAACCCCGCATTGCTTTCAACCACACCGCCAGCGTCTTGTGCGCCGACCGCACGGACGGCGTTTTCGCGCCGCGATATTGTCACCTTGTCGGCGAATTGCGGCCAAAGCGCCGCTTCAGGCTCAAACCGTCAGAGTATGCGTCAGGGGATGTATCGTGTCATATCAGATGATCGCAGAACGCGATGACGAAACGGTTTGGATCAAACGGGTCAGTTCCCTCATCGTGGTCGCCAACGCAAAGGTGTGGGCGAGCGAGGGATGGCAGGTCGAGATTGTCGACGAAAACGGGAAAATCTTTGAGCCGGCTGACTTTGGCAATCTGCTGTCGGCGGCGTGATCGCTGACTGCGTCGCGCATCTTGGACACGACGCTATGGTCTTGTTGAAGAGGTGCTGAGGGCGAATTGCTTCGCGGTAGCGTCAGGCAGCCTTCATCAGCTTTTCGGCCATCCAGCGGAAGCTCCACAGCAGGCACCAGCCGCCGCAAGCCGCCATGAAAAGCGCGGTGATGACGAAGCTGATCGCGACCGGGTTGGTTTCGACCTTGCCGTGCATCTTCAGGACGCCGAGCAAAATGGAGCCGGCGTAAACCGATAGCAGCAGGCCGGTGGCGCGCATCCAGTTGAGCCAGCCGGTTCTGGTTCTGGCGTTCTCTCGCTGCAACAGCGCAACCTGCTGCTTCAATTCCTGCAATTCGCGTTCGGATTCTGCGCTCATGGCGATGGCCTTCTGTACTAGCGGGACGGCGTGTCCCCTGATCAGGCGGCTTTGCGCGACAGATAGATGCAGGCGCGCACCGCGGCCTGGCGGGTGCGGAAACTGGTGATGATCTTGTGAAAGCCGAGGCGGTCGATCGCCACGACGGCGAAGGGTTTGACGTTGTCCTGGACGTTCGCGTTGGCAAACCGGCTATCGATAATCTTGTACGACATGGTGTCCTCCGACGGGTTTCGAATTCCATTTGAACGGCGCCATCGTCGTTCGCAGGGTTTGTCGCGCGGACTCCATCGGAAGTGCGTGACCGACATCACAGGCATACGCCGGGGGCAGCGGCTCGAGGTGATCCTTGAAGCCCCAACCGAAGGCGCGCTTTGCTGTTTTATCATTTAAGGTCAATTGGTTAGGCGCTCGCTTTGATCGGAGAGTTCAGGATAAGGCCACTCCGCAAGTGGGTCGCGAGCGTGATGAAGGTCACCTCGTTTGCCCTGCCGCGCGTCGGAGCACGGCCTTGGCGGCGCCCCTGCCACAATCGCGGCATCAAACGGTCACGCTTGCGCCTTCAGCCGGGCGCGCGGCATTAACCCATCGTTAACTAGTGCCGTCCCATCTTTAACCATTCGAAAACCAATTTCCGAGTCGACCACCTATGAACGCCGTGACGCCGCCGACCCGCCAGCTGATTCGCATGCGAGGGCGGTCCTACGTCGCGTTTGTATTTTCTCCTGTGGTGCCGATCGCCGGCTGGCTCGAGGAGATCGACGCTACGCTCGGCCGCTCGCCAGGATTTTTTGTCGGCAAACCCGTGGTGCTCGACTTGTCCGCGCTGCAACTCAGCCAATCCGGCATTGCGCATCTGATCTCGAGCCTCGAGCAACGCGGCATCCGCATTCTTGGCCTCGAGGGCGTCGAAGAGGAGTACGTCACCGCGAGCATGCCGCCGCTATTGACCGGCGGACGCAATTGCATGCTGGCGCAGAACGATCCGAAAGAAACCCGAGAGCAGGAGCAGCCCAAGGGCAAGCCGAAACCAGCTTCGCTGTTGATCGAAAGTCCGGTGCGCTCCGGCCAGTCGGTGGTGTTCACCGAAGGCGACATCACGGTACTGGGCTCGGTCGGCTCCGGCGCGGAGCTTGTCGCCGGCGGCTCGATCCATGTCTACGGAACGCTTCGCGGCCGCGCGATGGCCGGGATCGAGGGCAATGCCTCCGCACGGATCTTTTGCCAGAAGATCGAAGCAGAGCTGCTCGCCATCGACGGATTCTACCGGACCGCGGAAGACATCAGTGACAGCCTGCGCCAACGCCCGGCCCAGGCATGGCTGGCAGGCAACGTCATGCGAATTGAGCCGCTGAATTGAACAGACGAGGAGAAAAAAATGGCTAAGGTCCTGGTCGTGACGTCAGGCAAGGGCGGCGTCGGCAAGACAACCTCCACTGCCGCTCTCGGTGCCGCGCTGGCGCAAATGGGACAACGCGTGGTCGTGATCGACTTCGACGTGGGCTTGCGCAACCTCGATCTGGTATTGGGCGCGGAACGGCGGGTGGTGTTCGACCTGATCAACGTCGTACAGGGCGTCGCCAAGCTGCAGCAGGCGCTGATCCGCGATAAGCGGCTGGAGAATTTGTGGCTGCTGCCGGCCTCGCAGACCCGCGACAAGGATGCGCTGACCGACGAGGGCATCAGCCGGGTGATCGCCGAGCTACGCACCAAGTTCGACTGGATCCTGTGCGACAGCCCGGCCGGCATCGAGCGCGGCGCCATGCTGGCGATGCGCTATGCCGACGAGGCGGTGATCGTCACCAATCCCGAAGTCTCCTCGGTGCGCGATTCCGACCGCATCATCGGCATGCTCGATTCAAAGACCGTGAAGGCCGAGCGAGGCGAGTTCGTGGAGAAGCATATCCTGATCACGCGATACGACGCGGGGCGCGCCTCGCGGGGCGAAATGCTCGGCATCGATGATATCCTTGAAATCCTGGCAACTCCCCTGCTCGGCATCATCCCGGAGAGCCAGGACGTGTTGCGCGCCTCCAATGTCGGATCGCCGGTAACCCTGCACAACGCCGACAGCGCGCCGGCCCGCGCCTACATCGACGCGGTCAGCCGCCTCTTGGGCGAGACAATCGCGATGACCGTCCCGACCGAACGCAGGGGCTTCATGAGCCGGCTGCTGGGCCGGAGGGCCGCGTGATGAACCTGCTACGGCTCATCAACGGCCGCAAGGCGACCGCGCCGGTCGCTCGTGAGCGGCTGCAGATCCTGCTGGCGCATGAACGCGGACTGCGCGGCCAGCCCGACCTGTTGGAACTGTTGCGCGCGGAAATCCTCGCCGCGGTCCAGCGCCATGTCGACATCGACCAGGACAAGATCGTGATCCGGATGGAGCGCGGTCCTCAGGTTTCGACGCTGGAAGTCGATATCGAAGTGCCGAACGGCGCGAACAAATCGCTCGCGGCGGTGGGATAATTCGCAGGATGGGTTGAGCCCTTGCGAAACCCATCGGCCTTGAGTTGATGGGTATCGCGGAGCCTGTCATCGGGCGCGCATTCGCGCGACCCGTTGGCTCCCCCCATCCTACGAACTACTCGACCTTCCTCGCACGTGGCGAGGAAAAGAAGCCATTCCACCAGCTCCGGCCAAGGCACGATGGTCGACTTCACCGTCGTCATCGCCATGGCGTCGGAGCCCCATGAAGAGGTCCCGTTTGCCCCTGCTGTCGTTGACGTTTGCGCTCTCAACGCGGGTCGCGACTCCCCGCAGTGGCGTTCGGCACTACATCGCATCTGAGGCACACTGAGGCAGCGATGAGTTTCATGACGATCCCTGCTTCGTTTATTGCTCCGCCGGCGAGGACGTCAACGATTTGCTCGGGCGCGAGTGCCTCGACCTTCGCGCCAACGGCGGCAAAAACAGCGTGACTTCTCATTCATACCGCCGGCGTAACCACACATTAACCCTGACGGCCGTAGGGTCAGGCGACACCGAAAAGCCGGTTGTCTGGTGGCGAAGATGGCGTTGGCGCACAAAAAATCGATCCTTCCGGCCGCCGAGGAGCGACGACGCTTCCAGCGCGTGAGGGTCCATCTGCTCGGGCGCTACATGCTGCCGGACCGGCGCGAGTTTCCCTGCCAGATCATCAATATGTCGCCGGGAGGCCTTGCGTTGCTGGCGCCTGGCATCGGCAATGTCGGCGACCGCGTGATCGCCTATCTCGACCATATTGGTCGGGTCGAGGGCAGGATCACCCGCATCATCGATAACGGCTTTGCGATGACCGTGGGCGCCACTGCCCGCAAGCGCGACAAGCTCGCAGCTCAACTGACCTGGCTTGCCAACCGCGACATCCTCAACCTGCCGGAAGACCGCCGCCACGACCGTATCATCCCGCGCAACCCGATCGCGCTGCTCACGCTGGAGGACGGCACCAAGATGACCTGCCGCATCATCGACATGTCGTTGTCTGGTGCAGCGATCGCCGCGGAAAACCGCCCGCCGGTGAAGTCGCAGGTTCTGCTCGGCAAGGTCGCGGCCCGCGTGGTGCGTAACCTTGAAGAAGGCTTTGCGCTCGAATTCATGCACGAACAGCACGCCGATACGCTCGAAGACGCCGTTCTCTGCCGGTGAACCTTTAAGCCGATAGTTCCCTTTTAAGCCGATAGTTCCCTGCGCTCAGCAGATAGTTCGCTCGCGCGTTCCTGCCCGCGACCGATATTCCTCCGAAGTCGAAAAAATGCCAATTTCAGCCGCGTACTCTTCCTCCTGCGCGGGCTGTCTTATAAGAGAGAATTGCTGCCGCAAGTGCGCGGACACGCATTCCAACTGGGGCATGGCATGGTAGATCGATTTGCGACGGCGCAATCCAACGTGGCTATACGGCGTTGGAGCCCCTTCGCTATGGTCACGCTTGCGGCGACGGCTGCGCTGATCGCGTTGACTGCCAACGCCATGGCGAGACAGGCGCACCCCGCCCCATCCGTTGAGACGGTAGCGCCTCGCGATGCAGGCGAGCCGATCATGGCGATTGTGTCGATCAAGGCCCAACAGGTCACGTTCTACGATGCCGACGGCTGGATCCTGCGTGCGCCGGTTTCGACCGGCGTCAAGGGACGCGAGACGCCAGCCGGCGTCTTTGCCGTCATCGAGAAGGACAAGGACCACCATTCGACCATGTATGATGATGCGTGGATGCCGAATATGCAGCGCATCACATGGAACGGCATCGCGCTGCACGGCGGCCCCTTGCCCGGCTATGCCGCCTCGCACGGTTGCGTGCGGATGCCCTATGATTTTGCGGAAAAGCTGTTCGACAAGACGCGGATCGGGATGCGGGTGATCATCTCGCCGATCGACGCCGCGCCGGTCGACTTCTCCCACAAATTGTTGTTCCAGCCTAACGCTGACGCCATCGCGGCAGCTCCCGCGCGCGTCGAGACGGCCAGCGCGCGAGGCCGCGGATGCCGCCGGGGCCGCCGATGAGGCCAAGAAAGCCGCCGCGGCCGCGATCCGCGAGGCGGCTTCGCTTTCGATCGCAGTGCGCAAGCTGGACTTGGCCAGGACGCGCGCCAACGCGGAAGTCGCCTACGCCGACAAGGCGCTCGCCAAGGCCCTGACCGACCAGGCCAAGGCGCGCGCCGAGGACCTGAAGCAGAAGGCCGCCGCCAAAGTCGCCGACGCCGAAAATCAGCTCGACGCAGACAAGTCCGGCGCCAAGGCAAAGCTTGATGCGGCTGTCGCCGCCAAGGATGCGTTGAAGGCGGCCGCGATCAAAAAGGCCGACACTGCCAAGGCGGCGGCCGAAGCCAAGATCGCGCTTGAGCCGGTCTCGGTCTACATCAGCCGTGCGACCCAGAAGCTTTATGCGCGGCGCGACACCCACAAGCCCGCGCCGGATGGCGGCGGCGACGTGTTCGATACCAGCATCGAGGTGCCGGTCACGATCCGCGATCCCGGCAAGCCGATCGGCACACACATCTTCACAGCGATGGCGAAGGATCAGGGCGGCTTGCGCTGGAGCGCGGTGACGATCGACAATAGCGACGACGCCAAGGACGCGCTCGATCGCATCACCATCCCGCAGGACCTGCTCGACCGGCTGGCCGTGACGGCGGTGCCGCGCTCCTCGATTATAATCTCCGACGAGCCGCTGAGCCGCGAGACCAACTACCGCACCGAGTTCGTCGCAGTGCTGAACAACCAGCCGCAGGGCGGCTTTATCACGCGCCGGCCCACGACGACCGATATCAATGTTGCGAACGTTCCGAGCGACGACGGCTTCGGCTTCTTGTTCCAGCCCATGAACGGCCGAAACGGCGTGACACGCCGCGACGGCGGACAGTATTATCCTCAGGTGCAGCAACAAGGCTGGCCTCAGATGCCGGGCTGGCGGTAACGAACGGCACGCAGGCTTCTTCGCGTCCCGTGCTTGGCCGGCTGCGACAGACAGTCCTTCGACGGTGCGTGCCTCTTGAGCGCGGTGACCTTGTCCGTCCGCACCATCAGATAGCTGACGTAGTCGTCGACGCTTGCGCAGTTTGCCGGATTCGGCGCCGGTGGCCGCTATTTTCGCGTCGGTGAGAGGCAGCGTTAACGCCACGTTAAAGGCCCGCGCCCCGGTGCACGGCCTTTCCGTGCAGCTGCTATGGCGCCGGCTGGCACATCCAAGCCGTTCGCGGCGGGGCGCGACTGGTTAACGCGCGCTGGGGTTGCCGCCACAAACCGCGTAGTGGCAGGCGCTCCCGGGTTAATCCGTAAAATTTGAATCAATTGCGAATACTTCAAATTTTAGTCAAACTTGATTCAAGTATAGATCGAATTCGCCGCGCTTTTTACTTGTATTCGCGTAAATTGTACTTGGCTTACTTAGCGGCGACGCAAACCCTTTGTGCGAAACATGGTCCCAACAAGAAACGGGGGCCACAATGTTCAAGGGACAGGGGAAAGGATTGGCGTTTGCCGCCGTCCTGTTTGGAACCAGCTTCTCGGCGCATGCCGCCGACGGAGTTGTCTATGCAAGCCTCGGCGAACCCACGCGGGCGCCGATCGGCTGGGTCGAATTCTGCGCCGACAATCCTGCCGAATGCCCCAGCGGACCATCGCAACCGCGCGACGTCGTATTATCGCAGACGGCTTGGCGCGATCTGCTCAAGGTCAATCGCTGGGTCAACGAGAACGTCAAGCCGATGACCGACATGGAGCATTGGGGCGTAATCGAGAAATGGTCGCTGCCGACCGATGGCTACGGCGACTGCGAGGACTACGTGCTGATGAAGCGCAAGATGCTGATCGATGCCGGTTGGCCGCGCGAAGCGCTGTTGATCACGGTGGTGCGCGACAAGAACGGCGAAGGCCATGCGGTGCTGACCGTCAAGACCGACAAGGGCGAGTTCGTCCTCGACAACCAGAACGAAAACATCGTGGCCTGGAATGAGACGGGCTACCGCTTCGTCAAGCGTCAATCACAGGCCGATCCCAATGTGTGGGTCTCGCTCGGCGACAAACGTCCGGCACCCGCCACCGCGAGCGCCCGCTAACAGCGTCAGGACATTACAACAGGACACGCGACCCGGTCACATCCCCACCCCTCCCGTCCCAGACCGGATCGCGCGCGGCCGAGCCTCCCCCAAGGCTCGGCCGCAACTTTTTTGTGGTTCCGACGCCTCATTATCAGGCATGGCGCTAAACTCACTTCTACAAGTGATGTGTCTCACGGCAGGCCGACTTTGTCCTTTCAAGCTGGGCGCGGGCTCGAAGAACTCAATGCCTCGCCTGGACCTGAAATAAGCCCGATCGAGTATCTCCGCGGAACGTCGCACCTTAGCGGTCGAAAAGCCTAGCCAATACCGGCGGAATCAGTCCAAGAGTGTTATTCGAAACACTATGCGGAACTTTCGCAGCCGATCTGGCTTCTGGTGTCCGATGATCAACCGAGCCTCCGACGATACAAAGAAAAACGGCATCGCGCGTATCGGCTCTCAGCCGATTGTGCTGGCGGCTGGCGTGCTGATGGTCCTGCTTGTCGGGGCCGGATCGGTAGCGCTGTGGCGCGCTACCACCGGCAGCTATCCGGAAACCGATCGCGCGATAGCTGCCCGGCAAATCCGGACCCGCGCCGCCGAGGCTTCCGAGCAATTGGCTGAGAAGACCAAAGCGATGGCGGAGACGCAGCAGGAACAGGTCGATCAGTTGCAGGCGCTCCAGGAGCAGATGCAGGGCGTCAAGCGCTTGCTCGCAGCACAGCAAGGCGAGGCAAAACGGTTGTCAGACCAGGTCGGCACGCTGGCCGGCGCCATCGACAATCTCCGACAATCCTTCGCAAGCGCCCAATCCTCAGACACACCTGCGGCTGCTACGGTGGGACATGCCACGGTCAGGCCGAAAGCCAGGACGATCGCGATCAGGACTACGGCGGTCAGGACCACCGCAACGGGGCATGTACGCAAGCGGACAAGGTCGCCGGGTTGAACGGGCCCGTCTTGCAAGATTGTCACAAATTTTCGGGCCAGCTGTGAACTGTTCCCACGGTAAAAGACAGGCGATAATCACCTCCGGATGGCGCGAGCCGATTTCTATATCCGAACAGGACAGGGCCACCCGGGCGTCATGGTGCGCCGGCGGCCTCGTTTATTTCAGCCGAGCACGTTGTATTTCCTCAACCAGGCCTGCATCCGGTTCCAGGCATCCTCCGCGGCCTCCTTGCGGTAGCTCGCGCGATAATCAGCATGGAAGCCATGCGGGGCCCCCGGATAGATCTTGAATTCGGTTGTCGGTGATCTTGGTGAGATCGACGCCCTCGCGGAAATAATAATTCGCCGCGACTGCGAACGCGCCGAGCTTGGCCTGCCGCCCCATCACGTCCTTGATGTATTCGTGCAACCCGAAAGTCTCCATCGCTACCCGACAAGACATCATCCACAGAAGCAAGAGCTGCACAGTCGCTTCGACCTTGCAGCCCTCTGCACCGGAATGATCGGCCGGAGATTGAACACGCCGGCTTTGCGTTCGAACGCGTGGAACTAGCCGCAGACCTCTACCGGCCTGACACGCCAGCCATATCGGGTGTGGATGCGCTCGACGCACGACGTAGCAGCCGCCACCATCGTCGGCGTAGTAGTCGCCATAACCAGAATAAGGGTAGTCGTAGTAGCCGTAGCCAAGGCCCAGTCCGAACGCGCCGATGCCAACGCCCCGACCAAAGCCGTGGCCGCCAAATCCGTGACCACCCATGCCATGACCACCCATCCCGCCGCCCATTCCTCCGTGACCGCCCATTCCACCACGGGCCTGCGCCATGCCGGGCGCAAGCAAGCCGATCGAAGCAGCCGCCGCCAATACAATAAGAGCTTTACGCAACATGATCATCCCTCCTCGTTCAGATACACCACTCAGAGACCATGACGCGCTGGAGCGCGACAACGTTGCAGATTTAAGCGCACTGGTGCGCTCAACTGTCGAAAATTTCGCTCAATTTTCCGCGACCCATCGGTCACCGCCTCGCAAATCCGCCGCTAAGCATGTTCAGGCTAACGGAACAATTTCGGGTGCACGCGATTAACTGTCGATTCCCGCAGCAAACGCAGGCTCGCCGTGCGGAAGTTGATCGCCTTCGACGACGATACCTTCGCCAAGCTGACCCAATTGGGGCGCGACCGGATGGCGACAATCCAGGAACTTGCCGACGAGGCCTTCGCCGACGTCCTGAAAAAGCACGGCGTTCCAATCGACCTGAAGGATGCGCTTCGCAAGAGTGCGACACGCGCCAACAACAAATCAAGCGGCGTCAGGAAAACCAGATCATGAGCAAAGATCCCGACCCGTTCGAGCAAGGCCGGTGTGCCGCGCGCGAAAACATTCCGGCCGAAGGCAACCCTTACTCCGATGGCAGTCAAGAGCACGCGCTGTGGGCTGCCGGCCACGAACAGGTCGCCAGCGCGGTCGAAGCCGGTGAAGCTGAAGGCACCTGAAGTCCCCTGCCTGCTGTCGGCGTTATCGACTTCAACCAATCTTCTTCAGGCCATTTTTGAAGCGCGGGCCGTTGCGCTGATAGGATTTCGCGGGCTGCTCCATCTGCGCGGCCTGCGCCGGATCAAGCGTCCGAACCACCCGCGCCGGTGCGCCGATGATCAGGGAGTTTTCGGGAAACTGCTTGCCCTCGGTGATGACGGAGCCCGCACCGACCACGCTGCCGCGGCCGATCCTGGCGCCGTTCATCACGATCGAGCCCATGCCCACCAGCGCGCCGTCTTCCAGCGTGCAGCCGTGCAGGATCACGTTATGGGCCGACCGTGCAGTTTTTCCCGATCGTCAGCGGAAAGCCGGGATCGGTGTGGCAGGTCGAGTTGTCCTGCACGTTTGAGCCTTCGCCGACCTCGATCCACTCATTGTCGCCACGCAGCACCGCGCCGAACCAGACGCTGGCGTCATTGTGCAACCGCACCTTACCGATCACGACTGCGGTATCGGCGACGAAGTAATTGCCATCCGCGGGAAATTCGGGGCCCTGTCCGTCAAGCTCATAAATGGCCATGACCGTCTCCTGTTCACGGCGAGACCTTGCACGGCGAAAAGCGCGTTTTCAAGCAATGCCTGCCACGCTTGATGATGGACTTCTCCGTCAGGCCAGCAGGCCGGCGGCGCGCAGCGTCATCAGGAAGAACGTTCCGGACATCAGGCTCCAGAATCCCGCCAGCACGGTCGCCATCATCACGAATTCGAAGCGGCGGCGCTCGATCTTCGCACCTCGCAAGGTATTGCGCATGATGATGAAGGGGGCGGCAAAAACCAGAAACGGTACGGCGGCGAAAGTCTTCGGAGCGACGCCCTCCTGCAGCAGGCCAAATCCGGCCGGCCGTCTGCACTAGCGCCTGATATCCGCTGGCGAGCGCGCCCGCCAGGGAGAAACCGATGCCAAGGGCAAAAAACGAATTCAACGCATCCGGCGACATCGCAACTCTTCCGCTACACGTACTGCCTTGCAACGATCCCTGCTTCGCAAAATTGGCCGCCGGCCGCCACACTATCCTTAAAGAAAGGTTAACATGGCAGGCCGGATCCGTACGCCGCACATGACTCGCGGCGGCCGACGGCGCACTAACGCCCGCGAAAATAGCCGTATCGCGTGGCATATTCGCAAGCTGATTCGGCCCCTCTGTCGACCTCCGGTTTTTGACTTCCTGCCCGTGTCTTACTGATGACAATCTTCTCCACAGCCCATCCCTCTGCGCGTGGTTCGCACCGGCGCCGCCACAGCCACGTGATTCCGATCGTCGTGGCGAGCACGATCGGCACGGTTGCGATCGCAATGATTGCCTATCTGCTGTGGCCGACCTGGAGTACGGATGTATCGAATGATCCGGCGCTGTTGCCGGTCAGCGTCGGCGACACGCTGTTCAACGTGCCGCCGCTGGCGATTCGGATGAAGATCCAGCGCCATTCCGGTCCGCAGGAACGGATCGATCTCAATTTCAACTATCCCACGCTCGAGGTCCCGGCCGGCCCCAAACACGTCAGCGCCGATACGGTCGAAGACGCGCTACCGCCGATCGACCGCATCTTCCTGTCGGTCGCCGCGCATCATGATTCCGATGGCGCCGGATGTGCGCCTGAACACCATCTATCCGCGCTACCTCGAACAAACCAGCGAGCCCGGCGACAGGACGGCCTGACCATGCGCGCGTTTCGCGACGGCACGCCTTACAGCCAGGAGGATCTGTTCTTGGCGGATGGGCCGAAACTCAGCGCGCGCTGCACGCGCGACGGCTGCAACACCCGGCATCTGCCTGAGCGAGCGCCGCATCGACGGCGCCGATTTGACGTTTCGCTTTCCGCGGAGCTGGCTCGCGCAGTGGCGCGAGGTGGCCGATGCGATGGACCGCCTGACGGTGCAAGTACACGGGGCAAGACGAACCTATCGCCGGGCTGATTCAAGATCACCCGCCCCGATAGCGCGTTTCGGCGAGTCGTTGTCAGCCCTGTTCGACCAGATCGTCCTCGAGGATCGCCATCTGGAACTGGAACGAGCGATCGTCGTCCTCATCGTCGACGAACAGCACGCCGATGAATTCCTCGCCGATATAGACCTCGGCTGAATCGTCTTTTTTCGGCCGCGGCACGACGCGGATCTTGGGATTGCCGAACAGGCGCTTGAGATAGGCGTCGAGCTTCCTGACTTCCTGAACGTCCACGGCAGTCTCCAATTAAATTAACTATGGATTTCGAGGGGTTCTGGACACGGCAGGGCGGAGCAAACCGCCGGCCGGTTCCCGTTCGGTCATCCGCGAATCAGCGGAAATCAACGCTGAAATCAAAGTCCGATCGCGTTGATCATCTGATCCATGGTGCGGGATGGCTCGGCGCATCCGGCCTCGCCGACGATACGGGCGGGAACGCCGGCGACGGTCACGTTGTGCGGCACCTCCTTCAGCACGACCGATCCGGCCGCGACGCGCGCGCAATGACCGACCTCGATATTGCCGAGAATCTTCGCGCCCGCCCCGATCATCACGCCGCGGCGAATCTTGGGATGTCGGTCCTCGTTCTCCTTGCCGGTGCCACCGAGCGTGACGCCGTGCAGGATCGAGACGTCGTCTTCGATCACGGCGGTCTCGCCGCAGACAAAGCCGGTGGCGTGATCGAGGAAGATGCCACGGCCAATCTTTCGCCGCCGGATTGATGTCGGTCTGGAACACCGACGAGGACCGGCTTTGCAGGTAGATAGGCAAAATCCTTGCGGCCCTTTTGATGGAGCCAGTGCGCCAGACGGTGGGTCTGGATCGCATGAAAACCCTTGAAGTAGAGCAAGGGGTCGATAAAGCGCGCGGTTGCGGGATCGCGATCGTAGACCGCGACGAGGTCGGCGCGGAAAGCGTTGCCGATATCGGGATCGTCGCGCAGCGCTTCGTCAAAGGTCTGACGGATCAAGTCACCCGACAGCGCCGAATGGTCGAGACGCTCGCTGACACGGTGCACGACAGCGTCTTCGAGCCGCTCATGGTGCAGCACTGTCGAATAGATGAAGGAGGCAAGCTCGGGCTCGCGCCGAGACGATGTCTTCCGCTTCCTGCCGGATGCGATCCCAGATCGGATCGAGCGCCGCCAGTTTGCCGCCCTGCGGATTGATCTGATGAATGGCCATATGCTGCTCTCGTAAGTTCGCTTGCCGGATCAGTGGCCGCAGCTCGATTGTAACACAACAAACGGACTTCTGTCTCACGCAAGATCGCCAGAGACGAAGGTTGGCGCCGCTCGAAATTTACCCTAAATCATTGAAGTAACGTGTTTTCCCCATACAGTACGAGGACCAGCTCGACGCCAGGCGGCCTCGTCCCGAAGTGGTCGGTATCGTCAGGAAATCAAGCAGACCACCATCCAACTATTTGCCGATTTTCGTTTCCGAGCGCGCAGCGGGCATGGTGCCTTACAAACCGGGGAGAAGCAGCATTACGACGCAAGCTTTAACGGCGCGCCCGGACCGGCTCGACCTGGGTCTGGATATCGGCCCTGGTCATTCCGGTGCTGCTGCTCGCACCGGCGATATGGAATGGATATCCCCTGCTCCAGTGCGATACCGGCGGCTATCTGGCCCGGTGGTATGAAGGTTATCTGGTGCCGAGCCGTTCCACCGTATTCGGCATCTACCTGCACTACGGCGAAAGGTCGTATTTCTGGATCAATCTGGGCATCCAGGCACTGGCGACGCTGTGGATTCTGCAGCTCGTGCTGCGAGTGTTCGGCATGGCACGGCCAGCGCGGCTAGTCGCGATCAGCCTCGTCCTGATCCTGACCACCGCACTGCCCTGGCTCGCCAGCATGCTGTTGACCGACATCTTCGCCGGCTTGTCAGTGCTGTCGCTCTTTGTCCTCGTAGCTGCATGGCGACAAGATCTCGGCGCCTGAAAGGCTGCTGCTGTTGGTGTTTACCGCCTTCGCCGGAGCCACCCATAGCGCCACGCTGGCGGTGCTGCTCGGGCTTTGCTGTGCCGGCTGGATCGTGCGACCGTTGCTGCGCGGGCGAATAGCCGTTTCCGGATTGCTGCAGGGCAGCCTGACCATCGTGGTCAGCGTGGCGATGCTGCTGGCAGCAAACTTCGCACTGTCCGGACAACTGGCCTGGACGCCGGGCGGCTATGGCGTGGCGTTCGGGCGCATGATGCAGGACGGCATCGTCGCAAGCTATCTGCGCGCGCATTGCCCGCAGCAAAAGCTCAAGCTCTGCCCCTATCGCGACCAGCTTCCGGCCACCGCAGACGAGTTCCTGTGGGGTAAGAGCATGTTCAACACGCTCGGCCGCTTCGAAGGCCTCGACGACGAGATGGGTTTCATCGTGCTGCATTCGCTCGCCGAATATCCGGCCTGGCAGGCCGAGGCCGCGATCGTGGCCACCGCGCAGCAATTGACCGATGTCGCGACCGGCGAAGGTACCCATGGCTGGATACCTCATACCTACGGCATCATCGAACGTTATCTGCCGACGCAGCTCGGGCGGATGCGCGCGGCGCATCAACAGCATTGGGACATTAATTTCAAGATGATCAACTGGATCCATGTCCCGGTGGCGCTCGCATCGATGCTGGCGATAGTTGCGATCCTTGTTGCCGACATCATCGTACGCCGTCGGCTCGACGATCTCACACTGCTCGCCGCCACCGTCAGCATTGCGCTGCTCGGCAACGCCTTTGTCTGTGGCGTGATATCGGGGCCGCATGACCGCTACGGCGCGCGAATGGTCTGGATCGCAACATTCGTGGCGCTGATCGCGGCCTTCAGGAATTTCGCCGACCGCCCCGGCACACCTGAAGATTCATTTCCGCTCTGAAAGAAATTCCAGCACGCCGGCCTTGTAGACCTTGTCGCCGACCGCCCGCATGTGGTCGCGATCGGGAATGTCGAGCACTTTCGAGCCCGGAATGATACCGGCAAGCGCTGCGGCGGAGCCCGCGATCTCGTCCGTGGTGCCGACCGCGATCAGCACCGGCACCGTAACGTCGGCGGCCTCCTCGTGGGTCATCAGCCGGCGCGAGCCGCGCAGGCAGGCGGCAAGCGCCCGGCGGTCGCTGCGGGTCTGATCGGCGAAAGCGCGGAACGTCCGCCCCACCGGATCGGTGACGTCGTCCAGCGAGTCCGCCTCCAGCGCTTCCGCGACCTTTTCCCCGGGCCCGCCGCCTTCGATCAGTCCGATGCCGATGCCGCCGAGGATCGCCGAGCGCAACCGCTCCGGCGCGCGATGCGCCAGCCACGCTGTCATCCGTCCGCCCAGCGAGTAGCCCATCATATCAGCCCGCGCGATCTCGAGATGATCCATCAGCGCGGTGACATCGCCGGCCATGATGCCGATATGGTAGTCCTCGGAATCGTAGAGCTTGGCGGAATCACCGTGGCCGCGATTGTCGAGCGCGATGACGCGGCGGCCGTTTTTCTTCAGTTCCGAAACCCAGGTCGGATACACCCAGTTGACGTTCTTGCTCGACGCGAAGCCGTGCACCAGCAGGATCGGTTCGCCCTCGCCTTCATCGAGATAGGCAATTTCGACAGCGCCGTTGTGAAAGCTCGGCATTGCTCGTTCCATATATTCAGGGGATTGGAAGATTCGGCGAAAGCTAGCCGCGTGCGGTAGCGGGCGCCAGCGCGGGACGCAACGCCGCCGCCTTCTGTTTCTTCAGCCGGCGTGCCTTTTTATGGTGCAGCCATGACAAAGTCAGCCGTTCGGTGGTGGCCTTGATCGACGACAATAGCCCGAACAGGGCGAACAGCGCGCCGAACACCCACATCGTCAGGTCGAAGGCTCCGGTCGCCAGCAATAGCGCGCCACGGCCGAGCATTTTGAGGATCGCGCGGGTCTGCCCGCCCTTGGACTGGGCGAGCCGCGCCGCGCGCGCGACGTCCTTGGGACCTTGCGAAATCGCCAGCGTATCGAGCGCACCGCGCACGCCGGCTTTTTCCCCGACGCGTCCGACATCCTTGCCGAGACGGACCAGCCCCGCGGCCTGTTCCGGATGAAATGCCGCCTTGATCGCATTGACGGTCTGGCCCGGCCGCAGCACCGACGCGCGCTCCACCGCGTTCTCCAGCATCGGGGCATCGACGATATCCCGTGCGGAGCGTCCGGCCCACCGCGTCAGGCCCTCGCCGAGCCGCCCTACCTTGCGAGCGTCCTTGACCAGTGTGAGCCCGGTGCGCACCGGCGCGGCACCGCCGAACGTGACATAGGTCGCCGCTGTTATCGCAAGCCCCGTCGCCGCCAGACCCAGCACCAGCCGATCGGTTTCCTCGCCAGTCGCCAGATGCTTGCCCTCTCGCACCACGTCCCTGATATCGCCGAACACAAAGAGATCGCCGGCCACCGTGCCCGACATGCTCGCGACGTCGTCTGCGGTGCCGGTGAAAAGCCCGCTGGCAAAGCCTTTGGCGAAATGCGACGCCGAATTGGCCTCGGTGACGGCATCGCGCACCCGGCCCGACAACTCGTCGCTGACGGCTATGTTTTTTTGCCTGGCGAGATCGATAAAGCTCGCCGCGAGATCGGCATCGCCCGCGGCCAGCGCGCGCTCGATATTTGTCGCGACAATTGAATCGTTATTGCGTAAAACCGCATCGATCTGGAGGTCCGACAGTTCGGCCGGATCGTCCTGCGCGGCGAGGATCGCGGCGGAATTGCGCGCATGCGGCCACAGCAGCGTGCACGCGACCGTACATACTGCCGTACCAGCCAGAGCCAAACCGAGCCGCGCTCGCCGCATCCGCAAAAACTCCCGATATTTTCGCTTCTCTAGATGGTATGCCGCTTTTAAGACACAACGGCCCCGACGAAAGAAGGGCTTCTCTGAGAGGACAAGATTGTGTCGAATTTCCATGAATAAAAGAACGGTCGGGGCCTAGGAATCAACTGAACCCCTCAGTATGGTGCGCGGCTTTTTGGTTCCGCTGCGTATTTTGCTGACTGTCGTTGATTGCGCCGCCATTGCCCAAGGTGATTTCCATGTCCGACCATGTCGTTCCGCACTTTCACAATGATGCCGGCGTTCCCATGATCGAGATCGGATCGAAGGAATTCATGTGCGTTGGGGCCAATCCGCCGTTTGACCACCCCCATGTTTTTCTCGATCTCGGCAACGACAACGAGATCATCTGCCCCTATTGCTCGACCCTGTATCGCCATGCCGCCGACCTCGCCGCCGGCGAGGCCCGTCCGCCCGAATGCGTCCTGAAGGACAAGGTCGCCTGAGCGGCCGGTGGCCGCGTCACGCACGATTTTTGTCGCAGGTGCCGGAATCGGAGGACTGACGGCAGCGCTGGCGTTGGCTGCCCGCGGGTTTCGTGTCGTTATCCTTGAAAAGACCGAACGGCTTGAAGAGGCTGGCGCCGGACTGCAGCTCTCGCCCAATGCCAGCCGCGTGCTGATTGATCTCGGGCTGCAGTCGCGACTGGCCGCCGGCGCCGTCACCCCCGAAGCCGTCAGCATCATGAGCGCGCGAAGCGGCGGCGAAATCGTCCGGCTGCCGCTTGGCGAGGCCGCGAGCGCCCGTGCCGGCGCCCCCTATTGGGTAATGCATCGCGCCGATCTACAGGCGGCATTGCAGGCAGAGGTCAACGACAACCCGGATATCGAGCTGCGGCTCGGCTGCCAGTTCGAAGACACTGCCGCCCACGCCAAGGGGCTGACGGTGGTCCAGCGCAGCGGGATGACGCGTCAGCAGGAACTGGCGATGGCGCTGGTCGGCGCCGACGGCATCTGGTCCTCGGTGCGCCAACATCTGTTTCCGCAGGCGCAGCCGCAATTCACCGGCTTGATCGCCTGGCGCGGCACCGTCGACGCCACGCGATTGCCGCGCGAATACACCTCGCGGCGGGTCCAGCTCTGGATGGGACCGAACGCGCATCTGGTGGCGTATCCGATTTCGGCTGCGCGGCAGATCAATATCGTCGCGGTGGTGGCGGGAAATTGGAACCGGCCGGGCTGGAGCGCGCCCGGCGATACCGGCGAAATCAAGAATGTATTTTCTGCGCCGCAATGGCCCGGCACCGCGCGGATGCTGGTCGGCGCGGTCGACGAATGGCGCAAATGGGCCTTGTTCACAGTGCCCGGCGGCGGCGAATGGAGCAACGGCGCGATTGCCCTGTTGGGCGACGCCGCACACGCGATGCTGCCGTTCGCGGCGCAAGGCGCGGCAATGGCGATCGAGGACGCCGCGGTGCTGGCCAAATGCCTCGGCGAGATCCAGAACGAAGGCGCCCCTTCCATCGCTCTGGCGATGCAGCGCTATGCGAGGCTGCGCCTGCCGCGGGTTGACGCAGGTACAGCGCGCCGCGCGGCAATCGGGCCGGATCTATCATTTGACCGGGACCCGCGGCCGCTCGCGCGCGACCTCGCGATCAAGCTGATGGGACCGGACCGCGTGCTGGCGCGGCAGGACTGGATCTACGACTGGCGCGCGTGAAGACCGGATCGCCAGAGCGTTTTCGAGCGAAGCATGCTCTCGGACTTGATCCGTGGGTGGATACCGGTTCGCGTAAAGAAAACGCGTCAAAACAAGAATCTGCAAAATCTAGAGCCCCGTTCCGATTCCATCGGACGGAAAAGGCTCTAGGAGACCCGGAATCAAATCAGTAAACCGCGATTGCCGGACCGCGATGAACCATGGTCGCGTTTGCCCTTGGCTGGCGCCGCAGCCGCCGCCGCGGGCGTGGCGCCAGGCGGATCCAGCGGGACCTCGTGGCAGTTGTTGCGTTTCCAGGTCTGGTCGGCCAGCTTTTTCTGCCCGAGAAAGGCGATGTAGTCGTTGCGATAGGCCATTTCCGCCACCACCGGCCCGGCGAAGCCGGTATCGGCCTTGTCCATCAGCTTTTTGGTATCTTCGAGGTGGGTAGCGATGCTGTTGCGCTCGATCTGCAATTGCTTGCAATCGTAGAAATCGTATCGGGCAGGATCGACGAAAGCGAGGGTCGCACTGTCCAGCGAGAGGCCATCGCTGACGTCGCTCATGCCGCCTGCACAACCGGAAAGTCCGACGCCGAGCGCGAACAACGCCGTGACGACGGCGGCGCGCGGCAAGGCTCTGCAGTGGAGCATCCGGGCGAACATGCGACCTTGATAAATGGACAATCTTGCGCTTGGGTAAAGCAGGCACTGATGTCGGCATTGAGGCTTTTGCCCCAATTCCTGCCCGTTGGAAAAGGGCGTTTCCACCAGCCCAGCCCATTTCCATCGGCCCGGGAAACGCGCTAAGTCTCTGATCTCGCGACCAAAGCGGACGTGGCGGAACTGGTAGACGCAAGGGACTTAAAATCTCTTCGTGCCAGTTGGAAACGTTGAAGGTTTTCGGAAACACAGCACCTTCCGAACCCGCCCAAACTGCCAGCATCCCAAGCGATTTGGAAACACCTTCTCGCGCCGAAATCGTCGAGCGCGATGATGGCATGTATCAGCTCGGCATTGCCGAGGATGCGCCGGGACCATTTTCATCGCGTCGTCATGCTGAGGCAGCCGCTCTTGCCGCCAAGGCGGTGGCGGCATGATCCGGACCGATCGCAAAGCCGACCGCGAGTTGCTTCTCCGCCTTGCCGAAGCCCTCCAGGTCGCAAAGAGCAACATCCACCGTGATCCCTGCGGCGATTGGAACCTTGCAGGTCGCCGCGGTCATGTCTCCACCGACGGCACCAGCTTGTACCTCCACCTCAGCTTCGAAACCAAACGTCGTTGGGAAAGTGCCAAGCGGATGCTGGGCGAGCCCGTGTCGCAGGATGGTGACGACGAAGGCGTGATCAAGCTGCTCGACCTGCCGGCGGGTGAGAAGGTCATCCAGATCCGGAAGCTTCTCGGGCTCCGTAAGGTCGCGCCACTGACCGACGGCCAACGCTCGACCCTCTCCCGTTTTCATTTCGCCCGCGACAAAAGCCCCCATTCCGACGGTTTGAGCGAGGTTGCGGCTGATCCGGGTCCTACCACCGCTTCCTTCGTTCTCTGCGACGAAATGGACTGCTGGCCGAGTGACGAGGGGCAGCAATGACCCGCAAAACCGGCACCGTGAAATTTTTCTGCGACACGCGAGGGTACGGATTCATCACGCCGGAGGACGGCGGTCACGACATCTTTGTGCACCGAACCGGCCTCGGCGAATCCTGCCGTGGCGATCTCGGGCTGACGCTTGTCACCGATCAGCGTGTCACCTTCGCCCTGGAGGAAGCTCCCAAGGGTCCGAAGGCCGTCGACGTCAGCATCGAAAGACCCACGAACGCGAACCGGGCCGCGCAGTAAGGAACGAGCAACGCCACCGTCGGCAAAACGGTGGCGCTGGAATAGGGGCAAACCTTCAGAAGAGGTTCGTAGCAATGCCACCAAACGGCTTGAAGATCAAGCATTGCGGTAGCGCCCCTTGGCAAGAAGGGGCCATCCATGGCCGGAGTGTTTGCGGCAGCGCAGCCTAAGTACGCTTCGCTCGGAATAACTACTTTTCCATTCGACGCGACGGCCGAGGTCAAACGTGGCCCGTTGGTCTCAAATTACAATCGCATGGGTATGCGGGCGAGCCAGCAGATGGCGCTGCGCTTCCCCGATGCGCCAGGCCTCGCCGCAATGGCCGGCGCTCGGAACAAGTTCACGATCGTCGACATCGACGAGCACGGCGCCCGCGGCGAGCACTTGCTGGCCGACGTCCAGCGGCAGTTCGGTAACTCGAAGGTCGTCGTCAGGACCGGATCAGGCGGCTTTCATTGCTACTACTTGCACACCGGGGAGGGTCGGAAGATCCGTCCGGATCCTCGCAAGCCGATCGACCTTATCGGCGCCGGTCCCATTGTGCTGCCGCCGACGCGCGGCTTCCGCGGCACTTACGAGATCATCCATGGTCGGGTTGAAGATCTTGCCGCGCTCGAACCGATCAAGGCCAAGTCGTCAGCCAGCTTGGCCGAAACAGATATTGATCTTCGCTCGGCTCGAGACGGTGCGCGAGACAAGAAGTTTTGGCCCCACGTCGCGCGCCAGGCACATCTGGCGAAGAGCTTGGACGAGTTGATCGCTATCGCACGGGAGATGAATGAATTGATGGCCGAACCATGGTCTGACACCGAGATCAGCTCCGAGATCGTCAAGCGATGCAAGTACTGGTGGGACAAGACCCAGAAGGGCGAAAACTGGTTCGGCATAGGGAAGTACGTCCGGGCTACTCACGCCGAGCTCGACAGCATGCTCGCCAACCCGCGCGATCAAGATGCTTGGTTGCTCCTCACCCTGCTGCGTCGGCACCACTGGGGCCGGGAATTCAAGCTCGCGAACGCCACGCACGAAACTCTTGGCTGGACACTCAGGCGATTTAAGGCAGCGCGGAAGCGGCTGATCGAAATGGGCGAGATCCTGGTCGTCAGATGGGACACACCAAAAACGCCAATGCGATGCCGGTTGAGGGTGAGCAATTCCGCTCACCAATAAGAAAGGTAACACCGCTCCCCCCGATAGTTATTCCCTCAGGAGAGATTGATGGACCAAATCGACGAACTGAACCGGTTATCCGCCGATCTGCTCGACGGAAAGGTCGGGCCGAATTTCGGCGCCTCGCCCTCGGGCGCTTGGGGTACGAGCCCGGCGAAGTGACCGTCATCATCAAAAATTTGCGGCGGTGCGCCTACTTCGAACAGAGAGCGAGTGCACAATGAGCCTGATCAACATCGCAGATCAATTGCCGACCAACCGCGAGATCGCCCAAGCCCGGCTACCCCAAACCTACATAAGCGCCAGGGCAACCCTACGAACCTGCGCCAGACAATTCACTCCAGAACTGTACGCCAAGGCCGTGGTAGCTCTTGGGGATGCTCAATCCTTTGAGGAGGAGATCAGCACATGGTCGGAACGCGACCAACTGGCCACCTATGCCCGATTGTCAGACGATGATGAACTGAGACGACTTGCCGACCTCATCGAGCGGAAACGAGAGGCTTGGAAAGCCGGTCTTAAACGCAAACAGCTCCCAGAATAAAAAACGGCCCATCCTGCGGCCCGTGCCTGGGCTCGCGCGCGTGCACACCCGCGCGCGATTCTAAAGAGGCAAGGAAATCGGCATAGAGGCCTTCATTTTCAATAGGTTACGGTGACTTTTGGCTTGCGAGGAAATCGCCCCATGGACCGCGCCGCCGGTTAGAGGAATTGAGGCATCGGCGGCGCGGCCACGCCGGCCCGTTCCGTCAAAGCCGGCGCATCAAACCAACCGCAGCCGACGAGCGGCGTTCCCTCCTCAATGCTGCCGGAATGCGTGCGCGGAAACCCCGCCGCGCGCTAGCTGCGGGGCCTGCGCGCCGGCGGGGCCGCGCCGGCTGGCTGGAGGCTTCGCCGACGCGGAAGACCAACCGTGCCTGTCGGGCCACGTTCCAACATGGCTCTCGGCTGAAAGCTCGCGCGGATGTGAATGAACATCTGCCGCGGTCCAGAGTCTTCTCGGAGCCACCTCGCCCCCCCGATGGTGGCACCCCCAAAGACGGCCCCAGCTTCCTGCCCCATGCTGGGGCCGTTCTCTTTGTCCCCTTCTGTGCAAATTTCAAGAATTATGCACAAAACCGTTGACGTTGATTTCGCACGGGTTATTCTGTGCATAAATGACGTGCAAATGTGGAGGCGGAAAATGGCGCACTTCGGCTATGGACGGGTATCGACGGATGGGCAGTCGCTAACTGCGCAGGTAGCCGAGCTGAAGGCCGCCGGCTGCACCGAGATCTTCCAGGAGAAGATCAGCGGCGCGAAGTCGGATCGAAAGCAACTGGCGCGCTTGATTGGCCGGCTTGGCAAAGACGATGTCCTCGTCGTCACCCGCCTGGATAGGCTCGCGCGATCGACCAGGGACTTGCTCAACCTCCTGGGCACCGTCGCCGACAAGGGCGCCGGCTTCAAATCGTTGCGGGATAGCTGGGCCGACACCACGACTGCGCACGGCCGGTTGATGTTGACGGTCCTGGGCGGCCTCGCCGAGTTCGAACGGGAATTGATACGCAGCCGCACCGGCGAAGGCCGGGAGCGCGCCAAAGCTCAGGGTGTGGTCATGGGCCGCAAGCCGAAACTGACGCTCCACCAGCGCCAGGAAGCCGTTGCCCGCCGGGAAGCCGGCGAGTCCTTGGTGGATATCGGCCGTTCCTACAATGTCAGCCACAGCACGATCAGCAGGCTTTAGGTCGCGCCGTCGGTGTCGGTACCAGCGTGGTGCAGCGGGTGATCGCCGGCTGAGGCCTTCCTGGACGCCCGTGAGGAAGTCAGGGGCTGGTCGCTTCAATGCCTGGTTTGCCGCAGCTCCCAAGAAAACTTGGCCTCAACGACTGGCCCCTCACTATCGCGGACTTCTATGCTCACCTCGCAGAAGGGATGGCAGCCGACCTTATCCCGAGCAAGGTCGGCGAGGGAGCGCGCCGCTTCCTCTTGGGCAGCTTCCACGTCGGGGAGTTCCTTGCCCTCTTCATCGATCGCGACCTTATTGCCCTCGCGAATGTCGAAATAGTATCGCCGCATAAGCGTTTCCCAAAAACTCGCGCCCAACGCGAAGATGGCCGATTAGTTCCCTTTTTGCTGCTCTGAAGACGGCGGGCTTCTAGATTTAGTTGAATGTTAACCTACCGTCGGCTATATGTAGACCCGATGTGCATCCGGTTGCGGATGCACCCCGTCCCTGACACGTGCCGCTCGGGGGAGGCAGCACCAGGCTCCAGTTCCCAGTAGGAACCAGAGATGCCGGTCGCTGCCCGTCGCTCCACCCGCAAGACCGCTTCCGGAATTCACCTGCCGCGCTGTGACGCTCGAGCCGGCGCTATCGGCAGCTGCTTGAGGAGATTGCGACCGAGGTCGGCGGGAAGCTTTCGCCGATCGATCGCGAGCTGATTGCTCAAGCCGCCGGCCTGTCGCTTCGGGCCGAGCAGATCCGCGAAAACATCGTTGCCGGTCTATCGATCGATGCCGACGAGGCGATCAGGCTCACGAGCGAGTGCCGCAGAATACTGCACCAATTGAAGGCGAAGGCCATCAAGAACAGGCCGCCACAAGGCGCGCTCGCCGCCCATATCGCTGCAAAATACGGTGCCGGCGCTGAGGTCAGCGAGTGAGCGGTGCCCGGACCATAGCCGCTCCGTCGGCACCGATCGACATCATCACCGCCTGCACCGATGCTGATATCTTCGGCCGCTGGCCCCTTAACGCGGACGAGCTCACCGTCTTTCAACGTCATACAGGCCGCGTGTCGCCGGCGCCGGGAGGATACTTCGATGTTTCGCTGATCGTCGGGCGCCGCGGTGGCAAATCGCTCGTCCTCGCGCTGTGTGCCGCCTACTTCAGTGCATTTTTTGACTGGCAGCCGTTTTTGGTCGCCGGCGAGCGCGCCACGATCATGATTATCGCGACTGACCGGCGCCAGGCTGCGGTAATCTTCAAGTACTTGCGCGAGATGCTCGGCATCCCCTTGCTCAACGGGATCATCGAGCGCGAGACGAACGAACTGCTCGACCTGGCAAACGGCGTCACGATCGAGATCGCAACCGCCTCTTTCCGCACACTGCGAGGCCGCACGATCGTCTTGGCGTTGGCTGATGAATTGGCGTTCTGGTTGACGGATAGCGGGGTGAACCCGGACAGTGAGATCATCGGCGCGATTAAGCCTGCGCAAGCCACGATTCCCAATGCCCGCCTGTTGAAGGCGTCGAGCCCTTATGCTCGGAAGGGTGTCTTATGGAACGATTTCAACAAGCACTACGGGGCAGAAGACAGCCGCACGCTCGTTTGGCGGGCGGGTACTCGAGACATAAATCCAAGCATTCCGCAAAGTCTCGTTGACGCGGCCTATGCGGACGACCCAGCGCATGCTGCGGCAGAATACCTCGCCCAGTTTCGGAGTGACGTCGAAACGTTTGTCAGTCGCGAGGTGGTCGAGGCCTGCGTCATCGAAGGCAGATACGAGCTTCCGCCTATGAAAGGTGTCGAGTATGTGGGGTTCATCGATCCGTCAGGCGGGAGCGCCGATAGTATGACGATGGCCGTCGCACATCGCGCCGGCGAGCAAGCCATTTTAGATGCAGTTCGCGAGGTGCGGCCGCCCTTTTCGCCAGAACAAGTCGTGTCCGATTTTGCAACTCTTTTGAAAACCTATGGCGTGACCTCTGTAGTGGGAGACAGATACGGTGGATCTTGGCCCGCCGAACGTTTCTCCGCACATAACATCAAGTACGAAGCATCGGCGCGCCCGAAAAGTGAGCTTTATCGCGACCTTCTGCCGATCCTGAATGGCGGCCGCACGGAGTTGCTGGACCACCCGAAATTAGTGGCACAGCTCTGCAGCCTGGAGCGGCGCACCGCTCGCAGCGGACGAGACAGTATCGATTCCCGACCGAATGCGCACGAAGATGTCGCAAACGCGGTCGCGGGTGCGCTCACCGGCCTAATCGTCGACCTCTCGCGCTACAAATGGCGGGACATCACGCAAGAGGTATGGGGCCGGCCGGCTGAGCTCGACGTCGAAGACAATTTTGAGGCGGCCGCAGCTGCGGCCGCGCGTGGCGAGCTGCGCGGCGCACAATTGCGCTGGTTATTGCATGAAAAGCAGAGGAGGAAGCACAATGGCGCCACACACGTTTCTCGATAGAATCCCCACAGATAGCGAATGGCACACGACGGCCGCGAGTGCATTCTCGGCCGTTGAAAACTTCCGCGGCAGGATCGCCAGCATCCGCGCCAATACAAAGCTCAGCCCGGAAGGTCACCTTGACCAGATGCGCAAGGAAGCGACGGGTCCGTTATTGTACCTCAACGACTTGCGCAAGCAGGTCGCCGAAGAGCGCAATTCGCTCGCCAGACGCCGCGAGCGCTTCGAGCTTCCGAAGCATTCAGACGATGATGTGATCGGAGCGCTTGAGAGGCAGGAAATTCGGACGTGGCTTCGCTCCATTGAAAACATCGGCACGCGGATCAAACTTGCAGCGACGGATCCCGAGATCGCAACCGCCGTGGTGCACAGTCCGGCCGAGCTTTCTGGCTTGAACGACGATGGCCGTGACCGCGCAAGGCAGTTTCTCGTCGACCATTTATTTGGCGAGGAAATTGCCGCGGTTCAGACGGAGGCCGAGGTCCTCGACAATGTCGACCAAGCAATTTCCATCGCCACAGGCGAATTACGCAACGCCTATGAGCCGGAGCGCGTTCCGTTTACGGCGGTCAACGCAGCATAGACCTCAAGCTAAAAGGACTCTGCACAATGAGCACCAAGAGTGATCCATCTCAAGGAATGGTCCCGGATCCGGCGCAGCCGCGGGGCCACAGCGTGCCCGATCCTGACACGCACGCAAGTTTTAACAGAATCCAGCACGGCGTGAATGCCTCGGAACGAGCGAACATGAAGCCGCGGCTGTCCGCAGGAAGTCGGCGGCAAAAAGCAGGATTGGCGGAAGGCTGATCAGTCGGGGGCCGACGACAGACGACTCGTATGTAAAGCCGCCCGTCGTCGTCGCCTTGACCTGATTTCAACACTTGCTGGGAGATTGGAACGTGATCACGAGTTACGAAGTTGGCGCCGTTTTCAAATCGTCAACGAGGCCTCGCCGGCGCTGACCCAAATCCTGAAGCAAATTCGGGAACTAAACGCAGTGATCGAAAAGGCACGCGAAAACCTTGCGCTGGTCGGCAAGGTGCCAGGCGTAGGCACCGCGATCGCCGAAACCGGCGACCTCGCGAAGGCTTGGGGCGACGTCGCCAAAAATGCCGCGCTGGCGCAGCGCGCAATCGGGGGCGCATCATTGGCTTCAGCGCGCATGGCGTTGCCGGCTGCGGCAGGTGGTGGTGGTCGCCACCGACCTGGATGGCTCGGCGGAGGTGGCGGCGCGCACATCTCAGGGCCAAGTGCTTCAATTCCTGGCAGTCGCATTCATTTCGGCGGCGGCGCGATGGCGGCCGCGGGGCTGGTCGGTTACGGCGCCTATGAGGCGGCGGAGATCGAAAAATACGTCTGGCAGATGATTTACCATTCTCATCTGGAGCAGAATGATCCGACGCGCGCCAAGTTCAGGAAGATCCTGCAGGACTCCATGGCGGAATCCGGTTACGGCCTGACCGACACGGCCAAGGCCGCTCTGCAAGAAATTAGAATGTTCCAAGGTACGCCTGGCGGGGGCGTCGACGTCCTGCCGGAGATGTTGAGCGCAGCGGCCAAGGAAGCCATTGCAAAGGATAACAGTCCCGAAGAATCGATGAGTTCTCTCATCGGTTTCGCTCACATGTTCAAGGCCTACACGCCGCCAGCCATCGCGAAGCTGGCGCCATCGTTTGCTTTCCTGTCAACCGCAAACCCCGATCGCCTTGGTCAGATCGAGCGCGCCGCCGGCTACGCCGTGCCGCTGCTGCAGTCCGGGCTCGAGATTGACCCGCTTCAAACGATTTTGCTTGGAACAGCATTACGACGGGCCGGCGCGACATCGACGAAGTCCGGCACCTGGCTGCGCGAGATGGCGCTGCGGGCAATGCCCGGCACCAGCTTGATGTCGAAAATGGCCTTCAAGAAACACGAAGAGGCGCTGAAGGAGTTCGGGCTGGTCGATGATGAGCATCACTCGACTTGGTTCACAGATGGCAAGCCTGACCTTTTGAAGACGCTGGATATTGCCGGTCGAACGAGCCGGTAAGATCCCTGTCGAGAAACGGGCGGCTTACAAGCGCGCGCTGTTCGGTGCGCAGGGCGGTGGCGGCTTCGCGCTTCTAGCCGACCCCGCTGTACGTGAGCAGATTCTCAATCTTCAAAAGGAGATGCGCTCGCCCAGATTCCAAAATCAATATCGCACCTTCCTTCCAGATTATCTGCAGGGATCGACAGTCCAAAACGCGCGGACCGCCATGGCTGAATTCAACAATCTGGCGGCCGATCTCGGTCAAAAGACGCTGCCGGCGTTGAACATCGTGCTGCGGCAATTTCAAATCGATCCTTGATGGAATCCAGATCTCACTTGCCTGGCGGCGGTGGCAAAGGGCGGAGCCACGGTCGGCGCCCGTGTCATTGAGGGCGCTGGCGCCGGCGCGGCTTGGGGTGTGCTCGGCGGTCCCGGCGGGGTTGCCGGCGGCACGGTCATCGGGGGTGTCGGCGGCGGCGTTGAAGGTATTCTTGAACAATACGTAAAGAGCCACCCGACCAACCAGGGTGTGAAGGAGGAGATGAAGAGCCTCCTGAAGCGCGGCCCGGAGATCGGCGCGCAGCCGATTCCCAACACCAATCATCGCGATCAATCTCGACGGCGAGACGATGGCTCAATCCGTCATCAAGTGGATCATCAAGAATAGCATGTTCGAAACCGGTGCGCCTGCCTCTAACGGTTCTCAAGCCTATGGACCATAGCCAATGACCGACCGCGAATCCGCCGAGATCGCCGACCAGCTGGCCCAACACTACATCGGCACCGGCACGCCCGAGGCGGACATGCTTCTCGAATTGTATGACGTCCGCGCGCGCGTTGCCTTGCAGCTTGCCGAACTGGTCGACGCGGACACTGCCGCCGCCATTGTCGCAGCTTTCGTCGCGACCGTGGTGCGCCGGCGCCGAGAGATTGAACGCGCCGGCTCCGCGCCCGTGTTGCATTAGGTTTCGTGGCAGGGTGACGTGCCCCCGCCACGGAATGTCCGACCGCTCACGACGGTCGGTTCGGCCGAAACCCTCAAGGTGCGCCGGGTGCTCGCGAGGCGATCGCGCACCTTGGGGGAATCCGCAAAGGGGGGATGATATGCGCGAAGACGTCAAACGCCCTGTGGGCCGGCCGCGGACGGTCGAGATCGCGTCGAAGCGACAACTGTCGAACTCTGATCCGTGGGACGCCGCGATCTCTCGGCGGGTGCAGCAGATCCTTGACGCGCTCGAGGCGCCCCCGATCGATAAGGCGACAAGGGCGATGTTTTGTCACTGGATTTCTCGCAGTCGAAAATTTCCTGAGATATTCAAAAATGAGCCGTACGGAGCCGAAGAGAAGCTCATCTTGAGCTGCCGCGCGATCGTGGAATCTCAGAACAATCAGGATGCCTTGATCGCGCCCATCGTCTCGGCCGTCTCGCTGTGTCTTCGGCAACAATGGGTTTCCCGTGGCGTGGCATGGATCGAAGCCTTCGATCAGATCCCGCTTGTCGCCACGCTCGAAACGCTTGTGGAGCTGTTTGGCGAGAAAGCAGCGGTGCAGCATTTCCCGGGCGTCCTGAAGCGCAAGCTATGGCAGGCTTTCGGGCCTGACGTCGTGGTCGGAGCGAAGTCGGCCAAGCCGGCGCCGAAACCACCCGCCGCGCTCACTCGCGTTGCCGGCGTCGAACAGAACGTCCGCCTCGGACTCGATTTGCTGAAGCTGCGGCTCGCCACCGCCAGCAATCGCGAGTACGGGCGGCAGGTTCGCCAGCAATTTGACGTGGACGAAAAGCTGGCTTGCCAGGCGCTGCAGGTTGCGAAGACCTATGGCGGTCGTCCGGAGATCTTCAGCCGTTTGTCGTGGATCGCTTTGGTCGCTTTGGCCTCGCCGGCACTATCAGCGGCCGCGCGCGAGGCGCTGGAGCGTCGCATCATCGCCGGCGAGTGCATCGGTGCTCCCGCGATCCGCGCAGCCCGCGGGGCGCTCAAGGGCGGCAGGTCGCGGCGTCAGGCCTCGCGGCCGGCCCAGCGGATGGCGGCGTAGAAACAGAAGGAAACAACAGCATGGATTCCCGTCACAATCGGACCAACTTAGTCGCTCACGTTTCCGTTGTTTCAAAAGGGGGAGTGTGGACGTGGCGACAGGTACAGTGAAGTGGTTCAATGCGACTAAAGGGTATGGGTTTATTCAGCCCGACAGCGGCGGCAAGGATGTCTTCGTGCACATCTCAGCCGTCGAAAGAGCTGGCCTCAGCAGCCTCAATGAGGGTGCCCAGGTCAGTTATGACGAAGTTCCGAATAAGGGGAAGACGTCCGCGGAGAATCTGAGGGTAGGCTGAGCTACGCCCGCCAGTTCACGCTGGCGGGTTTGTTCGTCGCGCTTCAACTTCCGCTTTCCACGATGCGTCTCTTTGCGACCGGAGTACACGCGCTCGGCGCCATGATGCTGAAATGGCCGACCATCGCCGCGCGGATCTATCCCGCCGGCACCGACGACAATACCGTCCGCCTGGCGGAGATCGACGAAAACCTGCAGCGCGTCGACCTGACGGCGGCGGAGCGCGCCGTGCATATCGCCGAGCGCAAGCGGATCTATGAGGAGATCATCGAAAAACAAAGCAGGGCGCAGTAGGGAAGGGTCGCCAAGTTGGCAACTCTAAGCGGTTCACAGCCGACACCTCGGAGAAGACCGGCCAGTCCGAGCGCTCCGTTCATCGCGACGCCCAGCGCGGGGAAGAGATCGGCGCCGCCGACCTGTCCAAGGTGGTCGGCACCTTGATCTCAAACCCGGGAACATCCCTCGTCAGCTGTGGTTGGTCCAAGCGCTGGTCGCCCTCTCCAGAACGGCTGGCGTGGCCGCGCCGCCGATGCCTCGACGCTCCCCGGCGGGGCGGTCCATGGGTGCCGTTATTATGCGGAGGCCGATCGCAGATTATTTCGGCGGCTGCAGGCCCCGTGAATTCAGCCACCCACTCACTTGCGAGGCGCTTTCGGTGTCCTGAGCTCGCCGAATTAGCCGGTCGCGTTCAACGCCCGGAGGCGTGCCTCGAGCTTCCTTGCGGAGCTTGGCGGCCTCCTCTGAGAGCCGCTGCTTGTCGGTCTGTTTGAAAGGACGTCGGTCCTGCATGGCGCTATTCCCTCTATTTGAGTAGGGAGCGCAACTTTGCGTTCTCATCACCGACACAAGCCACCGGCCTGACGGTGACAGGCGAGAGTGTCCGCCCGGCGGAACTGAAAAGCGAGTCCTAATTTTGGGCGATGGGGCTTGGCGTGGCAACCGGCTACAGGCGTGTCGTGGCAGCCGGCGTGGAGATGACTTCGCGCGCGCCAGCTATCTGGGGTACTGGCATGTTTTAACCCCTAGTGGCCTAGCTTGAAAGCAGCGGTGGCCGTTTTTCGTTCGGGTCGCTATGCTGACAGAATGCGACTCGAATCCGTACTGACTTGCCCGGACTGCCAGCACCAAGCCACCGCGACGATGCCGACCGACGCCTGCCAGTTCTTCTATGACTGCAAAGGCTGCGGAGCCCGGCTCAAACCCAAGTTTGGCGACTGTTGCGTATTCTGCTCTTACGGTTCCGTCCCATGCCCGCCGATCCAAATTGACGGCAAAGGCGCGCGCTGTAGTTAGGCCGCCTCAGTTGGCGGCCTAGCAGTTGCTGCAAATCTTTAGCTGGCGGGTCAATTTTGCGTCCGCGGCCTTATCGGAAGCTTGTTCCTGTTCCCATTGATTTCCAGATCGAACGCTGCCGGCCGCGCGCTCGGACGGTTGCCGATCTCTCTTGCTCGCGGACCGCTGGCCTGTCGGCGCACTATCGTCGCCAGCGGCATTTTCGTCAGGAACTGGACCGAGGCCATCCCAGGCGATGCCGTTGCCAGGCGCGCGCGCCCCGCAGCCCACACTGGAGGCGCAGCAACCCGCTAGAGCCAGCGACGACAGTAAGGCGATGCATCTCAAGATCATGACCGATCTATGCGGGCAGCGATCGGGAAACTCAAGCATATCAGTCCGGCGGCGGGTAATCGTTTGTCCCAATCGCGTGCCGTGCGCCGCATGGGCGAGCTTTACAAGACGTTCAATGCGCAGGGGCAGCGCACCGACCAACTTAGGAGGGCGCCCTCCAAAAGTTGACACAGAAAGAGGTGGCAGAAAGCGCCGGCCTCTCCGAACATCAGGCTGAAGCAAGCCGTGCGCGTCGCCAACGTGCCGGCCGACAAATTCGAGGCCGCCATCGAGCAGTCGAAACCAGCTACCGTCACGGCGCCGAGGCGATCCGGAAATTATTTCCGTTTACGGAGATTGTTACGGAAATTATTTCCGAATGATTTGAATGGGTTGTATTGGATTTTTGATAGACGGCCTAGTCCGTGTTGATAGGTTGAAGCGGCCCGCCGCAGTGGTCGAACACCGCGACAGGCCTGACCTCAACCATCCAAGGAAAAAACGCATGGCCAAGGCTAAACGCAAATATAGCACACGCATCACGCGTCCAGATCCAGCTTTAGCTGCGATCGACAACCATCGAAAACTGGACCGGATCTGGCTCGATCTCACCAGGCTAGAAGAAATGGATTCACCTGGTGTGACGCGCTGCGAGGTCGACCGAAGGTGCGAGGCGGCCGAGGACGCCGCGTGGAAGTTGGCCGAAACCAAGCCCACGACGGTCGCCGGCGCCGCGGCGATGTCGGCCTACATCACGACGGGACCGATCACCGGGCTATTTGAGCTTGGCGAAACGCATTGGCACGAAACTGCCTTCCGCACCGTCGTTGCAGCACTGGCCGAGATCGCGTCGAGAAAAAGCTCTGCGCGACAACATCGAACTCCAGATCGAGAACAGCCGCGAGCAGCGGGAACAGCTCGCCGAAGAACTCGGAAGCCAATCGCAAAAGGAATTCGAGGAAGGACTCGACGAAGCAATCAGTGATGAGCTTCAGATCGGGCGGCATAGCGATTGCCGAGCCGAATGATTTAGGCCCGCCGGTCCGCCGGCGGGTTTTGCTTGGGGCGGCCTGCGCCAGTGGTCATGATGTTCCATTGTTCAAAAGAGGGGAGTGTGGGCGACGCAATGCCAACTTGGCCGATGCGTCATTCACCGCTGACACCGCAGAGAAGACCGGCCAGTCCGAGCGGAGGGTCCGCCGCGACGCCCAGCGCGGCGAAGAGATCGGCGCGCCGCCGACGTCAACCGCCGCCAGATGACCGCCGCGCAGCGGCGCGGGCGCTGCTGGCTGGGAAAGAGGTACGTGAGTTCTACGTCTGACTGTCTCAAGACCACGCCTCGCGCGTGGCCGGCCGGGTTGATCGCCGGTCGTCAGATTTCGTTCGTAAGGACGGACGGTTCAGATTAGGTCTTTGCCTTCCCAACCCGGGCCGTCCGCCCTTGTGGCCGCCGTTAAGGCGGGACCGCTCCATCTCCGTTCCCGCTAGAAGACGGCGCTTATCCTCTCAACGGCGAGCCACTCGATCGGTTCCAATGGCGCGAACCGGTGCAGCTATGAAGAGGTGGCAAACCGGGCAAAACGTCCGCGGAGAATCTCAGGGTAGGCTGAGGTTCAGCCGCGGCCGGAACCCGGCCGCGTCATTGCCACTCATCAGGTCACGGATTCGCCCGCCGGTCGCGCCAGCGGCCCGATGTACCGATCACACACTTTCTGACCCAATTTCCCCACAAAACGTCGGGAGCGGCGCAA
>CAWDWT010000018.1:0-232149 GCA_963806075.1 uncultured Alphaproteobacteria bacterium
GCGGCTCGAGCACGGAGTAGCCGAACTGGATGTTGTGAAGCTCGACCCTGCCGGCAAGCTTGGGCGGAAAGCGATCCGTGGCAACAGCCTTGCTGGAATTGTCGACGGGATAATTGTAGACGTCCTCGAGACGTTCGAGCGCGCCCTTGATGGTCTGAAAACTTCCGACGTAATTCACGAGTTCGTTGACCGGGTCGGAAAAGCTGGCCATCAGCGAAGACTGAGCGACTGCGTCCAGCGAGCGAGCCGCTCATTCACCGTAGCGCCAAAGCCCAGAATCGCTGGTCGCCGCAACTGCAACAGCGTCGGCATCAATCTGATCATCGCCGAAGAGACCCCGAGTTCCTGCTCCGCGTTGAGCGCCTTGGCCTGCATTTCCGGCCCATTGGCCGAAAGCCTCGTCTTCCAGTCCGCTAGCCTTCAGCGTTTCGATGGTGCGCACGGCACTCACGGTGGCGCCGATCAGCTTGCCGCGCTCGATCGCTAGGCTGCGGCTGACATCCTGCCGGCGGTCACCCATCAATCTCAGCGCCAGCACGTTCATCAGCGACATGCCGACGCCGAGCGCCGCCAGCGGAAGATCGTAGATCGCCATCGCGATGGCGAAAAAAACGATCGATGTCAGGTTGAGCGCGTTGGCCGCGATCCCGCTTGAGAGCAGCCGGGCGATCTGTTCGTTGGCGGACACCCGGCTCGCCACGTCGCCGATGCCCTGGGCGAACTCGACCGGCAGCGCCATGACGTGCCAGAAAACGGCTGATCATGACCACGGCGAGCTTGGTTTGCAGTCGCAGCAGCAGCGACTGGCGCACCATGGTCAGGATGGCGCGGAACGTTGCGGTGATGGCCATGCCGATCAGCAACGGAATGAGCCAGTTCGAAGTGTGCCGGATCAGAATATCGTCGACGAAGATCTTGGAAAATCCCGCAACCACAATGCTGGGCACCACCAGCGCGAGACTTACGACCACGAGCAGCCCAACTGCCGTCTTTGAGCCGCGCAATTCGCGCAGCAACAACCGCAATCCCCTGGGTTCGCTGCCCGTTTTCACGAACGCTTCGGTGCGCCCCCTCCATGGTCAGCACGACGCCGGTGAACGCGAGATCGAGTTCCGCCATGTCGATCCGTCGCCGCCCGACCGCGGGATCGTTGATATAGACGCGGTCGCCGTCGATGCCTTCCAGCACCACGAAATGGTTGAAGTTCCAGTGAATGATGCAGGGCATCTCGCGTTTTCATGCAGGCGCGCATGGCTTCTTGCCAAAACCCTGGCCGACAGGCCGAAGCCGCGCCGCCTCGACGATGTTGCTGGCCTGGCTGCTGATCCTGGCGCAGCGACCGCGTCGCCGGTGTAGCCGCTCCAGCGGAGTTCAGGCGCTGCTGCGTTGGGCAGGAGCAGGCCACCTCGCCGGTGCCGCATCGGAGGCTTCCATCTGCAGGATCGTCGGCGTCCGCTTCACCGCCTTGCGCCAGAAACGCCCCCGCGAGCGCGCCTCGGCGGCAAGCGCACCTGTTGAGAGGCCGGCGAAGTCGGGGATGGATCAGTCAATTCCAGTCAACCGCTTCATGATCGGCACCACCATATCGATCGGACGTTGCTTTCGCGTGGTAATTTCCGCCCGGACGAGCGTGCCGCTGGTAGACGAATGGCAGGTCCCTGCCCGACCGCCCAGCGATAGCCGCTGACGGTGCTGGCGTCCTGCACGAGCCTGATCGTCGCTGCATAGGACGGTCCGTCATGAGCGAAGCGGGTGACGAGATTGTCGTTGTGGAGCACCGCCGCCATGCCCTGGGGCGTGATCGGAAATTCGGAGACCGTCACTACGGTGCCGATCAGGGTGCCGAATTCCTCGCGCTTCACCGTGCTGGGTTCGACGCGCACTTCCATACCCGGCTTGACGTTCTTGCCGCTTTCGGCCGGGATGTAGACCAGCGCATCGAGCTTGCTGCCTTCGCTTTCGATGACGACCACCGGCGTGCCGACGGCAAGCACCGAGCCCGCCGATATCTTCATTTCGAGCACACGCCCCTCGATCGGGCTGATCACTTGGGTGTTCTGGTTTAGCATCTCGGCCTGGTGCTGTCCATTTGCCGGCGCGCTTCGTTGAGCGTGAATTGCGATTGCTGGATGTCGTGGTCGCGTTGCGTCTCCAGGTCCATCTTCTGCGATCGCAGCTTCAGTATCTCTTCTGGTGTTCTCCTCTGCGCTGCTGCGCGTCGGCGAGCTCGTGACGGCGATCCTCGAGATTGCGCCGCGTGGTGTATCCCTTGGCCAGCAAATCCTCCAGCGTCTTGACGTCGGAGGTCAGGTATTCGATGCGCTGTTCGGTCGCCTTGATGACCTGGTTGAACGCGGCCTCGAGTTTCGCAAAGTTCTGGCCCTTGGCCTCGAGTTCGCGCTGAACTTTCGCGGTCAAATCGTTATATTCGCGTTCGCGCTCCTGAAACACCTCGACCGCGCTGGTGTGCTGGCGCTGCTGGATGTCGGTCTGGACGATCTGGGCGATCTGCTGGCCGCGCACGACATGATCGCCGACCGTGACATCGATCGTCGAGAGCCGTCCGGCCGCGGCCGAGACCGCATCGACGACGCGGCCGCCGCCGCTGATCAGAATTCCCTCGCCCGCCGCGCGGGTGGGAATGCGGCCGAGGAAACCCCAGGTCAGCGCGGCCACCAGCGCCACGCACATGACGACGATCAGAATCAGTCCGATAGCTTGGTAATGCCGACAAGATGGTCAAGCTGCTCGGGCGATGCGGCTCGCTGCAATGCGATGGCACGAAATGTCCGCTGCGACAGCTCGGTCACCTCCGCTCCTCCGGTTCGCGGTCAAACCGCTGACGAACTGACTGGGTGTGCAGATAAGGACTCTGCCGGGAAAAGCTCACCCTGCTTTGGAACGGCAATAATACACAAAAGACGATGCCGAACAACCAAACGAAGCGCGGCTCGAAACCGGCCGGACGCGCCTTGCTCGACGACGATTCTTCCCGGAAAAGACCTGTCTCGGCGGTCGCCCTAGCGAAACGAAGCCGGCCGCGCTAAGCTTGATCCGCACGTCCTTCAAGGTTGATCTGAAATGGCCCCGACCAGGATCAGGAAGCTGGCCCTGATATTTGCACGGTGCGGAGCGGTTGGCTCTGGCCGGCGGATGAAACGTCGATCCATCGCCCGCGCCGGGAAGCGCTGCGGATGGCTTGCGCTGCCTGGACTTGCTCTCCTCCTGCTGGCGCCGGGCGCATCCAGCGGCGGCGTCATCAGCGACAGCGATATGCACAAGGTCGAGGCCATCAAGCCGCTGTTTGTCATGCTGATGGGCGATCTCGTCCAAACCTCAAAGCGCACCGACATTTCCAGCGCCGATGCGGAGTGTATCAAGTCGACGATCCGGGAATTGATGCAGATTTCCGACGAGCTTTCGAGCTACGAATATCTGATCACGATGGAAAAGGACATGACCGACTTCGGCGATCACAACCCGATGCAGGACGTCGTGAAGTTCGCAATCGACAAATCCAACGCCATCCTGATCAGCGAGCGAAAGCGGCTGGTCCAGTTATCGGATCAGTGCACGCGTTTTCCCGTATCGTCGGCGAAGACCCAGGAGGCGCTGCAGTTCATCGACACCACGACCGGTATTCTGCAATCAATTCATCCGCGGCTCTGAGCGAAAGGAAACGTCGCCCTTTCCCGAACTCTCGGCCATTCGCCGCGGTGTCTTAATTCGAATTTTGGAGCTCATACCAGACGGTAACGACGATGCAGGGATGTGTCCCATCGCTGGGCTTCTCGGCCACATTGGCAAGAGCCGTGTCCGTTTTGATGATCGTGGGTGAACCTAGTTGCTCGAGCCAAGTGTTGATCTGACTTTCAATGGTGCTCGCACTGGCGTCCATAAAGATCTTAACCTTCATTGGTCTGGGCATTTTACCTACTCGTCCGTTTCACCATTTCTTCAAAAGTCCAAAGTCGGCCTGTCGTTCAACCTACCGACACGCCCGCCTTCGCCCGTCTGATTCCCAGCGCCAGAATGCGATGCAACAGCTCGGGGTAATCGAGGCCGTCATGCAGCGCCGCGGTCGCGAATTCCTGGTTCTTCGCGATTTCCGGATTGGGGTTAGCTTCGATGAAATACGGCGTCCCGTCGGATGAAAGACGAAAGTCGATGCGCGCGTATCCATCGAGCCCGAGCGTCCGGTAGATGCGTTTCGCGGCTCGCTGAATGCGCGCGGATATTTCCGGCGACAGGTCCTTGGCCGGTCCATCGACGATTCCGACGCGCTCCTGATAGGCCGTATCATGCTTGGCTTTCTCGGTGGCAATGTGTCGCGCGCTGTGTCCTCCCATGCTACCGAATTTCAGTTCCCAGATCGGCAGCGTTCGCAGCCGGTTGTTGCCGAGCACGCCGACATAGAGCTCCCGTCCCTCGATAAATTGCTCCGCAATGGCCGCCGTTTCGACCCGCTCATGGATGAAGGCGACGCGCTCTGCGAGTTTCTCGTCCGTGGTGACGATGGATGCCTGTGAAATCCCCAGGGATCCATCCTCATTCAGGCTCTTGACGATCAACGGCAGCGAAAGACGTGAAGGCCTCTTGACCTTGCGACGCATCGGAAACACCGCGAAGGCGGGCACCGCGATCCGGCGATGATGAACCAGCGTCTTCGACAGGTCCTTGCCCCGCGCCAGCACCAGGCCGCGCGGATTGCACCCGGTATATGGAATCTGCATCAGCTCCATGTAGCTCGCGATATGATGGTCATACATCGTTTGCGAGTAGAATTCCTCCAGCAACGTGAAGACGACATGCGGCTTGAATTCATCGATCTCGTCGCGCACCGGCTTGATTTCCTCCTGCACGCCGAGCGGCCGAACGTCATGGCCGGCCGCGCGCAAGGTGCTGACAACGTCGTACTCGGTTTTCCATTCGTTGATTTGCCGCTCGGTATAGCCGTCACTGGAATCCGGGGGCACGAAGTCCGGGTGCATGAGAACCAGGATGCGCAGGCGTCTCATAGCGCGATCCATTTCCGTCGCGACGGACCGAACAGCGCGTGCATGGTTTTCGCGGTCAACAACACGGTGAAGTCCATCACGAGTTTTCGTTCGGGCCCGACAGCACGCAGATCGAGTTCGCGGCAGCGGGAGATCATATCGTCCAGCACGGCATCGAGCGTAAGCTGATTCTCACCGGTCCAGCGAGCGACCAGTTGCCTGATCCGGGCGCGGTGCCGCCGGATGAAGAGAGACGCGGCCGGCGCCCGGCGATGCCGTGGGTTCGCGGAAAACAGCCGGCGCAGGTCGCGGTCGTAGGTCTTCGGCGGTTTGAAGGTGTAGAATTCCTGCTTTTTCCCGTAATGCTCACCCAGCGTTTCGCTCAATCCACGCAGCGGATCGACGCGTTGGCGCGTTTTGATCAGCGGCCGCTTTCCTGCGATCTCGCCCATCAGCTCGTCGACATATTCGAGCTTCTTCAGCGCTGGCCAGTCGGCATACCGCGTTCGCCAATTGGACCGGGGCCGCAGCCATACGGCAAAGGTCTCCGCAAAGTCCTCGTCGGGATGACTTTGCGCGTACCACAACCGAAGGTGCTGAACATAACGTCGGCTGGCCGGATTGGGCCGGTAGTAGCGCGGGTAGTGCTTCGAGGAAGGACCGAACAGCTGTCGCCAACGCCGGCGGCGCTGCAACTGGTAGCCGTGCTGCACGGCATGCCCCGCCTCGTGGCGAAGGATGGCCATACACTCCGACCAGGTGCCGCCCTCGACATCGAGCATCATCTTCTGCTCGAGTTTCATCAGGCGGGGATGGGCGAGGTAGAACGGGATGGCGATCCCGGGCACGTCAGCCGGACTGAACCATTCGCTCGATATCCAGGCGTGGGGCCGCAGCAGGATGCCCCGCTCCTCGAGCTCTTCGGATAGAGTGTGAACGCAGTCCTCGAGCCAGGTGCCTTCGACCTTGACCCTCAACTGGCTGAAGCGGAGTTCGAGCAGCTCCTCGTCCGACAGGCTTTCCCAGGCATATTTCCGGCGTGGCATAGGGCTTCTGAAGGTCACCAAAAAACGACATTCGGATGGTGTCACAGGACGTCGCCTGCAACAACCGCGGAGTTTTCGAGGCGTGCGGCTATCCGTCCGTCGGCATCGGCAAAGCGGCCGGCGCTAATGCCCGATATATCCCCGTGGCAGCTGCGCCCGGCCTTCGGTCATCGATTGCCCTCCGGAAGGATTGGCGCGCACCGGCGGAGGCACCTGAACCGTGGGAGCCGCCGCGGCAAATAGGTCTTCGCGCCGCCCGGTGCGCGGCGGATAGATGCGATCGTGATTGATGGTCTGTTTGGTCGCCTTGGCCACTGCTCCGATCGCCGAGACCTGGCGATCCCAACCAACGGTGTAAAGCGCGCCCCAGGTACCGAGGTCGAGAACGGTGACATACCAATCGATATTGAGCGGAAGCATCGGCTTCCCGAACAGATCGGCCACGACGTTGCGGCCGGCAAAGCGGCCCATGGGACGGGCGAACTGGCAGGACATGACGGTCGGGTGAGCACCGTCAATGTTGCAAACAGCGACATCACCTGCAGCAAAGATATTCTGTAGCTGCCTCGCCTGCATGAACTGATCGACCGCAAGGCGGCCATAACGGTCGCGTTCGACAGCCAGCGACGCGGCCAGCGGACTTGCTTGCATCCCCGCGCACCACACCACGGTTTTCGTGGGAATAATTTCGCCTGATGTCAGCGTGATTCCGGTTGGCTCCACGGCAGCAACCCTGACTCCGAGCCGCGTTTCCACACCTAGCGCGGAAAGCGCCTCGCTAACGACCGGACGCCCCTGCTCGCCCATCGTCGCTCCGACGACGGGATTGGGATCGATGAGGATGGCGCGCGGATTTCCGAATTCCTGCATGAGCAAGTTTACCCGGCATTTCGGCCGCCACTTCGATGCCGGTAAAACCCGCGCCAACGACCACTACCGTCGCGCATTCCGCCGCGGGCCCGAGCCTGCTCAAGGCCGCAAGATGTTCGTTGAGACGAACCGCAGCCGCATAGGTATCCACGTCGAAGCTGTTCGAGGCAAGTCCGGGTATCGCGGGCCGCACCAGTTCGCTACCCAGCGTCAGCACCGCGCGATCATAGTCTATGATTTCCCGACCGCCGTTCGCTTTGATCGTCACCTCTTGGCCGACAGGATCGATGGCGCAAACCTCGGCGGTCAAATGATGGACACCGATCGGATCGAGCAGATCAGCGAGCGGTAGAGCGGTATCGCTCAGGTCAACCTCATAATTGCGAACGCGAATGTTGTGATAGGGATTGCGGTCGACAACGAGGATTTCCGCCGCCTCGCCGAGTTCATCCAATTTTCGGGCGGCGCCAATGGCCGCCCATAGGCCCGCGAATCCGGCGCCAAGGATGAGTATGCGAGCCATGCGTTTCTCCGACGTCGATATTGCAAAACTGTGCTACCGTCGCCGGCCCACAGGCCCCGCAAATGCAGGCATCAGCGATGTTCGCGCTTGCTCGACAGCGGACATTAGCCGCAGGGCTTGCCCGAAAGCACAGATTGACATCGTAGCACCCGATACACCAGACTTGGCGTGGTTTGCGGTGATGACCGCAGACGAAACAATGCTCTCCGTGGGGAGGCAAATATGGACAGACGTGACCTGCTCAAGGCAGCGGGCCTTGCGGCGTTTGCCGCAGGGTTTGGTGCAACCAAGGCATTGGCGGCCGATACCGTCACCTTACCATTCGCCAATGGCGAAAGGCCTCTGGTCAAATACCCGCAAAAGCGGCCGATGATCGGCCTGACCAGCCGGCCGCCGCAACTCGAAACGCCGTTCCAGATCTTCAATGACGGCCCAATCACGCCGAACGACGCGTTCTTCGTGCGCTATCATCTCTCCGACCTTCCCTACAATCTTGACCCCGACAAATTCACGCTCGAGGTCAAAGGCAAGGTCGACAAGCCGTTGAAGCTGTCGCTGCGGGATATGAGAAAGATGAGGGCGACAGAGATCGTCGCCGTCAATCAATGCTCCGGTAACAGCCGCGGCTTTTTCGAACCGCGCGTCGCCGGCGGCCAGCTCGGCAACGGCGCGATGGGCAACGCGCACTGGCTCGGCGTACCGTTGAAAGCGGTCCTCGAAATGGCAGGCGTGCAGAGCGGCGCCAAACAGGTTGTTTTCGGCGGCATGGACGGGCCGGCAAGCGACAGAACGCCGGACTTCGCCAAGGCGCTTGATTTCGATCATGCGGCCGACGGCGAGGTCATGCTGGCCTACGGCATGAACGGCGCGCCCCTGCCGTTCCTCAACGGTTTTCCTCTGCGGCTGATCGTGCCTGGCTATTACGGGACCTATTGGGTCAAGCACGTCAACGAAATCACGGTCATCGACAATGTGTTCGACGGCTTCTGGATGAAATCCGCCTATCGCATCCCGGACACCCCCGACAATTCCATCGAGCCCGGCACGACGCCCAAGGCGACCATTCCGATCAACCGCTTCACGATACGCTCCTTTATCACCAGCGTTGCGGACGGCGCGAAACTCAAGACGGGAAACACGACCTTGCAGGGCATCGCCTTCGACAGCGGCAAGGGCATCAAGGACGTCGCGGTCTCGACCGATGGCGGCAAGACCTGGACGCCGGCCAGGCTCGGAAACGATCTCGGCAAATATTCCTTCCGCGAATGGAAGCTGCCGGTGAAGCTCGCGGCCGGCAGCCATGATCTCAAGGTGCGCGCCACCAGTAACTCGGGCGAGACACAGCCGGATCAGCCGCGCTGGAATCCGGCCGGGTACTTGCGCAACGTCGTTGAAACCGTCCATGTCACCGTGGCTTGAGGAGCATGACCATGCGGATTTTTCTCCTCACCACCACATTCGTGGCCGGTCTCGCGTGGCTCGCGACCTGCAGCGCGATCGCAGCACCGGTAAACTACCAGACTTCGAAAGAGACCGCGGCGTTCAAGCCGGGTCCCAACCTGGACATCGTACAAAAGAACTGCAGTGCCTGCCATTCGGCCGACTACGTCAGCATCCAACCACCGATGAAGAACAAGCAGCAGTTCTGGCAGGCCGAAGTCACCAAGATGATCAAGGTTTACGGTGCACAAATCGACGATTCCGATGTCGGAAAAATCGTCGAATACCTCGCCACGACCTATTGAGGTGCTCGCCGTGACTTCGCAATTGTGACGCCTGCATTCGGCGAACGGACGGCAATACGCTTCGTTCGCGCCGTTTTTGCGCTTTCTGAATTTGCGGATTACTCCGGTAGGATGTAGCCCTAGTGAACGATGACGTTGGCTCGATGGACCAAGGGTACACCCAGGCTGAGCTGGACAAGGCTCAGCGTCGGTACGGCTTGGTCTTCAAGCTCGTCGCCGTGAAGACCATGAGCTGGTCTTGATCGGCGCTTGGGCGCAGAGCGTCTGCTTTTTCAGAGACGGGCTTTCGTCAGCGCGAACGGCAGGTCTGCTATGGACCAAATCCAGATGTGACACCGTGCCGATCGGAGCGTTGTTGCGGGACGAGACGTCGACGATCATTGCATTGGACGGTCACCAGTCTTCGTACAGCCACTCACTCGGCATTCGAGGCCGCGGCCGCGCACTTGCATACGGCGGCTGATGCGTCCGCTCGGGCTTGCGCATGCCCGGAGCCGGCTGCGTCGAGGGCGGTAACGCCTTCTGCCCGGACTCCTTCACAAGCGTCCGTTTCATTTCTTCCTGGCTCGCCTTGAGTTCCCCAATGGCTTTGGAGTTCTCGCGGGCCATTTGTTGCTGATCCGCCTTGAGCTGTTCGATATTTCGCTCCACATTTGCGAGGTCGCGCGCGATCGTTTGCAGCAGCTCCGCCTGGTCGGGAAGAGCTGTGTTGGCTGTCGGCGCGGCGTCCTGCGGCGGCGCGGTCTGAACCGAGGGCGTCGCTTGAGGCGGAGCGGCGTCCGCCGCGGCGACCTGAACGGTGGGTGAAGCGGCCTGCGCCGTGACCGGCGGATCATCCGGGGGCAATGATGGAGTTGAAGCGAGCTGAGGCGCCCAACGGGCGAGAACCAGCCTAGCTCTCCCACCATAAGACGATGGCAAAGCCAGTGCAGCGACAACGATACATGCTGCCAGCGACAACCCGGCGAGGGCGCGGAACCCCGGCCTTCCGCGCGGCGATTGCGGGCCAGGTCCGGAAGAGGCAGGGCTGGGCTCGGAAGAAGCAGGATTAGGTCCGACCGCAGGCGGGTTAGGTTGCACCGAAGGCGGAGGCGCGGCATCGCCCTCCATTCTTGCAAGCTTTTCACTCAAACGCGTGAGGTCTTCACTGGCGCGCGTGATCTGCTTGTGAGCTTCTGCGAGTTTTTCGTCGGCGCCCGCGGTCAGGCTACCGTTCGATTCGACTGGGTTCGGAGTGGGTGTGGAGTTCATTGACGTTTCTCTTTCCGTTCAATGTCACCCAGGAGGGCCGACTTGGCTATCCGTTAGAGGTGCCCCCAGCACTCCCGTTAGTCTTGTCCAAAGAATGGCCGGATGATAGCGCGTTTGAAGTCACGCGATAATGGAGGGGGATACCGGCTCGGGCCTGGCCGGCTTCAGGTCCGCTTGGGTCAAACTGAGAAGAACTCAGTACCAGCATATGTTTTCGGCTTCACCATCAGCACCGGAAATTGCTCGGCGCAGTCGGCACTTCGCATTTGGGTCAATAGGCGGAAGCAAGGCTTGCGATGCCCAGTTGCTGCGTTTGAAGCACGCCAGCTTCCTGTGCTTTTAGAAAGCCCTCGCAAACGTCAGCCAGCAAGGTGGCTCGAATACCAGCAAAAATCCAAAAACCGCTATGTCCGCCAAGGGGAAATTATTTGCGTGATAGTCGTCACATACACTGGAAAGTCTTTCAGCCGATACTCCTTGGCACACAAGCATAGAGTCGTTCCAACAACTCAACGAAGGAGTCGTATCATGAACAGGAACCGTATCGGTAAAATCCGTGAACTGACGGGCGAGGAACTTAATTGCGAGGAACTTGATCTTGTTTCGGGAGGCGGCGGTGCAGCAGTACTCGGCTCTTTGACCGGCGGGGTGGTAGCGACCCTGATGGTTGTTGCCGACACGGTGGCCCGCGTTGCCGGGACCGTTACTGGTCACTCTTGCTAGACCGCATTCCGGTCTCCACTCAAGGGACCTTTGGCTCGAGGATACACCGGAAACGGCGAAGTCGTGTGGTCCTGATGCCCCGACGCTGGCGTCAAGTTTGCGGCAGGCGATGTCGACCCCTCACGGGCCCGACACGCCGCGCAAGCAAGGGTGGCAAGAAAGCCCGGTCGCCCGGGAGAGCGCGAAATAAGCCGTAAAACCATTGCGCAGGGAATGCCGGTTGCAACCGGTGAACCTGTGGCACTACCCCGGGCATTTTTTTGCCCGAACCACGGGTGCATCGGACACCCGGCATTCCCTGCGTCCTCTCTTGAGGATCGCCCCGCGCCCTCACTTGAGGTCGCGCTCGTCACGAGCGAATGAGCGGCCGTCTTACTTCATCGCAGTCGATACGCCGCCGAATGTCGCCTTAACTTGCGATCCAAGACCATTCACAGCGGCGATAATAGCAACGGCGATCCCGGCGGCGATGAGGCCGTATTCAATGCGACACCGGGAAGCTTTTGGACAACGTGAAAAATAGGCCCGCCTTCAGTCGGCGGCCTCACTCATTTTGAAGTGAAGACCGAGTTGGCATCGCGGCCGCCGTCCGAGCCATTCAGCATTGTGCTGTTGAAACGGACGAGCGCGGCGGTTGCAATGGCCTCTTTTATTTGAGCATCGGTCGCACCAGCGGCTTTTGCCAATTTAGTGTGACCATAAACGCAATATACACAAGGAATTTGTGCTGCCACAGCGAGGCCAATGAGCTGCTTGGTTTTCCCGTCCAAAGCTCCCTTGGGATTTATCACGGCCAGCTGTTCGTCCCAATGCGGCTTCAGTGCCTGGTCAGGAAGTGTCTGCTTCATCCATTCAGGGGCCTCCTGAGCGCTGACGCTTGGTTCCGTTGCCAAGGCCAACAACAACGCTAGACCGGCACTCGCTAGTAGAGTTCTCATGACTGATCTCCCTCTGGGTGGCACGGCCCGGCAGTGCGTGGCACCGCCCGAGCAAGTGAGTTTCTTACTAGCAGTTTTCTCGGCTGCCCAAAACACGCTGCACTGCAGGATTTTAGACCGGCCGATGTCGGCTGCGGGTCATAAACTGACTTGTTCGCGCTATCCGTCGCGGTCTGCTGGCCATAAAGGCGACCGCTTAGCGCAGCCACGCGCCGGCTGTTGCGCCACTTACTGCCGCGCCCTGACTTCTCTTCTGCCCGACCGGCAAATCACCTGAACCCCGTCCAGCCCCTCGCGAAAAAAATTTCCGCTTTTCATCCGAGGCAAATCAGTTGCCTTTGTCGTGCCGTCCTGTCCCGAAAGAGGAGACGTCGGCCGTCGTCACGAACGTTGGGGCAGGATGCGGTGGACGCGATAGCGTCGTCGCGCGCTTGATGCGTGCGGACGAACGGCGCTGGTCGCGTACGGCGAAGTCGTGTGGTCCTGACGCCCCGACGCTGGCGTCAAGTTCTTAAGAAGCTAACGCTTCTCAGGAGCGAGGGTGGCAAGAAAGCCCGGTCGCCCGGGAGAGCGCGAAGGAAACCGTAAAACCATTGCGCAGGGAATGCCGGTTGCAACCGGTGAACCTGTGGCACTACCCCGGGCATTTTTTTGCCCGAACCACGGGTGCATCGAACACCCGGCATTCCCTGCGTCCTCTCACTTGAGGATCGCGCTGCGTCCTCTCCATTGAGGAGCAGACATGTTGGCAAACCTCGGGCGCAACCTGCCGCGAGAACGCGATGTCATGTTCAATCGTCTTTGCCCGGCTTGACCGGGCGATCCAGTATTCCAGAGCGCTGACGATGAAAACGAGAAGGCGCGACATACTGGATCACCCGCTTCGCGGGTGATGACGGCTTACAGTATTCCGAGGTGCGGATGATCGAGCCGAGAAGCTGCGGCGTACTGGATACCCTGCCTTCGCAGGGTATGACGACAGCCGCCCTACGCCAGCGCGAGCCGCGCGCGGGAGCGCAACAGCAGCGCCGCCATGATGGTGACGTTGAGCGCATTCCAGCCGACGCCGTTGAGGAATGCGGCGGCGTAGGAGCCGGTGGCATCGAAGATCACGCCGGAGATCCAGCCGCCGAACGACATCCCGAACACGGTGGCGAAGATCACGATGCCGACGCGGGTGGCAGCTTCCGAGGCCGGCATCGCCTCGCGCACGATGATGGCATAGCTCGGCACGATGCCGCCCTGGAACAGTCCGAACATCGCGGAGATCAGATAGAGCGAGGTCAGGCTGTCGAAAAACAGATAGAACACCAGCGCCACGCCCTGCGCGATCGAGCCGATCAACAGCGTGCGGATGCCGCCGATGCGATCGGCGAGAAATCCCGAGCCGATCCGGCTGATGATGCCGAAGCCCAGCATCAGCGACAGCATTTCGGCGCCGCGCGCCACGCCGTAGCCGAGATCGCCGCAATAGGCCACGATGTGAACCTGCGGCATCGACATCGCCACGCAACAGGCGACGCCCGCAATCGACAGGATCGCGGTCAGCGCATTGGTCGACAGCCGCAGATCGACGCGCGGAGCAGCGGCGCTGCCATGGCTGCGCCGCACCGCCGCCCCCATCAGGAGCCGCAGCGCGATCAGCGCCAGCACCATGGCGACCACCGTGAAAGCACCGATCGCGAAATGGGTGTGACGCCAGCCGATCGACTGCATGCCGAGATTGATCAGCGAGGGCCAGATCGTGCCGCCGATGTAGTTGCCGCTCGCCGCCAACGCGACGGCAAGCCCGCGGTAACGGTCGAACCAGTGCGAGGCCTCCGCCATCAGCGGGCCGAAGGTCGCCGACGAGCCAAGGCCGATGGCGAAATGCACCGCGATGAACGGCCAGATCGACGACGACATTCCGGCGCCGAGGTAGCCCGAGACCCAGGATGCCGATACCGAGGCCGATCGCGGTGACGATGCCGTAGCGGTCGGTAATCTTGCCGGTCAGCACGCCGCCGGAACCGAAACCCAGCATCACCATGGTGAAGGCCAGCGACGCGGTGCCCCGGGTCACGCCGAAATCGGCCTGCACCACCGGCAGCACGACCACGATCGACCACATCCCGACGCTGCCGAGCGAGCCGATCAGTACCGCGACCGCAAGCCGGGACCATGCCCGACGCGAATCGGGAACGAACAGCTCGGAATCTCGGGTGAATGGAGCAGAAATATCCACGGCGACCGCAACTTGGTCGCACCTCGTCGTTCGGGTCAACCGCCACGGCGCGATATTGGGCATGCAGATCCGGCAGGACGGGAAAACCGCTCAGCCGGAGCGAAGCATTTCGATCCTGCTGGCTCTTCGATCCGGCCACCGCATTGCCATGCCCCTCCGAATTCGCTTGCAGCGAATCGCCTCTCCGCAAAGAGCGGGGCGAGGTTGGAAGGGACGGACGCCTTGAATGCACGCTGTTCTCCCTCTCCCCGCTCTCGCGGGGAGAGGGTCGGGGTGAGGGGCAAGCCACAAGGACGGCCCTCGGATCGCAAACCACAGGAGAAGACCTTTGCCTAAAACCGCCCACGTTAACGCTTTGCTAACCATACACCGGGCAAAAATTGCCCAGTGAAGTTGAGTGTCGTCAGCCGCGTAGAACGGGGGAGTACCCGTGGACGCCAGTGCGGTACCTCACTTTCGGGGCGGCCCTTCGGCCGTCGCGCAGACGTCCGGCGGCCGCGGCCGCCAGGGGCGGGGGGAAGCTGCGACCATGGTTGATGTAACGGCGGGTACGGGTACGGCCCGCAGGCGGATTGAGTCTCGGCGAAATCGGCAAGATCCTGAAACGCGGCGATCTTGCGCTGGCGTTCGGCATCCTCACCATCCTGGTCGTGCTGATCCTGCCGCTGCCCTCGCTGGTGCTCGATCTCTTCCTGGCGATCTCGATCACGCTGTCGATCCTGATCCTGATGACCTCGCTGTTCATCCAGACGCCGCTGGAATTCTCGTCGTTTCCGACCATCCTGCTGATCTCGACGATGCTGCGGCTGTCGCTCAACCTCGCCTCCACGCGGCTGATCCTGTCGCGCGGCCATGAGGGCCCCGGCGCCGCCGGCCATGTCATCCAGGCATTCGGCAATTTCGTGATGGGCGGTAATTTCGTGATCGGAATTATCGTGTTTGCGATCCTGGTGATCGTGAACTTCGTCGTCATCACCAAGGGTTCGGGCCGCATCGCCGAAGTCGCGGCGCGCTTCCACCTCGACGCCATGCCGGGCAAGCAGATGGCGATCGACGCCGACCTCGGAGCCGGCCTGATCGACGAGAAGGTCGCAAAGGAGCGCCGCAAGGCGCTGGAGGACGAAAGCGGCTTCTTCGGCGCGATGGACGGCGCCTCGAAGTTCGTGCGCGGCGACGCGGTCGCGGGCCTGCTGGTCGTGTTCATCAACATCATTGGCGGCATCATCATCGGCGTCGCCCAGCAGGGCCTCGGCTTCTCCGAAGCGGCACAGACCTACACGCTGCTCACCGTCGGCGACGGTCTGGTCACCCAGATCCCCGCGCTGATCGTCTCTACCGCGGCGGGCCTCCTGGTGTCGAAGGCGGGTGTCAGCGGCGCCGCCGACAAGGCGCTGATGAAGCAATTGTCCGGCTATCCGCAGGCGCTCGGCATGTCGGCCGGCGTAATGCTGGTGCTGGCGACGCTGCCGGGCATTCCGATGCTTCCATTCCTGGCGCTGGGCAGCGGCGCGGCCGCGCTGGCGTTCTCCGCCCGCAAGAACAACCGTGCAGCCAAGGTAGCTGCCGCGACCGCGGCCGCCGCTCCCGCCGATGCCGCGGCCAAGGCGGCCGCGGCCGCCGAAGAGCCGATCGCCACCGCGCTGAAGATCGACGACCTCAAGATCGAACTCGGCTACGCGCTGTTGCCGCTGGTCAACGGCCCCGACGGCACCGACCGGCTGACCGAGCAGATCAAGGCGCTGCGCCGCTCGCTCGCGGTCGAAATGGGTTTTGTGATGCCGGCGGTGCGCATCCTCGACAACGTGCAACTGGAAGCCAACACCTACATCATCAAGATCAAGGAAGTGGACGCCGGCACCGGACGCATCTGGCCGAACTCGTTCATGGTCATGGATCCCGCCGGCAACCAGGTCGGGGTCCCCGGCATTCACACCACGGAGCCGACCTTCGGACTGCCGGCGACGTGGGTCGATGCCAGCCTGAAGGAAGAGGCCTCGCTCAAGGGCTACACCGTGGTCGACGCCGCCACCGTGCTCTCCACCCATCTCACCGAACTCTTGAAGAACAACATGTCCGACCTGTTGTCCTATGGCGAAGTGCAGAAACTGCTGAAGGATCTGCCGAAGGAACAGGGCGAATTGCTCAAGGACATCGTGCCGAGCATGGTCACCGTGTCGGGCATCCAGCGCGTGCTGCAATTGCTGTTGTCCGAGCGCATCTCGATCCGCGACCTCTCCACCATTCTCGAAGGCATCGCCGATGCACTGGCGTTCTCGCGCAATCCGGCGACGATGGTGGAACATGTCCGCGCCCGGCTGGCGCGGCAGATCTGCGCGCAGAATACCTCGCACAACGGCTATCTGCCGCTGATCGCGCTTTCCGCCAAATGGGAACAGGCTTTTGCGGAGTCGCTGATCGGCCAGGGCGAGGAACGCAGCCTCGCGATGCAGCCGTCCAAGCTGTCCGAGTTCATGACGGTGGTGCGCGACGCCTTCGAGCGCGCCGCGCGCGAGGGCGAGTCGCCGGTGCTGGTCACCTCCGCGGGGATCCGGCCGTTCGTGCGCTCGCTGGTGGAACGGTTCCGTTCGCAAACCACCGTGTTGTCGCAGGCGGAAATCCATCCAAGGGCTCGGCTGAAAACGGTCGGGAGCGTCTAAGCTCCGCCGCCCGGCGAAGCAGTTCCGGCCAGTGCTTTTTCGCCACAGGCAAACGATTTATCCGCCGGCGATCTGAGGGGCAACCGCAGGGCCGAAACTCATAAAGCTTCAAATCATTGCAATCGATCCGATATTTACCATTCTTGGCCATCGATATTTTCGATCTCTCGGCCGTTCACGTCTTATCACTGCCTTGTGATCGCCCCTTTACGGACCCAAAGCCAAATCTCTACGTTTGCTGGACGAGGAATGTTGAACCTGTCCGCGGAACACCGACACCAATCCGCAAGAGGCAGCGAGACGGCAGGAGGCGCCGATGAACCATTCGATTTACAGCGCGGATCGCACGACCCACCTGAAGATCGTGGTGGTGGCGCTTGTTGCTGGTATCGCTGTGGCGGGTTTCGGTATCTCGGCCCGCAGCACCGACGACGGCTACACCCAGACGGCACGCGTAGTGAAAGCCGGCAAGGCCGTAGCGCTGACCAGTTCGGACGCATCGTTGGTCCGCTAAGGAATTTGGAATTTTGTGAATTCACGCGGCTCTTTACCAGCCCCCCAAAGTCGCCACGTGGATATTTAGAAGACCCCAACTACCCCCAAGTTGACTACCGAAAACGCCCGCTCCCCACGGGCGTTTTCTTTTTGCGCGAATGGCCATCAGCGCGCGGCCGCCGGCGGCGGCACGGTCTCGATCAGCTTGCCCGTAAAAACCGGTGTCGAATGCGGAACGCCGTCGGGCGAACCGCCCGCCTGCTCGACTGTCACCGCATAGGTCGCCGCGTTGATGAGGCTGGCGTCGTAGGAGGCCAGCACCGGACTGGCATTGAAATCACTGGCGCCAATCACGCCGAGCGAACGCGGATGCGGCAGCTTGTCGGAGATCAGCCACAGTTCAAAACTCTTGTCGGGTTGGGCATCAGCGCCGACCTTGCGAACCGTAAAATTCTTCGTCGCGCCATCGACCGTCAGGATGAACGCGGGCGCCCCACCCTCTTTCTGCAGCACCGCGACGTATTGCGCGGATGGCGCCGCTGCTGCGGCGGGCGTCTTGACCTCGACCATTTGGGTTCGCGGCGCGGGGCGGAGCGCCGCGGGAAGCAGATCCGGTTGATAGAGCCCGATGGTAACCATCGCGATCAGCGCGGCTGCGATCGCCGTCATCGCTGTCGCGACAGCGCGCCAACGCCGCGCCTGCCGGGAGAACTGGATCACGTTGGAATTGTCCGCGGCGATGGCAGGCTGGACGATTTCGGGAACGGGCGGCGCCGGCGCATTCGGTGGCACCAACGGCTGCTGCGCGCCCGAACGTCCAATCGCGGCCTTGATGTTTTCCCAGATCAACGGGCGCGGCTCGACCGTCCCGACCATCTGATTGAGCGCCCCGAGCTTCTGTTGCCACGCCTCGACCATCGCGGCAAAGCCGCCGTCCACCGACATCATGGCCTCAACCTGCGCGCGCTCTTCGGCATCAAGAGTGCCGAGAGCATATTCCGCGGCGAGCGCGATATGGTCTTCGCTGTAAGCCATTATTTAAAGTCCAAGGCACTCCCTGATATCCATCATGCTGCGACGCAGCCAGGTTTTCACGGTGTTCACTGGCGTCTCGAACTTCGCCGCCAGCTGTTCCCGGCTCCAACCGTTGTAGTAAGCCAACAGCACCAGCTTCTGTCGGTCTGGTTCCAGCCGACCGACGCACTCCAGCAAACGCTTCAGCTCTTCACTCATTTCCCGGCGCGCCAGCGGATCTGGACTTTCGGCGGCCACTTCCATGGCGGCCGGTTCCTCTTCGATCGAGACCTCGCTGCGCTTGCGCACGATGTCGATCGCCCGGTTTCGGGCAATCGATGCCATCCACGTGATCGGCGACGACAGGCTGGGGTTGAACTGCCCCGCGCTGTTCCAGATCTTGACGTAAGTCTCCTGAATGACTTCCTCGGCGAGATCCTGACGCCGCAAGATACGGAGTACCACGCCGAACAGTTTCGCCCGAGTGGCAACGTAAAGCCGTTCGAAAGCGGCCTCGTCCCGCCTCGCTACGGCAGCAATCAGCCCGACCAGCTCAGCCGGCGTCAGCATTTTGCGTCCTTTCACGAGACCCGATCGTTTCGGTTGATCGCGGCGGCATTTCACGCCTGTCCTATCATACCTCGCGTCGAATGGGGCAACCACGTCGTCGCGGGTCTGTGCGCATCAAAACAAAAACCCGGACCTCGCGGCCCGGGCTGGATGACGCTGCAGAGGGCTGACGAATGGAAGCGTCAGGCTACGGCCCCGATGCGCGAGCGCATCAGTCCGATCGAGTCGAGATCGGCCTGTTCGCGGGCGTTCTCTTCGGCGCGCTCACGCGCCTGGTCGCGCTCGTCCAGAAGCTCGACCTTCTTGAGTTCCTCGAACGCCTCCGCCAGCAGGCTTCTGGCGTCTTCGAGCTGAATCCGCAATTCATCGGCCGAGCGAGTCAGGTTTTCCCGGCGCTGGATCGCGGCCTTGGCATAGGTCGGATAAGCGAAATGCGAGGGATCGTTAATCCCGGCCCGCTCCTGTTCGGTTTGGATTTCGCGCTCGAGGTCGACCGACATGCGCTGGAAATCGGCGATCATGCCCTCGATCTGGGCGACCCTCCGGCGCTTTTCATCGACCTGAAATTTCTTCAGACGGATGAGCGTTTCACGTGACTTCATCGACTCATACTCCCCAGAAGTCCCAATCTGCACGCGGGACATAGCCGGCCTCCCTCAAGGGATCCCGCCGGCATTTCAAACTGTGCGGGGCGCATGATGGCGTGACAAAGTTAGCGTTCCGTTTCCAAACTGCCGAGGATTTGCTCGAGACGGCGGTAACCGTCACCTAGACTGGCCACTTCGTCCTTGGCTTGGCGCAGAAACCCTTCCAGCGGCTCATGCAGCCGGATCGCCTCGTCGACCTCCGGGCTCGACCCGGCCCGATAGGCTCCGAGCCGGATCAGCTCCTCCATATCGGCATAGGTCGCCATCACCTGCCGCCCTCGAGTGATGGTTGGCAGATAGACCGGATCAGCCGATTTCGGCATGGTCCGGGATACTGATTTGAGGATGTTGATCGCCGGGAACCGGCCGCGCTCGGCGATCGCTCGCTCCATCACCACGTGACCGTCCAGGATGCCGCGGACCGCGTCCGCGATCGGCTCGTTGTGATCGTCGCCATCCACCAGCACCGTAAAGATGCCGGTGATGCTGCCCGCGCCGGTCCCGGGACCAGCACGTTCCAGGAGTTTCGGCAACTCTGTGAACACTGTCGGCGTATAGCCTTTGGCCGTCGGCGGCTCGCCTACCGACAAGCCGATCTCGCGTTGCGCCATCGCAAAGCGCGTGACGGAATCCATCAGGCACAATACGGATTTATTTTCGTCGCGGAAATATTCGGCGATGGCCAGCGTCAGATAAGCCGCCTGCCGCCGCATCAAGGCAGGTTCGTCCGAGGTCGCCACCACCACCACGGAGCGCGCAAGGCCCGCGTCTCCGAGGTCATCCTGCAGGAATTCCTGTACCTCGCGGCCGCGTTCGCCGACGAGGCCAATCACCGTAATATCAGCGTCGACATTGCGTGCCAGCATGGACAACAGCACCGACTTGCCGACGCCGGAGCCAGCGAAGATGCCGAGCCGCTGGCCGCGGCAGCAGGTCAGGAAGGTGTTGAGCGCCCGCACGCCGAGATCGAGCGGAGCGCCGACGCGCCGGCGCGAATGCGCTGGCGGCGGCGAATTGCGATAGGTCATCGGCGACGGCCCCTGCGCCAAAGGCCCTTTGCCGTCGATCGGCTCGCCCATCGCGTTGATGACGCGGCCAAGCCACGACGGCGACGGCCGTACCTGGCCCGCCGCATTGGCGATCACGGCACGGCAGCCGCGTCGAACACCTTCGAGGCCAGCGAACGGCATCACCACGGCGTTGTCGCCAGTGAAACCGATCACCTCGCAGGGGATGAAGCGGTCGCCCCCGGTTTCGATTACGATGCGGGCGCCGACCGACATCGCGTGAATGGGACCGGCAACCTCGACCATCAGGCCGCGGACTCCGACCACGCGGCCATAGATGTTGACGCCATCGACGTCGTCGATCTGTTGGGCCAAGGCTTTCATCGAGAATTGGCCTTCATTGCGAAAACCTTAAGTTTCGACGCCGGGAAGCACTGCCCTTAACCTCGTGTTTACCCGCATCATTAATCATTGCGTCACTGTCTTTGGTGACTGAGAGCGTTCGACCGTCAGAAGGAAGGTCGAGTCGCGGGAGTTGGTTAAGATCGCCTCTTAATGTGGAACTTGAACGCGATTGGATATAAAAAGCTGCTTCGACGCAATATCTTAGGGCGATTCGAAAAAAATTGCACGGTGAGAGCTTGCGGAACGGAATCAGTTTTTGTTAACCATATCCCGTCAGGATCCGAATCAGTTGTTCAAAGGCGTTTTGAGTGCCGCAAGTGCGGCCGACCTGACGCCCGGGGCGGCTACTATAGGGGACTGGCATGCGCGTATTGCTGATAGAAGATGACAGCGCCGTCGCGCAGTCGATCGAATTGATGCTCAAATCCGAGAGTTTTAACGTCTATACGACGGATCTCGGGGAAGAAGGCGTCGATCTCGGTAAACTATACGATTACGACATTATCCTGCTCGACCTTAACCTGCCCGACATGTCCGGCTATGACGTGCTCAAGCAGTTGCGGGTCTCCAAGATCAAGACACCCATTCTGATCCTCTCCGGCCTCGCCGGTATCGAGGACAAGGTCAAGGGCCTCGGCGTCGGCGCCGACGACTACATGACCAAGCCCTTCCACAAGGACGAACTGGTCGCCCGCATCCATGCGATCGTGCGCCGTTCCAAGGGCCACGCCCAGTCGGTGATCCAGACCGGCGATCTCGTGGTCAACCTCGACACCAAGACGGTCGAGGTCGGCGGCCAGCGCGTGCATCTCACGGGCAAGGAATACCAGATGCTGGAGCTGCTCTCGCTCCGCAAGGGCACCACGCTCACCAAGGAGATGTTCCTCAACCATCTCTATGGCGGCATGGACGAGCCGGAACTGAAGATCATCGACGTCTTCATCTGCAAGCTGCGCAAGAAACTCGCCAACGCCTCCGAAGGCCGCAACTTCATCGAAACGGTCTGGGGCCGCGGATACGTGTTGCGCGAGCCGCACGAGCACGAAGAGCGCATTCCAGCCTGACCAGGGTTTCGCCGCGAGCCGCGGGAAGGCTCTCACATCCGACCAGACCCCGCCGCGAATGGCGGGGTTTTTGTTTTTTGGGGATTGAACGCCCAAGCGCCGTGCGCCGACACAGGGGGTGTGCGACCGTGCTGGCGGCAATTGGCCGGGCGGCTAGGCTAGCCTACACCTGACGGCCGCAACCGGGGGCGCTTCACATGATCCTGCAATCACTGGCCGGACTGCCGGCGTTTCTGGTCTATTTCTGCACCGGCGTCGTGGCCGTGATGGCGTATTTGTTCGTCTACACCTGGGTCACCCCGCACAATGAATTCAAGCTGATCCGTGACAACGACCCGGCGGCTGCGATTGCGCTCGGCCTGAGCCTGGTCGGCTTCGTGCTGCCGGTGGTCAGCGCCATCGCTCATTCCGCCAATGTCTGGGACTGCCTGATCTGGAGCGCGGTCGCGCTGATCGTGCAGATCGCGGTCTATTACATGGTCAAGGTCCCGGTGCCGAACCTGTCGGCGCGGATCGCGGCAGGCGAGATGGCCTCCGCGATCTGGCTCGGGCTGTCATCGCTGGCCGCAGGCGCGCTCAACGCCGCCTCGATGATCTACTGACGATGGAAGGCAGACCCAACCGGGAATTCGGCAAGCGCGGCCCGATCGCGCCGCAATCGCCTGCGCCCAGGAAACGCTCCGGCCATGTCGCCTTGCTGCTGATGGGTACCGTTGCCGTCGGCGGCGGCGCCTATGCGCTGATGCCGGGCGGCGGCGGTTGCCAGCCGACTTCACCGGGCATGGCGGCGCCTGCGGTCCCACAAGCTGCCACCGGTTGTGGACCGCGCAGCTCGTCGTCCGGAGGCGGCCATGGCGGATCTTGGTCGTCGCGCAGCAATTTCTTCAGCGGTGACAACGGATCAGGTCATACAGCGTCGGGCAGCACCTCGGATTCCGGATCGGGCGTGACACGCGGCGGGTTTGGCTCGTTCGCACGTGCCTTCGCGGCGCATTTCTCCGGCAGCTAGGACCAGCAGCTGTCAATGCGGCGCATCACCTGCCCCGAGCGCGACGACTGGCGGACGACGGCCGAAGCTTGCGGATTTGATTTTCATACGCTGGATGGCGAGCGCTACTGGGACGAGCGCGCCTATTATGCTTTCACGCTGGATGAGATCGAGCGCCAGATCGAAACGCCGACCGGCGAAATCGACGCGATGTGTCTCGAACTGGTCGATAGCGTCATCCGCAACGAAAAATACCTGCGAGCGCTGAGGATACCGGAAGCCTACTGGCCGTTGATGTCCGATAGCTGGCACCGCGACGAGCCAGCCTTTATGGCCGACTGGATCTCAGTTTCGACGGGCGAGGCCCGGCAAAGCTGCTGGAATATAACGCGGACACCCCGACCTCGATCTTCGAGGCCGCGGTGTTTCAATGGACCTGGCTCGAGCAGGCGATCGAGCGGCAGATCGTCCCGACGCGCGCTGACCAGTTCAACTCGATCCATGAGCGCTTGATCGAGACCTGGAAAAAGCTCGGCGCGGGCCGCCATCTTCATCTCGCGGGCATGACCCAAAATGTCGAGGATGCGGGCACGCTGGCCTATCTCGAGGACACCGCGCGACAGGCCGGGCTGTCGACGACCTTGATCGACATCGAGAATATTGGCTTGCGTGACGACGGCCGCTTCGTCGATCTGGACGACCGGCCGATCGAACTCTCGTTCAAACTCTATCCCTGGGAATGGATGTTTCAGGACAACTTCGGCCCAGCGCTTGCGAAAGCGCCGACGCGCTGGATCGAGCCGCCATGGAAGGCGATTTTGTCCAACAAGGGTTTGCTGCCGCTGTTGTGGGAGATGTTTCCCGGTCATCCCAATCTGCTACCGGCGTTTTTCGAGGACGACCCCAACGCCGCACAGCTCGGCTCGTCCTATGTGCGCAAGCCGCTTTATTCGCGCGAGGGCGCCAATGTCGCGCTGATTAGCCGGGGCGTCACCCTGGTGGAGCAACAGGGTCCTTATGGCGGCGAAGGATTTATTCGCCAGGCGCTGTCGCCGTTGCCAAATTTTTCGGATCAGTACGCCGTGCTCGGCAGCTGGCTGATCGATCACGTGTCGTGCGGACTCTCGATCCGCGAAGACGAAAATCCGATCACCGGCAATACGTCGCGGTTTCTGCCGCACGCGATCCTGTAAGCGGCGCCCGAACGCCAAGCTCAGCGCGACGCAACCACCTTCAGCGCGGGCTGCGCCGCGCGGGCCGAATTCGGGCTGTAGAGTCCGCGCCGGTCCGGATAGGGCTTGAACGCCTCGGTCAATCCGACCACGGTTTCGGCTGCGCCCAGCATCAGGAAGCCGTCGGGCTCGATCACCTTGGCGAGACGGCCAAACACATTGGTCTTGGTGTTCTGGTCGAAATAGATCAGCACGTTGCGGCAGAAGATGATGTCGAACACGCCGAGATGGGAAAAATCCTGCAGCAAATTGAGTTGCCGGAACTGCACCATGGCGCGGATATCGGCATTGAGCTGCCACAGTTCGCCGGTTTGCGTGAAATGCTTGACCAGCAACTGGATCGGCAAGCCACGCTGAACTTCGAACTGGCTGAACAGACCGGCCCGGGATTTTTCCAGCACGCCCTGCGACAGGTCGGTCGCGATGATCTCGACCCGCCATCCCGTCAGCGCAGCGCCAAGTTCCTTCAGGCACATCGCGATCGAGTACGGCTCCTGCCCGGTGGAGGAGGCTGCGCACCAGATCCGCAAGGAGCGGCGGCCGGCGCGCGTCTGCAACATTGCCGGCATGATCGTCCCTTTGAAATGATCGAACGGGACCTTGTCGCGAAAGAAGAACGTCTCGTTGGTGGTCATCGCCTCGACCACGTCGGCGATCAACGGTTCGGCGCCGCCCTTCAGCTTCTGGACCAACTCGGGTAGCCCGGGCACGCCAGCTTTACGCGCCAGCGGAATCAACCGGCTTTCGAGCAGATATTGCTTGTCCGCCGAGAGATCGAGGCCGGAGCGTTCTTTCAGCAGCTTGCGCAAAAATTCATAGTCTAACGGTGTCACGAACGGTCTCCCGCGAACAAACGAACCAGTTTCGACGCGATCTGATTGAGCGGCAGAACGGCGGCGCAGATGCCGGCATTGGCGGCCGCGCCCGGCATGCCCCACACCACGCTGGTCGCTTCGTCCTGAGCTATCACGCTGCCGCCGGCCGCTACGATATCCTTGCCGCCGCGCATGCCGTCCGAGCCCATGCCTGTCAGCACCACGGCCATGATGCTGCCCTGCCACATGTCGATCGCGGAAATGAACAGCGGATCGACGGCCGGCTTGCAGAAATTGACCGGCGGACCGTCATCGAGCGCGATCGCGGCATCGGCGCCACGGCGAACGACGCGCATGTGGCGTCCTCCCGGCGCGAGATAGATCGTGCCCGGCTTGATGATCTCGCCGTCGATCGCTTCATGCGCCGGCCGCCGGCTGGCGCGTGCCAGATGCTCGGCGAGAATGGTCGTGAAGGTGGGCGGCATATGCTGGGTGATCAGCACCGGGAAACGGTCAATCACCGGGCCGATGTCGGCGACCACGGTCATCAGCGCCTGCGGACCACCTGTCGATGAGCCGATCACCAGCACGCGCGGCGCCTGCGGGCTGAACGGGCGAAGCTGCAGTTGATGTTGCGCAGCCGGCGCGGGCGGTCGAACCGACGGCTCACGCGCGCGCTCTAGGCTTGACGCCAGCGGCAAACCAGACTGCGCCGGCGCGGTACGACGGACCTTGGCGCCGAGCGTGCGGATCTTCTGGATCAGATCGTGGTGGAAGGTTTCGGCGGTGGTCAGCTCGCGGGTGCTTTCCGGCTTCGGAATATAGTCCGACGCGCCAAGCGACAATGCCTTCAGACTGATCTCCGCATTGCGGCGGGTCAGCGTCGAGGCCATGATGATGATGAGGTTGCGCTTCTTGGCCAGCAGCCGGGGCAGTGCGGAAATGCCATCGAGCTCAGGCATTTCGATATCGAGCACAGCGATGTCCGGATCGATGCGCTCGACCTGGTTGACGGCGTCAAGACCGGTGCGTAGCGAGGCTGCCACAACCATATCCGGTTGGGCGGCAATCCAGCGCGAAATCAATCCGCGGATGACGACGGAGTCGTCGACCACCATCACCCGTAGCGGCTCTTGCCGCGTCGACGTCGGGGTCGATGTACTAGCTAACGCAATACTCATTACTCAACTCACCTGACCCGGCTCAGCGACACAGTTGGAACGACGACGCCGAAGGCCGTTCAGCCGTCGGTTTCAGGGCAACGCAAGATCAGAGAAGACCGACTTCCTGGAATTTTGCGGTGACGATATCCTTGTCGAAGGGTTTCATGATGTACTCGTTGGCGCCGGCATGCAGGGCGCGCGCGATGTGAGCGACGTCGTTTTCCGTGGTGCAGAACACCACCTTGGGCTGGTCGCCGCCGGGCATGCGGCGCAAATTGCCGAGAAATTCGTAGCCGTCCATCACCGGCATGTTCCAGTCGAGCAGGATCGCCTCGGGTAGTTCACGCTTGCAAACTTCCAACGCCTTTTCGCCGTCCTCGGCTTCCACGATCTGGAAATCGAGTCCTTCCAGGATGCGCCGTGCCACTTTGCGGATGACGCTCGAATCGTCCACCACCAGACATGTTCTCATTTTAGCCTCTATTTCTTCATCGCTTCAGAAATGCTTCCATTGTCATTCGGTGGATCGCACCGGCCGTTGCTTCATGCCGCCAGCTGTGTCGGCACGATTTCGAGAACCCGGTCGACGTCGAGGACGACCATCAGCTGGCCGTCGAGGCGATGGACGCCGCCGGCGAGCTTGGCCATTCGGGGATCGAGGTTGACGGGGTTTTCCTCGCGGCTGTCGTCGGGCAGTGTCAGCACCTCGCCGATCTGGTCGATCAACAGGCCATAGGATTCCCCGCGCAGGTCGACACCTACTGCCATCGCCGGCTTGCCGTCCTCGTTCCTGGGCAACCCGAGGCGAGCGCGCATGTCGATCACGGTGACGATGCGGCCGCGCAGATTGAGCACGCCCGCGATCTCGCTCGAGGACAGCGGTACCCGCGTCAGCCGCTCCGGCATGAACACGTCCTGGACCCGCGAGATCGGCAAACCAAAAAGCTGGCCCCCGATCATCGCGGTGACGTATTCGGCAACGTTCTCGCGGTTGTTGCCGGCGCCCTGGTGCGCGGCCGGGGTGGATGTTTTGGCGGTCATGTTGGCCTCCTGGGTCATCTCAGGCCGCCTTGCTCAGTTCGGCGGTCTGTTCCTTCAGCGCCGCGATCAGGCCGGGACGGTCGAACTTGGCGACATAGTCGTGGAAGCCGGCGAGCCGGCCGCGCTCGATCGCCGCCGGCGACACCATCGAGGACAGCGCGATGATCGGCATCGAACTCAGATTCTGGTCGGCCCGGATGGTCTCGGCGAACTCGAAGCCGTTCATGTCGGGCATCTCGATGTCGGTCAGCACCACGTCGAAGGATTGTCCCGAGCGCAGCGCCGCAAGGCCCTCCTGGGCATTGGGCGCAACCCGCACCCGGTAACCTGCCGCCTTCAACACTGGCGCCAGCATGTTGCGGAAGAACGCCGAGTCGTCGACCAAAAGCACCGATTGCGCGGTCACCGACGGGCGCATCTCCTTGCGGGCGAACCAGTCGGCGAACGCCATCGGCAGGAAGTGGCCGACGTCGATCACCTCGGTGGCATGGCTCTTGATCACGGCGGAGCCCAGGATGCCGGCCTCCTGGCCCGCGACCTCGATGTGCAGCTTCTCCTCGACGATGTCGATGATCTCGTCGACCACCAGCCCCATCGAGCGGCCGTCGTCGGCGAACACCAGGATCGGCTGGACGCCCGAGGTCTGGACGTTGACGCCGGCCATCTGTATCAGCGGCATCAGTTGCTCGCGGTACTGCACCATGTAGCGGCCGTTGGAGAGCTCGATCTTGTCGGTGGCGATCTCTTCCAGCCGGGTGACGAGGCCGAGCGGCACCGCCTTGGGCTGGTTGGAGCCGGCGCGGAACACCAGAAGCGAGGTCAGTTGTTCGGCGGCGGAACCGCGCGAGGCGTTCTCCTCGGAGATCTCGTGGGAAGCGGCAACCGAAGTCCCGAGCGCCTTGGCGATCCCGTTGGGATCGATGATCATGATCACTGCGCCATCACCCAGGATGGTGTTGCCGGAGAACATGTCGATGTGGCGCAGCTTGGTCGACATCGGCTTGACCACGATTTCCTCGGTGTGGAACACGCCGTCGACCACGATGCCGAAGGTCTGGCTGCCGACCTGCGTCACCACGATAAAGCCGTTCTCGGGGTCGGAGGAGGAGCCGTCGTCGATCTTGAGCAGCTTCTTCAGGTGCATCAGCGGCAGCAGCTTGTTGCGCAGCCGCAGCACCGCGGTGTCCTTGATGCGCTCGATGCGGTGCTCGGAATTGGCGCGCGCGCGCACCAGTTCGACCACCGAGAGCTGCGGAATGGCAAAGCGGTCGCCGCCGGCCTCCACGATCAGCGCCGAGACGATCGCCAAGCGTCAGCGGGATCTTGACGGTGACGGAGGAGCCCTCGCCGGCCACCGACTTGATGTCGATGGTGCCGCCGATCTGGTCGATATTGGTGCGCACCACGTCCATGCCGACGCCGCGGCCGGACACGCTGGTGACGGAGGCGGCGGTAGAGAAGCCGGGGGCGAAGATGAACTTGTGGATCTGGGCTTCCGTCATCTTCTCCAGTTCGGCCTCGGTGACGAGCCCGTTCTGCAACGCCTTGGCCTTGATCCGCTCGGTGTTGAGCCCGCGGCCGTTGTCGGCGATGCAGATGATGATGTGGCCGCCTTCATGATAGGCGGACAGACGGATGGTGCCCTGCTCCGGCTTGCCGGCGGCGGCACGCTCGGCCGGCGTCTCCAGGCCGTGATCGGCGGAGTTGCGCACCATATGGGTGAGCGGATCCTTGATCAGGTCGAGCACCTGGCGGTCGAGCTCGGTGTCGGCGCCGTGCATCTCCAGCTCGATCTGCTTGTGCAGTTCGCCGGAGAGGTCGCGGACGATGCGGGGCAGCTTCTGCCAGGCATTGCCGATCGGCTGCATCCGCGTCTTCATGACGCCTTCCTGCAGCTCGGCTGTGACGTTGGAGAGCCGCTGCAGCGGCACCTTGAACTCGGTGTCCTCGTTGCGGCGGGAGATCTCCAAAAGCTGGTTGCGGGTCAAGACCAGCTCGGAGACCATGGTCATCAGATGTTCCAGCGTGTCCACGTTGACGCGGATCGACTGGTTGGCGACCTTGTCGCCTTCGGCTCCTCTCGGCGGCGGGCTTCTTCGCCGCCGCCTTGGCTTCGGTCGTGGCTTCCTTCTTTGGCGCTGCCGCGGCGCGGCGGCGGCTGCAGCCGGCGCAGGCGCGGGCGACTTCGATCGCGGTCTCCTGGAAGGCGCGCTCGAGTTCATCCAGCGACACTTCGCCGGGACGCAGTTCGCGTTCCAGGGTCTGCACCACCAGGGTGCCTTCGCGTCGAGGCCGCCGCAGACGATGCAGGCAGCCGCCGGCGCGGACGCCGCCTCGGAAGCTGGCGCGGACATCGCCGCCATGCCGTGCTCCACCATCTCATGCAATTTGACGATCAGGTCCTGATCGGCGCCTTCCGGCTCGGCCTGGGTCGCTTCCAGCCCGGCGAGAATTTCCTTGATGCGGTCGATGCTGGCCAGAATCAGGCTGACCGCTTCACCCGTGACCGGCATGCCGTCACGGAACTTGCCCATCAGCGTCTCGCCGGCATGCGCCAGCGCTTCCAGCCGCGGCAGACCCGAGAAAGCCGCAGGTCCCCTTGATGGTGTGAACCAGCCGGAATATATTATCCAGAATCTTGGCGTTGTTCGGATCCTGCTCAAACCGCACCAGCTGATTGTCGACCGTGTCCAGGCTCTCGCTGGTCTCGGTCAAAAACTCCCGCAATAAATCATCCATGAAACCGACCTTGGTACGCACGGGACGCGCCACTTCGACACGCCTTTCGGAGTTTGGTCAGCTTCTACGCAAAGCGTTTAATATTGGTTTCGTAACTGGAAAAGAACGCTCTCAACAAAGAGATAAGAGCATTCCATGACGTTCAGGACGCAGCTTCAACCGTCGGTTAACCATAATCGCGCGCCAAGCGCGCCTTACGAGGCGCGTCGCCACGATCAAATCGCCTTCCGGCGCCAGCACCACCTTGAGCCCGCAGGACTGCGCCAGCAGTCTTGTATAATAAGGCTGCACCGCATGGGCATCGACGCCAGAGTCGTCGCGACGCACTCAGGAGGTCGGCGATGTTTTGCGGCATGCGCGCGTTCAGCCCGCTGGCCGCCACGCGGAAGCTCAGCGCCTCACCCTCGCCGATCGGATCGACCGTGATCATGCCGCCGCGCGGAATCGTCTGCTGCGCGATCACCATCATGTTCAACAGCAGCTTGACGCGGTTTTTCGCCAGCAGCACCCGCGGCAAATTCCATGTGATCGTGATCTTGCCGTCTTCCAGGTGACCCCGCGCCATGGTCTGGGCGTCGCCGAGATCGATTTGTGCGCCCGACGAGCCCGCCGCGCCGAACGCCAGGCGGCAGAACTGCAATCGTGCCGACGCGGTCTTTGCGCTCTTGCGGATCAGGTCGAGGGCAAATTCGCGATCTTCGGGCTTCGGGTTGTCGTCAAGCACCTCGAGCCCGTTGACGATGGCGCCCACCGGACTGATGAGGTCGTGGCAAACCCGCGAGCACAACAGCGCCGCGAGTTCGAGGGCGTCGGGGGCAGGACCGGGGAACGAGGTGCCAGACATAAGATGTTCCTGCAGATGTTCCTGGGAATTAGCGCGGCTCGGACCAAGACGAATCACGCCTGATTGCAGGTTTGATACACTGCGGATACGCGTGGTGCCAACACGGAGCGTCCTGGTTACACGCACCTTTTCATCCGCGGCAGAATTACCACATGGGGTTGACAGAATAAACGTGTAGGTAATGGCGGATCGCATCTAAGGCACGAATGGGAAACACGAATATTGAGCACGCCCATCAATGAGGCAGATTTGTCAGGACCTGTGATCGATCGCGATACCGCGACGCCGCTGATGGAGCCTCTGACCGACCTCGTGATCCGGGCCGGTGCCGCTATTTTGGCCGTCAGCCGCGTTGGCCTGAATAGTCGACGGCAAGCCGGACGGATCGCCGGTGACGGACGCGGACGTCGCCGCCGACCGGATTATCGGGGAGGGTCTGGCGCGGCTTGCGCCAACCATTCCGGCCGTCTCCGAAGAGCGCGTCCACCTCGACCGGTCGTCGCTTCGCGGCAGCTTCTTCCTGATCGACCCGCTGGACGGCACCAAGGAATATGTCGCCGGCCGAAGCGAATTTACGGTCAACCTTGCGCTGGTCAGCGAAGGTACGCCGCTATTGGGAATCATCGGCGCGCCGGCGCTCGGGCTGATATGGCGCGGGCTGGTTGGCCAGGGCGCGCAGCGCCTGACGACATCAGGTTCATCGACAGGGGCTGCCACGGCCATTCACACGCGGCGCATCCCGCAACCCGGCCAGCCTTGGATCGCCGCCGTCAGCCGCTCGCATGGCGATGCCAGGACCGAGGCCTTCATTGACGGCCGACCCGGCGCGATCCGGTCGGTACTCGGTTCGGCAGTCAAATTCGGCCGGGTCGCGGAAGGGTCCGTCGATATCTATCCGCGACTTGCACCCACTTCCGAATGGGACATCGCGGCCGGCCATGCCATTGTCACCGCGGCCGGAGGCAAGGTCGCCGATGCAAAGGGCAACGCCCTGAAGTTCGGCCAGGCGACCAGCAACTTCATCGTGCCGGAGTTCATTGCCTGGGGCGATCCCACCGCGGCAGGCTGACCAGGTTCTGTTTCGCCCGGTCCTATTCGGCCAAGCTCTGTTCGATCCCTGGCCAGCGCTGGGTGGCGCTGCGCAGCACCCGCGACGGATCGGCGGCAAAGGCCGCCCGGGTCTCCTCGCGGTTGAACAGATAAAGGCGCTGGCCCGAAACCAGCCAGAACCGCGGATTGCCGGCTACCGTCACGCCGCGGGCCAGATCGATCGGGTCGTAGCCGCCGAACTGCGGCCCGTAAATATCCGGATGGGCGACAAAGGACGCGCGGTTGCCCTCATTGCGGAAACGCCAGACCGCGCCGGCCTCGGAGGCCTCGAATTGCTCACGGCCGACCTCGGCCTCTCCATCGGCGAAATAGGCGACGGGGTCGAACCCCTCGATGGCGAGGCCCGGAAAACCGGTTCACGACCACCCGCTCGGTGGTCGAGGCCCGGGCCGCCGACGAAAGGGCCGCCTGCGCCGCAAGGCTTATTGCCAGCCAGGCTTGCCCACAAGGCCGATAAAGGCGATTCCGGGGCGGAAGACCTTATCGCGAACAACTGCCATTTCTTTCCTGCCGTGGTGCCGTCATAGTTGGTATCGATAACGTTTGAGTCGGGGGACAATGGACGCAACCTAAAGCCGTCGTATGTTGGCGTCAGGTTAAGGCGGCGGCCACGATTTAATTGAGATCCAGGGGTTCCTTTCATGATTTCCGCCTCTCGCCTTGCCGCGGTGACGCTCGCCGTCGTCATGTGCTGGACCGTGCCCGCTCTTCGCGCAGCAGCCCCCGCCGCCACAGCCCTATCCGGCCAGCAGCAGTATCCGCAGCAGCCTCAGGTGATCCAGCAGCAGCCGATGCAACAGGAGCCGGCGCCGCGCCGCCGCCCGCGCGCAGCCAGACGCGAACACCTATGGGCCGGACGAACTGGTCGGCGCCGGCCACCGGTTTTTCGGCAACGTCTCGCGCGGGCTGGCTTCGGTCATCGAACGCGCGGTCAGCCAATGGGGCCTGCCGAACGGCTATGTGCTGGGTGAAGAAGGCAGCGGCGCCTTTGTCGCCGGCCTGCGCTATGGCGAAGGCACGCTCTACACCAAGAATGCCGGCGATCTGCGCGTTTACTGGCAGGGCCCCTCGGTCGGCTTCGACTGGGGCGGCGACGGCGCGCGCACCATGACGCTGGTTTACAACCTGCCGGCCACCAGCGCGATCTACCAGCGCTTCGTCGGGATCGACGGCTCGGCCTATATTATCGGCGGCTTCGGCATGACGGCGCTGACCGCCAACAACATCGTGCTGGTGCCGATCCGTTCCGGCCTCGGCCTGCGTCTCGGCGCCAATATCGGCTATCTCAAATACACGCCGCGCGCGACCTGGAACCCGTTCTGAACGTTGCAGCCGCGTTGCGACGCAGCGACGGTTCGGGTTTACGTTAACGCGGCAACAGGCTGGCATTTGCACCCGCCCTCCATGGCATTGTGATTAACGAATAGTTTCCAGTCAACGTGGTGCGGGAGTTTCGTTGATGGTCGAACCGATCATGTATCTGGCGATCGGTTTTCTGGTCTCGATGTTGTTCGGGCTGATGATCGTGCCGCTGATTCACAATCGCGCGGTGCGGCTGACGACCCGGCGCATGGAGGCGGCGACGCCGCTGTCGATGGCGGAAATCCAGGCCGACAAGGACCAGCTGCGCGCGGAATTCGCGATGTCGGCGCGGCGGCTCGAGATGAGCGTCGACCAGCTCAAGAACAAGACCACCAGCCAGCTCGCCGAACTCGGCAAGAAATCCGACGCCATCAACCGCATGAAGATCGAGCTCGGCGAAAAGAACGCCGCGATCTTCGCGCTGGAAGCGCGCGAGAAGGCGGTCAAGGAACAATTGCGCGCCACGGAAGAAGAGTTTGCCGCCAAGACCGAGGCGCTGCGCAGCGCCGAGCAGGCGCTGACGGACAAGCAAGCCGAGCTTGCCAAGATCAATCATGAATTGTCCGACCGTTCGATGGTGGCGGAAAGCCGCCAGGTCGAGCTGGTCGCGGTGCGCGCCCAGATCGAGGAACTGAAGACCCGTGTCGGCGACGCCGAAAAGGATTTCGCCGCGACGCAAACGCGGCTGACGCAGGAGCGCGGCGATTCCGAAACCGCATCCCGCGAACTCGGCGATGCCCGCAGCCGGGTCGAAACCCTGAGCCAGCGTGTCATCGATCTCGATCGCCAACTGATCGTCCAGGTCAAGGAAGCCGAAATGCTCGGCAGTCGCGTCACCGATCTCGAAACCCGCCTGGCGACGCAAGGCAAACTGCTGGCGGAACGGGAATACGAAAACAATCAGCTACGCCAGCTCAACGAGACCGCCGAGCGCACCACAAAGGAATTGCGCGACGAGATCGCGGCGCTCAGCGGCGGCAAATCTCCGGCGATCGAGAAGCTGCGCACCGAAAAGGCGGCGGTCGAGGAGCAGCTTCGCGTCGCCCGTGATGAACGGGCCAAGCTGCAGCGCGACATCAATGCGATCCAGCAGCAGGCCGAAAGTTCGTGGGCGACCGAGCGCATGGAAAATGCGCTGTTGCGCGAGCGCATCAACGACATCGCCGCCGAAGTGGCAAAACTGGCGATGACGCTGGAGGGACCGAATTCGGCGATCGAAGCCATGCTGGCCGCCGAACCGGCGGCGCCAAAGCCCGCCAAGGCCGCCAATGGTACTGCGGCGCAATGGCAGCCTTCCCGAGGGCAGCGGCGGCACGCTGGCCGAACGCATTCGGGCGCTGCAATACCACGCCTCCCGCGCCCGCCAGCAGGGAGCCTGATCTCCTCGGCTTTCCCGCTAATTGGTCGGGATCGCTTGACACTGACACCCCGCCCTTCGTAAATCGCGGCTTCTGACGATGTGCAACTTGGGACAGCCGATCCTGCACAAATTCCCGGGCGCATAGCTCAGCGGGAGAGCGTTCCCTTCACACGGGAGAGGTCCAAGGTTCGATCCCTTGTGCGCCCACCAGTATTCCCTCGGAACGGGCCCCATATAAGCTGGGGCACAACAAGGGCACCTCGGTTCGAGCACGGTTAGCAAAAATCGCTCTCCGCCACCGCCGTCCACCCTCACCCGCGTCCCGACGCCAATGAGGAGACGTGGCCGATCCATTACGACGACATCCGTGTCGGCAGCATCGTAATGCGACAAGGACCAATAGAGCGGGAGAGTTCGCCTCAATTCGCGGTTGCCAGAGAATCGCGAAGTCATTCCATGCGGACCGCGCTGCCTTCGATACGCCGTGGCAGTGGCTACGCTCCGAAGACTTAAGCAATACGGACCCGCTGGCGAGAGGATCGCACCGATAAGCGGCCCAGGAAGGTGGATCAAAACGGTCACTTGCTGCGCCGCTTCAGCTCGGCCAGCACCTCCTCAAGAACCTGGATCGCTTCCGAGCTCACCTGCTTCGTCAGGTCAACCAGAACCCGCAAACCATCGCGCTCCTGCAGCACGACCCTGCCATCGTCGACAAGCTCCTTGTAGGTGCCGAGGACCTTGTAGACGTTGATCGGCCGCACAAAACCTTTCACGGTCATCGGCGGGTATTCTTCGGTGAGCACTATTCCCTGCACCAGCGCATTCGTTTCGTAGGACAGCAGAATACCACCTGGTTCGGCCGCTGACTGAAGCCGCGCCGCCAGGTTCACCTGGTTGCCGTAGATCGTGTAGTCCATGCGATCACGGCTGCCGAAGTTGCCCACGGTAGCGAAGCCGGTGCTGATACCGATCCTCATCCGGAATGGTCGCACAAGCCCACGCGCCCGCCATTCCTGTTCGAGTTCGCGCATGCGGCGTTGCATTACGATCGCCATCATCACGCAGGCCTTAGCGTCCTCCTGCATGCCCCTGGTTTCGGGGTCTCCGAAGAACAGCAGCATTGCATCGCCAATGAATTTGTCGATGGTGGCGCCGTGCGCGAGCGCAATCTTCGACATCTCGGTCAAGTATTGATTCAGGACGTCCGTCAGTTCCTCCGCTTCCAGCTGGTCAGTGGTTTCAGTGAAGCCTGCGATGTCGGAAAAGAACACCGTCAGCTTCTTGCGCTTCGCAGATATCTCGACTGTCTGCGCCCCGCTGAAGATCGATTCGTATACTTGCGGAGACAGATACTTCGACAGCTTCGAGGAAAGCGACTCGAGCATCCGGTTCTTCTCCGTGACGCTCGCGTTTGCCTCTTCCAGACGCCGCTTGGCCTCGATGAGCGCATGCTCTGCGAGCTTTTGCTCGGTTACGTCGGTCATCACTGTCACGGTACCGCCAGCGACTGCCCCGCGACGCTGGATTCGATACCATCGACCCTCCGGCGTGACGTCCTCGAAGCTTTTGCCGGTCGGATTGCGCAGGCTTTCCACCCGCGGCGCGACCTGAGCCTCCACGTCACCCTTGCCGTAGTAACCATGGGTCGCAAGGTAGCGCAGGAATTCCGGATAGGGATGTCCGGGCCGGAGCAGGTCGGCGGGGACCGGATACATCTCCCTGAAGCGATCGTTGCAGAAGACGATGTTCAGATCCTCATCGGTGTAGACGAGCGCCCCAGGCATATGGTCCAGTGCTACGTGAAGCTGAGCTTCCTTGCTTGCCAATTCCTGTTCGGCTCGCTTCTGCTCCGTGACATCAGCCATCACCGTCACCGTACCGCCCGAGGCGGCTCGGCGCCGGTAGATTCGATAGCAGCGGCCATCTGGAGTGATGTCGTCGAAGCTCTTGCCGGTTGGATTACGCAGACTTTCAATGCGTCGAGCAAGCAGGTCCTCCACGTCTCCCTTGCCGTAGTAACCGTGCGTCGCAAGGTAGCGTAGAAATCGGATGTAGGGCTCGCCCGGGCTCAGCAGCTCGACAGGGACCGGATACATGTCCTTGAACCGGTCGTTGCAGAAGACGATGTTTAGATCCTCATCGGTGTAAACGAGCGCGCCCGGCATATTATCCAGCGCGACCTGGAGGTAGCCCTTCGCAATAACAGCAGGCTCCATCATGTCTTGCAGAGGCTTTCCCATCGGACCCCTCCTGAATCAGCGTCTCGGTTCACATCGTTTGGTACCTGGATCTGTTACCTGCCGGCGCGATGTGAGCCTGATCAGCCGGTCTCGCTCTATCACCGAGCCGCTGGGTCGTGGCATCGCCCTATCAGAACACAGGAACCGAGCCCTGTCAGCTTGGCCACAAGCCAACGCAGACGTGGCGAAATGTTTATTTCGGGTCAAAAGGCAGCATTGGTCGAGGATGTTAGCCAGTCTCCGCTAGCGGCCACTAGCGGGCGAATACTAAATTCGCCGACCGGCATATCTCGCAGGGACACACGCGCTCGCTATTAGTTGCGTGACGCTATCCATGTTATTTCCTGTCCATGCGTGACAGTATACTTTCCACCCTTAGCATCTGCCGATGCTTGACTTTGCAAAGCGAAGTCGCTTGCGGCCTATCAACCGAAGGTGGCATATTGAAGCGGCGAAGCGCCATTGCATAGGCGCAGCCGGCGTACCGATTTCAACAAATACGAATAGACTTTGGGCACTCGCGGAAAGGAAGGCGCCTGTGCGCGCAAGACCTAGCTTTATTGCAGCAATGAACTTCGCGGTATTGGAGATTGCTTATTTCATTATGTTCTTGCTGCTTAGATACGAAAATCAGACTGAGCTTTATCAGCCAACCATCTATATCAGTATCGCGTCCTGGATTGCATTCGTTGTATTTGTAGCGATCATTTTCCACCCGTTTGCCTATCGATGGCTGCGTGTAGTTATCGCATTCATCGTATTCATAACTGTTCCAGCCATTTTTTCACTGGCTCTTACAAAAATGCTCGTTGACGCAAATGCAGGTAAGTTGTGGTTTGAGTTAGCGTTCCTCGGTACCAGCGCAATCAAGCTTGGTATAGCGGCAACCCTTTATGCCTGGGCTGGTTCTCGGAAGCCCTCAGGTCAGTGCGCGTGAAGGTAGGATATTAGCAAGCTTGCTTTAACGCGTGGTTCGTCATCCTTGCCGCGTAGGCCATCAGGTCCTTCCAACATATCTCACTGCGGCCCGCGTTGACGAGGTTCGCTACATGCCCCTCATTCAGATCGCGAAAATCCACACCGCGACGATGGCGCCGAGCGTGGCCAGGCCGCTGATGGTCCAGCCGGCGGCATAGGCCGCCTGATCGTCGACGTTGCCGCGCATGTCTTCAAACCTGTCGCGGGAAGCCCTCCAATGGTCCGACATGATCGCCTCCTTGGGTTCTTTTGCAGGATAACAACCGGTCGGGAGGCGAGTTCCATTATCGGCCACAATATTGCCGTCAGCCGGGCAGAGCCGGTTCTGATGGTGAACCGGCTCCAGCTTTTGGTTTTGACGCGTTTTCTTCACGCGAACCGGGCTCCGCCCGCTCGAAAACGCTATAGCAGGCCCGCTTCCGCCAACCGGTGGGACAACCACCCGGAAAGCGCGGCGTCGACCACGCCTCCGACATAGACTTCCGGCGCCGCGACGTTCTTCTTCGCCAGCGTCAGCAACACCCCGGCCCGGAAGGCGTGCCAGAGATGCGGATCGGTCATCGCCCGCAGCTTGTGGCGGTCGTGTTCGCCCGGCTGGTGGTTGGTGGCCTTGCGCAGCTCGATCGCGAGCAGGTTTTCCGGGACCGTGCGGCGATGCACGACGATATCGGGAAACACCGATTTTCCGCTGTCGTCGTCGGTCGAGACGATCGATCCCTTGGGCAGCCGCAACCGCCGTTCGCCGAGCCGGTTGTAGTCGCAGTCGACGTCCCAGCCGGGAAACCGGTGTTCCAGATGCACCGCCAGCCGGTGGGTCAGCGTGCGCTCGCCGAGATCCTGATCAAGCAGATGGGTTTCGCGCGCGTAGAAGTCGCCGAGCGCGCGGACCACCTTGTCCAGTTCGGCCTGCACCGCGGCGAGCATGCCTTCCCCACCCGACGCCTGTCACTTGATGTCGATGTTCACATCAAAACTTCGATCAGCCGCGGCCCCTTTTCGGGAATCGCTTCCGCCAGCGCCTTGACGAAATCGTCGGCATTGTCGACCGAACGCGCCGGCACGCCCATGCCCTTGGCGAGCGACACGAAGTCGATGGTCGGACGATCGATTTTCAGCATATCCAGCGCGCGCTCGCCGGGTTCGCCGGCGCCGACGCCATCGAACTCGCCGCGCAGGATCTGGTAGATCCGATTGGCGAACACGATGGTGACGACATTGAGGCTCTCGCGCGCCTGGGTCCACAACGACTGGATCGTGTACATCGCGCTGCCATCGCCGACCAGGCAGATCACCTTGCGATCCGGACAGGCGACCGCGGCGCCGGTCGAGATCGGCGTGGAAAATCCGATCGAGCCGCCCATGTTCTGCAGCCAGTCGTGGGGTGCCGCGGCCGCTGTCGGCGGAAAGAAGCCGCGGCCGGTGGTGATGGATTCATCGACCACGATGGCATTTTCCGGGATCGCCATCGCGATCGCCTGCGCGATCGAGGCATAGGTCAGCGCGCCGGTCGGCTTCGAAAGCTCCATCAGCTTCTGCGGCTTGACGTCGGCAGGCTTGGCGCCGAGCGCGCCTGCCAGCGCCTCCAGCGCCGCTATGGAATTTTCGCCCCACGACGTCATGCGGTGAACCTCGCAACCCCTGGGCTTGAGCATGCTCGGCTTGTCCGGATAGGCAAAGAACGCCACGGGGTCGTTGGCCTCAACCAGGACGATATGCTTGAAGTCCTTCAGGATCGGCAGCGCCTGCTCGACCACGTAGGGAATCCGATCGATCGAGAAGCGGCCCTGCCCGCGCGCCATGCGCGGATGATAAGTCTGGCCCATCACCTTGCAGCCGGTCTTGCCGGAGATCTGCTGGGCGAGTTTCAGCGCCTGCTCGGTCAACGCACTGCCGGTCATCAGCACCAGGGTGTGGGCGGGATCATTGCGCAGCACCTTGGCAGCTTCGTCGACTGCCTTCGGCGAATAGCTGACGCGCTGGTTATCGACCGGCACCTGCGCGATGCCATCGGCCTCGTTCCAGGCGGTGTCGGCGGGCAGGATCAGGGTCGCAATCTGCGGCGGCGAGCTTTTGGCGGCGGCGATCGCTGCGGCGCCATCGGCCGCAACCGATTTGGCGTCCGGCGAGGTGCGTACCCAGGCCGACATCGGCCGCGCCAGGCCCTCGATGTCGGAGGTCAGCGGCGCATTGTAGCCGATGTGGTAGACCGCGTGCTGACCGACGATATTGACGATGCCGGAATGCGCCTTCTTGGCGTTGTGCAGGTTGGCAAGCCCGTTGGCGAGACCGGGCCCGAGATGCAGCAGCGTGCAGGCAGGCGTCCCCTTCATGCGGAAATAGCCATCCGCGGCACCGGTTACCACACCCTCGAACAGGCCAAGCACGCAGCGCATGCCCTCCACCCGATCCAGCGCGGCGACGAAATGCATCTCCGAGGTGCCCGGATTGGCAAAGCAGACGTCGACGCCGCCCGCCACCAGGGTCCGCACCAGACTTTCCGCACCGTTCATCGTTCCGCTCCCGTCCGCGAATCTTTTCAGGCCGCCGAAGATCAATCATTCCCGACGCGGTTCGTCAAAGGTCGACGGCACATTGCTGCCATCGCCAAAATGATCGCAGGTGCTTTTTTAACGCAGAATTTGAAAAATCAGCGTTCGGGACGACCTTCGCTATGGCCTTGGCTTGCGAAATCGCGGCAATATAGCCCGTCTCATGTCCAAACCCGATTTTTGCACGAGGAAACTATGACCCGCGCTTTTGCGTTCCTGATCGCGGCCGTCACCCTGCTGGCTGCCGGCCATGCTCAGGCCCAGAGTTTCGATTTCAGGGGCGGCCCCGATTTCGGCGGCGGTCCCTATTTCGGAGGCGGCGGCTCGAGCCCGATTCCGCGCACCACCGTGTATTTCGATAGCCGTTACGCTCCCGGCACCATCGTGGTGAACACCGCCGAGCGGCGACTGTATCTCGTGCTGCCCAACGGCCAGGCGTTGCGCTATGGCATCGGTGTCGGCCGCGACGGTTTTCGCTGGGGCGGCGTCCACAGGGTCAGCGCCAAAAAGGAATGGCCGAGCTGGACTCCGCCGTCGCAGATGCTGGCGCGGCGCCCCGATCTGCCGCGCCACATGGCGGGCGGCATCGACAATCCGCTCGGCGCTCGCGCGATTTACCTTGGCTCGACGCTGTACCGGATCCACGGCTCGAACGAGCCGGAAACGATCGGCCAGGCGGTGTCGTCCGGCTGCTTCCGCATGACCAATGACGACGTCACCGATCTCTATAGTCGCGTCTCGGTCGGCACGACTGTGGTGGTGCTGAACTAGCCGCCATTCGCGGTCTTCGCTTTTCCCGTTGGGGATTACACCGCAGACGCAATCCGGCCGAGGGGTTACGGCATATCGATAGTCCGCACCCCCTCTCCCCATCTCCGATTTGGTTGATCGGCGTTTCCCCTCATTCACCGGAACTTGCGTGGCGCTGAGGGCAACTCTACCGATCACGCCTTGCGGAGCAGCGCCTGTTGCGGCAGCGTTGATCTCATGAGCGCCGTTCGCCGCCTCCATCGCATGCTGCCGCTGGCGATGCCTGCGCTTGCGGTCATGCTGGCCGGCCTGGCTTTCGACGGCGCGGTCCAGGCTCCGGCGGCGGCCGGCGAAATTCCCGCCATCGCATCGCGCCAGCACGCCGAGAAGAAGAGCTTTACCGACGGTGAAATCATCGAAGGCTTCCTGAAGACCGCGTTCGGCGCCGAATATCATCTGGCCGGCCGCGTCGACCGCATTCGGAAATACGACGTTCCGGTGCGGGTGTTCGCCGACGGCGCCGATCGTGCGGATCGCAAGGCGCAACTCGCCAAGGTTGTCGCCGATATCGGCCAGCGCGTGCAGCATCTCGACATTGCGATGGTGTCCAGCAGCGGCGAGGCCAATGTCGTCGTCAACCTGGTGCGGGACCGCGATCTGTCGCGCACCATCACCAAATTCTACGGTAGCGAACGCGCCAAGGAGATTCGTACCTCGCTCGATCCACAATGCCTGTCCGGATTCCGCAAGAATGAAAAGTTCGAAATCGAGCATTCCGACGTGATCCTCACGGTCGACAGCGGCGACTTCGTTTTCCTCGACTGCGCCTATGAAGAGCTGCTGCAGTCGCTCGGGCCGATCAACGACACCAGTTCGGTGCCCTGGACCATGTTCAACGACGAGGTGTCGATGGGATTTTTCGACGTCTACGATCAATACATTCTCAATTTGCTGTACGATCCCCGCATCAAGGCGGGCATGACAGTGCAGGAGGTCAAGGCAGTGCTGCCTGAGGCGCTCGCCGACGTGCGGGCATGGGTCGCCCGGCAAAACAATTTGCCGGAGTAGCGACCATTACGCGACTTCGTATTGCCCGCTACATCGGCGAATGCGCGCACTTCCACGCTCTCGGCGCGATGCGTCCCGGATTTGTCGCTCTCGAAAGAGAGGGCGCAAGGGACATCCGGCGCCATCCCCAATCGGGTGGGCAAACCGGCTTTTAGCGGATGGATCCTGAGAGTTGGGCCAGAAGCTGCCGAAGCCGGGCATTCTCCTCGCGCAGCGAATAAATTTCGCTCTGATGCTCGTCGTGCCGTTCTTCGCCACGACGCGCTGGCTGATCCTCGCGAAGGGCATTTTCAAGCAGCGCAAAAACGTCGTCGATCGGCTCAACAGCCCAAAGTGAAGGCTGGCTGCGCCGACGCTTGTGATGCTTCGGAAAGTCTGTTTGCATGACTGATACTCCAATCCAGATAGCCGAACGTGCCCCCAGTCGCCTATTTCGCGAAACAAGGGTGAATCGATTCGGCAGGCAAATTTGCGACTGAAATTGGAACCGGATTGCGCCAATGAGGCGTCATTGCGGCGCTCGGTCGAACCGGCTCTAGAGAACCAGCGTCGCCAGTTGATAAAGCGCGTAGGTGGCCTCAAGTCCGAGCAGAATAAGCCCAGCAATCATCACGTAGAAGCCGAAATGCATGAAGAGCTTGCAACCAATTGCTTGTTGTGGCGCGTGGATCGCCGCCTGGGTTGTGAACCAAACTCAACACGCAACGGCGAAACAGGACTGCCCGGAGAATATTTCGACGGCACGGAGAACAGAAAGCTTCCGCCGCCGCGGAAGGGATGCGTTCGTCGCGAACCTTTTCGATCGAAGGTCTCTTGTTCGACGCCAGCGTCCTGCCTGTTCACGTGCCGTAGAAAATCCTGATTCCCCACAGCACGACGACGATGGCCGATATCAGGGTGGCCGCCGTCAATACACTTTCTATGGAAGCGACTCTCATACCACTCTCCGCTTCCCAGCCCCGCCAGTCGTCTAGGTGATTCGTGGATTCTGCCGCAATCGCCTTGGCCGTAATCCCATGAAGGTTGCTCGCGGTTGTGCTTTACGGGTTACATCTTGCCGGCGGATTGACTGACGGATCTTGCGTCGACGGTGCAAATTGCCTTCAGCACGCTCCATTCGTCCGCCGTCAACAGCGGCGGCCCGCTGGCCGGCCGGTCCGCTTGGGTCATGTGCAGCAGCCGATCCTCGGTCAACGGATGGCTGGTCAGGATCGACAGGCCGTTGTTGCCCTGCTTGCCGGTGACGCGGAACAGCAATTCGCCCATCGGCTTGGTCGGCCGCCCCAGCCGGTGCATCACATCGATGGAAAAATCGTCGGCGTTTTGTTCGGCCTCGCGCGAGTAGGACGCCGTCACCAGCGAGCGCGACGCGAAGATCATGGCACCGGAGCCGGTTATGTCGCCGAACAACAAGCCAATCAGGAACGACGTTCCGCCATTGTAGATCAGGTTGCGGGTGCCGTCGCGATGCCTGAGATGGCCGAGTTCATGCGCCAGCACGCCGGCGATCTCGTCGGGATTTTGCGCTCGCGCCAGCAGGCCATTGAACAGATAGACCTTGCCGCCCGGCAGGGCGAAGGCGTTGGGAATCGGCGTCGCCAGTACTGCGGTCTGGACCGATGGGTCGAGGCCGGCGGCATCGCGCAATGCGTTGACCAGTTTGGTGAAGGCCGCCTGGCCCGCGGCACCGTTGCAGACCTTGTTGCCGAACATGATCCTGACCTGCCCGTCGGCGACGTCACCGAGGCGGCGCTCGAACGATTGCGGTACCAGCGGCGTCAGGCGATCCGCCGCCAGCGGCACGCCGAACCACACCATGGCGATGATCGAGACCGCCGCCGCGAGCGACCATCCGACGATGGCAGCGGCACCACCGCGGCCGGGCCGGTTTTCGTCGAGCCGCGGGCAATGCGCGATCACTTCGGCGGCAAGCGCGGGGTCGCGAATCTCGAGCCGCGCCAAGGCCGGCGCGCTCAGGCAGTTCAGGCGAAGCACGCCGGACGGGCTGTCGGCGCGCCGGATATCGTCATACTGCCAGCGGACCGTCGAATTCAGGGATTCGCGGAGTTCAAGCGCTTCGGCAAATGCCACGGTCACGGAGCGGCGGCGGCTGGACTCGCCATTGAAGAAAATCGCCGACTTCTCGGGCCGCCGGCGCGTCTTCCGGCAAATGGTCCGTCGAGCCGCCGCTCATAGCCTAAAGCCCTGCAACGTCGAGGCCGTCGGCAAAGCCTTCGCCCAGCGCATTGGCGAGTTCGCCGCGGGCCGAGACATTCGCGGCCGCCTCGATGCCATGCACCGTGGTCGTTGCGAGTACCCTGGCCCAGAGGTCGCGCAGCAGATAGACCCGCATCACCACATTGAGCCCGAGTATCACCGCGAGGTAGCCGATACCGAGCAGCACCAGCAGCGGTGCGCTGTGTAGCAGCGCCGGGGTCTTGAACAGCATGGCCATGGGAATACCGTGCATGCTCGCGATCAGCGCTGCGCCGCCGGCCAGATAGGCTGCGAACTCGAACCAGGCCAGCACGAACCAGCCGATGACTTTCCAGTACAGCCCGATCAACGCGCTCTTCCGCATGGTCGATTCCAGCCGCACGTCGCCGAATCGGATTCCCGACAGCCACCAGCGCCATTCGACCGCCTTGTAAGCGGCGTAGACAAAGGGCGCGGCGGGAAACAGATAGAATGAGAACGGCGCCAATAGCCACAGCCACCAGCCGCGCTTGAAGAGATCCCAGCCGCGCCCCTCGAAGGGCATCTTGTAGCGCTCCAGCGCCGCTTCTCGCCACGGCAGCAGCAGGCCGAGCGTGAATATGACGCCGAGGCCCCACAGCAGCGACAGCCCGGCGTAAGCCCAGCCCGAGCCGCTCATCCAGAACCGCACTCCGCGCCACACCGTGCGGGTCAGCCGGTAGCGCCGGGCGCGGTAGATCGCGAATTGCCCGAACACGTAGAAGAACAACACCAGCGGGATGCTGGCGAACGCCTTGAACCGTTCGGCCTCGAGGCCGGCGATGAAATAAGCGAGGTAGATCGGCACGATGATCGCCATCGCGATCAAAAACCCGATCAGCAATTCGCGTGCCCGGCCGGTGTATTCGGCGGCGTCGCCGTCGATCACGGTGTTGGACCAGAGATGCCGGCGGATGTCGGTGGCGAGCCAGAACCGGTAGAAGCCGACCGTGACCAGTTCGAGCGCGGCGCCCCGCGTCACCAGCCGGCGGAATTCGCTGCGGTCACCGGAAAACGCCAGCGGCAGTGCGGTGGCGGGGCCGGCTGCGGTGGCACGATGGTCATCTGGTTCATCAATGAATTCCTCGCAGTCCTTGAAACCTGAGATAGCGTTGTATCTTTCGGCAATCATATCTAGAATGCTTCACACTGCAATACTCGCCGGGGATATTCAGAAGGTGCGCTGGTCGATTATCGTCGTTGCGATAGCGCTCGCCGCGGTCGCATCCCCTTACGTGGGACAGTACTTCGCAATGGTCTACGTTACGCTTGGCCATGCTGGTTGCCGACGTGCCGACAGGGTCGTCATTCATGGCCGGCCATAATCGCGATCTTAATTTGCATCGCGGGCCTGTGCTGCCTCGTCCGAGCGGCCTTGACAGCCGGCGGTCGATCTACGCAGATGCCGGCACGCTTTTGCTGGGATATGTAGCGGCCATGGCGATTGCCTGGCTCCGATTGGGCCCTACGTGTGATATCGCCCTTGCGATTCCAAACCCGACCCGTGATTCCAGGCGCACTGTTTCACGCTGACTTCTCGAACAGCTCCCGCCCGATCAGCATGCGCCGGATTTCGCTGGTACCGGCGCCGATCTCGTAGAGCTTTGCATCGCGTAATAAGCGGCCGGTCGGATAATCGTTGATATAGCCGTTGCCGCCGAGCAGCTGGATGGCGTCGAGCGCGCATTGCGTCGCCCTTTCGGACGCGTAGAGGATGGCGCCGGCGGCATCCTCGCGCGTGGTCTCGCCGCGGTCACAGGCCTTGGCGACGGCATAAACATAAGCGCGCGACGCATTCATCGTGGTGTACATGTCGGCAATCTTGCCCTGCACAAGCTGAAACGCGCCGATCGGCTGGCCGAACTGCTTGCGCTCGTGCACATAGGGCATCACCACATCCATGCAGGCCTGCATGATCCCGAGCGGCCCGGCGGCGAGCACCGCGCGCTCATAGTCGAGGCCCGACATCAGCACATTGATGCCACGACCAACCTCGCTGAGCACGTTGTCTTCCGGCACCTCGCAATTGTCGAATAACAGTTCGCAGGTGTCCGAACCGCGCATGCCGAGCTTGTCGAGCTTCTGCGCGGTGGAAAATCCCTTCATGCCTTTTTCGACGATGAATGCCGTGATGCCGCGCGAGCCGGCCGCGGCATCGGTCTTGGCATAGACCACCAGCGTGTCCGCGACGGGGCCATTGGTGATCCACATCTTGCTGCCGTTGACGACATAACGGTCGCCCTTCTTCTCGGCGCGGGTTGTCATCGATACTACATCGGAGCCCGAATTCGGCTCCGACATCGCCAGCGACCCGACATGCTCGCCTGAAATCAGCTTTGGCAGATATTTCCGTTTCTGTTTTTCGTTGCCGTTGCGGCGGATCTGATTGACGCACAGATTGGAGTGCGCGCCGTAGGACAAACCCACCGCTGCCGAGGCGCGCGATATTTCCTCGAGCGCAATGCAGTGTTCGAGATAGCCGAGCCCGGAGCCGCCGAATTCTTCCTCTACCGTGATGCCATGCAGGCCCAGCGCGCCGATCTTCGGCCAGAGGTCGCGAGGAAATTGATTGCTCTTGTCGATTTCGGCGGCGCGCGGCGCGATCTCGTTGCTGGAGAAATCATGTACGGTTTCGCGGATCGCGTCAGCGGTCTCGCCGAGATCGAAGTTGAACATCCGATGCGCGTTTGGAATCATGGTCGGTCTCCGGGCAAGCGTGCGCTCTGCTGCGCACAGCCTTATGCGTTGCAATAAGCTTGTCACGGACTGGCTGGCCTGAGAAGGGGCCTGAACTTGGTGCGCTGCGCTTCGGCATCCATCGCTGCGTCGGGATCAGGCTGACCGAACTGCAGTCGAAGATCGTCTGGCAAGAAATCCTTAAGCGGTTCGGCAATATTGAGTTGGCCGGCTGGCCCAGGCGGGTGTATTCAACCTTCATCAAGGGCTGAGAGCTTGCCGGTGCGAATAGCCGGGTAATACGGCAGCGGCGTGCATAGCGGGATCAGTCGACCATGAACGTCCGGACCACGGTGAAGACCGAGAGAGCCGAATTGCAGCGCCTCGCGCGCGAAGAAGCCTATGCTACGCCACTGAAGGATTTTCATCCCGGCGCGCCGCGGCTGTTCCAGAACGATACGCTGTGGCCGTGGTTCGAGCGGCTGCGCAAGGAAGAGCCGGTGCACTACTGCACCAATTCGCCGATCGAGCCTTATTGGTCGGTGACTAAATACAACGACATCATGCATGTCGATACCAGCCACCACCTGTTTTCTTCCGATGTCGGCCGCGGCGGCATTTTGATCCGCGACATGCCGTCGGGCTATGACTGGCCGAGCTTCATTACGATGGACCAACCGCGGCACGCGGCCCAGCGCAAGACCGTGTCGCCGATGTTCACGCCCGCGCACCTTGACGAGCTTGCGGTCCTGATCCGCGAACGCGCCGGCAAGGTGCTCGACTCGCTCCCGCGGAACGAGACCTTCGATTTCGTCGACCGGGTGTCGATCGAATTGACCACGCAGATGTTGGCGACCCTGTTCGATTTCCCGTGGGAGGAACGCCGCAAGCTGACCCGTTGGTCCGATGTCTCAACCGCATTGCCGAAAAGCATGATCGTCGAATCCGCCGAACAGCGCCGCGCCGAGATGGATGAATGCGCGGCCTACTTCACCAGACTGTGGAACGAGCGCGTCAACGCGCCTCCGCGCAACGATCTGATCTCGATGATGGCGCATAGCGATGCGACGCGGCACATGGATCCCGACAATCTGATGGGCAACATCATCCTGTTGATCGTCGGCGGCAACGACACCACGCGCAACACCATGACCGGATCGGTGCTGGCGCTGAACGAGAACCCCGATCAGTACAGGAAATTGCGCGAAAACCCTGATCTGATCGATTCCATAGTGCCGGAAGTCATCCGCTGGCAAACGCCACTGGCGCATATGCGGCGCACCGCGCTTGCCGACACTGAACTCGGCGGTAAAACTATTCGCAAGGGCGATCGTGTGGTGATGTGGTACGTCTCCGGCAACCGCGACGAAGAGGTGATCGAGAGACCCAACGAGTTCATCATCGATCGCGCCCGGCCCCGCATCCATTTGTCGTTCGGATTCGGTATCCACCGTTGCGTCGGCACGCGGCTCGCCGAATTGCAGCTCAAGATCGTCTGGCAGGAAATGCTGAAGCGGTTTGCCGAAATCGAGGTGGTCGGCGAGCCGAAGCGGATCTATTCCAGCTTCGTAAGGGGCTACGAGTTCGCTGCCAGTCCGGATTTCGGCTTAAGTCAGACCAGCACTGTAGATTAGCGGCTTGGCCTCTTCAGGCCGTTCGAAGCCATGACAATGCAGGATTTTGCTTGCGCCCGAGGCCCGGTATCGTCACCCTTTCCTGGTCGAAACGGACCCCGACCGCCAGAGTTCCGATGACCGATATCGAGCACGACGATCATGCCGACATCCGCGATGCCGTCGCGAAGCTGTGCGCGCAATTTCCTGGCGAATATTGGCGCAAGCTCGATCGCGAAATGGCCTATCCCGGCGATTTCGTCGATGCGTTGACCAAGGCCGGCTATCTGTCGGTGCTGATCCCGGAGGAATATGGCGGCGCAGGCCTGAAGATTTCGGCCGCCACCGCGATCCTCGAGGAAATCCACCGCGCCGGCTGCAATGCAGGCGCCTGCCATGCCCAGATGTACACCATGGGCACCGTGCTGCGGCATGGTAACGATACGCAGAAGGCAAAATACCTGCCCAAGATCGCCAGCGGCGAATTGCGGCTGCAGGCGTTCGGCGTCACCGAGCCGACCAGCGGCACCGACACCACGTCGCTAAAGACCGTTGCGAGGCGCGACGGCAATGACAGCTACATCGTCAATGGTCAGAAGATCTGGACCAGCCGCGCGGAATATTCCGATCTGATGCTGCTGTTGGCGCGCACCACTCCGAAAAATGAGACGAACAAGCGCACCGATGGACTTTCGGTGTTCCTGGTCGACATGCGCGAGGCCAAAAATCATGGGCTCGAGATCCGTCCGATCCGCACCATGATGAACCACTCCACCACGGAAGTGTTCTTCACGGACATGAAAGTGCCCGCCGAAAACCTGATCGGCGAAGAGGGCAAGGGCTTCCGCTACATCCTCTCCGGCATGAACGCCGAGCGCATCCTGATCTCCGCCGAATCGATCGGCGACGCCAAATGGTTCATCGCCAAGGCCACCGCCTATGCCAAGGAGCGCGTGGTGTTCGGCCGCCCGATCGGCCAGAACCAGGGCATCCAGTTCCCGATCGCCAAAGCCTACGCCTCTATGCGCGCGGCCGAGTTGATGGTGAAGGAAGCCACGCGCAAATACGAGGCCGGCCTCGATTGCGGCGCCGAAGCCAACATGGCCAAGATGCTGGCGGCGGACGCCGCCTGGGATGCGGCCAATGCCTGCGTGCAGACCTATGGCGGTTTTGCCTTCGCCGAGGAATACGATATCGAGCGCAAGTTCCGCGAGACCCGGCTTTATCAGGTGGCGCCGATCTCGACCAATCTGATTCTGTCGTTCGTGGCCGAGCACGTGCTGGGCATGCCGCGCTCCTATTGAGAAGCAACGATGCTGCCGCTTGAAGGAATAACCGTCATCGCCGTCGAACAGGCGGTCGCCGCCCCTTTCTGCAGTTCGCGGCTGGCCGATGCCGGCGCACACGTCATCAAGGTCGAGCGGCCGGAAGGCGATTTTGCCCGCGGCTATGATGCGGCCGCCCGGGGCCAGAGCAGCTATTTCGTCTGGCTCAACCGTGGCAAGGATTCGGTAGTGATCGATCTCGCGACCAAGGAAGGCCGCGCCGATCTCGAGCAATTGATCGCTGGCGCCGACGTGCTGCTGCAAAATCTTAAACCCGGCTCGATGGACCGGCTCGGTTTCTCGCGCGCGCGGCTGACCAGGGACTATCCGCGGCTGATCTGCTGCACGATTACCGGTTATGGCGATGACGGTCCCTACGCCCACCGCAAGGCCTATGACCTCTTGATCCAGGCCGAGAGCGGGCTCGCATCGATCACCGGCGGACCCGAAGGCCCCTCGCGCGTCGGCGTGTCGATCGTCGATATCGCGACCGGCGCCACCGCCCATGCCTCGATCCTGGAAGCGCTGATCGCGCGTGGTCGCAACGGCAAGGGCGCCGACATCCGGATATCCATGTTCGATGTGATGGCCGACTGGCTCACGGTGCCGTTGCTCAATGCCGAGGCAGGCAACCCGCCGCAGCGCATGGGCCTCGCCCATCCCTCGATCGCGCCCTATGGCGTGTTCCGCTCCAAGGACGGCAAGGACATCCTGATTTCGATCCAAAGCAAGCGCGAGTGGAAGAAATTATGCGCCGAGGTGCTGGATCAGCCTGGCCTGCCTGACGATCCCAGATTCGCCAACATGGTCGAGCGCGTTCGCAACCGCATGCTCACCGACAAGACGGTAGGCGACAGCTTTGCGCGCTTGTCGCGTGATGAACTACTGAAGCGGCTGTCGGATGCCGACATCGCGTTTGCCGAGGTCAACACCATGGCCGATCTCGCGATACATCCACATCTGCGCCGCATCGAGGTCGACACGCCGAACGGAAAGCTCAGCTATCCCGCGCCCGCCGCGATCTTTGTCGGCGAACCGCGCCATTATGCCGCCGTGCCCGGCATCGGCGACCACAACGATGCCACCCCAAAAAAACTCGCCGAGCGTAAAACGTCATGACCGAAAAAATCGATATCGATCATCTGCGCCAATGGATCGGCCGCACCACGGAAGCTTCCGACGTCGTCACCGCGCAACTGGTGAAGGGGTTGCGCGCGACACTGTTCCAGGAGATCGGCGAACCCAAGCCCGGCGATGCCGCGCCGTTCACGGTCCATTGGTGCCTGGCGCAACCAGTAGCTCCGATGTCGATGCTGGGCCAGGACGGTCATCCGGTCCGCGGCGGTTTCCTGCCGCCGGTGCCGCTGCCGCGCCGGATGTGGGCCGGCGGCGAACTCGAATTTATCGACGCGCTGCGCGTGGGCGATGAGGCCAAGCGAACCTCGCGGATCGCCGACGTCACCATGAAGACCGGCAGCACCGGCATCCTGTGCTTCGTTTCCGTCGAACATTTGGTGACGACCTCGCGCGGCATAGCGATCCGCGAACGTCAGGATATCGTCTATCGGGACATGTCGGGCACGCCCCAGCCTGCCTCGGTCAAACCGCCGCCCGTCGCCAAGCATCGCGAGACCCACATGGCCGATGCGGTGCTGCTGTTTCGCTATTCGGCGCTGACCTTCAATGGCCACCGGATTCATTACGACCGCGATTACGTCACCAAGGTCGAGGGTTATCCCGGCCTGATCTTCCACGGTCCGTTGCAGGCGAGTTTCATCGTCGAAATGGCGGCCAAGCTGCACGACGGCCAGCCGCCCAGGAAGATCAGCTATCGCGGACTGCAACCGCTGTTCGAAGGCAGCGAGTTCAGCATCAACGCCAACGAGACCGATGCCGGCATGGAGCTATGGACCGCGAACTCGGCGGGCCAACCAACCATGAAGGCCACCGCGACGTGGTGATCGTTCGCGGGAGGTTATCAACGTGATCGAACTGATGTTGGATTCAGTCGTGCCGCCGCTCTACGCGCAGAAGAAATAGCTCACTTCCCGTATGCTTCGCGCATTTTAGCCTGGATCTTCGCCATGCCGGCGATCCAGCGATCGTAGTTCTCGGTCTTCTTGCGCATGTAACCGAGCACCTGCGGGTGCGGCAGGATCACGAACGTTTCCTGCTCGAGTCCCTTCAGCGCATCCTCGGCCACCTGCTCGGGCGAAAGGTCGCCGTCGCCGGATTGGGGGCCTTTCGGGATCGAGCGCAGCATGTTGGTGTCGACGCCCTGCGGGCACAGGATCGAGACCTTGATGCCGTCGGCCCGATGCGAGATCGCGAGATTTTCGGCAAAGCCGACGGCGGCATGCTTGGTGGTTGAATAGGCCGGGCCGCCGACCTGCGAGAGCAATCCGGCCGCCGAAATGGTGTTGAGGAAATAACCGCCGCCGCGCGCCTTCATGCGCGGAATGAGATGCCGGGCGGCATAAACATGCGCCATGACATGGATCGCCCAGCTTCGCGCCCAGGGCTCGTCGGAGGCGCCGCCGGCATTGACCGACATCGGATCGAAGCCGCCACCGATGCCGGCATTGGAACAGAACAGCGCGATCGGACCGTAATCTCGCTCGGTTTGCTCGATTACATGCAGGATATTTTTCTCCTGCCCGACGTCGCATTTGAACGCGGCGCCACCGACCGAGGCCGCGACCGCTTCGGCGCCGGCGTGGTCAAGATCGACAACCACCACCTTGGCGGCGCCGGCACGATGAAAGGCCTCGCAGAGCGCCCTGCCGATGCCATTGCCGCCTCCGGTCACGACCACGACTTTGCCGGCGACGTGCATCGTTGTCGTTCCTTGTCCTCAGGTCTTAAGCCTGAGCTTGGAAGTCTCAGGTCATGACCAGGGACAGCACCGCCGTATAGTGGCAGGCTGCGCCCAGCAGGACGAAACAATGCCAGATGGCATTTTGGAAGCGCAAACTCCGCCAAGCATGAAAGATCACGCCGAAGCTATAAAGAACGCCACCCGCCACCACCAGCCATAGCGCCAGCGCGGGCAACGCGGCCACGACGCGGTCATAGAGCATCAAGCCGCTCCAGCCCATTGCCAGATAAAGTCCGACCGAGATCCGGTCGAAGCGGCCTGGCAGCACCAGCTTGAGCACGATGCCGGCAATCGCCACGCACCACACCCCGGCCAATAGCGCCATGGCGAAGATGCTGTCCTTCACTTCCATGATAAAGGGGGTATAGGTCGCCGCGATTAGCAGGTAGATCGCGGAATGATCGAACCGGCGCAGCACCCATTTGGCGCGGGATACCGGCCACAGATTATAGGTCGCCGACAGCACCAGCATCGTCAGCAGTCCGGCGACATAGACCGACACCACCACGATATCGAGCGCGCTGGCATAGATCGCCGTCAGCACGATCAGCACGGTTGCAGCGACCAGGCCGAAAAACACCCCAACGCCATGCACTACGCCGTCGGCGATTATCTCCGCCCGGTCGTAGTTCCAACGCACGGCGTCGGCCGCGGCATGAACGGAGGTCGAGGCAAGTTGCTTCAGTCGGAAGATCGTCATGGCAGCGAGCCTGGTTCCGTTATCAAGAGATGAATGATTCCGGCCCAGACGTCAACGAACCCTGCAAGCTCCCTCAGCTCCAATCGCGTCCGAAGTATGAAGCTTGATTTTGGCCCGCCAATTGCCACTTTTCCGATAGTTTGTCGCGTCATTGCCCTCTCCTTAAGAAGCTTTCAAGCCCGCATGCCCCTGAGTTTTTCTGATATTGTCGAGGAAGCGCGCCTGTCGGCGCGGGCCCTATGGGACTATGGCGATCATTTCTTCAATCCGACGGTGCGGCTCGGCGTCACCGGCTTGTCGCGGGCCGGCAAGACCGTCTTCATCACGGCGTTGATCCATGGTTTGACCCGCGGCGGCCGCTTTCCGGTATTCGAACCCTTCGCGACCGGACGGATCGCCCGCGCCCGGCTCCAGCCCCAGCCTGACGACGCCGTGCCGCGGTTCGACTACGAGAATCACGTCCGCGCGCTGATCGAGGATCTCCGCTGGCCGAATTCGACGGTCGATATCAGCGAGTTGCGGCTGGTGATCGACTATCAGCGGCACGACGGCGCGGAGCGCACGCTGACGCTCGACATCGTCGACTATCCCGGTGAATGGTTGCTGGACCTGCCGCTGCTCACCAAGAGCTACGAACAATGGTCCGCCGAAAGCCTTGCATTGTCGCGGGAAGGTCCCCGCGCGCCGCTCGCGGCGCCATGGCATGCGCAACTCGCAACTTTGAAACCCGAGGCGCCCGAAGACGAACAGGCGACACTGGCATCGGCGCGGCTGTTCACCGAATATCTGCGCGCCTGCCGTGACGAACGTTTTGCGATGAGCCTGTTGCCGCCTGGCCGCTTCCTGATGCCGGGCGGCCTCGCGGGCTCGCCGGCGCTGACGTTTGCCCCGCTCGAACTGGCGGCCCACGGCCCACCGCCCGAGGGATCGCTGTGGGCGATGATGGTGCGCCGTTACGAAGCCTATAAGGATATCGTGGTCCGGCCGTTCTTTCGCGATCATTTCTCGCGGCTTGATCGCCAGATCGTGCTGGTTGACGCGCTTGCCGCCTTCAACGCCGGCCCCGAGGCGCTGCGCGACCTCGAAGCGGCGCTGGCCGGTGTTCTCGATTGCTTCCGGATCGGGCGCAGCACCTTGCTCAGCAGTCTATTCCGGCCGCGGATCGACCGGATTCTGTTCGCCGCGACCAAGGCTGATCACCTGCACCAGTCGAGCCACGATCGTCTCGAAGCGATCCTGCGGCGGACGGTACTCAAGGCCGCCGCGCGCGCGCAGTATGCCGGCGCCGCGATCGATGTCGTGGCGCTGTCGGCGGTGCGCGCCACACGCGAGGCCCAGGTGCAACGCGGCCGCGACAAGCTGCCCTCCATTATCGGCACACCAGCCGCAGACGGGGGCAATGGCGGCGAGACGTTTGACGGCAATACCGAAGTGGCGACCTTTCCGGGCGACTTGCCCGCCAACCCCGAAGAACTGTTCAAGGGCAACAACGCATTTCGAGGCCTCTCCAGCGCGCCGGCGGAAAGGACCGATTTCCGCTTTTTGCGCTTTCGACCGCCGCGGCTCGATCGCCAGGAGGCAGACGGTCCGGTGCTGCCTCACATCCGCCTCGACCGCGCCCTCCAGTTCCTCATCGGAGACAAACTGCAATGAGCGAGCGATCGCATCGGCGGCCCCAGACCTTCAGGCTCGACGACCCCGCCGTCGTCGTGATGGATCCGGACGAGCATGCCCGCCCTTCGCGCGGCACGGTGCGGGTGACGCCTGAGCCGGATCCTGCCCTGACGCCGGTGCCGATCGACACTCCGCTGATTCCGGGTCGACGCGGCTTTCGCTGGGGCGCACTGTTCTGGGCCGCATTGAGTGGGCTGGTGCTGCTCGGCGTCGGGCTTAGCGTAACGCATTTGGTCGAGGATCTTTTTGCGCGCAGCGAAGGCCTCGGTTTTGTCGGGTTGGCCTGCGCTCTGGCTGTGACGCTGGCGCTTGCCGTCATCATCGCACGCGAGGCATTAGGGCTGGTGCGGCTTGCGACCATCGAGAAGCTGCATCACCGTGCCGCCGAAGTACTGGTCAGCGACGATCGCGCGGCAAGCCGGAGCATCGTGCAGGAACTGCTAAAGGTGGCGCACCAGAACCCGCAACTGGCACGCGCGCGGGCCGCTTTGCAGAGCCACAGCGACGACATCATCGACGGCGGCGACAGGATCAGGCTCGCCGAACGCGAATTGATGACGCCGCTCGACGAGGAAGCCCGCCGCCTGGTTTCATCGGCCGCCCAACGCGTTTCGATCGTCACTGCCGTCAGCCCGCGCGCCCTGGTCGATGTGCTCTTTGTATTGCTGGTGTCTCTGCGGATGATCCGTCAACTGGCGTGGCTCTATGGTGGACGGCCGGGCGCCCTCGGGATGATCCGGCTAATGCAACACGTCATCGCCAATCTTGCGATTACCGGCGGCATTGCGGCAAGCGACAGCATGATCCAGCAAATGCTCGGCCATGGCATCGCCGCCAAACTATCGCAACGTCTCGGCGAAGGTATTCTCAATGGGCTTCTCACCGCGCGGCTGGGACTTGCCGCAATTGAGGTCACCCGGCCGCTGCCGTTTATGGCCCTACCGCGTCCGGCGCTCGCCGACCTTGCAAAGGATTTGCTGCGCAAGCGCGAAGATGCTGAGGAGTGATTGCAGCGTCATGGCCATGGCCGGGGTTCGTGCCGGCTAAAGCGGAGTTCATCTCGTGATGTTCGGCGCAAGGCCGGGCATCACGATAACATCGGGGTAGTCATGAATGCCCGCGATGGCCGTTCAAAATCACCCGCCAATACCCGCCAGCGAAACAGTGGTGAATCCGGCGGCGGCGAAAGCTCGGGCGTCCAGCCGGTCACTTTCTGCAGCGAATAAGTATCCATCACCCTTCCACGCCAGACACGGTCGATCCGTTCGAGTGGCTCCCGCACCGCCGTGGTGGCACGCCAAATCGGGTTGTCCACGTCGGGCAGACGTGCAACGTAAATTCCGGCATGGCCTCTGACGCGATCCATGCCTGGATCGCGAAACCCCATGAAGCGGCCACGCTCATTTATCTGGATCACTGGTACGCGGCCGTTGAAGTACCAGCGCATCATCGCATAGGTCCGGTAGTCCGTGGTCGCAATCCAGGTCGCGCCGGTCTTCTGTAGTTCGGCCTCCGCGCGGTCCACGACTTCCTGATATCCGGCCTCGCTGCCGATTGGATCAATCCCGCCGATCAGGTTCCAGGGCATGACGGTGTAATAGAGAAACACCAGGACGACGAAGGCAATCCCGATGACGACCGCGATATTGGCCCAGATAGTCGTCGACCTGACCGCCCACGTTGGCACGGTCTCACGCGCCAGCATCGTAGTGTTGATGGCGGCGCCGGCAAAGCCCGCCGGCCAGAGAAACATGGGCCAGGTATCGCCGATCCGCAGTGTCAGCGACTTCCAAAGGAAATAGCCGAAGGGAACGAGGACGCAGGTCGACAGCAGGATCGCGACCGGCTCGCGGCGGCGATACCCGCGCCAGGCCATCCAGCCCGCACCCGACAAAACCACCGGCAGCATTACGAAGCCGACCAGTCCGAATTGCAGGCCGAGAAAATCCCCGAGTGTGCGCAGTGCAAATTCATGGACCGCGATCGCGCGCACAGACTGGAATCGGAACGAGGCCCAATCGTGCTCGCCATTCCAGATCAGGGCCGGCAGGAATACCGCGACCGCGATCAGTGCCGCGAGCCAAGGCCAGACGCTGGTCAGCCAACGCCGCCGCCAATCCGGCACCAATATGAAAGCCAGAACCGCCGGCACGAGCATCAAGGCAGTGAATTTCGACAACAACGCCAGCCCCGCAAACAGACCTGCGGCCAGCCACCAGCATGCATTGCCGCTTTCGGCCAGCCGCACCAGCGCCCACAGCATCGCGACCGCGAACGGAATCATCGCCACGTCCGGAGACACCTTGGCCATCAGCAGCCCGTAGTAAAGCGCCGCCTCCGGCATCAGCACAGCCAGTACGATAGCCCTGACATCATGGGTCACACGGCGAACGATATCCGCAAGCAGCAATTGCGTGACCAGCATCGCAAGAATTCCGGCAAAGCGAACCCCGAAATTGATATCGCCGAAGATCGCGGTGCCGAAACGGATGAACCAGGCGATCATCGGCGGATGATCGAGGAAGGAAAGCACGTTCTCCTTCGACCAGGTCCAGTAGTAAGCCTCATCCGTACGCAGATCGATCACACAGGCGTAGACCACCCGCATCGCTGTCATCGCGACAATCAGCGCGAGCACGCCGGCCCATTGCCAGCGAGCGGCATGGTCCGGCCTAACCTGGCATTCGGACGGGGCAATCGTCATGGCGCCTTCTCCCCGACCACGGCTAGGGTTGTCAACTTACCGAACGGAAAGATGGCGCGGATGCAGCAGGTTATCCCGAATGAAAGGTGAAATGCTATTCGGCGAGGGAATTAAACTCACCGATCGGCGATATCTATTTCATGAACCAGATAATCGCACGGGCTCGAACCCAATCGAAAAAGTGGATCCGCGGAATGGGTGTCCGGCAGGTCCGCCTCGCTTGCGGCCTGGTGCTGTTTACCTATTTGGTCAGTCATTTCCTCAACCATGCGCTCGGCAATATCTCGATGGAGGCGCTCGCCACCGGCGTCCGCTACCACACGATGTTTTGGCAATTTCTCCCCGTCGCCATCGTGCTCTATGCGGCCATGCTGGTCCACGCCGGTCTCGGGATTTGGGCGCTTTACGAACGCCGGCAGTTTCGCTGGAAAGCAATCGAGCCGTTGCAACTCGTACTCGGTCTCAGCATCCCCGCGCTGATTGTCGCCCATGTCGTCGGCGCGCGACTGGGCCACGCGCTGTTCGGGCATGAGAAGCTCTATCCGCAGCAGCTTTATGCGTTCTGGGTGGCGCGGCCGTACAAGACATGGTTGATGTCGGCGGTCCTGATCATCGCCTGGGTTCACGGCAGCATCGGTCTTTATTTCTGGCTGCGGATGAAAGCGTTCTTCAAGCGCGCCGCGCCGTTTCTGCTGGCCGCGGCGGTGCTGGTTCCGACGCTGGCGCTGCTCGGCTTTTATCAGGGCGGGCGTGCCGTCGCAGCCGCCAGCCAGAACAAGGACTGGCGGGCCAACAACCTTTCCGAACGTCAGGTGGGGACCCCGGCCCAACAGGACACGCTGGATAACATCGCCGATTATTTCCTGGTCGGCTATCTCGGCCTGGTCGGTTTGGTGCTGCTGGCGCGCGGCGTGCGCGCCCTGAACGAGCGCCGCCGCGGCATGATCTCGCTGTCCTATGGCAACAGCCGCACGATCCGGGTGCCGAAGGGCCTCAGCGTACTGGAAGCAAGCCTGCGCAACAATGTGCCGCACGCCAGCGTCTGCGGCGGCCGCGCCCGCTGTTCCACCTGCCGTATCCGCGTGATCGGCGACTGCAGCGCGTTGCCCGAGCCATCCAAACGCGAAGCCTTCGTGCTCAACCGCGTTGGCACCGCCGACCCTTCGATCCGGCTGGCCTGCCAGCTGCGCCCGACCGAAGACCTGTCGTTCTTTCAGCTCTTCGTGCCGCACACGGCATCGGCCAACGCGCACAGCGCGCAACCGCATAGCATCGGCGAAGAGCGTTATCTCGTCAGCATGTTCGTGGACATGCGCGATTCGACCGAGCTTGCCGAAGCGCGGTTGCCGTTCGACACCGTCTTTATTGTCAATCGGTTCCTGAGCGCGGTATCGCAGGCCGTGATCGAATGCGGCGGCGAGCCCAACCAGTTCGTCGGCGACGGCGAAATGGCGCTGTTCGGGTTGCACAGCGAGCCGCAGGTAGCTTGCCGTCAGGCGTTGAAGGCAGTCGCGATGATCGCCGCCAATGTCGATGAACTGAACCGATTTCTCAGTCATGATCTCAATGAACCGATCCGCTTCGGGATCGGCGTTCACGGCGGTGAGGTGATCTTCGGCGACATCGGCTATCGCGATCATATGGTGTTCACCGCGCTCGGCGACGCCGTTAATGTCGCCGCGCGGCTACAGGACATGACCAAGAACCTTGCCTGCGAAGCCATCGTTTCCGAGGAGGTTCGCATCACCGCCGGCATCGCAGCCGAAAGTCTGCCCGCGCGAAAGGTCGCGATTCGCGGACGCAGCGAGCCGATGACCGTGCGCTGCATCGTCCATGCGAAGGATCTATCCGCGCTGTCGCCTGCATCGGCGGGCCAGTCTATGACGACGACGGCTGCGACGTGACACGCCGGGTCATGACGCCGTTCGACTATCCTCAAAATCCAGACAAGACCTCCCTCATATGCATTTTCCGGCTCGCCGGGAGCCACGGTTAGCGGTTCCTTAACGCCGGGAGGTTCGATGGGCGGCGCGATCGGAGGGCCAAGGCGGAACAAATCGGCAAAAAGCGCCAAATGCGCCGCGATTATGCTCGCTTTCTGCCCGAATCCCAATGTCGTTTAAGCTATCAAGGTTCGCGTAGACCGCGTATCGTGCGCCCGTCGGACATGCCGGTTGCGGGGACCGGCGGTTCGTGACCGATTTTGATCCCGCGGAGACGACGTGATGGCTAAAGGTACTGTGAAGTGGTTCAACGCGACCAAGGGTTATGGATTTATCCAGCCCGCAAGTGGCGGCAAGGATGTTTTCGTTCATATTTCGGCGGTCGAAAAGGCTGGCCTGTCTTCGCTCAACGAAGGACAGATGGTGGAATACGAAGAGGTCGCCAACCGTGGCAAGACCTCGGCCGAGAACCTCAAGGTTTAAGGCGACGACGTCGGGGCTGGAAATCGGCATCACCACCATCCCGGACGGAATCCGGGAACGGGGCTTGCAGGAACAAACCAGACATAGCCAATGTTCGGCAGGAGCAGGCAGTGCTCTTGCGCGCATTTGATTCGGCGCTGATGCGCCTTCGAACTGGCGCCACGCGCCGGTTCTTTTTTCAGCTTTCCTTGAGCCATTTCGCGAGCGTCATGACGTCCGGCGGCTGGGCATAGCCGCGCGGCCACATATCCACGACCCACTCGACCTTATTGGCGCGCTCGACCAGCACAGCGGTGTTGTGCGGCAACTGGTCCGTCAGCGGATTGCCGCGGTAGTGCGGATCGCCGACGGTGTGAAACATGAGCAGCCCCCATTGCTGCAGCACCAGCAAGAGGCCGGTGACGTTGCGGGTGGTATCCCAGCAATCATAATTATGCTTGTCATCCATCGCGCGGATGTCGGCGTTGGCCACGCGCTTGTTGGTTCCGATCAAAGGCGCCATGCGGCGATCGAACCAGATCACGGCGCGCTGCACCGCGGCCCGTTCCGCCGCCGCCGACGCACGGCCCGCACCGATGATCCGTGTCAGCGCGGCGCGGTCGCCGGAGGTGAAATTGAGGATTTCGCGGCGACGGCACACAAAGCCGTAGCAAACCGTCATGGCGGACGCCGACGGCGGATAGATCGATACCGTGCTGTAGAGCGCTGCCTGCGGCGCGCTCAATTCGCCGGCGCGCGCCGGCAACGTCGCCGCTGCCAGCATCGATCCGATCGACAACAGCACCGAGATCGGGCGTTTGCCCGGCTTGGCAGATCGGCTGCGCACTCGCTTGAATTCCATCGGCCGCCGCTTCACATCAATTTGGTGCGAAACCTATCGCAGCGGTTTCGCGATTCCAAGTCGCGGTCCATGATGGCGACTGGGAACTTCGGGTTGCCATATGTCGGACTCCTCACCATTGCCGCCATTCGAGGCGCCCTATGCGCCGGACGATCGCATGATCGCCGCGCAGTTGCTCGCGACCGCCGGATTGGGCACGGAACAAGAGCAGCGGATCGACCGCACCGCGACGCGGCTGATCAAGGCGATCCGGGCCAATGACGATCCGCTCGGCGGCGTCGAGGACATGCTGCGCGAATTCGCGCTCTCGACCAGGGAGGGCCTCGCGCTGATGGTGCTGGCGGAAGCGCTGCTGCGGGTGCCGGACGCCCATACTGCCGATCGCTTCATCGAAGACCGGCTCGGCCACGGCGACTTCGTGCACCACGAAACCCGCTCCAGCGCGTTCCTGGTCAATGCGTCGGCATGGGCGCTCGGCGTGTCGGCCCGCGTGATTCAGCCCGGCGAGACGCCGCAGGGTACCATCGGACGGCTGGCCAAACGGCTGGGCCTGCCGGCGGTGCGCGCCGCCACGCGGCAGGCGATGCGGTTGATGGGCAGTCATTTCGTGCTCGGCGAGACCATCGAGGCGGCGCTCGAACGGGCGCAGGCGGACCGGGCGCCGGCGCCGCGCTATTCCTTCGACATGCTCGGCGAAGGCGCCCGCACCGCCGCGGATGCGACGCGCTATTTCAACGCTTACGCCAGCGCCATCGAAGCGATCGGCCGCGACGCCGGTCACCGTCCCCTGCCCGACCGGCCCGGGATTTCCGTCAAGCTCTCCGCACTGCATCCGCGCTATGAGGCGGTGAGCCAGGCGCGCGTCATGAGCGAGCTGGTGCCGCGACTGATCGATCTGGCCCGCCGCGCCAAGGCCCATGACCTCAATCTCACCGTCGATGCCGAGGAAGCCGACCGGCTGGAACTGTCGCTCGACGTGATCGCAGCCGCGCTGGCCGATAGCTCGCTTTCGGGATGGGACGGATTTGGGCTCGCGATACAGGCTTACCAGAAACGCGCGAGCGCGGTGATCGACTATGCCGACAGCCTCGCGCGGAGCCTCGACCGCCGCCTGATGGTGCGGCTGGTCAAGGGCGCCTATTGGGACACCGAGATCAAGCGCGCGCAGGAGCGCGGGCTCGACGACTATCCGGTATTCACCCGCAAGGCGATGACCGATCTGAACTACGTCGCCTGCGCACGGCAAATGCTGGCGCTGCGGCCACGGATCTTTCCGCAATTCGCCACCCACAACGCGCTGACGGTCGCCACCATCCTCGAACTCACCGGAAACAGCGGCGGCTTCGAATTCCAGCGCCTGCATGGCATGGGGGAAGCACTCTACGCGCAACTGGGCCGTGACCATCCCGAACTTGCCTGCCGCACCTATGCGCCGGTCGGCAGCCATCGCGATCTGCTTGGCCTATCTGGTGCGACGGCTGCTGGAGAACGGCGCCAATTCCTCCTTCGTCGCGCTCGCCGCCGACGAGAATATTCCGGTCGCGAGCGCTGCTGCGCCGTCCGGCCGACATCATCGGCACAGCCGACCGGGCGCGGCATCCGAACATTCCGCTGCCGCGCGATCTCTATCGGCCGCAACGGATCAATTCGCGCGGCATCGAGTTCGGCGATCGCGCGGCGTTGGGCCAACTCCTTTCGGCGGTCGCCGGCGATCCTTCGACGACCGATCGCGTCGTCGAACTCGATCCGCAAGCCGCCGACCGCCTCGTGACAGCGGCGCAGGCCGGATTCAACAATTGGGACCGGACGCCGGCCGGCCAACGCGCCGCGATGCTGGAGAAGGCTGCCGACCTGCTGGAGCAACGCCGCGCGCATTTCATCGCGCTGTTGCAGTCCGAGGGCGGCAAGACACTGGACGATGCGCTTTCGGAAGTGCGCGAGGCCGCCGATTTCTGCCGCTACTACGCCGCGCAAGGTCGCAAGCTGTTCGGCGACGGCGAGACGATGCCGGGCCCGACCGGCGAGAGCAATCTGCTGCGGTTGCGCGGTCGCGGCGTGTTCATCGCGATCTCGCCGTGGAATTTCCCGCTCGCGATCTTCATGGGCCAGGTCACCGCGGCACTGATGGCCGGCAATGCGGTGGTCGCAAAGCCCGCCGAACAGACACCGCTGATCGCGGCGGAAGCCGTCCGGCTGTTGCACGAGGCCGGCATCCCCGCCTCCGCGCTGCATCTGGCCCAGGGCGATGGCCGCATCGGCGCGGCGCTCGCCGCGCATCCTGACATTGCCGGCGTGGTCTTCACCGGCTCGACCGAGGTGGCGCGATCGATCAACCGCGCGCTCGCCGCCAAGGACGGCCCGATCGTGCCGCTGATCGCGGAAACCGGCGGCATCAATGCGATGATCGTCGATGCCACCGCGCTGCCCGAACAGGTCGCCGACGACGTCGTGACCTCGGCGTTCCGTTCCGCCGGGCAGCGTTGTTCGGCGTTGCGGCTCTTGTTCGTGCAGGACGACGTCGCCGACCGCATGATCGAGATGATCGCGGGCGCCGCGCGTGAATTGAAGATCGGCGACGTGCGTGACGTGGCCGTGCATGTCGGACCGGTGATCGATGCGGAAGCCAAACAGCGGCTGGATGCGCATATCGCGCGCATGAAGCGCGAGGCGCGGGTGCATTTCGCCGGCGTCGCTCCCGAGGGCAATTACGTCGCGCCGCATATTTTCGAACTGTCGAGCGCGGAGCAACTGACCGAAGAAGTGTTCGGACCGATCCTGCATGTGGTGCGCTACCACGCCGATGATATCGAGACGGTGCTGCGATCGATCGAACGCTCGGGCTACGGGCTGACGCTTGGCGTTCACTCGCGGATCGACGACACCGTCGAGGACGTGATCGACCGGCTTCAGGTCGGCAACATCTATGTCAATCGCAACATGATCGGCGCGGTGGTCGGCGTGCAGCCGTTCGGCGGCCATGGCCTGTCGGGGACGGGCCCAAAGGCCGGCGGCCCGCATTATCTGACGCGCTTTGCCACCGAGCAGACGGTGACGGTCAATACGGCCGCCGCCGGCGGCAATGCCGCGCTGTTGTCGGGAGATGAGGAAAGTTGATGATCTTGTGACGGTCTCATGGCGACGAGCGCGTCTTCTTTTCCTTCTCCCGTTGCGGGAGAAGGGGCGCTCATTGCGACCCGGAAGGCGGGTGGCCGCAGTACGCCGCAGCCTCGTATCTCATCTTCGCCGCTCTGGAACACCGGATCGTCCACCTTCGCGGACGAGGACGTTGGGCATAACTTCTCAAGCCCGCGACGCGATGCGCTCCGGCCTCTGCGATTTCGTTCGCCCTTTGCCCGAGGGCACACGCGTTACGCCTCAAAACAGAGGGCGCGGGGAATGCCGGGTGTCCGATGCACCCGTGGTTTGTGCAAAAAATGCATGGTAGTCGCCACAGGTTCACCGGGCTCACACCGGCATTCCCTGCGCAATGGTTTTACGGTTTCCTTCGTGCTCTCTCCGGTGACCGGGCTTTGTTGTCACCGTCGCCGGCGTGATGCCAGGAAAACTCCAGGCATCATCGCCAACTTGACGCCAGCGTCGGGGCGTCAAGACCACACGATCGCCGTCCGCATCTCGCGCGCTTCGTCTCCGCGCAGACTGCGTCCATCGCTCCCCGCACCCAACGTCCGTGACGATCGCGATACGCCCCTCTTTTCGGGTGCGGGATGGCGCAAGATGTGTTGCTGATTTGCGTTCGAGATCAACAACAATGTCTGCGACACAATGGCACGACGGGCAAATCACCAAATCTGTGTCAAGCGCTATTGCCGAACTGACGTTTCTTCTTCCTTACTTGCGGGAGGCTCGCATCTTTGCGATGCAAGATGAGGGCAGTGCGCCGACCGAGGTTTGTCAATCGGCCCTTTAATAGCAGTTGGCCTTGATCTTCTCCGTCACTTCGTGTTGTTCATGGCGAACGCGACCGTGCGAAGCGTCGCTTCACCCACCGCCGCCTATGCGAGCGGCAACGCGATTTCGCAGGTGAGCCCTTGCGCGCACCAATCAAAACGCACCTCGCCCCTGAGCTGGCCTACAATCATGTTTTCCATAATGTTCGTGCCGAACCCTCGGTACGTGGGCGGCCTTACGGGCGGGCCGCCTGAACTCGATCCAGCGTAAACTGAGCCGTCCGTCTACCGTCCGCGACCACGCGATTTCAACGTGACCATCCGCTGCAGATAACGATCCGTATTTGGCCGCGTTGGTCGCGAGTTCATGCAAGGAGATTGCAACCGTCTGTGCCGTAGATGGCTCCAGCGTTACGATCGGGCCGTTAGTTCGCACCCGTGCTTCCCCGCAGTATGGCGAAAGCTCCTGCGTGACCAGATCGTGAAGCTCGGCACCTGTCCAGCGCGATTGCACGAACAACCCATGGACCCGTGCGAGGGCATTGATGCGCCCTTCGATCAATCGCTTGAGATCATCAGATGTATCGGAATGAGAAAGACGCACCGTCGCCAACACCGTGGACAAGATGTTCTTTGTTCGATGCTCGGCCTCGCGTGCGAGATTGACGATTTTCGCCTCGCTGCGTTTGCGCTCCGTGATGTCCTGAAAGCAGTTGACCGCGCCGACAATGTTTCCATCGATGTCCTTGATTGCCTCGATGTCGACGAGCGCGATGCCGCGCACGCCGTCACGTCGCTCGATATGTACTTCGTGTTCGCGCACAGAAATACCAGTACGCAGCACGTCTGCCATGGGACATTCATGGTGCGGGAGCAAACTACCGTCTGGGCGAAACATTTGATACGATCCACAAAACCTTTCGTTGGGATCGCCGGGTTTAGGCGACCGGCCCCATAGTTCGGCAGCGCGGCGGTTGTATCGCAGCACCAGACCGCCCCGGTCACAGACGTAAACGGCGAACGGCAGTTGTTCGAACAGCCGCTCGGGCAATTCGAAGACTTGTTCGTCATCGCGCAAATCAAAGACGACGCCAGCTGCCTTCGCCACCGCATCCACCTCGATTGAGGTTCTCACGGGTTTGCGCTGGAAGGAGCGTATTCCGTCCGAAGATCCATCGCTCATTGTGCACGTCCCGATTCAGGATTTGGATTATCGGGGTCAAAAACCAGACGTTCTGCGACTCTGCCGACCCAAGTCTATGATTTCGATTTGACGGTTTGTGGTATGAGTGCGCGCTTCATGAAAGCATACACCCTCAACTGTTCTGCGTTGCGAAGCGCATTCTGTTTCGCCTCTCCTTCCGGCAGTTGCATCGCAGCACTGATGCGAGCATCTGCCTGTTCTTCCAAATGGTCGGCCGATAAAAATGGGACCTTCTTCCTATTTCGGCGTGCGACCATATTAGCTCCGTTGAGATTGCCAAAATCTAGTCCGGGGGATTAAGCTCGCCGCGAAGCCACCCTAGCGCGTCGCCACACATGGGGTCGCTGACCACCAAGGTTCGCTGGACATGGTTACACCTGGGGCACGCGAAAGTGCAGAATTCGTAACCTGCCGGACCGGGTGCAGTGCGCCGCAGGATCGTGCGGGTCTGGCAGTGCTGACAGCGCGGGCGTTCTATAACGCTAAGCGGCGGTCTGGTGGGTAATGCATGAGCGCTGGGCATGAAAGGCCCCGTTGGCTCAGGCGTCCGCACAACATGATGCCGGACACCGGCCTCTGACCGGGTTATTCTCTCGCCCTGGAAATTGGACCGCTGGTCAATATTGACCACAGCACTCCATTTTTAATATTTAGGCATCGCTGGTCAAAGGAGGGGCCTGTGAAGTCCGCAAAGCGACAGTTCGATCCTCAGGCTTTTCTAGCCAAGGTCGGGACCGGCAAGACGATATCGAAGTACCGTAAAGGCCGGATCATCTACAGCCAGGGCGAAGAGGCTGACAGAATCTTTTACATCCAATCGGGCAAGGTCAAGGTGACCGTTGTTTCCGAGCAGGGCAAAGAAGCAGTCGTCGGCATATTGGAAACTGCGCAGTTTTTTGGCGAGGGATGTCTGAATGGTCAGGCGGTCCGCGTTGGAACCGCGAGGGCGATGGAGGAGTGCGTTATAACCTCAATAGCGCGGAAGGCGATGCTGGCGGCCCTTCGCAAGGAGCTGAGGTTTTCAGAACTTTTCGTGACTTACCTGGTGACCCGGAGCACGCATCGAAGAAGATTTGATCGATCAGCTGTTCAATTCGAGTGAGAAGCGGCTGGCACGCCTTCTTCTTTTGCTCGCCAATTTCGGAAAAAATGGAAGGCCAACACCTATCGATGCTTCGATCAATCAGGCAACGCTGGCGGAGATGATAGGAACGACCCGATCCCGCGTGAGTTTTTTCCTGAACAAATTTCGCAAGCTGGGATTGATCAGCTGCAACGGAAAGATCGAGGTGCACCGTTCGCTGTTGAACGCGGTCTTATATGAAAGACCTGGGCTAGAGAGAGACGAACCTCCCACCGAATAGATTGGATGATTGCGCGATCCCCCGGCGGCACCCGCGAAGTAAGGGCAGGCAACCCAAGAAACTTAAGTTCGGTATCCGGTATGCCGTGCCCTCAAAATGGCGCATGCGGTTCCGCACTTCCAAACCAGTTCGGGCTGACACCCTTCACGGCTCACATTCAACAAGCCCGACGCGATAGCAATAGCGCCGCGGAGCGGGTGAAGCGAAGCTATTCAACCGCGCGGTCTGGAACGTCGTCTTCGATGACCGCAGGCCGTTGCTGGCCAAACAAGGCAATCGATGGCGGGCGCGCCCAACTTTGGGACTCGGATGCGCTCGAACGTGAAATAACGGCGTGGGATATGTCCCGCAGGATCGCGCTTTTTGGCCTCGGTCGTCTAGCGCCGCCACGTTACGAAAGCCAGCGGGCAGCGGGTCTATCCGCCCTGCAGTACCAACGGCGCGCACGACCTTGGTCACTCGGGTGGCGACAATTCCAGCAACTTCTTTTCCGCAGCGTCATACACCTTGATTTGCAACATCGGAAACTCTGCTTTGAGATCCCTTGCCTTCTTCTGCGCCGCTTCAAGCGTTGGAAATACCGTCTTCATCCGGCCATCGACTTCCAAGCCAAAGCCCTCGGTCATCACAAGGTCAGCGCGGACAATGTTGCGGGGTTGCGGCTCGTCCGGGATCGTCAGAGGTTTTTTCATGGAAACTCCTTGGGGTTATCCCCTCCCTATCTAATCACCGCTCTCCTCGATGGAAGAGCAACGCGCGCTTTTCCTCGGCCTTAATGCGCAGCTACACCAGATGTCCGACTTGTACGTCGGAGCCGAGGAGGCTGAGCGTGATGCCTTCGCTACAGTGCCGTGGCTTCGTAGAGGCCGAGAAACGCGAAAGCCCGCCTTGGGTCAATGGACGACGTTGACTGCATAAAGTCTTCTGTTAGTCCGTTAATGGGATGGTCCGGTCGTGCTCCTGCCCCGCCAGCCAGCGAAGCTGGCAAGGGGCGCCAAAGACAAGGAGCACGCCATGTCTCAGACAACACCCAATACCGCGATCGCCGTGATCGGCATCGATATCGGCAAGAACTCGTTCCACGTCGTGGGCCACGATGCGCGCGGCGCCATCGTGCTGCGGCAAAAGTGGTCGCGTGGCCAAGTGGAAGCGCGGCTCGCCAATATACCGGCTTGCCTGATCGACATGGAAGCCTGCGTCGGCGCACATCACCTGAGCCGCAAACTCGCATCGCTTGGCCACGATGCCCGGTTGATGCCGGCCAAATATGTCCGCCCCTATAGCAAGGGACAGAAGAACGACTTCAATGATGCCGAAGCGATTGCCGAAGCCGTACAGCGCCCGACGATGAAGTTCGTGGCGACCAAGACTGGATCTGCAGGCGTTGCATCGGGTGCGCGAGCGGCTGGTGTCGCAACGCACCGGCATCATCAACCAGATTCGCGCCTTCATGCTGGAACGCGGGATCGCTGTGCGCCAGGGCATCGGCTTCCTGCGCACGGAGCTGCCCACTATCCTTGCAACGCGCACCGATGCCCTGTCGCCACGCATGTTGCGTGTCGTCGAGAAGTTGGCAGTCGACTGGCGCCGGCTGGATCAGCGCATCGATGGCCTGTCCGGCGAGATCGAGGCACTGGCCCTTCAAGATCAGGCATGTTCGCGCCTGATGACGGTGCCTGGCATCGGACCGATCATTTCGAGCGCCATGGTGGCCGCGATCGGCACTGGAGAGGTATTCTCCAAAGGCCGCGACTTCGGCGCCTGGCTCGGACTGGTGCCCAAGCAGATCTCGACGGGAGACCGCACGATCCTCGGCAAAATCTCGAGGCGCGGCAATCGCTACCTGCGCGTTCTGTTCGTGCAGGCGGCATGGGTTGTGCTGGTCAGGATAAAGAACTGGGAACGTTACGGGCTCAAATCCTGGATCGAAGCCGCCAAGAGGCGGTTGCACCACAACGTGCTGGCGATCGCGCTCGCCAACAAGCTCGCCCGCATCGCCTGGGCAGTGCTGGCTAAAGGACGCGCCTTCGAGCTGACGAGGGTCGACGATGCAGACGTCCGAACCGCTTGATCCTCGCGCCGTGCTCGGCGCGGTCAAGGCGCTGCCTGGTAACGCCGGAGCCAGCCGCAAGCCAAGCGCGACGGCCGGCCTTGACCGCCCCAGCGCGCGACGCGATCGACGTTCTGCGGGCCGGGACGAAGGAACGGCCCCTTGGCTCGAACAAAGGAACTGCGCGATATCAGGAGCAACCGATGACGTAACCAACCCTATCAACAGTTTCCAGCCGAGGTCTGCGAGAGGATGAGACGAGATGGAGGATCGGTCTTCCGAGCGCGTGCGAATACTGGTGACCCAGATGGCCCGTCGAGGCCTGTCCGTTAATGAGGTCTCACGCGCGCTGATATCCATGATGGTCCGGAGCAAAACAGCTCCAACTAGAGACCGGATACATTGATGCAAGACCGCTTGCCACCAGCTCGACGAACCTCTTGCAACGCACGGCCGGACCATACATGTGGGTCACTAATCGACTTTGCCGCCCTACCCGCGCCGTGTCTGCTTACGGGATAAGCAGACACGGCCACGTTGAGGCGCATCTTGGTCGGCTGCTTTTCAATAAGCTCCAAAGTCGCGCTCGCTCTCGCAAAGCCTGACGAAATCGCGATGTCTTTCTCGTGCATATACGCCAATGTATTCCGACCTTTCGTCATCGATACGTACAAGGCATAGTCTCCAAAGTCCGACCTGAGTTTGTCCAGGTCAATTAGCGCGGCTACTCCGGCATTAGACTTACGCGAAGTGCGTGTGAGTGAGAAACCGCCGTTGCATCCCCTGCCCGACATGGTCAAATGGATTTGGCGCTGGCCAAATAATTCCGGCACGCGGACAAAACAACAAACGTCACGGGAGCGACGTCGCCATGGAAGACGGCATCTTCGAAGGCCTCAAGGTGTTGGACTGCGCAAGCTTTATCGCAGCGCCCGCGGCCGCCACCGTGCTGTCGGATTTCGGCGCCGAGGTGATCAAGATCGAGCCGCCGGGCGCCGGCGATCCCTATCGCAACCTGCCGAATTTGCCGGGCTATCCGCGCAGCGAGCACAATTTCGCCTGGCTGCTGGAGTCGCGCAACAAGCGCAGCCTCGCGCTCGATCTCTCGAAACCGGAAGGCCAGGCGGTGCTGCATCGGCTCGCCAGGGACGCGGACGTCTTCATCACCAATTTTCCGCCGGCGGTGCGCGGCCGGCTCGGCATTTCCTGGACGGAGCTCGCAGCCGCTCAACCCGCGGCTGATCTATGCCTCGTTCACCGGCTACGGCGAAAAGGGCGACGAGGCCAACAAGCCCGGCTTCGACAGCAACGCCTATTGGGCGCGCTCCGGCCTGATGGATCTGGTGCGCGCGGATGAATCCACCACGCCGGCGCGTTCGGTCGCCGGGATGGGCGACCATCCTTGCGCGATGGCGCTGTATGGCGCGATCGTCACCGCGCTCTACAGGCGCGAGCGCACCGGCAAGGGCTCGCACGTCCGCTCCAACCTGATGGCCAACGGCGTCTGGGCCAACGGCGTGCTGGCGCAGGCCAGACTGTGCGGCGCGACGTTTTCGGAACGGCGTTCGCGCGAGCACGCGCTCAATGCCGCTGGCCAATCACTACAAATGCCGCGACGGGCGCTGGCTGATCCTGTCGCTGCTCAACGAGGAGCGGCAGTGGCCGGCGCTGGCGAGGTGCCTGGGGCGTGAGGACATCGTCACCGACGCACGCTTTGCCACCAAGGCCGACCGCCATGCGCGCTCGGTCGAATTGATCAAACTGTTCGACGAGATTTTTGCCACCCGCGACCTCGCCGAGTGGCGCAAGTGCCTCGACGGCAACGGCCTGGTGTTCGGCGTGGTCGGCATCCTCGACGACATCCCGACCGACCGGCAGATGATCGACAATGACGTTCTGCTGCCGTTCGAGGGCGACACGCTGTTGACCATCAACAGCCCGATCTGGATCGACGGCAGCCGCAAGGCCACCCCGCGACGTCCGCCCGGCGTCGGCGAGCACTCGGATGAGGTGTTGCGCGAAGCCGGCTATGACGAGGCCGCGATCCAGCAATTGCGCGCGGCGGGCGCGGTGGGCTGATGCTGCGTTGCCGGCTGCGCTATTTCTCGGAATCCGGCAAAGCGGCTGCCGCGCTACGCGCAGGTTTGCATCGTTATTTGCGGATGCGCCCCAACGACGGGCGAAGCGATGCGGAGTGGTTCGCAGCGCTGACTATCTGTGCATCAGCACCCAGCCGGCCAGAGAGAGGCAGACGAAAATCGCGATCGCCCAGCTCGACACTCTTACGTCGCCGGTGGTTTGCCGTTCGGCCTCGTTCTCGGCGATCTCGCGGTCGCGCGCCTTGTCCTTGTCCGCTTCGTTCATTAGCCGCCTCTATCGGTCCGTGGCGCTGTCCGGCCAGCGCACGCATTGGCCAGAACTTACCTTACAGGCCGGCCGTCGTCGATGGACGCCATGCGGTTTCGAACGCCGCCAAGTCGCGCGGATCCTCAGCGCGCGACGATCAGGCCGCGGCTGGTGACCACGACCCAACGGCCGTCCTGACGGCGGACCGCGTCGATGTGGCCAAGGCCTGGAACCGTATCGCCGGCGTAAACTTCGTAGATGCCCCGCCGGCTTTCGATCCAGGCGCCGCCGCGGCTGACGTCGGTCAGGATCCAGTTGTCGACGATCGGCAAGCGACCCACTTCGGCCTTGGGCGCAGCGGCGGCTGTCGCTGCCGGCGAGGTCGCGGGCGGCGTCACCGAGCCGGTGATATCCTTGCGCCTGCGACGCGGCGGCTGCCACCGGCGCAGCGGGCGAGCTGGCGTGAAGTTTTTCGACCGCTTCGCTGAGCTTGGCGAGCTTGGCGGTCGGCTCCGCCTGCGCCTTCTCGAGCTTGTCGAGGCGGTCGCTGGTCTTGTTGAACTGGCTCATGCCCATCTTGGAGGTGTGCTCGACGCTGGCTTTCAGCGCCACCACGTCGGAGCCGATCCGCGCGATGGAAGCCTCCAGGTCCGGTTTGGTGGAGTCCGGGTTGGCGGAAAGCACCGCCGCACTGCCGGCGAAATGCTGCAGGCCAGCGGTCGCCATGGCGCCGCCAAGCGCACCGGCGAGCGCCGCCAGCGCGACCACGGCGGCAGCGGCAAGCCGGCGCTTGCGCCCTTGCCCGGTTCGGACGTTGACGTTTGCGGACCGGAACCCGGACGGTCCCAGCCATGATCGGCGGATGACATGATCAGGAGCTTGCCCGGCGGCCGCGCGGCGTCCGGTTTGGCCGTCGCCTTGAAAGCTTCGACTTTGGGCGCTTCCGCCTTGGGCAGCTTCCGACCTTGGCAACTTCCACTTTCGCAGCTTCAACCTTGGCAGCTTCAACCTTGGCACGCTTCGCCGGCCGCATTCTGGGCGGGCACCAGGCTGGGGGCTTCCGCGCTCACCGGCGTCGGGTCCGCGGCAGCGGCCTCGGCAGTGAAGGATTTGGAATCGGAAGGTTTGGAAATGGACGAAATGGGAACGATCGGCCCGGCGCCGGAGGAACCGGATTCACCGCTGGTCTGTTCGGCTTGTTCGCTCACGGCGCATTCTCCATGAAAGGTTGACCATTTGGTAACTTTCATTGCTTGCCAAATCGTTACCGGGAAAAGCGTTACCGAAATTTTAGGAACTCGCATGGGCCGGTTCTGCCGCGCGCCGGCGACCGCCTCTCCCCGTTCCGATGGGATCGGAACGGGCTCCAAATTCCTGTTTTGACGGCGTTCTTTACGCGAACCGGTATCCACTTCGCTCGAAAACGCTCTAACATGGCGGCAAGAGCCAGCCAGAAGGCAGGGGAGCGCCATGGCCATCGAAAAATGCATCAACGAATTTGCCGTGAACGAGGTTATTTTTGAGGAAGGCTCGACCGGGCGCGAGCTGTTCGTGGTGCTCGACGGCAGGATCGACATCGTCAAGCTCAACGGCGCCAGCAAGACCTTGATCGTGACGCTCGGCAAGGGCGAATTCTTCGGCGAAATGGCGGTGATCGACGGCTCGGCGCGCTCGGCCACCGCGATCGCGGCCGCGCCGAACACCCGCGTGATGCGGATCAACCATGCCCGCTTCGTCTACCTGGTCAGCCAGCAGCCGGCTTTCGCGCTGATGGTGATGGATGCGCTCAGCAAGCGATTGCGGGCGTCCAATGCGGTCCACTTCCGGGCGGCCACTCCATGAGCGAGCGCAAGCCGAGCCCGTTTCCGGTTCTTCGCGACAATGCCGTGTGCTCGCTGATCCAGGCCGCCGAGGACGTCTACCAGATCCGTTTCAAGAACCGTGCCGCCAATGCCTATCTGGTGCGCGGCAAGTCGCGCACCATCATGATCGATGTCGGATTGTCCTCGAATTATACCGCGTTGCTGGAGTGCCTCGAACATGTCGGCTGCCCGCCCGACAAGATCGACATGGTGGTGCTCAGCCACGAGCATCTCGATCACATCGGCGCGGCCTGGCATTTCGGCGGCCGCACCATCATCGCCGCGCACCGGCTCGCCGCCAACAAGATCATGCTGCGCGACGACTTCTCGATGCTGCGCAAGATGTTCAACGAGCCGGACGTGCCGATCAACGTCGATATCTGGCTGGAAGAAGGCAATTTGCTCGACCTCGGCAATTTCCGCCTCAGCGTGATGTACACGCCGGGCCACACCTCGGCCTGCATCAGCCTGTTCGATCATGACAAGGGCCTGCTGTTCGCCGCCGACACGCTGATGCCAGGCGGCGTGATGGGCGGCGTGTTCGGCTCGGGCAGCATCAGCGACTACATCCAGTCGCTGGAGCGGCTGAAGGGACTGAACTCCAAAATCCTGCTGTCGGGGCACGGCCGGCTGTCGGACACGCCGCAGGACGATGTGAGGATCGCGCTGCAGCGATCGCACGGGCTGTTGTCGGACACCGCGCAATTGTTCGACGCGCTCGACGCGCGGTCGAATTTCGAACCGATCATGCAGTCGGTGCGCGACCTCAACAAGCTCGACGACGCGTGATGACGTTGCGCGGTTTGAACCGATCTACTCAAAACATCGACAGAATCGGGGAGCGACGCATGAAACTGTATGACTCGATCGGGCCAAATCCGCGCATCGTCCGCATGTTCATGGCCGAGAAAGGCATCGACATGCCGCGGCAGACCGTCGATCTGCGCAAGGGCGAGAACCGCGAGGCCGAGCATCTCGCGCGCAACCCGCACGGCCAGATGCCGGCGCTCGAACTCGACGACGGCAGCTATTTGTCGGAAATCACCGCGATCTGCGAATATCTGGAAGAGAAGAACCCGAAGCCGCCGATGATCGGCGCGACCCCGGAAGAGCGCGCCGAATGCCGGATGTGGACGCGGCGCGTCGATCTCAATATCGCCGAGCCGCTCGCCAACGGCTATCGCTTCGGCGAGGCGCTGAAGTTCTTCGAGAAGCGGATTCCCTGCGCGCCCGAAGCCTCGCCCGGGCCTGAAGAAGATCGCGGCCAACCGTCTGCAATGGCTCAACGGCCAGATCGCCGGCAAGGACTATCTCTGCGGCAAGCGTTTTACGCTCGCCGACATCCTGCTCTATTGCTGGCTCGATTTCGGCAACCAGGTCGGCCAGCCGCTGGATACCGCCAACGCCAATATCGTCGCGTGGTTCGCGCGCGTCGGCGAACGGCCGTCGGTGAAGGCGTGAGGTGACTCCAAACGTAAAGCCTGCGCGGCAAACGTCATCCACTCCGTCATTCCGGGATGCGCATCTTTGCGCAGGCCCGGAATCCATATTCCCTGTGGTGATGTTCTGCGTGACGTGACCGGGATAAACGCGAACACAGGGGCTATGGATTCTCAGGTGCGCAATTGCGCACCATAGCTCGCTCGCTTCGCTTGCGCCCCGGAATGACGGCAGCTACATCACCACCGGCGCGTCGGGCAGTTCGTTCGGCCCCTTGCCGTGCGCGGGAAAATATTTCGCCAGCTCCCGCGATACGGCTTCGATGCCGTGGATCGAGCCGCTGCCGAACTTGCCCGCCTTGAATTCGGCCTGCATGCCGGCGCAGATCTTGGCCCAGCCGGCGGCGCCGACTTTGGCATCGATGCCGCGGTCGGCGACGATCTCGACCTGACGGTCGGCCAGCAACAGATAAATCAGGACGCCGTTGTTGTGCGCGGTGTCCCAGATCCGCAGTTGCGAGAATACGTCGAGCGCGCGCTCGCCGCGCTGACTGACCGCGAAACAGCGGCGCGCCATCGAGCGCGCCTTCCACCACGAAGCGGACCTGGCCGGCATGGGTGGTCTCGCCGGTCCTGATCGCCTGCTCGATCGCGATCGAGTACCCGCGGCGGAAACAGCCGCCGCACCCGCCAGCGGTGCTCGATCAGATGTTTGCCGATGCGCCCGATGCCCATGCCAGTCATGCAGCTCTCTCTACCAGCTACCCGACGCGCCGCCGCCGCCGAAACTGCCGCCACCGCCGCTGAAGGATCCGCCGCCGCTGCTCGAACCGCCCGAACTCCAGCCGCCGCTTGAGCGTCCGCTGCCCGACCAGCCACCGCCGCCGCCGACATACGCCGTCGAGGAGTGGAAGCCGTCGCTGATCATCGTGAATAGCCCAACGCCGACGAAGGCAATGGCCGCAAAGATCAGCGAGCCGAGAAAATACCACACCAACAACGCCGCCACGCCGCCCGCGACCGCCGAGCCGACCAATCGGCCCAGCAGGCTCCGCATCAAATTGCCGAGGAACAGCACCGCGATGATGACGAACGGATTGGTCGGGTTGAAAAACTCCGGCGAGACCGAGTTGTTGAGTTCGCTGCGACCGCTGTGGCGGCGGCGGCAGCGGCTCGCCGTCGATGACGCCGATGATGCGGTCGACGCCGGCGGAAATGCCGCCGGCGAAGTCGCCGCTCCTGAATCTCGGCGTGATGATCTCGTCAATGATGCGCTTGCTGGTTACGTCCGTCAGCGCGCCCTTCGAGGCCGTAGCCGACCTCGATGCGCAGCTTGCGGTCGTTCTTGGCGACCAGGAGGATCGCGCCGTCGTCGATCTTCTTGCGCCCGATCTTCCAGGCCTCCGCCACCCGGATGGAATATTGCTCGATTTCCTCCGGCTGCGTGGTCGGCACGATCAGCACCGCGATCTGGCTGCCCTTGCGCGCCTCGAAATCCCTGATCTTGTTTGCAAGTGAATCGATCTCGTCACTCGAAAGCGTGCCGGTCTGATCGACCACCGGTCCGCTCAATGGCGGCACCGGAACCTGCGCGAACGCCGCCATTTGCGCGAACGCGAACGCCCAGCACAATATCAGCGCGACGAGGGAGGCTCTGGCGGCGTTCATCGCGCGCGATCCGGCGCCGCGTTATTTGCGCGGGCGCGGGCGCCGGCGCCGGATTGAAGTCCACCTTCGGCGCGCTCGAAATTTCCTTCTCGTTGTCGACGGTGAAATTCGCCTTCTCCTTATAGCCGAACGCCATCGCCGTCAGGTTGGTCGGGAAGGTGCGAATGCCGACGTTGTAGTCCTGCACCGACTTGATGTAGCGGTTGCGCGCCACCGTGATGCGGTTTTCAGTGCCTTCGAGCTGCGACATCAGATCGTGAAACAGCGCATCGGACTTGAGCTGCGGATAGTTCTCGGTGACGACCAGCAGTTTCGACAGCGCGCTGGTCAGTTCGCCCTGCGCGGCCTGGAATTTCGCGAATGCGCCGGGATCGTTGACCAGTTCAGGCGTCGCCTGGATGCTGCCGACCTTGGCGCGGGCGTTGGTGACGCCGAGCAGCACGTCCTTTTCCTGCTGCGCAAAGCCCTTCACCGAATTGACCAGGTTGGGCACCAGGTCGGCGCGCCGCTGATACTGGTTCAGCACCTCCGACCAGGCCGATTTGACCTGCTCGTCGTTGCTCTGGATGGCGTTGTAGCCGCAATTGGTCAGGCTCAACATCGCCAGCGTCGCGAGTACGGTCAATAATTTTCGCATCTAATCCTCCCGGAAATATGTTGCAGCGTATCAGAACGGTTTAACGGGGGTGGAAGAATTTTTGCTGTCATTCCGGGGCGTGCGGAGCACGAGCCCGGAATCCATAACCCCTGTGGAATTGCTCAGGCGTGACGAAATCTCAAGCTGAACACGAGCACAGGGGTTATGGATTCCGGGCCTGCGCCTTACGGCGCATCCCGGAATGACGCGATTGATTATGCCCTCGCCGCCTTGCGTCCCGGATCGCCTGCCAGACCTTGTGCGGCGTCAGCGGCGTGTTCAGCGAGGTGATGCCGAGTTCGCTGAGCGCGTCCATCACGCCATTGGCGATGCAGGGCGGGCCGCCGATCGCGCCGGATTCGCCGCAGCCCTTGGCGCCCAGCGGATTGGTGCGGCACGGCGCGGAATCATCCAGCGTCACCGCGATCGGCGGAATGTCGTCGGCGCGCGGCACGCCGTAATCCTGGTAGCTCGCGGTCAAGAGCTGGCCTTCCTGGTCGTAGGACACGCCTTCGTAGAGCGCCTGTCCGATGCCCTGCGCGACGCCGCCGTGAACCTGCCCGGTCACCAGCATCGGATTGACGGCGACGCCGACGTCGTCGACCGTGGTGTAACGCACCACCTTGCTGACGCCGGTCTCTGGATCGATCTCGACTTCGCAGATATGGCGTGCCGTTCGGCCAGCTCGGACCGTCGACCTCGCCTTCGCTGTCGACGCTGAGCTTTGCGCCATTTTCCTTTTTCGCGATATCGAACAGCCCGATGCGCGGTCGGTGCCGACCACCGTCAGCCAGCCGTCGCGATATTCGATGTCCTCGACGGAAGCTTCCAGCAGGTTCGACGCCTTTTCGCGGGCTTTCGCGATCAGATCGTTGGCCGAGACCGCGACCGCCGTGCCGCCGACGAACAGCGAGCGCGACCCGACGCTGCCGAAGCCGATGGCGAGATCGGTATTGCCCTGCACCACGTCGATCTTGTCGAGAGGCACGCCGAGCGAGGCCGCCACCATCTGCGAATACGTGGTCTGCAATCCCTGCCCCATCGCCTGCGTGCCCGAATGCAGCACGACGCGCCCTTCCGCGGTCGCATGCAGGCTGACCTTTTCGGTGTGCGCCCGGCCACCGGTCCATTCGATATAGCTGGTGACGCCGCGGCCATAGAGCAGTCCCCTTTTCTTCGCCGCCTTCTTGCGAGCGGCAAAGCCGTTCCAGTCCGAAAGTTCCGAGGCACGCTCCAGCATGTGCGCGAATGCACCGCTGTCGTAGACCTGACCGACGGCATTGGTGTAGGGCAGTTGCGCGGGCTTGATGTAGTTCACCTTGCGGATCGCGCGCGGATCCATGCCGATCTGGCGCGCAGCCGCGTCCATCAGCCGCTCGACGATGAACACGCCTTCCGGTCGTCCCGCGCCGCGATAGGCGCCGACCGGCGCGGTGTTGGTCATGACAGCCTTGATCTCGTAGTGCACCAGCGGCAGATCATAGACGCCGGATTGCACGAACGGTCCAAGCACCAGCGGAATGATGGCGCCGGTGCCGCTAAGGTAGGCGCCGGTGCCGCCGAGCGAACGCACGCGATAGGCCAGCACGCGGCCCTTGGCGTCGAGCGCGAACTCGCCGGTCGAGGTCAGGTCGCGGCCATGGGTGCCGCCGACGAAATCGTCGGTGCGGTCGCCGCGCCAACGCACCTTGCGTCCGAGCTTCACCGCGGCATAGGCGACAATGCCGTCCTCCGGATAAAGGCCGGTCTTCTGGCCGAAGCCACCGCCGATATCGCCGACCAGCACGCGAATGCTTTCCTTGGACCGCTTCAGGATGGCTTCGGCCAGCAGGTCGCGGGTCGAGCCCGGCGTCTGCGACTGCACGTAAAGCAGCAGTCGGCCGGTTTTCTCGTCGACCTCGGCGATCGTCGAGCGCGGCTCCATCGCGGAGGGCACCAGCCGCTGGCTAACCAGATCGAGCGAGACGGTATGCGCCGCCTTGGCGAATGCCGCCTCCACCGCCGCCGCATCGCCATAGTTCATCGCGGCCACGACATTGTCGGGCACCTCGGCCCATACCGCAGGCGCGCCCGGCTTGATCGCCGCGACGGGATCGACCACCGCAGGCAGCATCTGATATTCCACCGCGATCGCTTCCGCGGCGGTCTGCGCCGCGACCCGCGACGTCGCTACCACGGCCGCAACCGGCTCACCGGCAAAGCGCACCAGTTCATGCGCCAGCAAGCGGCGCGGCGGCGCGGTCATTGGCGAACCATCGGACCGCTTGAACGCCATAAGCGTCGGCAGCGTGCCGATGTCGTCGGTCACCAGATCGGCACCGGTATAGATCGCCGCAACGCCCGGCGTCGTAGCCGCGGCAGCAGTATCGACAGAGAGGATTTTGGCGTGCGCATGCGGCGAGCGCAGCACATGCAGCCACAACGCGCCTTCTTCCGGCTTGTCGTCGATGAACTGCCCCTTCCCGGTCAGCAGCCGCTGGTCCTCGAGACGCTTGACCGGCTGGCCCGCACCGAAACGCATACCAGCGGGAAGAATATTCATCAGGCTGTCCGTTGAGTCTTTTGCCTAGTATTTGCAGATTAGCCGGGCTTTTAGCGGATAGAGACTGCATAGGCCAACCGGCTTTTTTCAGCAGTAACGCCTAAGAAATCGTCATGGCCGGGCTTGTCCCGGCCATCCACGTCTTAACTCGTACGAAGGAAGCAAGGCGTGGATGCCCGGGACAAGCCCACGGCTGCCGGTTCATGTTGAACCCCAGTTTAGCATGATCTGCCGCGGGTCGGGTGATGACGGCTGATGTAGTTGTCTCAGTCTGGTGAAGTCTTTTCGATGCATCAGGTTGATGCGCACGAGTCTTGTGGTCTCAAGCAGGGTTTGTTTGTCTTGCGACATCTTGTTCAACATGCGCAACAGCAGGAAAGCGATCAGCGCGACGGCGATTTGAATGCGGACGGCGTTTTCAGAACGGCCGATAAAATGGGCGATTTTCAGTGTTTGCTTCATTACCCGGAAAAACAGTTCGATTTGCCAGCGCCGCTTGTAGAGGTCGGCGATTTCCTTGGCGGGGGCGTCCAGATCGTTGGACAAAATACGCAGGGTTCCGCCTGTCCCCATGGTCACGACGATCTCGCGCACTGCGCCGTGCATCGGATTCTTGCGATTTTTCGCCTGACGGCCCGGCAAAAAGCCGATGCTGTCGCTGACAATGCCCGTTCCAGGCTCGATCGGCATGGATTTGACCGAATGGAGCAATGTATTTTTCTTGAACCGCGTCACGATACGACAGCCAGCATCGTCCAGCGCCGCCCACCAACCGTAGTCGTAATAACCGAGGTCGAAGACGTAGGTAGCGCCAGCCTCGATCGGCATCGCCTTGGCCGCGGTGATGTCGTTGACATTGGCCTCGGTGATCATGTGATAGATCGGGCAGCCCAGTTCGGGATCGTAGATGACATGCGCCTTGGCACCGCAGACCTCGGCGGAAAACCGCGCCCAATTGGCACCGACGCCCGCCAAATGCAGGCCGGTCGAGTCGATCAAGCGCACCGCATCGCCCAGCTTGCGGCGCAGGCCGCGCGTCGTCATCGCCAGCATATGCATGAAAAGGCCCGAAAAAACCGTCGGATCTCGGCTGCGGTTGGCATCCGCGATGGTCGAGCGCGCAGGCGCGTAGCAGCCCGCCTGATAGAGCCGCCCCTGATGGCTGGTCATCGAAGCTTCGATGTCGCGAAGCGAACAAGCGCCCGACAATTGCCCATACAACAGCGCCAGCAATTGACGTTTGGTTGTGAAACTACGCGCCAGCTCGTCGCTGCCGTGCAGCTTCACAAGCTTGTCGAACTCCAACCAGGGAATCAGTTTCAAAATGTCGCGGAAAACAGTATTCATATGCGGCACGGCGCTGATCCTTTTCATGTCCAGTTGAGTCGCAAAACTCTGGACACTATTAGAATCAATGCCGTGCACCTTGCCCAGCAAAAAACGAGCCGGACAGCCGTGGGTCAAGCCCGGGCATGACGGAATTGACTCATCCGATCTCGCGCAACACCGCCTCAACAGCCCGGCGCTGCTCGGCCGTGAGCGGCGGCTGCGGCGCGACGGGATCGCCGACCTCGTAACCCTGAATCGCAAGGCCGGCCTTGATGCAGGCTGCAAGGTTATAGCGCGCGAAGGCCTCGTTGATGCGCCATAGCCTTCGCTGCAACGTCATCGCTTCGTCCCAGCGCTTCTCTCTGCAGAGTTCGTAGAGCGCAACGCTCTGGCGCGGGATGAGACACGCCGGTCCCGCCATCCAGCCGACGCCGCCGATCAGCATCACCGCCGCCGGGATATGCGCCGACGCCGAGAACACCTTGATGCCGTCGCCGCAGCGTTCGATGATCGACAGCAGCCGTCCGGTGTTGGTCGAGGCGTCCTTGACGTAGCCAATGCGCGGATGGGCCGCGAGCTTCGCGATCACATCGAGCGTGAGATCGGAGCGCTGGAATTGCGGATTGGTGTAGATCACGACCGGAATATCGACGGCATCCGCGATCGCCCGGAAATAGGATTCGACCTGTGCATCCCCGAGCGGAAAGTACGTTTCGAGGATCGCCAGAATTCCATCGACGCCGAGCCTTTGATAAGACGTCGCCTGCGCGATCGCGTCCGCCGTCGATGTCGATACTACGCCGGCAACCACGGGCACGCGACCTTTGGCCGCCTCGACCGTGGTCTGCACCACGCAAACGCGCTGCGCCTGATTCAGATAGGCAAACTCGCCGGTCGAGCCGAGCGGCGTCAGACCGTGAACGCCGGAATTGATCAGATCGTCGCAGAGCCGGTCCAACACATCGGTGCGAATCCTGCCCTCGGGATCGAGCGGCGAGACCAGATAGGGAAAGACGCCGTGAAAATCAGCCATGAAGCGAGCTCGAAAGCGCCGAAATGCCGGCCTTCTTGTTGGCGCGCGCCATGACTTTAGTCAATTGAATGACAATCGGCATTAGCAAAAGCATGCTCGAAATGTCGCATTCCGTTCATGCGGCCTCGCTAACACAGCCACAAAATGGCAGCAATTCGAGGATCCATGAACGCGGAATTCGACCACGACCTTACAGCCTGTCAATGGGAAGCGTTGAAAGCGCTACGCCTGCCAGCCGCGAGCCGTCGAGCCTTGAATCGGCTCATCGTCGACCGGCTCGTTGCGCTTGGACTTGCCGCATGGGCCGAGGATCGGGCTATGCTCACTGAGAAAGGTCGCAAAGCGCTGGTGAGGGGCTCGTTCCGGCTGTGGGATGTCGCCGCGTGATAATCCCCGCCGTCACGCCGACCAGCATCACCACATGCTTTGTCGTGCTCGTTCCGGCCATTCCCGGTCGTAGCTCTCGCCGCCGACGGTGTTCTCGCTCATCGAGGCAAGGATCTGTCCCGGAGTCGGCAAGCTTTTGGGATCGACGTGCCTGTCGGGATTCCACAGATCGGAACGCACGATGGCGCGGGCGCACTGGAAATACAGTTCGTCCACCCTCATGACAATGACGGTGCGCGGCGGCTTGCCTTGCATCTTGAACGAGTTCGAGCAAGGCTGGATCGGCCGTGACATAAGCACTGCCGTTGATGCGCAATGTGCTGCCGGATCCTGGGATCAGGAACAACAGCGCGATCCGGGGATCGCGCAAAATGTTGCGCAGCGAGTCGATCCGGTTGTTGCCGCGCCGGTCCGGCATCATCAGGGTCTTGTCGTCGTGGATGCGGACAAAACCCGCCAGATCGCCGCGCGGCGAGCAGTCCAGTCCCTCCGGCCCCGAGGTCGCCACCACTGCAAACGGCGATTTTTCGATCAGCACGCGATAGTGCGCGGTGACCCGATCGGCGACCTTGACTGTCGAGGCAGGACCCGGCAAGCCGTAGATCGCTTCCAGTTGCTCAACGCTCACGATGCGCGACATGACTTTCTCCCGGCTGCCCGACGGACTTACTCGTTCCATCGATCGCCCTCGATGATCCGAACGAACTGGCGCGCGTGATATTCGGCGCTGTTGGCGTTCATGATAGTGATATCGGGCACCGCGGCAGCATCGTCAACCGTACAGCCAAGCCGTTACTTGATCCTGCCATCGCTGTTGCGCGAAGGCATCGCCAGCCTTTCGGCAAGAACCTATGGCGGCGCGGTCTGGCGGTGCGTTAATACCGTATCGCAAAGATCAGCAAACCGCGCTCGCCGTCTCAAGCGTCTGCCCGGGCGGATTACCGGAATCAGCCGGCCCAGCCTGATCGCTGCGCCCAGCAACAGTCTCGCGCGAATGTAATCCGGTAGTCGTTGTTGCGACGTATTGCCCGCTTTATCCTGGTGACCCTGAGTCCTGATAAAACCGATCGGACCACCAGGCACGTCGTCGTCGAACACTCCGATCATCAGCCGGCCGGACCGCCAGGCGCGGGTGTCAAGATTGGTGCGTCCCTCGTACAGTTTTGGACCGTCGACCCAGCGAATTGTGGCCATGGACGATATGGCGGCCGTCAAAACCGGCGGCGTAGCCTTGAGGATAGCGCTTCGAGAGCAAAGTCCTTTCGCTCTGCCGATCGAGCGGCACATTCGGATCGAGGCCGGCATGCACATAAATCCGCTGGCGATCAGAATGCATCAAGGCGAGACCATCAAGCCATGCGATGTTATCGGACGGCAACTGCGATGCGTCACCCCCGTAGGAGGCAAGCGTGGTGTCCCCGCCGCAATCGAGCCACCACCGCATTCGCGACGGGTTTCGCAACGCCTCGACCATCATCGCATCATGGTTGCCCTTGAGCGGAAAGAAAGCCCATCCCGGCAGAGGACCAGCTTTAAGGATATCGATAACCGCCTTGCTGTCGGGTCCCTTGTTGACGTAATCGCCGAGCGCGACAATCGTGCCGGGCCGGCCGGCCGCATGCGCGACGATGCCGGCAATACCGTCGCGGAGCAGATCGCTCCTGCCGTGAATGTCCGGAATGACGCAGGTGAAACTCATTGAAGTCGTGAGAACCGATTCACGCCGAAAGCGATCTTGCCCGGATTGAAAATGCCTTGCGGATCGAGCGTCTGTTTCAGGGCACGCATGGCGCCGACGGTGGCAAAGAACATCCGGTCGGTCAAGCGATGCCCCTTTAGACGCCGCAGCGCGTCTCGCATGCGGCCGAGGCCTATTTGCAGCCACCGGTCCATTTGCGTGTACTCATAAAGCCGAGTGTCGCTGTTGGACGTAAAGCCGACCTCGAAGGCCGGCACCGGGCATGTCTGTTAATGACCCTGGCTGTGTGAAAACGCAGTGTCCCGCTGTTATGATTCTCCCTGTGCATGGGTGCGACGCACTTCCTGACCAAAACGCTCCCAAAGGTAGCCGCCGAGATGGCCCTCTCGGTGCTGGCATACAATTTGACACGGGTCATGAACATCGTCGGGATCAAGCCGCTGATCGCTGCGATCCAGGCCTGAGGCCGAAGGGCCATGGCTTCTCACCGACTTCCCAGGAAGGGCGTTTTTACACGGCCAAGACCTAAAGCGGACAATTGTAGGCACGCGAACGGCCGGCTAAGAATGCTTGCCGACGCCTCACGTGATTTGATTATGTCTGACTTCGACGAGTGGAAATATCGTGCCGACCGCGATGCGACGATTCTGGCGTACGGCAGAACGGAACGTGGCGGAGCCGACACATGCGATTGTGCGGGCTGTAGGAATTTTAGAGCGGCACGAGCCGACTGCCTTCCTCCCGAGTTCATTGCATTGCTTGGCCAACTAGGGATTGATCCTCTCAAGGACGCAGAGGTGTACCACAATGCCCGGATCGCTCCGGGCCGTCATGATTACGGTGGATGGTATCATTTCATTGGGACGCTCGACGAAATAGACGAATCCCCACCCCCTATTGAGCTCGGACCAGGTTTCGTGTGGATATGTCCGGCTTCGTCGCCAAGACTATCAAGCCTAAGAGGTGAGCAGGTCGTGCAGCTAGAGTTTCATGCTGAGGCGGTGCCGTGGCGGCTAGACGAGCCCGAGATAGATTAGTGGCCTAGCTTCAGGTCATGTCCGCATTTGGACGGTGGTCTCAACCGGTGGCCGCAACACTTTATCTTAGAGGGAAAAGATGGAGTGTTGGATGGAACGGAGATTTCATAGAGGTTTTACGGCGGCAGAGAAGACGGAGTTATGGGATCGCTGGAAGCGTGGGGAGTCGCTGAAGGCGATTGGACGAGCTTTTGGCAAGCAGTCATCGTCGATCTATTTTCTGGTGGCTCCGCATGGTGGGATTCGTCCTGCGGAGCGGCGCCGCTCCAGGTTGGCATTGACGCTGGCGGAACGCGAGGTGATTTCCAGAGGTATTACGGCAAATCAATCAGCCCGGTCGATCGCAAAGCTACTTGGCCGCTCGACCTCGACGGTGAGCCGGGAAATAGAGTTCGCAATGGCGGCTATGATCGCTACCGAGCGACACTTGCGGACGAGAATGCCTGGGCGCGGTCTCGTCGTCCAAAATGTTGTAAGTTGGCAATCAATTCGCGGCTTCGGCAGTCAGTGGCAGGGAAGCTCAGATTGGATTGGTCACCCGAGCAGATAGCCGGCTGGCTGAAGAGAACGCATCCTGAAGACGAGTGTAATCGGGTGTCACACGAGACCATATATCGGAGCCTGTTTGTCCAAACGCGTGGCGTGCTCAAGAAAGAGCTGCTTCACCATCTTCGATCGAAGCGCTCGATGCGTCGCTCCAGGCCGGTTGACCCGAATGGCGATAAACGGGGGCAGATCAAGGATATCGTCTCAATCCGTCAGCGACCGGCGGTGGTTGAAGATCGGGCGGTGCCTGGTCATTGGGAGGGCGACCTCCTGTCCGGGCCGAACAACACCTACATCGCGACCTTGGTCGAGCGTCATACCCGTTACGTGATGTTGGCCAAGGTGGCAGGCAAGGACACCCAGACGGTTGTCACCGCGCTCATCAAGCAGGCGAAGAAGCTACCAAAGGAGCTGTATAAGTCCTTAACCTGGGACCGGGGCAAGGAACTTACGGATCATCGTCGCTTTACGTTGGCGACCAAAATCGACGTCTATTTTTGCGATCCGCAAAGCCCGTGGCAACGCGGGTCGAACGAGAACACCAATGGCCTGCTGAGACAGTACTTTCCTAAAGGCACCGACTTATCGGTGCATTCGCAAGCCCATCTGAACAAAGTGGCTCGTCAGCTAAACGAACGACCACGTGAGACCTTGCAATTTGAAACCCCAGCAGAGAGATTTAACGCCTGTGTTGCGTCGACCGGTTGAGCCGGCAGACCCAAAGCGGACAGTGGTGAATCAATATCAATTGCAAACCTTGCTTACTCGATCTCGTGGCGTCATCGGCTTAACCCAGATGGCGATCTGTCGGGCATTAGTCGCCTTGGCCCGGATTTGGCGAGAAATATTGAAGCTTATCCGGCTTACCTTCCCATTCTTTGGAATCTACAGGAGGGTCGCGTTTGATCGTTATATTGGGCCAGGTTTTTGCGTAATCAGCGTTGAGCTTGAGCCACTTCCCGGCTTCGTCCTCGGTGTCGGACTTGATCGCTTCGACCGGACATTCCGGCTCACATACCCCACAATCGATGCATTCGTCGGGATGGATGACGAGCATGTTTTCGCCCTCGTAGAAACAATCGACGGGGCATACCTCCACGCAATCCATCAGCTTGCACTTGATGCAGGATTCATTGACGATATAAGTCAAATGTCATCCTCTCTTTGGCAACGGCAGCCTTATCAGATTTGCTTATGCTGAGTTTCGGCCGCAGGCGTGTTTCGCCGTTTCCGGGATGGGGATGTTACCACAAATAAAACCAAAACGGTGCGGTGTGCGCCAGCTTGAAGTGCCGATGTGGCAACAGGCGGTATTGTTGTCCGTGGGACAGTTTGGTACTTGTCGGAATTATTTTGGAGCCGTCTGGAGAATCCCTGCAGAGCGGAGGGTAACGTTATGACCGAGTACATCGTCGGTCTAAGACTTGGGAAACGATCGGAAGTTCTGACGATCGAAGCTGAGGATGCGTTAATTGCTGCGCTCAAGGCCAAATATAATCACCCCGACGCTCTAATTTCTTACGTTCGGAAATCCAATCGGCGGGGCGATCGTCGCAATCCGCATCGGAAGGAATGAAGATTACGAAGCACGCCGACCAATGTCCGCTTCTCTAATCGGCCATTTGAGGTCAAGCGCTTTCAGACTATCCACCACTGCAATGTCGATGTCGCTCGCGGGCTCGCGCTTCTCTTCGGAATCGGCACCAGGGCCCTTCCATCATGGGATTCGAGGACGAGGCGGAACAATCTTTTGGTCGGCCTTGCCGTCAGTTGAACAGCAGGACCAAGCGGACATACGAACTCACCTCGTCCATCGTCCCACGAGGGACGATCTGTTCACGAAGCACCCGCCGGACGATGAGCAGCGGCTCCGCCAATACCGCCAAGTCGGGGATATTCTCGACAAGCTCCTGGATGCGGGCCTCGAACCTCACCTTGCCAACCATTCCGACCTTGACGCCGAAGTTGCGCAAAGTACCTCGCAGATCGTTCTCGATGGCGATGGCCTTCGACTGCAGAAGCTTGCGATGGGTCAGCAGCATTCGCAGTTTCTGACTGCGGAGCGTCTTCACATGCACCGGGCGGTACAGTCCCACCCGGATCATCTGAGCGATGCCGCGCGCGTCATTGCGGTCGGTCTTGTTGATCTGCGCCTAGCACCGCCTGCATGTGCCGCGTCTCGACACAGATCACCGGTAACTCGGCTTCCGCGAGAGCGCTGAACAACCATTGCGACAGCGGCCCGGCTTCCAATCCAATCCGCTTGAAGCGGTAAGCCGGGTTCCCCAGAACCTTCAAAAGGGCTTCGGGCTCGCTCGCTACCTTCACTTCCTTCACGATCCTGCCCGTGTCATCCACAATGCAGATGCTGGTCTCCTTGACCGATACGTCCAATCCACCAAAATGGTCCATGCTGCGCTTCTCCTTCTGATGCTTGAGGCCGCCACCACGGACCTCGTTCCACCATCAGCCTGAAGCGCAGCACCTAAAATCTTCAGCTATCCACAAGCTGGGCCGGCCGATTACCCCATCTTTTGGCATGCCATGGTTACCCGGCGCCGTCCGTATTTGGGGGTAAAGCCGACATCGCGGATTTATGAGTACACGCCCTGGCTTACCAGTCGCGCGCCGCGAGCGAGTGCGGTTTCCGCCTCGGCAACCATGGTGGAAACGATATCGGCCGCGGGCAGCCTGGCGTGGATCAGGCCCACGGCTTCTCCAACGATCGTCGCGGCGACATCGAGATCGCCGCGGATGCGGGCTTCATTGTAGCTTCGTTTCATCTGGCCAAAATCGGCCGCGGCTTCCCTTTCACGGTCCGCCCATTCGTCCATCAGCCGGTTGCGCAGCACCCGGAAGCTGAACTCCTCCGGCCACGGCACGCCACGCAGGCTGTCGAGGGCGGTGGTGCGCACCGTCTGATCGCCATCCGCGGCGATCGCCCGCGCCGCCGCGGCTGACGGCGTCAGCGCTTCCTCGGCGGCCCAAAAGCGCGACCCGACCAGAACGCCATCGGCGCCCAGGGCAAGGCTCGCCGCCAGCCCGCGTCCATCAGCAATGCCGCCGGCCGCCAGCAACAAAACATCCGGATAGCTTTTCGCCAGCACATCGGCGACTTCCGGCACGAACGGCAAGGTCGATCGCCGCCCGCCATGTCCGCCAGCCTCGGCGCCCTGCGCCACGATCACCGATGCGCCGGCGTCGAGCGCTTCCCTGACATGCCCCATGGTCTGGCACTGGCAGAACAAGGGAATGTTGGCCTCGACCGCCGCTCCAGCGAACGTCTTCGGACTGCCGAACGACAGGAACAGGCATTTCGGGCGCTTGGCAATCGCCCAATCGACTGCTTCCGGGCGGGCCTCGACCGCCCAGGTGATGAAGCCAATTCCGATCGGCGTATTTCCGGCCATCCGATATTGCTCTTCGAGGTCGATGCCCTCGCCGATCGTGCCCGCATAACCGCCGCCCAGGATGCCGAGACCGCCCGCTTTACCGACGGCCGCCGCCAACGCTCCGCCGCACACCATCGCCATCGGCGCGCAAACGATCGGATGTTCCATGTCGAACTTTTGCGTCAATCGTGTCGTGATCACATCAGCCTCCCTGGCCGATTATAATTATCGCATCTTATGAAGCGGGCGCGTCACTGCCAGATGATTTAACGATAGCCGGATGACAGGGTGTCGACAACGCCTGACGGAACAAACGGAACGCAATGGGCTTGGCAGTGCGCCGCTCGATCCCTGCCCTTGCCGCACCGATTGGAACCGCGATGGACCTGCGCTAACCTTTCCAAGGCGGCTAAAAAGGAACCAGAACGAACATGAAGTCGAAAAGTCATCCGGACAGTGAGGCCGCCTCGGCCAACATCAGCAAGCGGATCAGGGAGCTTGGTGATTGGAGAGGCGCGATGCTGGCCCACATCCGTCAACTCATCCATGTCTGGTCCCATGACGGCATCGTCTGTACCGGAAGAATCCTACAAAGAGGTCGTAAAACTCACTTTTGCCCGTGGAGCTTCGATCAAGCACCCAAAGAAGCTGTTCAATTCAAGCCTGGAAGGCAATACGCGGCGGGCGATCGACATCCGCGAAGGCGAGAAGATTAACGCAGCCGCCTTCAGGCAACTCATCCGCGCCGCGGTGGCGGCGAATTCGGCGGCGCTCGTGGCGCGGGCGGCTAAAAAGAAGAAGTGAGCGCAGCTCACGCGTGGCGATTGATGGCTAGGCGACGTCGAGCGTTTTGAACCGCGCCCGCAATCCGTGTGCCACTTTCCGACACGGCCGTGAGGTTGGTTGAAATCTCGCGGACAGCGCTGTTCTGGAATCCGATCGCTTCGCTCTCGGTGGCCATGCCCGCGTCGATCTCCTGCACCAGCTTTTGCGAGCCCGTAACCTGTTTGATGGCGCAATCGATCGCCTGCTGAATCTCGCTGGCCTGCCGCTTGACGTCCTTGGTCGGATTCTCGGCTTCGATGGCAAGCGCCTTCACTTCGTTGGCAACCACGCTGAAGCCGCGCCCGTATTCACCATTGCGCGCGGCCTCGATGGCTGCGTTCAGCGCCAGCAGCTTGGTCTTGCGCGAGACATCCGTGATGACTTTGACGAAACTTTCGATGTGTCGCGTGGTCTCGGCCAGATCGGCGAGATTTTTGGTCAGCATCTCAATGCTCGACACGGTGTCCCGGCATCGCCGCATGTTTGCCGAGATTGAGATCGACGATGCTTTTGATGGTTCCGTTGAGTTCCTCGGCGGCGCTCGCCATCGATCCCAATCCGCGGGCGACATCGACCTCGAAGGTGTTGAGTAAGGACTCCGAGACTTGCCGGAGCGTGGTCCGGGCGGCGGCATTGTCGTAAGCCGAAATCGCGTAGGAAATGTCGAGGAAGAACATGCGGACGATCGCGCTCAGTGCATTCTTGACCGCCTTGGCCTGCGTGGTCTCGCCGAGATGCTGCTTGAGCGCAAGTCCAATGAATTTTTCGAGGATAACGGCGGAACTGGCGACATAGAGATCGCTGCTGAGCAGGCACTTTTCGTGCGCAGTGCCGATCTTCTGGGCGAAATCCTTGAAAGCCCTGTCCGGCGTGCCGCCGAAGAAACGCTGCCAGTGCTGGAACTGAACGCTATTGATGTGGGCAACGAGCTGCCCGATATCGAGTCCCTCGCGCTCGCAGGTCTTCTCGATCATCGCCTTGAAGCGCGGAAACGCGAGGATGCGTCCGTAAAACGCGTTGATGACGTCGTCCTGGTTGCCGGCCATCAGCGGTTTAAGGGATTGCAGACAACTCGCATCTGCTGCGCTGAGCCCAACGAGGGCTACGAGATCGACATCCATGTGAATCCACCGCTGGAATGGGTGGCCTGACTGAGCGCCGGAATGGTAAATAATAGCTTAACTCGTTGCTAAGACTAAGTATATAACCTATGGTTGCATTCGGACATTCCGTGCGGACCATTCGCTACAATACTTGATACAAGGTCGCCGCCTTGCGCTCTGGCCAGCAAGCCGGCCTCGCTTGGCCAGCGGGTCTTGCATAAACACACGCGCATGATATTCGAAATTTGCGATGGCGATACATGCTGTATCCCGCCAGTGACAAGTCTGCTGAAACGACCCTTCGATAGGCGAATGCGCCACAAACACCCATTGCTGGTTTATTCCCCTGCCTTCAAACAATTCACGGTCCTCAAATCGATATGAGACATGACAACACCATCGCTATCGTGCTTGCGGTCGCCTTTATATTTTCGAGCCTGGCACCCGCCCGCGCGGCCTCCCCTGCGGAGATGATCTCGGATTTTCGCCTTCAGCATGGCGAGCATCGCGTGAGCACGGATGCCGCACTCACTCAAATCGCGCACGAGCAAGCGGCTGCCATGGCGGCAAAGGACACGCTCGATCATGACGTCCTTGGCCGCTTTTCTACTCGCATCAGCCCTGCGGGTGCCGGACGCGCTGCGGAGAATATCGCTTACGGCTATGACAATTTTCCAAAGACTTCTAAACCAATGGATTGAATTGACGGGGCATCGGAAAAACCTTCTTCTGCATGATGCAACCCGGGTGGGCGTCGCGAGCGTAAAAAGCTCAGCCACGGGCCGTATTTATTGGGCGATGGAGATTGCGGGCGACTACAGAAGCCCGAAGGAGCGCGGCGCAAAGTCGGTCGCAATGGTCAAACCAAAAGTTCCTCGCCCGCAGACTTGCCGATTGAAGCTTTTAAATATCTGCCTTTAGAAATAATGGGTCCGACTGAATTATCGGTTCGGCCGTAACATATGCTTTATTTTTGTGCTGCCGGTCGATCTGGCCGCCATAGGTCGGTTCGACCGATTTTTGCCGCCTTCCGGCCTCGAAATCCCGAAAGCGCATCAGTTGAAAAAAATGAATTTGCGACTGTTGCATGTCGCTCCTAGACGACTCAGTTCAGCCTGATCTTAAGTGCCGGCCCGACAGCGTGGTTGCATCCACGCCGCACGCCTAACCACAAAAACCGACGGGAACGGTTCCAATGGCTGACGAAACGACCGCCTTTGTTATTCCGCTTCATCAAATCCCGCGAAAAAAGAAGGATAAAGCCGCCGCCGAACGCGCCAGGGCTTACCGGCAACGCAAAAAACAAAAGGCGATGGCCGGCGCTGCCGCGGAACCCGAGCTTCCATCTTCCTCGGAATCCTTGATCCCGCCGGAATTTTTAACACCCGACGGCGCGATCGTGGAGCCACCTGTGGCGCAGCCGCTCGCCGTGACGATACACGAGGAAGAACCTGTTGTCGCAACGCGAGCGGTGGCGGCCTCTCTGATCGAACCTGTCGCCTCCTCACGCAACTACCTTGCGCCAGTTATCCTATCGACAGCCGCTCTGGCGCTGGGCGCCGTCGGCCTCACGATCAACGGCTGGTTTGCCCGGTCGCTGGGATCAAGCGACGTGGCGGGATGGCTTTTCCTCGCCGTGGGTGTTGCCGCGGACCTTGTCGCGCTTGTTTTACCTTCCTGTGCTGCCAGCTTGTGGCGCACAAGACAGCGTCCGACGGCGCTGGTCGGCTGGACCATCTGGCTGCTGACATTCGTTTTCGCGGTAGCGGCGAGCATCGGTTTCGCTTCGACCAATATCACCGATGTGATGCTGGCCCGCGCATCCCGGGTCACGCCGACCATTACGAACGCGCAGGCAGCGCTGTCAGACGCCATGGCCGCCCGCGACCGCGAATGCAAAGGCGGTGTAGGAAAATTCTGCCGCGAGCGTGAAGCCGCGGTCGTGGAACGCCGCCAGATCCTGGATTCCGCAATGGCATCTGTCGAAGCCACTGCGGACCCTCAGACCGAGGCCGCTATCAAACTCGTGTCATGGAGCTCTCGCGGGCTGCTCAGCCCGGCCCCGGAAGATTTCGCCATGCTCCGGCTCATTCTGCTGGCTTTGCTGCCGCAGATCGGAGGCATACTGCTCATGGTTGGCCATCGCTCAAAATCCCAGACATGATAGGTAAAGGTATCGCCCCACCCAATAGCTACCGGGGTTGAGCCGCACGCGGCGCTATGGCTCGGCGCCGTTTGCCTCGAGCGGATTATAATATAGTCGGCACATGGCGCAGGATCCGGCGATGCGCCTGGCGAGCGCATTTCTCGGAAGCCCACGGTGCGGCCCCTTTACTGCCCGGCAGCGGTATAGGCCGCTTTACGGAACCCGGCGTTCACCTCCTCGCGGTTTTGAGGTTGAATTTGTGGTCCTATCGCTTTCGTTGGCGTCACCACTGAGAATATGACGAAGCCACCTGCCTTGCGCGGCAAGATGAAGTATTCCGCAATTACCGACCTTTCCGAATCCTCACAAGATGACATACCTCGGAACACAACTTCACTGTCTATGAGTTCGCTATTGCGCGCCGAAGCAAATTTTCCCTTACAGTTTTTTGCGTCATTGCCAACAACGACCGCGGCTACGTCAAGGCCAACTTCGTTCGGCTTCGGAGGAACAATGCGAACGAAGCCAGTTGCGTTGTCCGCTCTCCAAGCGGCGCCGGTCGACACGAGTGAAACCGGGGTCTCAGATCGAACTCAGTAGTGACGGATGACTCAGGGATGACGCCTTTAGGATAAAATTTGAAGCGATTTGCATTGCTTCCAACTGCAGCTCCGCCGACCCCTCTTGAGGACGATCAGGTTGCAAGCTGGAGGCCCGTCGTTGGCGGAGATGAGGGCGTGGTCGGCGATATCTGCCTTGTTGTGACATTCGCAACGACAGTGAAATTGGTTGCAGCCGCAATGCCATTGGCGTTGATGGTCTTAACGCAATTGACCAGCGAAGGTAGAAGAAGCGCCGTGCCGTCTAGATTGAACTGAAACAAGTTACCTTGAGCAAACGCCGACATCGTGCGAGCAGCACGAAAACTCCTAATTAGAGCAAAGTCCTCCGGCATTTGAACGAGGACCAAAGTCCGCGAAGCGGCAACGCCAACGACGTTGAATGTATTGCGGCCATCAAAGCTAAGCACGATTGGGAATTTTTGGTCCGGCGTCAAAGCCCAACCTGGATAGGTAAACCCGAGAGCCCAACGATAGGTCTCGGATACCAATACTCCGACATTGATACCGCTCTTGTAACTCGCGCTCGCAATGCAATTTGAGAACTTACCGGTCTTGTCATCGGTGAAAGCACCGCCCGACCAACCTGCGACCGCTACCGAGCCGTAGGGACCGCGCGAATAAGCAGAGTTCGCCATGCAGACGATCAGGAAAACTGCGACCATTATAGCGCGCATGGAATACCCCGCACCCTCGGTTGTACTTGCGTTTTTCAACAAACGATGGTCGCGTCAAGAGCTCTCCGTGATCAGAACACAAGTGCGGCAATGCCCGGCCGGAGATGCGGCACCAAAACCGCTCGAAGTGAAGCACGGGGTCCGCTGCAGGCGGTGCGGCCGCGGCTGCGCAATCGGCCCGCGATGCTGATGGCTGGCATGAGTGGTGCACCATTGGCCGCACGGATCCAGGATTAGGTAGGTCAACCGCGGGCGGCCTTACTTGTTGGGCAGCCACACTTCTCGTGCTATTCGCGATTGCTGGATCGCACTTCTTGCCGGCCAAAGATCGCGCGGCAATGCCTGAAGTTCTTTCGCGTAGCCGGATGCGACTTCACGTGCGACTTCACGGTGGCGTTGATCTGCTTTCGGATGGCATGGCCCGAGATGCTGCATTCTCGCTCCGTTAGCGAGAGAGCGTAGGTGAACGCTTCCATCCTGTATGCGGACAACTTGCGTATCGCGCCGCAGCACAATGGGCGGTCAGGTTCGCCCGGAACTTTTTTTCGGATTTCTGGCTATCAACGCAATGGATATCGAGAATTGCACGAATCTTGTTGCTGTCGAGCCGCTCCGGATGCCCGTTGATAGCCTCTCTCGACGAGTCCGTCTCGGATGCCCTTCCAATTTTTGAACTTTCCGAGTCCGCCATTCTCAAAGCGAGCCGATAAACCCCTAAACTCTTCTTCCGCCTGTGGCGCCCCGTGGCCGTCACCGCCGATCGGCTTTTTTGACTGTACCGCACAATCCGGCATGAACCTAGTGGTTCGCCACCGGTCCGCGGTCGGCCGTCAATGTGATGTCCGTCACAGCGCAAACGAACTGCCGGGACTATTCCTGCGACCACACGAGTGAGAGGGGATGGTCCCCTCCTCAAAAGCAGGAGAGTGATATGAACGAGTTTACCAATGAAGTTCGCGAGCTGGACATCGATCAACTCGATAGCGTCAGCGGCGGTGATCTGGCGCTCAACATTGCCATAAAGGCTTACGAGGATTTGGGCAAACGTGTTGTCGCTGCCGTCCACCAGCCGATAACGCAGCCGACCTCGCCGATGCACTTCTGACAATTTCCTCCTCAACGCAATCTGAAAAGGAATAGACTACAATGCAGAACATGGAACAGACGAACTCGGAAATCATCGAGCTGACCGACGCGGAGCTCGACGCGATCAACGGCGGCAGCTTCTTTGGTGCCATCGGCCACGCTCTGAGCTGGGTTGCTCACAAGGTCAAAGACGCCCTCGGCGACGGCGCTCGATTTTAATCACCATCTCCGTTCCTTGGTTACGCGTCATTGCCGACCAATAAGGGGCCGCCTACGTTGGCGGCCTCTTTCATTGACGGGATGGCATCGCGAACTCTTCACAACTGGTCGTGAGTGCCCGACAGTTACGGGCGTCCCGGTGCCCACATCAGCGCCAGACGCTGACCCTCATGGATCTGCGCGGGCGACATTTTCGAGGCCACGGCGTTGCGCAGCCGCAGGAAATAGTCGCGCTCTCGTCTCGAGGCGTGGGCAGCCGCCAGATTCAGCCATTTGTAAGCCAGTACGACATCCTGCCGCACACCGTGGCCTTTGTCATACATCAGGCCCAGCATGCTCTGCCCGAATGCATTGCCCCGGATCGCCGCGTCGGTATACAGGTCAACCGCGGCATCATAAGCCTGCGGCGCGCCGTAGCCGTTCTCGTACATGAACCCGAGCAGGGCTTGCGCATTGGCGTTACCCCGCAGGGCAAGCGGCGTCAGCATCCGGACGGCACCGACATAGTCGCCCCGTGAATAGGCCGCGTTGGCGCGCGCCAGCGTATCGGCCGAAGCAACCCGCAGCGGCAGGAAACAGCAGGCGAACAGAACGAGGGCCGCCGCCCAGGCACTTCGCTGCGAAGGCTTGTTCCGACGCGCCATAATATCAGTGGACAGTGCGAACCCGCAGGTCATCGATGCTCGCTCCCACGCTGCCGCGCAGTTTTGACCGCAGCTCCTCGGCGATGTGATGCGCGTCGGTGCCGTTGCGGATGATCTGCGGACGGATAAAGATGATCAATTCGGTGCGGGTGCCGCGCTTGTCCTGATGTGCGAAGGCGTCACCCAGCCCCTGGATTTCGTCAAGCAGCGGAATACCGCTGCGCCCGCCGTTCTGCTGTTCGCTGATCAGCCCGGCCAGCAGCACGGTCTGGCCGGTGGCAACCGAGATCGAGCTCTTCACCCGCCGCTGTGACACGGTCGGCGTCAGCGTCGAGGCGGTGGTTGGCTGGACGCTGCTGATTTCCTGTTCGACATCGAGGCGGACGTTGCCGTTGACATTGATGCGCGGAGAGACGCGCAGAATAATGCCGGTGTTGCGATAATCGATGCTGTTGACCACATTGTTGTTGCCGTTCAGTACCGTGGCGGTGCCGGTCGAAATCGGCACCGAATCGCCGACCTGCAATGTCGCCACCTGGTTGTTGATCACGACCAGCGAAGGGTTGGACAGCACCTTGACACTGGTCACTGCATGCAGGGCATCGAGAATGATGGCGGGCTGCGCCTCCGAACCAACCAGGAAATTGAATCCCGGAAATGCGCGGCTGATAAAGGCGTTGGCCGCCGTGCCGGCCGCCGCGGCCACATCGGTCGTGGCGCTTGCCGCCGGCGCAGCAGTTGACTGCGTGTTAAGGATCGAACCCTGGTCCGGCTTCAAGCCGAGGTTCTTGCTGGACAGATAGGACTGGACGCCGTAGCTAAGTTCGTTGGTAAGCGTCACCTCGGCGATTGTCGCGTCGATTGCCACCTGCAACTGCGGCTGATCGACCTGCCGCAGCGTCGCCTCGATGATCTTGTAGTTTTCCTGGTGGGCGTAAATCAGCAGCGCATTGTTGACGAGGTCGGGAGTATAACGTACGGCAATGCGACGCCGGGCGTCAATGACAAAGGTTGTGGGGTGAATCCGCGCAACTTTAGGATCGTCACGGCCCGCGCGGCCTGAAACTGGAAACCGGATCGTTTTGGCGGCAGTTTTCCGACATAGGCGGAAGATCGGCTGGTTGCATTCACGCGAAGTTCGAATTTTGACAATCTACGATTGTGTATCGTCTTCAATTTGCGACATATGGCCGCGCGCGGAAAGTAGCTTCGCTGAGGCAGCACCCACGACAGTTTCAAATAACCGCGGATACAGCCAATCATCATGTCTTCGCAGCGAACGGCGCTTTCAATCAAGCATCTGACCAAGCCGTGGCCTCGTAAGACACACGAGCATTGCCGTCATGCGGTGAAGTGCAAAGGCAATATCCGCCAAACCCAGATCTAGCCTAGGGGTAAGGATTGGACGGCAGCACGTAGCAATAATAGGCGAGCCGGTGGGCGCCGTTTGGAGTTACCGCCCCGCCGGTGAAATTCTTGCCCGTCAGATATTGGAGAAAGGCAGTCAATTCGGTCTGCTGGGCGTCCGTTCGCGTGTGTGCAACCTCGACACCGCCTTGCAGAATTGGCGAATAGGTCGAGCCGCCCGAGGCGATGTCCTGGTGACTGACACCGCTGTAGACGGGCGTCGTATCTCCATGCGTGCAGATTTGCGACCGCGCGACAAAGCCATACAGGTCGGGAGGCGGGCTGCCTTTTTGGACAGCATTGTAGGTCATCGCCATGTTCGAGTATTGATCGACCTTGGTGCTTGGCAGCGTGACACTGTAAACATTCGAAAGTACCTGTTGAGCGGCGTCTCCGTACGACGCTGACCCCGGAGTACCGATCGCAACCTTGGACCACCCCGCCGGCAGTCCGCTCGAAACATCGATGCCGGCCGTATTGCTGTAAAGGTCCAGGGCCCCGATCGCGTATTCGATGAGATATTTCGCGGGCGTCGCGGGCGAATTGTAGGCAACCACGGTCGACGAATGGTTCGCGATCAGGTCGTTCGGATGGGAGACATCCGCGGCGAGGAACAGGTCATAGCCGGGCTGGTTCGGCGTGCAGCCCGGGCACGTCCCGTTGATTTGCGATTCCAGCTGGGTGGACGAACCGAAGGTGGCCGTAATCAAATAATTGGACGTCGCGTGGTCGGCGAGGAATGCATTGATGATGTCACTCAGGGGCTGCACAAGATTTGCATCCGCAGCGACGCGGATCGTAACGGATTGTGCATGTGCCACGATTGGACATATCGCCAGCACAGACGCGATTCCGATTTCTCGGACCGCATTTTTCAAAACCTGTCCTGGCATGGATTTCCTGTCCTGATCGAGACGGTTAGTTCAACGATCGGCCAGCCGCCGCTCGCTCATCGAGGCTCGGATCGATATTAGACTTCAGGTTGTCGATATATCTATATGAATATAGCGTATAGCGGCGTAAAGCGGCAAGTCAAGGTCGAGGCGGAGTTGGCTCCGCCACGCCCGCACATCGTGTACATCGTGGCGGACGATCTCGGATGGAAGGACGTCGGATTTCACGGCTCCGATATCAAGACCCCGAATATCGATAAACTCGCAGAGGATGGCGCGCGGCTCGAACAATTCTACGTACAGCCGATGTGTACCCCTACACGCGCCGCGCTAATGACCGGCCGATATCCTTTCCGTTATGGTCTGCAAACCCTGGTCATTCCAACTCCCAGCAAATACGGCCTTCCGACAGATGAAAGGTTGTTGCCTCAAGCGCTCAAGGAAGCTGGTTACAAGACCGTCATGGTCGGAAAATGGCACTTGGGTCATGCAGACCGGAAGTTTTGGCCACGCCAACGCGGGTTCGATTATCACTATGGATCGATGGTGGGGGAGGTCGATTACTATACTCACTCTTCCGCAAACGTACGCGATTGGTATCGCAATGACCAACCCGTGGACGAGAAGGGTTATGTTACCCAGCTTTGGGGCGCGGACGCAGCGGCGCAAATCAACGCCCATGATCAGCGGTCTCCGCTGTTTCTATATCTCGCCTTCACGGCTCCGCACTCGCCCTATCAGGCTCCCGCGGAGTACCTGGACAATACCGGAATATCGAAGACCCAACGCGACGCGCCTACGCGGCCATGATCACCTGCATGGACGATGAGATCGGCAAGCTGATCTCCGCGCTGGAAAAAAAGAAGATGCGCGAAAATACGTTGATCGTTTTCATGAGTGATAATGGCGGCAACCAGACTGCGCTTCTCGCAGGCGATGCGGACGTTTCAAAGCTGAAGCTGCCGGCGGACAATGGTCCTTATCGCGGCGGCAAAGGCACGCTATACGAAGGTGGCACTCGCGTCGCCGCTCTTGCGAACTGGCCAGGGCATATCAAGCCCGGCGAAGTGAAAGGAATGGTGCATGTCGTCGATATGTTTCCGACGCTTGCCGGACTCGCTGGCGCGAAGCTGACCGGCGGCAAGCCCCTCGATGGCCTGGACGTCTGGCCTGCCGCAGCACAGGCAGCCCCTCGCCGCGTCAGGAAATCGTGTACAACATCGAACCATTTCGTGGTGGTGTGCGCGAAGGTGACTGGAAACTGATCTGGCGAACTCCTCTTCCTTCCGCAAAGGAACTGTACAACATTCCCGAGGACCCATCGGAAAAAACAAATCTGGCCGAGAGCAATCCTCAGAAAGTCGCGGAATTGCAGAGCCGCATTGAACAACTTGCCAAGGAGAGCGCAAAATCCCTCTTCCTTGTTGACGCATTTGCCGCGGTCAACGGTTCCGCGCACGGACCGCCGTCACTACCCAATGAGGATGCCTATTTCACGCAAGGCGACTGAAAACGGCAATCGAGCATGGGGCAGGATTGGTTTGGGTCAGGCCTATGACGCGTTGGCGGCTCGGCCAATCAACGTTTGTTTCGCAACGAAAATCGGCGCCGTTAGTTTGCAGATAGTTGCCACGGTCGCTGGGGCGACCGCCATTCAACTCGGCGCAATCCATTTAGGAACGAAAAACGGGCCAGCCTTCCTCCCGGAAGGGTGACGGACAGATGATGTCGAGATCATGGGAACGGAAGCACGGTCAGTCCAGCTTCAACCGCCTTCTCCACATATTCACCAGTTCGATGGACTGGAATGTTGATCTCAGGTTTGCCGAGAAATTTCTCTCCAGCAGGCGTTTCAGCGACAAAGTTTGCTTCACTCTCATTCATGGCATACGTGATGTCGGGCTTCATTTAGATTTCTCCTTATCCCCTGGTCTGCTTACCTCTTGCTTACCCGTTCCCAAGCGACTGGACGAAAACAAGGGTAAGTGCCTGATTTCTCTGGCGCTCCCTAGGGGAATTGAACCCCTGTTTCAGCCTTGAGAGGGCCGCGTCCTAACCGCTAGACGAAGGGAGCGTACCGGCACGGAATAGCCTCGAAATCCTTTTCCCGCAAGCCGCCGGCTCCCAACTCAGCCGCCCTGCGGACGGCGGGATTCAGGGCTCGCTGACAAACCTGATCGTTCCGGTCGGTTTGAGCGTATGAGCATCGAAGGTGCGGATCTCGGTCGCGCCTGCTATATCCAGCGTCAGCACCAGCCGGTCGCCCGCGGTGCCGGTTGTGACGATGCGGGCGCCTCTCGGCAGGCTTGCAATGACATCCGTCGTCACCGTATTGCCCTCCGAGCGGAAAAGGCGATAGCCGATGGCGACGAGCACGGCCGCCACCGCCAGTGTCGTGGTCAGGCCGGCGATCAACATCATCCGCCGCACCCGCGCAAACAAGGCGGCCTGCTCGGGGGTCGGTTCGGGCACAACGGTTTCGGTCGTCGTCATACAAGAACTCTTTAGAGCATGGTCCGGCGAAGTGGAAACCGGTTTCAGAACAGGCCCACTCTTAAAACACAAGGCATTTCATTGGAACAAAGGCCGGCTCTGAATAGCCCTCAAACACTCATCGTCATCGTCGAAGGCGACGAGGGATCGACCCGGCTCGACCGGGTGCTGGCGGTGCGCCAGCCGGAGCTGTCGCGCTCGCGGCTAAAGGCGTTGATCCTCGCAGGTTCCGTCACTCTCAGGGGCACGCCTGTCCGCGACCCCGCTTATCACGTCATGTCGGGCGATACGATCACAATCCACGTCCCGGAGGCCGCTCCGCCGGAGCCCGCAGGCGAGGATATCGCGCTCAACATCGTCTACGAGGACGACGACATCATCGTCATCGACAAGCCGAAAGGCCTCGTGGTGCATCCGGCCGCCGGCCACGAAACCGGCACCCTGGTGAACGCGCTGATCGCCCATTGTGGCGCGAGCCTGTCCGGAATCGGCGGCGTCCGCAGGCCCGGCATCGTGCACCGGCTCGACAAGGACACCACTGGATTGATGGTCGCGGCCAAGAATGACCGCGCGCACCAATCGCTGACCGCGCAATTCGCCGATCACGGCCGCACCGGCGCGATGCGTCGGGGCTATCTGGCGTTCGCCTGGGACCTGCCCCATCGCCAGCGCGGCACCATCGATGCGCCGATCGACCGGCACCCGCATGCTCGCGAGAAAATGGCGGTGCGCGAGGGCGGCCGGGACGCCGTCACGCATTGGGAGTTACAGGAAGCCTTCAATGGCCGCGACGGCAAACCGGTCGCGGCCCAGTTGGCCTGCCAGCTCGAGACCGGCCGTACCCATCAGATCCGCGTCCATCTCGCCCACATCGGCCACCCTTTATTAGGGGATGCCGTCTATGGCCCCCATTTCAAGACCAAGGCAAGCCGCCTCGGGTCCGGGAGCCAAGTGGCCCTCGCCGCCCTCGGCCGCCAAGCGCTACATGCATACCTTCTGGCTCTCGAACACCCCCAAAGTGGGGCGCTTCTGGAGTGGATGTCGGATTTGCCGGCTGATCTGACCGTCCTCAGGGAGAAACTGCGAGCGGCGCTATGACGCAGGACTGTCAAAAAAGTATCGCTATGCCAACAGGTTATGGCAGCCACACGGGTACGTGACGTCGGATATCCTTCCAAAGGCACCCCGTTTTAGTGTATGTTGCACCTGCGTTGAATATCCAACGCGGAACATCGCAGCGCGACTGGCTTTAACAATGCAGTCGTCTGCCTGGCCCGCCGCTATCGGGGGCTTGAACCACTGGAGGGGCGCTATAATGGCCCGTACAGCTACCTTACCGATTCTCAACGGAGAATCCGGTCTTTCCCGTTACCTCGCCGAGATCCGCAAGTTTCCGATGCTGGAACCCCAGCAGGAATACATGCTCGCCAAACGCTGGCGTGAGCACGACGATCGCGACGCGGCACATCACCTCGTCACCAGCCATCTCCGGCTCGTGGCCAAGATCGCCATGGGCTATCGCGGCTACGGCTTGCCGATTTCCGAGGTCGTCTCGGAAGGCAATGTCGGCCTGATGCAGGCGGTGAAGCGTTTCGAGCCCGAAAAGGGCTTTCGTCTCGCCACCTACGCCATGTGGTGGATCAAGGCGTCAATACAAGAGTACATCCTGCGTTCGTGGTCGCTCGTGAAGATGGGCACCACCGCGAACCAGAAGAAGCTGTTCTTCAACCTGCGCAAGGCCAAGAGCAAGATCTCCGCGCTGGACGAGGGCGATTTGCACCCCGACCAGGTGAAGCTGATTGCGAAACGGCTCGGCGTCACGGACCAGGACGTGGTCGACATGAACCGCCGGCTCGGCGGCGATGCGTCGCTCAACGCGCCGATCCGCGACGATGGCGAGGCCGGCGAATGGCAGGACTGGCTGGTCGACAACTCGCCCAACCAGGAAACCCTGATGGCCGAACACGAGGAGTTCGATCATCGCCGCGAAGCGCTCAACGGCGCGATCGGCGTGCTCAACCCGCGTGAACGCCGGATCTTCGAGGCGCGGCGTCTGGCTGAAGAGCCGATGACGCTGGAAGATCTCGCTGCCGAATTCGGCGTGTCGCGCGAACGCGTGCGGCAGATCGAAGTCCGCGCCTTTGAAAAGGTGCAGACGGCGGTCAAGGGCACCATCGCCCGCCAGGAGCAGGAGGCGCTGGAAGCCGCGCTCTAGTCTCGCAGCATACGAGACAGAATATCAAAGCCGGCGGCAACGCCGGCTTTTTTGTTTAGGTGACGAAATCCCAACATTCTTGCGAACGGAGACCATGGACGGCGCAGCAGCGAGGCTTGAACCGCGCCACCAGATTGATCGACTAAAAACTGTCGCGGCCATCGCGGCTGAAACATTCTGGCGGGCATCATGGCGATTACGTTGCAATCGACTGTCGGCGGGTTTTCACCGGAGTTCATGCGCAAGCTGCCCGATCTCGAAAAGGCGATGCGCGCGCACAGGCTCGATCCGTCCGAATTCGTTTTCTCAAAGGATCGCGCGTCGCTGGAGGCGCCGTGGATCCAGTCGTTTTTCTTCCAGTACACCGTGTTCATCGGCGAGGAGAGCTTTACCGTTACCGAACCGAACGACGAGCGGTTCTACGAATATATCTACGACCGCTGCATCGCCGAGCCCGAGAACGACGACATCCTGCCGCAGCAACACCCGCGCCGTCCCGGCCTGATCACCCGCATCTTCCGTTGGATGGAGCAGCCGATCTAATTGGGCGAGCCGCACGAAAAACTACTCCCCCCATTGCCGCGCCATGTTGGCGAGGGCGCAGCCCTCGCAATAACGCGCGTCCTTGAAATCGATCCAGTTGTGGGCATAGACGTGGTCGAGCGGAATGCCGTAGCGCGCCCGCAATACCTGCACGAGAATCCGCCACGCCGCGACCTGCGCCTCGGTGGCCTCACGCGTCACGTCGGGATAGTTGCCGGCAAATTCCACCCCGATTGAATTGCTGCCGATCACTTGGTGATAGGTCGGGTCGTTGTCGATGTATTTATTGTCGTTGCGGTTGCCGCCATCGCCATGGGTGGGAACCAGGTTTTCCGCCACCGCCCAATACACCGTACCGTCGGTCTCGACCCAGACCGTGACACCGCGCCGGGTCGGATTCTTGTGCTGCTCGAGCGCGCCGCCGCGCGCGGAGCCGGCAGGACCCTCGGTCCGGTGCACGATGATATTGCGCCAGGGGTGAGCTTTCGCAACATCGCCCCACGGCGCGAGCCAGACCATTTTCAGGCCGGGAATATCCGGCGTGCCCGACGAGCGCGCGATCGCCGCGAGGTCAGCCGTCTGGGCGGACGCCGGCAAAACAACTGCGGCGCAAACCACCGCCGCAAGCAGCCGCAAAATCATCTTCTTCGGTCCCAGACAATCGCCAGACAGGCGGAGTGCTAGAGCCTTTTCCGTTCCGATGGAATCGGAACGGGGCTCTAGATTCTTGTTTTGACGCGTTTCCTTCACGCGAACCGGTATCCACTTCGCTCGAAAACGCTCTACCACGCTCAGGCGGTCTCGCGCAGGGCCCGCTCCAGCAGCGTCGCATAATCCGGCGCCAGCGGCGGCGACGCCGTTTCATGCACGGCGTAGCAGTTGCGGCCGTTCTTCTTGGCTTCGTACAGCGCGTGATCGGCGGCCGCGATCAGCCGGTCGGGGAATGCGCCCATCTCGCGGGTCCACTGCGCCACGCCGATCGATACCGCAATCGGAACGTCGACGCCGACGCATTGCTCGGCGTCCGCGCGGCACACCGCCAGGATACGACGGGCGATCATCGCGCCTTCCTGCGAGCTGGAGGCCGGCAGCACCACGCAGAACTCATCGCCGCCGCTGCGCGCCAGCAGGTCGCCGGGCCGCAAGCGCGTTTGCGCCATCAGCGTGAAATGCTGCAGGCAGGCGTCGCCGGCGGCATGACCGTGGGTGTCGTTGATGCCCTTGAAGCCGTCGAGGTCGATCGCCAGCAGCGCAAAGGGCTCGTTGTTGCGCTCGGAACGCGCGCATTCCTCGGACAGTCGCTGCAAGAGGTGCCGTCGGTTGCCGACGCCGGTGAGATCGTCGAGCAGCGCGAGATCGGCGACCTCGTTGCGCAGCCGGTCGATCGCCATCAGCAGCAAGCCGAAATTCCAGGCCATCGACAGGAACATCAGCGCCAGCATCAGCATCGATTGCAGCGGATTGGGATTGGCGGTGGTGAAGTCGCCGCCGAGATGGGCGAGATAGCCGACCGCGCGAAAGCCGTAGAGCGCGATGATCCCGATGGTGACAATACCGGCGAGCCGGGCGCCCGGGCTGTTGCGGCCGTCGCGCGACCACAAAAGCAGTTTCAGCGACAGCGCAAAGGGCAGCATCTCCCCGAACGAATAGACGAAAATCCGTATCGCGGTGCTGTCGTATCCGTAGATGAAGAAGGCCATCGCCGCCGCACTCGATCCCGTGATCAGCGCGCAGCCGTGCCACCGCACTGGCTGGCCGTAAAACCGCTTGATGCCGAGCGTGGCGAGACAGGCGGCGAAAATCAATATCGTGCCACCGACCCACAGCGGCAGCAGCATCGTCGAAAAATGAAAATGCAGCGTCGCCACCGCCGCGCCCGCGGCGCCGACGAACGACGAGGCGGCCCAGAACCGCGCGGCATGGAATTTGGGATAGCTGCGCGCGACATAGGCCCAGATCAGGCCAAGCGCGAGAAAATTGATGACGAACACCGTCCATAGCGTCGGAATGTTCAGCATCGTAGTCCAAGAACGCACATCGCGCTCTCCCCCGTTCGATCGCCGTCCCCGTTACAGACCATCCCCGCGGTCTTACGGCCCACAATGCAACCGCGCCGCTTAACGGACTCTCAATCGCGCGCGGCGATCGGCGCCTTGGTTTTGAATCAATGAATGCAAAAGCGCCCTCGCCTGTTTCAGACCGAAGCAGATGCGCGGGCCACATTGGCATCTCGTTAACCCTGTCGCGTTACGCGTCGAACGCATCGCTCGAAGCGAACAACAGCATCGAAGGATGCGCAGGCTCTGCAAATCCTGTGCGAAAGCGCGCCAAAACGCGCAACAACTGTGGATAACGCCGTGACAGCGCCGTGACAGCACGGGGCAGCGCGCCGCGAATCTGTTCGGATAGTTGTGAGGATGTTGCTGAGGTTGGCCCTCCGCCTAGCATGCCTCGTGTCGCGTTTAAATCCATTAAACCTGAATGAGGATGCTATGGCTAAGAAGGCAAAGAAGGCGAAGAAGGCGAAGAAGGCCAAGAAAGCTAAGAAGAAGTAACTTCAAGCCCGGGTCGAGCCTCTGCTCTGCCCGGGCTTCCATCTCCGGCGAAATCGAAAAACGGATGATCGAAATGGCGGGCCTTGGGTCCGCCTTTTGATTTTGCGGAGATTGTCATTCCGGGACACGCCTTCTTGGCGTGGGCCCGGCATGTCGGGCCATAACCCCTGTGGTGATGTTTCGTGCAGAGAGTGACGGCCTCAATACTGAACACGAGCACGCGGTTATAATTCCGCTCGCGCTCCGCGCAATGCGAAGCATGGCGCCGAACGCGACAAAGCCGCCGGCGAAGATACGCACCGCACTCGCGCCACGCCTGCCAGGCCAAGCTGGAGCAGATAGGCCACACGCAATATCTCAGCGTCGCGACAGCATCGTGCGGAGGGCCACGAAAGCCTGCGCCGCAGGGCGCAGACCCGGTTGCCAAAGCGCGCGGGCCGTATAAGGCTGGGCCTTACCGCGATCGACCTTCGCGATATCTGTTCCAAGCTGGAGCCTGTCATGACTGCAATCCAAGGAGCCGCCGCCGCGATCACGGGCGCGGCCAGTGGCATCGGCCGCGCGCTGGCGCAGGAGCTCGCCGCGCGAGGCTGTCACCTTGCGCTGGGCGACCGCGACGAGGCCGGCCTGCAGGCCGTCGCGGCCGAGATCGGCAAGGCGAGGCGATGCAAGGTCACGACCCATCGTGTCGACGTGTCGGAGCCCGCCCAGATCCAGGATTTCGCGGCGGCCGCGATCGCGGCGTATCCCGACCTCAACATCGTCGTCAACAATGCCGGCGTCGCGCTGATGGGCACCTTCGAGGAGATCGACCAGGCCGAGATGGACTGGCTGATGAACATCAATTTCTGGGGCGTGGTGCATGGCACGCGCGCGTTCCTGCCGCATCTGGCCAAACAGCGCGAGGCGCACATCGTCAACCTCTCCAGCGTGTTCGGCATCATCGCCCCGACGGGCCAGACCGCCTATGCGGCGTCCAAATTCGCGGTGCGCGGCTTTTCCGAAAGCCTGCGCCACGAACTGTGGGCGGCCAAAAGCCCGATCAAGCTGTCGGTGGTGCATCCCGGCGGCATCGCCACCAATATCGTCCGCAACGCCCACATCGGCAGCGGCATCACCGACACTGCTCGCCGCGCCGAATCGATCGAAGGCTTCGACAAAGCCGCGCGCACCACGCCCGCGGCCGCCGCCATACGCATCGCCGAAGGCATCGAGCGCAACGAGCCGCGTATCCTGATCGGCTTCGACGCCAAGTTCGTCGACGTGCTGCAACGGCTGCTCCCGGCGATCTACTGGAAGGCGCTCGGCGGCATCTTCAACAGGCGCGCGCGACTGGGAACGAAGAAGACGTAGGCGACATTGGGTTTGGTCATCGATGGCCCCGGTGAAAAAAAGCGTCGTCATTCCGGGACAGCCTCCTGACGTGGGCATGATGCCAGTTGCGCATCTGAAATCCATAACCCCTGTGGTGATGTTTAGCACGAAACGACGTCATTGCAAAACATTGGCACAGGGCGTTATGGATTCCGGGCCCGCGCTGCGCGCGCCCCGGAATGACGACGAGGGCGTGTCGCGCGTGCCGGAATGACAGCGCGCTTCGCAGGATGAGGCGAAAATCGTTTCATGACGATTGCACGTGCGCTCGCGATCTCGCGGCATGGATCACCCGAGTCTTGCAAAATTCTTTCGCCCAAAGAAAATGGAGGGCGCAGGAAATGCCGGGCGCTCGATGCACCCGCAGCCTCGTGTGCAGCAAAAAAAGCACACGAGTAGTCACCACAGGTCCACCGAAAACATCCGGCATTTCCTGCGCAATGGTTTTAACGGTTTCCTTCGTGCTCTCCGCGGCGATCGGGCTTTCTTGTCACCGTTCTCGGCGTGATGCGAAGCATCATCGCCACTTGACGCCAGCGTCGAGGCGTCCGGACCACACGACTTCGCCGTCCGCGCCGCGCGGCTCGTCTGGCCGTGCGCTCGCGTCCACCGCATCCCGTCCCGCGTGTCGTGACGATCGCGAGCCGCCCCTCCTGAAGGAACGGGACGCAGGACATAGGCAGGTGATTTGGCACGAAAGAAAAGCGCGAAATTTTTCGCGGGAGGGCTGGACATGTTTTGGGTGATTTGCCCGGCGGGTTGATTTGTTGCAGGCGCAGTCGTAGTGGCTGGAGTTGACGAGGGTTCGTCATTCCGGGGCAGCCCGCAGGGCTGAGCCCGGAATCTATAACCCCTGTGGGAGCTGTTTCGTGATGTCGAAGTTTCAGGCTAAACACGAGTACAGGGCGTATGGATTCCGGTCCCGCGCTGCGCGCGTCCCGGAATGACAGATGATGTTTTCGTAGGGCCCGGAATGACGGGGATGTCATCTCCCCACCAGCCGATCGGCGAAATACGCAATCGTCTTGCGGTAGATCAGCGCGTGATTCCATTCGTGCATGGCTTCGAAATTCTCGCTGCCTTCGCCATAGGGCGCGCCCATCTTGAAGCCGTTGGTGTGCAGCAGGTTGGCGGTGGAGGCGAGCACGTCGGGGACGCTGTGGCGCAGATCGACGCGGCCGTCGCCGTCGAAATCGACGCCGTATTTGATGTAGGACGACGGCAGAAATTGCGTCTGGCCGATCTCGCCGGCGCCGGCGCCGATCAGGTCGCGCAGTGGAAGATCGCCGCGCTGCAGGATCTTCAGCGCCGCCAGCAATTCGCCCTGGAACAGCTCGGTGCGGCGGCAATCATGCGCCAGCGTCGCCAGCGTGCGGATCACCTGCTGCTTGCCCATGTCACCCTTGCCGAAATCGGTCTCCAGCCCCCAGATCGCGACCAGGATCTGCCGCGGCACGTTGTACTTCGCCTCGATCTGCGACAGCAGCGCCGCGTGCCGCTGCAGCATGGCGCGGCCGCCATTGATGCGCCCAGGCGCCGACGCGGGTCGAGACATACTGCTCGAACGATCTTGTTGAAGGTGTAGCGCTGGCGGCGATCGAAATTCAGCACCGCCTGGTCGTTGGTGACGCCCGCGAACGCCTGCGAAATCACGCCTTGCGAGATGCCGGCTGCAGCTCGCCTCCTGCGACATCGCGGAGAGGAAGGCATTGAAGTCGCCGCCGCAGCGCGCGGCGAAAGCCGGGTCGGTCGCGAGCAGCGAAGCGAAGAGAATGGCGAGAGCAAATTTGCGCATGCGAATCCTTTGGTGTCGCGGGATCGGCGCGATCATGTCATGAAAGAGGGGCGGAAGGAAGGTGGATGGGCTTCACTGTCGTCATGGCCGGGCTTGTCCCGGCCATCCACGTCTTGCCTGGGACTACCGCCATTAAGACGTGGATGCCCGGCACAAGGCCGGGCATGACGAAAAGTCAGGTTGTGATTTCGCGAAGACGGCCCCCTACCCGCCACCATCGATCTGGCGGCCGATGATCGCAATCGCCTTCTGGTAGACCGTCGCGGCGTTCCAGGCCTCGATGGCGGCGAAGTTGGGTTCGCCCGGCTGGTAGCCGGCGCCGGCGCGCCAGCCGTGGGCTTTCAGAAAGTTCGCGGTCGAGGCCAGCGCGCCGGAAGTGCTCTCGAGATTGCCGACGCCATATTCCAGCATCGTCTTCGGCAAAAACTGCGTCTGGCCGATCTCGCCATGCATCGAACCGCGCTGGCCTGCCGACACCGTGCCGCGCTCGACCAGCTTCAGCGCCGCGTAAAGCTGATCGGTGAAATATTCCGGCCGCCGGCAGTCGTAGGCCAGCGTGGCGATCGAGGAGAGCATGTTCTGGTTGCCGCGCTCGTGGCCGAACCCGCTCTCCATGCCCCAGATCGCGATCAGCGGTCCCGGCGGCACGCCGTAGCGCTGCTCGATCGAGGCAAACATCGCCGCCTGCGAGTGCTTCAGCGAACGCCCGCGCGCGACGATCGCCGGCGCGCCGCGCTTGGCCATGAACGCATCGAGCGACAGCTTGAAGCTGTGCAGACTCCGATCGGCATTGATGGTCGCCTGCGCGTAGTTCGTCCCCATCAGCGCCGAAATCGCGTTAGCGCCGACGCCCTTGGCCCGCGCCTCGCCGGCAAACTCCTGCTTCCAACGTTCGAAGCCGCCGGCCCCGTTGCCGCATTGGGCAGCGTGGGCTTGCGCGCCCACCAGTGGTGCGAGGATCGCAAAAGCGGCCGCCGTGAGCTTTCTACCATTGGTCATCGAAATCACCTTTCCAGCAACTGCCGCGACAGTCTGCCATGGAGAGCCGCATAGCGTCAAAAACCAGGACCGTCACATAAGTGACTGGTCGCAGACCCTATTCCCCGAGACTACATCAATCATTGATCAGGAGCGTATTGACACGCCCGTCCCCGTCACGCACAAGCCCGCATGCCCAAGAAACCCGGAACCAATCCCAAAGGCGAATTCGCCTTTTTCAACGTCGTCTATGAAGACGGCTCCCAGCGCTCCAACCGGCGCGTGCCTGCCGAACTGCTCGGCGGGCTCGATGGCGACGAACCCGCGCGCGGATTCATCATGGAGCAGGACCGCGAGATTGCCGAGAAAGCCGGACGGCCAGCGATGAAAATCAAGAGCATCAGCCGGGTGGGCGCGAAGAAGAAGTAGGCTGGCGCGGTAGTTTCCGATAGCAAAAAACGGCGGGCTCGTGCTCGCCGTTTTTTCGTTTCGATGGATTGCCGGATCAAGTCCGGCAATGACGACCTATGGCCATCCTTCGAAACACCGCGCTTGGCGCGGCTCCTCAGGATGAGGTGGTTGCTTAGTTATCCAGGAAGCTCCGCAGCTTCCGTGACCGGCACGGATGCTTCAGCTTGCGCAGCGCTTTCGCTTCGATCTGGCGGATGCGTTCGCGGGTGACGCTGAACTGCTGGCCGACTTCTTCCAGGGTGTGGTCGGTGTTCATGCCGATGCCGAAGCGCATGCGCAGCACGCGTTCTTCGCGAGGCGTCAGCGAGGCCAGCACGCGGGTGGTGGTTTCGCGCAGGTTGGACTGGATCGCCGCGTCGATCGGCAGGATCGCGTTCTTGTCCTCGATGAAATCGCCGAGATGGGAATCTTCCTCGTCGCCGACGGGCGTTTCCAGCGACAGCGGCTCTTTCGCGATCTTGAGGACCTTGCGCACCTTCTCCAAGCGGCATGCCGAGCTTCTCGGCGAGCTCCTCAGGCGTCGGCTCGCGGCCGATCTCGTTGAGCATCTGGCGCGAGGTGCGCACGATCTTGTTGATGGTCTCGATCATGTGCACGGGAATGCGGATGGTGCGGGCCTGGTCCGCGATCGAGCGCGTGATCGCCTGCCGGATCCACCAGGTCGCGTAGGTCGAGAACTTGTAGCCGCGGCGATACTCGAACTTGTCGACCGCCTTCATCAGGCCGATGTTGCCTTCCTGGATCAGATCGAGGAATTGCAGGCCGCGGTTGGTGTATTTCTTGGCGATCGAGATCACCAGGCGCAAATTCGCCTCGACCATTTCCTTCTTGGCCTGGCGCGCCTCGCGCTCGCCCTTCTGCACGCCGTGCACGATCTTGCGGAATTCGCCGATCTCGAGGCCGGTGAGCGCCGCCAGCGACTGGATCTCGCCGCGCAGTTCCTTGATGCGGTCCTTTTCGTGATGGACGAAATTCTTCCAGCCCTTGGCCGAGAGTTTCGAGACGCGGTTGAGCCAGCGCGGATCGAGCTCCGAGCCCTGATAATTGCGCAGGAAGTCTTCGCGCGCGACGCCGTGGCTGTCACCCAGACGCAGCAGGCGGCCTTCGAACGACACCAGCTTCTTGTTGATGTCGTAGAGCTGCTCGACCAGCGAATCGATGCGCGCCTGGTTGAGCCGCAGCGACTTCACCTCGACGATGATCTCGTCCTTCAGCTTGCGGTATTTGCGCTCCTGCGCCGGCGACAGCGTCTCGTTCTGGAGCTGGTTGGAAATATCCTGTTCCTGAAGACGGCGCAGCTTCTTGTAGTTGTCGGCGATCTTGTCGAAGGTCTCGACCACTTTCGGCTTCAGCTCGGCCTCGATGGCGGCGAGCGACATCTGGTTTTCGAACTCGTCGTCCTCCATGTCGCCATCGGCCGCCGCTTCGGCGCCGGCCTCGCCCTCGGCAGCAGCCGCAGGCGGCGGCGCGGGACGGAACGGGGTTGCCGCGGGCGGTGCGGCGGGCGGCGCGACATGCGCGGGCGCGGCCTCGACAGCGGGAGCCGCCGCGCGCCGCGCCATTGCCGTTACCATTGGCCTCGGCCACCAGCGGCTGGCCATCCGGGCCGAGCGCGGGCGCCAGCAGGGTCGGGTTCATGTTGTTCTTGGCGTCGGGACCGGCATAGGTGGCTTCGAGATCGATGATGTCGCGAAGGAAGATCTTGCCCTCGTTGAGTTCGTCGCGCCAGATGATGATGGCCTGGAAGGTCAGCGGGCTTTCGCACAGCCCCGCGATCATCGCCTCGCGGCCGGCCTCGATGCGCTTTGCGATCGCGATTTCGCCCTCGCGCGACAGCAGCTCGACGGTGCCCATCTCGCGCAGATACATGCGGACGGGATCGTCGGTGCGCTCGCCGGGCTCGGACTTCTTGACTTCGGTGACGGCCTTTTGCGTGACCTCGACCAGTTCGTTGTCGGTCTCGTCCTCGGCCTCTTCCTTGGCCTCTTCCTCGGTATCGGCGTCCTCGGCCTCGGAGACGTTGATGCCCATGTCGGACAGCATCGACATGACGTCTTCGATCTGTTCGGAGGAGATGGAGTCCGAAGGCAGCACTTCATTGAGCTGATCGAAGGTGACGAAGCCGCGCTTCTTGGCCTGCTTGATCATCTTCTTGACGGCGGCATCGGACAGATCGAGCAACGGCGACGGCGCCTCGGGCGTATCCTTCTCGGGCGCATCGGCTGGCTTGTCGTCTTTTTCCTTGTCCTTGACCTGCAGCGTCTTTGCCTTGGTGGCCATTCATCAAGCTCCTGAAACGCGCCCATGCACGGGATGCGCTGCCCGCATCCGCGCCTTAACTCAAAACGTCACGTATGACGCGCAAAGGGCGGCGCAGAACGTCGCCACCCCCGAATCTCACCCAACCGGTTACGACCTCATAGCCCGCAGGCCGTTAAGCGTCGATTAACCCTGTTTTTGCAGCCAAACCATGGGTTTGGCGAGTCATTTCGCGGCTCCGCTCGCCGCCGTCCGCATCATTTTTTCTTGCACGCCGTCCCGGTTTACATGCTGCGCTGGAACCGGCCCGACGACTCGCCGAACCCCTCGATCAGCGCCTCTGTTCCGTCCACCTCGGTCATCCTGGCCTTGACGTCCCGCAGCCAGGCCAGATGGGCCTCGCTGGCCTCGTCGCCCAAGGCCAGTTCGGCGTCCTTCAATTCCCTAAGTAAGGAGTGCCATTGTCGATGCAAGGAGACGAGCTGGCGCCAGGTGGAAAGAACATCCTCGCGCGCCGCGCCGGCTTGCGCGCCCCACACCGCCTGGGTCGTGATCGCCCGATCAACCCTTTGAAGAACTTGAGAAAATCCGCCAGCTTCGAGATCGGCGCGCATCCTGGCGCTCTGCTCGGCGGGCTCGTCGCCATGATGGTGATCATGGCCGAAGGCGGCGATGATTCCGGCGCGCAATTTGTGCGCCTCGGGGTGGGCCAGTTCCAGCGCTGCGATCTCCTCGAGATGGTCGTGCAGCAGCCAGGGGTGATTGATCAGCGATTGCAGGATCAACGCCTCGCGGCGGGATATCGCGGAACGTTGCCCGCGCATGATCGGGCTTAGCGCGAGCTGGGGGCTGGTGGCCTGATAAGGCCCGCGGTTGATGGTCTGGCTGGCGGCTGGGTTGGCCGAACGGCCATTGGAGCCAGCAAATCGGCCGGCGGCACCCGGCACGAAGGGGCCGCGCGGGGCAAAACGGCGACCTGATTCGCCGGCAAAATTACCGCCGCGAAAATTGCCCCTGCCGTAGCCGCCACGGCCGCCTTGCGGCGCGAAGGTCTGCTGCAGGCGCTGCGGCGAGGTCCTGGCGATAATAGCGCCGCACCACCTCGTCGCGGATGCCGCTTGCGAGTTCGCCGATCCGCGCTTCCAGCGCCGCGCGCCGCTCCGGCGTGGCGTAAGAATTGCCCTCGATCTCGCGCGACCAGATCAGGTCGGCAAGGCCGCGCGCGGCCGAGATCACTTCCTCGATCGCGGCGCGACCGCCCGAGCGGGCGAGATCGTCGGGGTCCTGCCCTTCCGGCAACAGCGCGAAACGAAGACTCTTGCCGGGCTTGAGATGCGGCAGCGCCAGATCGGCCGCGCGCCATGCCGCCTTCTGGCCGGCGCGATCGCCGTCGAAACAGAGGATCGGCTCGTCCGCCATCTTCCAGAGCAGCGCGAGCTGGTTTTCGGTGAGCGCCGTGCCGAGCGGCGCGACGCTGCCGGCAAAGCCCGCCGTCACCATCGCGATGACGTCGACATAGCCTTCGACCACGATCAACGGACTGCCGTTATGCGCGGCCTGGCGCGCGGAGCCGAGATTGTAAAGATTGTCGCCCTTGTGAAACAGCGGGGTTTCCGGCGAGTTCAGGTACTTCGCGGCGACGTCCTTTTCCAGCGCGCGGCCGCCGAACGCGATCACCCGGCCGCGATGATCGGTGATCGGAAACATCACGCGATCGCGGAAGCGGTCATACGGCACCGGGATATCTTCGGCCGAAACCAACAGCCCGGCCTCGACCATGTCCTCGACCGGGACGCCCTGGCCGCCGAGATATTCCTTCAGCGCAAAACGCTCGCCGGGCGCATAGCCGATCCGAAACTGCAGTTGCGTGGTGGGCGTAATGGCGCGGTCGGCGAGATAGCCGCGCGCCTTGGCGCCGCCCCGCGAGGCCAGCGTGTCGGCGAAGAACTTTGCCGCAAGCTCCATCACGTCATGCAGCGTCTTGCGGCGCTGCTCCTGCCGCGCGGCATCGGGCGTCGCGGCCGGCAGCGCAAGCCCCGCCATCGAGGCCAGCCGCTCGACGGCCTCGGTGAAACCGACGCCCTCGGTCTCCATCAAAAACGAGATGATGTCGCCATGCTTGCCGGAGGAGAAGTCGTGATAAAATCCCTTCTGGTCGTTGACCGTGAAGGACGGCGACTTCTCCTGCTGGAACGGCGACAGGCCCTTGTACTCGCGCCCCGCCTTCTTCAGCTTGACGCGCCGGCCGACGACCTCCGAAACCGGAAGCCGGGCGCGCAGTTCATCGAGGAATTGGGGCGTAAAGCGCATGGTTGATTGTGCGGGTCCGGAGCAACCGATTATCGATATAGTGACAAACCCCAGAAGTATCAGAGTCTCAGGCTTTCTCGGGCCTTCTCGCCGCTATTCACAGGGGCCGAGGAAACCATCTTTACCGTCATGGCCGGACATAGCCGTCTGAAAATCGGCGTTGCGCGACAGCATCAATGAGGAAGCTCTCACGCCGGCACCACCTCGTCGCTCACCACGGCGAATTTCACCAGATCCATCCGCCCGAAGCTCGTGGTCAGCGCCACGTCGGCGGCGTCACGGCCGGTCGCCATCAGGATGCGACCGATGCGAGGCGTGTTGTGGCGGGCATCGAAGGTGAACCACTGACCCGACAGATAGACCTGGAACCAGCCGGAGAAATCCATCGGCGCGGGATCCGGCGGCACGCCGATATCGCCGAGATAGCCGGTGCAGTAGCGCGCCGGGATGTTCATGCAGCGGCAGAACGTCACCGCCAGATGTGCGAAGTCGCGGCAGACGCCGGCGCGCTGCTCGTAGACGTCGTGCGCCGACTTCATGTGATGGGCGTATTCGTAGCCGAAGGCGAGATGATGATGGACGAAATCGACGATCGCCTGCACCCGCTCCCAGCCGGGTTTTGTCGCGCCGAACAGCGACCAGGCGACATCGGATAGCTTGTCGGTCTCGCAATAGCGGCTCGGCATCAGAAAAAGCAGCACGTCGTCGGGCAGTTGCTCGACCGCCATCTGCTCGGCGGCCGGCACCACCGCGTCCGGCAGGCCGCTGTCGCGCACCAGCGCATGGCCGCGCAGCGTGATGCCGCCGGCCGGCGCCACCAGCCGGCCGCAGATATTGCCAAAGCTGTCGCGATAGAAGCCGACCGGCACGTCCGGCTCGGTAGTGATGCGCTCGGTGCCGACGATATCGCAAAGGCGCGAGGGGTGGATGTTGAGCATCGTCACCATCGGCGTCGGCTGCGCGGCGGCGTAAGCGATCTCGAAGCCCACCTTGATTTCCATGATCAGACCCTCGCGTCCTCGCTCGCTCCGCTGGCCGCCACGATGTCGATGCTGACGTCCATGCCGATGAAGGCATCGGCGGCGCCGAGATAGGTGCCATGCAGCGGAATCGCCTGGCGCGGATCGCGCGCGACAGCTACGCGGATCAGGTCACGGGTGCCGATGATGCCGTTGGTGGGATCGAACTCGATCCAGCCGGCGCTGGGCAGATAGACCTGCACCCACGCATGCGTCGAGCCGCCGCCGACATGATCGGGCGCCTCGTCGTCGTTGGGCACGAACAGATAGCCGGTGACGAAGCGCGCCGCGATGCCGAGCCGGCGCAGCGCCTCGATCATGAACAGCGCATAGTCGCGGCAGGTGCCCGCGCCCGTCTGCAGGGTGTCGAGCGGATGCTGGGTGCCGTGCTCGTAGCGCCTGCGATAGGCAAACGTCTCGCGGATGCCGTGGGTCATGCCGCTGAGGATATTGAAGGTCGGCGTCGTGCCGTCAGCGTCGAGGAATTGCCGCGCCCATGCCGACAGCTCGCCATTGGGGTCGCCATATTGCGGCGTGACGAACTGGATAAGATCCGGGAATTCCTCGTCATCATAGACGAACGGATAGAAATAAGCGGGATCGTCCGCCGTCAGCGCGAATTCCTCCGCCGGATTGTGCTCAACGGTCGCGGTCGAATTGAAAGTCAGCGTTGACGCGCGGGCATCGAAGGTCGCGATGGCGACGCTGTTGCCGAACACGTCGTGGATCCAGCGCAGCGATGCCGGCTCCGGTACGATCTCAAGGCTGCCCGACCGCACGCGCAGATCATGGCCGTCGCGCGGGCGCAGCATGATCCGATGCTCGCCGAACGCCACCGCACGGGCGTAGCGATATTCGGTCTTGTGATGGATCGTCAGGAGCGGCATCTTTGGCCAACCTGCGTGATCTTGTGCGCTTAATCTATACCTGAACCTGCGTAAACCTAAATCGGCGTGCCGCTTCTGGCAGGCCGCCATCAGGAAATACCTTTGAACAGGAAATACCTTTGAACGCTTGCGGCGACACACCCCTACTCCTCGACCAGTCAGATGTTCCGCCGGTTCTCGAACTTAATACCGCGGGGCGTTCGCCGTTTCTGCTGACCTGCGACCACTATGGCCGCCTGATTCCGCGCATGCTCGGCGATCTCGGGCTGGGCGAAAGCGAGCTGGCGCGCCACATCGCCTGCGATCTCGGCATTGCCGGCGTCGCCGAGACGCTTTCAAAGCAGCTCGACGCGCATCTGGTGGCGCAACGCTATTCGCGGCTGGTGATCGACTGCAACCGTCCGCCGCATGTCGCAAGCTCGATTCCGATCATCAGCGAGGCCACCACGATTCCCGGCAACGAAGGTCTTACGCACGAAGCGAGAGCGGCGCGGCGGACGCAGATTTTCGAGCCCTATCACCAGCGCATCGACGCGATCATCGACCGGCGCATCGCGGCCGGCCGACCCACAGTGCTGGTGTCGTTGCACAGTTTTACACCCGTTTACGCCGGCATCGCGCGGCCGTGGCATGTCGGCACGCTCTACCATCGCGACACGAAACTGCCGCCGCTGCTGTTGAAACTGTTTCGCGCCGAGGGCGATCTCGTGGTCGGCGACAACGAGCCCTATGCGGTCAGCGACGAGACCGACTACACCATTCCCGTGCATGGCGAAGCGCGCGGGCTGATGAATTCCGGCATCGAAATCCGTCAGGACCTGATCGGCGACCAGGCCGGCCAGCGGCAATGGGCGGAGCGGCTGGCGCGAATTTTTACCGAGATCGAAGCCGAACTGAAGGCAGAGATGTTGATCTAGCTAAGGTGCCGAAGCCAGCGCAATGCAGGCCGCGGCAAAGGCGAGATAGTTGTAAAAAAACCCGCTCTTGACACGCAACCATTTGGTTGCCTATTGTCCTCGCGATGGATCCTGGTCATGGATGAAGTCTTCAAAGCGCTGGCCGACGCTTCGCGAAGGTCGCTGCTGGACCGCCTTCATGGCAGCAACGGACAGACACTGAACGAATTGTGCGAGGGCCTCGCCATGACACGGCAGGCCGTGACCAAGCACCTTGCCATTCTCGAGGCCGCCAATCTCGTCACCACGTTCCGGCACGGCCGCGAGAAGCTGCACTACCTCAACCCCGTGCCGATCCATCAGATCGGCGAACGATGGATCAAAAAATTCGAGCGCGGCAAGCTCACCGCGCTCAGCGAATTGAAACGACGACTGGAGAAGCGTGATGCGTAAGCCCGAATTCATTTACGTCACCTATATCGAAACCACGCCGGAGAAATTGTGGGAGGCGCTGACCGACGGCGATTTCACCGAACGCTACTGGTTCGGCGCCCGGCTGAAATCGGACTGGAAGGTCGGCTCGTCATTCGAGATGCTGCGCGGCGACGGCACCGTCTCCGATGCCGGAAAGGTCGTCGAATATGATCGGCCGCGGCGGCTCGCCTACACCTTCGTCAACATATCCGACAAGTACAAGAATGATCGACCGGCGCTCGCAACCTTCGTGCTCGAGCCCTTTGGCAAACTGGTGAAGCTGACGCTGACCCACGAAGGCTTCGCCGAAGGCAGCAAGTTCTTCGACGGCATCTCCAAGGGATGGCCAGCCATTCTCTCCAGCCTCAAGAGCATCCTCGAAACGGGAAAGCCGCTGCAAATTCCGTTCGAAGCGCTTAAATTCGAGGACTAAAAATGGACCTCAGCCGCTTCAAACCCGCCACTGTCTATACGATCTACATCGCCTCCACCCCGGAAAAAGTATGGCAGGCGCTGACCACGGCCGAATTCAGCCGGAAATATTTCTTCGGCAACACCGTGGATATCGAACTGCGCGTCGGCGGCGCCTTCATCGTCCGCACGCCGGACGGCGCGCTGCATATCAGCGGAGAGGTGTTCGAATGCGATCCGCCGCGAAAGCTCACCCATAGCTTCAACGTCAACTGGCCCGCGCTGATCGAAACGCTCGGGCCGACGCTGGTGAGCTACGAAATCGAACCGGCAGGCCAAGCCGTCAAGCTCACCATGACCGAGTCGCACGACCGGCCGCTCGACGACGACATCCTCTCCGGCGGCCGCCAGGGCTGGCCCGCGATCCTCTCCAGCCTTAAGAGCCTTTTGGAAACCGGCGAAGCGCTGACGGTGCAGATGGCCCCGCCGCGACGGATGCTGGATGCGCTGAAGCGGTTGGGGATCAAAACGCCGTAGTTATTTTGTCATCCCTGCGAACGCAGGGACCCATAACCCCTGGCGCTAGTGACTCGGTAATGCCGATCGATTGGACACTTTCCAGAACGTGCGCGACACGGCGTATGTCCCTGCGTTCGCAGGGACGACGCTTGGTTTGTGCTTAACCGGTCAACGCCGCCTTCACCATGCCGCTGGCTTTGCCGAAATCCATCTGGCCGGCGTATTTGGCTTTCAGTTCGGCGATCACCTTGCCCATGTCCTTCATGCCGGCAGCGCCGGTCGAGGCAATGGCGGCGGAGATCGCGGCCTTCACGTCGGCTTCCGACATCTGCTTCGGCAAGTACGTCGAGATGATCGCGATCTCCTCGCGCTCCTGGGCTGCGAGTTCGGCCCGGCCGCCCTTGTCATAGAGCTCGACCGATTCCTGGCGTTGCTTGATCATCTTTTGCAACAGGCTGAGCAAATCGCCATCGCTCAGCGGTGGCTTGCCCTGCCCGCGCGCCTCGATATCGGCGTTCTTGATGGTCGAATTGACCATGCGCAAGGTCGAGAGCTTGCGCTCGTCCTTGGCCCGCATCGCGTCCTTGACCGCGTTATTGATGTCGTCGCGCAGCATCGTTCTGTCCTCTCGCAGCACCTTGCAGGCGCCGCTCTCCGGCCCCTGATCTAGGCTGTTCGCTCGCGCGACACAACTAGAGCCGCCGCGTATTCTTCGCGAACCGATCCCGCTTCCCTCGAAAACGCTGTAGAGATTTTTGTTTTGACGCGTTTTCTTCACGCGAACCGGTACCCACTTCGCTCGAAAACGCTTTTAGCTCTGCAGCCATTCGGCGAGCGCCTTGGTCGCCGCCTGCGGCTGTTCCGACGGCGAGAGGTGACCGCAATGCGGCACGATCACCAGTTTCGCACCGCGAATGCCCTCGGCCATTTCTACCGACCGCGAGTTCGAAATCGTGTTGTCCTCATCACCGCTCAGAACCAGCGTCGCGCATTCGATCGCTGCGAGCGTGGGCCGAGAATCCGGCCGCCCAATCACGGCGGTTTGCTGGCGGATGAATGCCTCGGCCCCGACATCGGCGCCCATATCGTGGACGAGATGGCGCAGGTTCGCATTGCCGCGACGCGACGGATGCACGAAGCCCGGAAACAATTCGTCGAGCACGGTACGGTATTCGCCGTTCCGCACGCGCTCCATCAAGCCGCGGCGGCGATCGGTGACGTCCGGCGCGTCCGGCGGCGCCTGGGTGTTGATCAGCGCCAGCTTCGCCACGCGCTCCGGCGCCTGGCGCATGATCTCGAAGGCGATGTAGCCGCCCATCGAATGCCCCGCGAGCGCAAAACGCGGCGGCGCCTCGGCGAGGATGCGGCGCGCAATCGCGGGCATGTTGTCGTCGCGGATATGATTGGTCACCATGACCGGACCGAATTGCCACAGCGCCGGGACAACCGGCACGAAAATCCGCGGCGAACCGGCAAGGCCGGGGACAAGCAGGATCGGTATCGTATGGTCCATGTGGGCTCTCGGATCGACGGAGCGGAGGAAATCGTCGGGACAGGAAGACCGTAGCTTAAAATCCTTTTGCCGCCAGTCAAATATGCTTATTTCGTATGTGAGCCAGGGCGTTCCGGCTTTGACGCCAGCGGCCGTCGAGACTATGTAGTGGGTTCATGACATCTTCAGAAAACGCTCACGCCTGGCCGGATCACAAGCCGACCGCGCTGCTCGTGCTTGCCGACGGCACCGTGCTGGAGGGCTTTGGCCTCGGCGCGGAAGGCCAGGCGGTCGGCGAGGTCTGCTTCAACACGGCGATGACGGGATATGAGGAGATCCTGACCGATCCTTCCTATGCCGGTCAGCTCATCACCTTCACCTTCCCCCATATCGGCAACGTCGGCACCAACGACGAGGATATCGAGACGGTGAACATGGCGGCGACGCCAGGCGCACGCGGCGTGATCCTGCGCTCGGCGATCACCGATCCCTCGAACTATCGCGCCACCAAGCATCTCGACCAGTGGCTGCAAGGCGCGCGGCATCATCGGCCTGTCCGGCATCGACACAAGGGCGCTGACCGCGCTGATCCGCGGCAAGGGCATGCCCAATGCGGTGATCGCGCACGCCAAGGACGGCGTGTTCGACCTGCACGGCCTGAAGGAAGAGGCGCGCGAGTGGCCCGGCCTCGAAGGCATGGATCTGGTGCCGATGGTGACGTCGGCCAGCGCTTCACCTGGGACGAAACGCCTTGGGCTTGGGAAAAAGGTTTTGGCCGCCAGACCGCGCCCGAGTTCAACGTCGTCGCGATCGACTATGGCATCAAGCGCAACATCCTGCGCCTGCTCTCAGGCGTTGGCTGCAAGATCACCGTGGTGCCGGCAACCACCTCGGCCGAGGACATCCTGGCGATGAAGCCCGATGGCGTATTCCTGTCGAACGGCCCCGGCGATCCCGCCGAAACCGGCAAATACGCGGTGCCGGTGATTCAGAAGGTGATCTCGTCGGGCACGCCGACCTTCGGAATTTGTTTGGGTCATCAGATGCTCGGCCTCGCGGTCGGCGCCAAGACCAGGAAGATGCATCAGGGCCATCATGGCGCCAATCATCCGGTCAAGGACGAGACCACCGGCAAGGTGGAAATCACCTCGATGAACCACGGTTTTGCCGTCGACCAGGCGACTCTCCCGAAGGGCGCGATGCAGACCCACGTCTCGCTGTTCGACGGATCGAATTGCGGCATCCAGCTCGAGGGCAAGCCGGTATTCTCGGTGCAGTACCACCCCGAAGCCTCGCCCGGCCCGCGCGACTCGCACTATCTGTTCAAGCGCTTTGCTGACCTGATGCGGGCGAAGAAGAGCGCGTAGCCGCTTAAGCGTCATTGCGAGCCAACGGGGCGGGCGAATGCCCGCCCGATAACAAGCTCCGCGAAGCAATCCAGAGTCCCAAGACGACAAGCTCTAGCGTCGGGACAAATTGCTTAGTATGATGTTCGTCATCTTAACAAAGATTCCCGCATGTCCGACGCGCCTACCCCTAACCAAGACCGATACGGCGTCACGCCGATCGCAACCCTGGCCGCGATGGCGGGGATTGATTTCGTGCGTGCGATGTTTTCGGGCGAATTGCCGGTGCCGCCGATCATGCAGACGGTCGAGCCGTTCGATTGCACGGCCGAGCCCGGTGTCATCGTGATCCACAGCGTGCCGGGCATGCGGCATTACAATCCGATCGGCTGGGTGCATGGCGGCTACGCCGCGACGCTGCTGGATTCCGCGATGGGGCTCGCGGTGCATTCGATGCTGCCGGTCGGCACCGGCTATACCACGCTGGAACTCAGATCAGCTTCATCCGCGGCATGACCCACGAGACCGGCACGGTGCGCACCGAAGGCCGCACGCTGCATGTCGGTCGCCGCACCGCGACCGCGGAAGCCCGCATCGTCGATGCCAAGGGCCGGCTGCTCGCGCACGCCACCACGACCTGCCTGGTGTTCGAGCTTCCTCTCAGAAGTGCGTAAGTCGCCGGTCGCGTTGTCACCGGCCTGCCTGCGAAAGATGCGCAACCAGCCGCAGGCGCGCCGTTGAAAATAGCGAAGTCCGGAAGCGCCTTACGCCTCGTTGCCGCCCTCCTGACGACTGGCTTCGAACAGGAACCAGGTGCGACGCTCGGTTTCGTCGATGAAGGCTTCCAGTAGTCCCGCGGTGCCGGAATCCTCATTGTCGTCGGCAAGCTTGTGGGCTTTGCGCATCGCAGCTGCCATGTGCTTGTTGTCCTCCATCAGCTCGCGCAGCATCTCGCGCGGCGGCACGTATTCCTCGTTGTTATCCTTGATGGTCTGGTGCTTGCCGATGTCGCCGATCGACTTCAGCGTGATGCCGCCGAGCTTGCGGACCCGCTCGGCGAGCTGGTCGGTGGTGGCGAAAATCGCATCGGACTGCGAGTCCAGCATCAGATGGTAGTCGTGGAAATGCCGACCGCTGACGTGCCAATGGAAATTCTTGGTCTTTACATAGAGCGCGAAGGCGTCGGCCAACAGCGTGTTGAGCGATGCCGAAATCTTGTCCACCGCCGCACGCGGCAGATCGGTCGGTGTATCGAGGTCGGGTGAGGTCTTATCGGACTTGGCTTTGCTCACGATGCACCTTCCTGTTAGGCCTGCTGGGAACGGGGATTGGCGGCAATAGACACGGCGCGCCGAACCATCTAACGCATACTATCCTCAATGGGTTCCCTGACCGGAACGGCTGTTTTTACCGGACTTCTGCTGCAATGGACGACTGGGTCGATTATTACGATTCCACGCATACGATCTACGCGAGCAAGCTGCACCGCGACCTGCATTTCGAGCTGATCGCGAGAGATATCATAGGTTACATTTCCTCCGCGGAGGCCGTGGTGCTCGACTATGCCTGCGGCGAGGCGCTGTCGGCGGCCAAAGTGGCCGAAGCCTGTGGCAAGCTGATTTTGGCGGAGCCCGCGCCCGGCGTCCGCGGCCGGCTGATCGCGCGGTTTGCCCCCAGCACCAAGATCCGGGTGCGTTCGCTGCAGGATTTGCGAAAAATGGAAGAAAAGTCGGTCGATCTCGCGATCATGAATTCGGTCGCCCAATATATGACACCGGCACGAGCTGGATGCGGCGTTCGCGACCATTCAACGGCTGCTCAAGCCCAGCGGCCGACTGATCCTGGGCGACATCCTACGCCCCGAGGTCGGCATGCTCAGGGACGTGCTGGCGCTGTTGCGTTTTGCGGCAACCCACCGCTTCCTGAAGGACGCGGTGATTGGGCTGGTCTCGACCGCGTTGTCGGACTACCGGCAATTGCGATCGCGCGTTGGCCTGCAGCGCTATAGCGAAGCCGAGATCACAGCCAAGCTCGCGATCAGCGGATTCAGCGCCTCGCGCGCCCACGTCAATATCGGGCACAACCCGTGGCGGATGACATTCGTTGCAAGGCACGCCTTCTAAGACCTTTTTACCGGCATTAGCCCCTTTCACCGGGGTTAGGGTTAACCTTGGCAAGGCATGGCTTGCCGTGCGTGCGATGGGCGATGATGCAGATGGCCCGGTGGCGGAAAGCGTCGACGCGAGAGCGGTGCATCGTTCTTTATCCTGGTTCGAATCCAGGCCGGGCCTCCAAACCTTGCTGCTCGCCGCTTCGGCCCTCGGCAGCACGGCTTCCGCAGTTCGCGGCGTGACGACGGACCGTAATCAAAAGCCGCCAAATGCCGGTTGATGCGGCGTCAAGACCCTTTCGCGGCTGCGAAATCTGGTTTAAAGACCACGGGCGCGTAAGGGGAAACCCGGCGCTTTGGCTCGAGGGACGCGCGGCATGCGCGCCCTTTTTTGTGCCCGATTTCCAACCGTTGAAATTTGATGCCCAAAAGAACCGACATCTCCACCATCCTGATCATCGGCGCCGGGCCCATCGTGATCGGGCAGGCCTGCGAATTCGACTATTCGGGCACGCAAGCGGTCAAGACGCTGAAGGAAGAGGGCTACCGGATCGTGCTGGTCAATTCCAATCCAGCCACGATCATGACCGATCCCGAACTGGCTGACGCCACCTATATCGAGCCGATCACGCCGGAGATCGTCGCCAGGATCATCGAGAAGGAGCGCCACGTCATTCCCGGCGGTTTTGCACTGCTGCCGACCATGGGCGGGCAGACCGCGCTGAACTGCGCGCTGTCGTTGCGCAAGCAGGGCACGCTGGCCAAATTCGACATCGAGATGATCGGCGCCACGGCGGACGCGATCGACAAGGCCGAAGACCGCGGCCTTTTCCGCGAGGCGATGACCCGCATCGGGCTTGAAACCCCGCGCTCGATCCAGACCAAGAACCTGCCGGACGCGCTGCGTGCGCTCGACGATATCGGCCTGCCCGCGATCATCCGCCCGTCCTTCACCATGGGCGGCACCGGCGGCGGCATCGCCTACACCAAGGCGGAATTCATCGAGATCGTCGAACGCGGCATCGACGCCTCTCCGACCGACGAAGTCCTGATCGAGGAAAGCGTGCTCGGGTGGAAAGAATTCGAGATGGAGGTGGTGCGCGACAAGAAGGACAATTGCATCATCATCTGCTCGATCGAGAACCTCGATCCGATGGGCGTGCATACCGGCGATTCCATCACGGTGGCGCCGGCGCTGACCCTGACCGACAAGGAATACCAGATCATGCGCGACGCCTCGCTGGCGGTGTTGCGCGAGATCGGGGTCGAGACCGGCGGCTCCAACGTGCAGTTCGGCGTCAATCCGGCCGACGGCCGCATGGTCGTGATCGAGATGAACCCGCGGGTGTCGCGCTCCTCGGCGCTCGCCTCCAAGGCCACCGGCTTTCCGATCGCGAAAGTCGCCGCCAAGCTCGCGGTCGGCTATACGCTCGACGAGATTGCCAACGACATCACCGGCGGCGCGACCCCTGCCTCGTTCGAGCCGACCATCGACTATGTCGTCACCAAGGTTCCGCGCTTTGCGTTCGAGAAATTTCCCGGCGCCTCCATCACACTGACCACCTCGATGAAATCGGTCGGCGAAGTGATGGCGATCGGCCGAACCTTCCAGGAAAGCCTGCAGAAGGCGCTGCGCGGCCTCGAGACCGGGCTGACCGGGCTCGATGAAATCGAGATCGAGGGGCTCGGCCGCGGCGACGACAAGAACGCGATCCGCGCCGCCCTCGGGACGCCGACGCCGGACCGCATCCTGCAGGTCGCGCAGGCGATGCGGCTCGGCTGGTCGAACGAGGAAATCTTCACTTCCTGCAAGATCGATCCGTGGTTCCTGGCGGAAATGCGCGGCATCGTCGACATCGAAGCGAAGATCAAGGCCAACGGCCTGCCCGGCAATGCGTTCGCGCTGCGCGGCCTGAAAGCCATGGGTTTTTCCGACGCGCGGCTGGCGGTGCTGGCGGAAACGACGGAAGCCGAGGTCAAGTCGAAGCGCCATGCGCTCGGCGTCCGTCCGGCATTCAAGCGCATCGACACCTGCGCCGCCGAATTTGCCTCTCCCACCGCGTATATGTATTCGACCTATGAGACGCCGTTCGCAGGGACGCTCGCCGATGAGAGCGCGCCGTCGGACAAGAACAAGGTCATCATCCTCGGCGGCGGCCCCAACCGGATCGGCCAGGGCATCGAATTCGACTATTGCTGCTGCCACGCCTGCTTCGCGCTGCACGACGCCGGTTTCGAAAGCATCATGATCAACTGCAATCCGGAAACAGTGTCGACCGACTATGACACCGCCGATCGCCTGTATTTCGAGCCTTTGACCGCCGAGGACGTGCTCGAGATCGTCGCCACCGAGCGCAGCAACGGCACCCTGCACGGCGTGATCGTGCAGTTCGGCGGCCAGACACCGCTCAAACTTGCACGCGCGCTGGAAGCAGCCGACGTGCCGATTCTCGGCACCTCGCCCGACGCCATCGACCTTGCCGAAGACCGGGACCGCTTCAAGCGCGTGCTCGACAAGCTGCGATTGAAGCAGCCCAAGAACGGCATCGCCTATTCGGTCGAGCAGGCGCGGCTGGTGGCCGCCGATCTCGGCCTGCCGCTGGTGGTGCGCCCGTCCTACGTGCTCGGCGGCCGCGCGATGCAGATCATCCGCGAAGAGAGCCAGCTCGGCGATTACCTGCTCGGCACCTTGCCCGAGCTGGTGCCGGGGGACGTCAAGGCGCGCTACCCGAACGACAAGACCGGCCAGATCAACACCGTGCTCGGCACCAATCCGCTATTGTTCGACCGCTATCTGTCGGACGCCATCGAGATCGACGTCGATTGCCTCTGCGACGGCAAGGACACCTTTATCGTCGGCATCATGGAGCACATCGAGGAAGCCGGCATTCATTCCGGCGATTCCGCCTGCTCGCTGCCGCCGCATTCGCTCGACGCCAGGATGATCGCCGAACTGGAGCGGCAGACCCGCGAGCTGGCGCTCGGCGTCGACGTGGTCGGCTTGATGAACGTGCAATACGCCATCAAGAACGGCGACATCTATGTGCTCGAAGTCAATCCGCGGGCCTCGCGCACGGTGCCGTTCGTGGCCAAGGTGATCGGCATGCCGGTGGCGAAGATCGCGGCGAGAATCATGGCCGGCGAGAAACTTGCCGACTTTGGTCTAAAGAAGCGCAAGCTCGGCCATGTCGGTGTCAAGGAATCGGTATTTCCGTTCGCCCGTTTCCCGGGTGTCGATACCGTGTTGGGGCCGGAAATGCGCTCGACTGGCGAGGTGATGGGCATCGACCGCTCGTTCGAGGTCGCATTCGCCAAGAGCCAGCTCGGCGGCGGCACCCGCGTGCCGCGAAAGGGCACGGTGTTCGTGTCGGTCCGCGAGATCGACAAGACCCGGATCGTCGAGGCGGTGCGGCTGTTATTCTCGCTTGGCTTCAAGGTGATGGCTACCTCCGGCACGCAGCGTTTCCTTGCCGATAGCGGCGTACCGACGGAAAAGGTAAACAAGGTGCTGGAAGGCCGACCTCATATTGTCGATGCCATTACCAACGGCGACATCCAGCTGGTCTTTAACACCACCGAGGGCCCCCAGGCGCTGGCCGACAGCCGCTCTTTGCGACGCGCTGCCCTCTTGCATAAAGTACCATATTACACCACTCTTTCGGGTGCCGTGGCGGCCGCACAGGGCATCCGGGCCTATCTGGGCGGGGACCTTGAGGTCCGCACCCTGCAGAGTTACTTTTCCGAAAGCTAATCGTTGGCTGGTCCTGGGGTCCGGCAATTGATCGGCAGTTAAAGCCGTCGTGACTGGAACTTGCCAGCCATGATTGTATTGCGTTTCGGCATTTGTGCGTGCCGCGATTCGGTCCGCATGAAGTTGAAGGACAGAGAAGATGATGGAAAAGGTCCCGATGACCGCGGGCGGCTATGCCGCCCTTGAGGACGAGTTGAAGAAGCGCCAGTCGGTGGATCGTCCGCGCATCATCGAGCATATCGCCGAGGCGCGCTCGCATGGCGACCTGTCGGAAAACGCCGAATATCACGCCGCCAAGGAAGAGCAGTCTCACAATGAGACCCGCATCGCCGAGCTTGAGGACAAGCTGGCGCGCGCCGACATCATCGACATCAGCAAGCTTTCCGGCGACACCATCAAATTTGGCGCCACCGTCACCCTGGTCGACGAAGACACCGACAAGAAGACGGTGTGGCAGATCGTCGGCGAGCCGGAAGCCGACGCCAAAAAGGGCCGCATTTCGATCACCTCGCCGCTGGCGCGGGCGCTGATCGGCAAGAAGAAGGGAACCTCGGTGGAAGTCGTGGCGCCCGGCGGCGCCAAGGCCTACGAAATCACCAAGGTGGAATGGCGCTAGAAGCGCTTCAAACGACAGGGGAACAAAAGGCCGGGATGTTTCCCGGCGTTTGCTTTGGTTCCGCAGCGAACGTCCCGCGATTTCCGAGCCGGTCCATGTTTCAGGCTCTCATGCATTGCGCGCGGGGCAACACCTCGTCCGCAGCACTATTCCAAGGTGGCTCGCGGCATTATTCCAATCGGATCAGCGAACCCTCCTCGCGGCACGACATTAGCAATTGGGCGGGTTGGAACTTGGGGCACGATCATGATGGAACCGTTGACGGCGTGGGCGCCCCGCGCCCTGAGCGTCTTGCGCATCATTACAGGGCTGATGATCATTCAGCACGGCATGGCCAAGCTGCTTGGCTTTCCGGCGGTGGCGAGCTTTGCCAATCTTAGCCCGTTTTCACTGATCGGCGCCGCAGGCTTCATCGAACTGATCGGCGGTGCGCTGCTGATCATCGGCTTTTTGACGCAGCCGGTTGCGTTCATTGTCTCCGGCGAGATGGCATTCGCTTACTTCATCGCGCACGCGCCCAAGAGTTTCTTCCCGCTGATCAACGGCGGCACGCTGGCGATCATCTTCTGCTTCGCCTGTCTTTATCTGTCGACCGCGGGCGCCGGCCCATGGAGCGTCGACGCCGCCATGAAACGGGCGTGAGGAGCCGGACCATGGATCAGATCAATGCCGTGCTTGGGCGCTTCCAACCGGCCGCCCTCAGCATTCTCCGGATCATCACCGGCCTGCTGCTGTTTCAATTCGGCGTGGCCAAAGTGCTGAAATATCCGATTGTGCCCGCCATTCGACATGGTGGCGCCGTTTTCCCTGATCTGGTGCGCGGGCATGATCGAACTCGTGCTGGGCGGCCTCCTGATCCTCGGCTTCTGTTCGCGGATCGTGGCCTTCATTCTGTGCGGTGAAATGGCGTTCGCTTATTTCATCGCGCACTTTCCGCGCGGCTTCATTCCGATCCTGAACGGCGGCGAGAACGCTATCATGTTTTGCTTCTGCTGCCTCTACATCTGCTGCGCCGGCGGCGGACCGTATGGCGTCGACGGGATGCGCAGCAAGACGTGAAAACTCTGATTCGTCTGGCCGGGCATAGCCGTCTGAAGGACGGCGTCGCTTCCGCTCGCCTATGTCCCGGCCATCCATGTCTTGCATTCGAAAAGGAATACGTGGGTGCCCGGCACAAGGCCGGGCATGACGAACGTTAGCTCTGTGTCATAGCTGACCCGCGAGCGACGTCTACCCCACCGCCTTCAGATCCAACGGCACGGCCGCCTCGTATTTCGAGTTGTGCAGCACCAGCGATGTCCTGACATTTCGCACATGTGGGGCCGCGGTGAGATGGGTCACGAAATCCTGAAATGTCGCCATGTCGGGCGCGACGCATTTGAGAATGAAATCGACTTCGCCCGATAGCATCCAGCATTCCCGCACCAGCGGTTCCGCGCGCACGAATTCCTCGAAGGCGCGCAGATCGGCGTCAGCCTGACTGGACAGATGCACCGAGGCGAATACCGTGACGTCAAATCCCAGCCGACGCGGATCCAGTAATCCGCGATAGCCCTGGATATAGCCTGCCTCCTCCAGCGTCCGGACCCGGCGCAGGCAGGGCGGCGGCGAAATACCTACGCGTTTCGCCAGTTCGACATTGGTGATTCGGCCGTCGGCCTGGATTTCGCTCAGAATTTTAAGGTCAATTTCGTCAAGGTTTTTCGACACGCGGATCCAGCTCCTGGGCAGACAGCCCTGGCGGGAAGGGCTGGCAACACTCTTAGCGCAGCGGACGCACCTTGCGCAATTTTATTGCGCGTGCGCTGCGACATTTAAAGCTGGCTGGGGGGAAAATCTGCCGATATGGATTGCAATTCTTGCATAGCTGTCCAGATGTCCTAGACTTGAATTTGATATTTTCGGTGTTGCTGCCGGCTTTTCACGTCGCTTTCCGCCCGCAGACCAATTCCCTTACGAGAGGGATCGAGGAATCTACCGTATGCCTGCCCCCATTCATGCCAAGGTCGTCATCATCGGTTCCGGCCCGGCCGGCTACACAGCGGCGATCTATGCCGCCCGCGCCATGCTCGAACCTGTTCTGATCCAGGGCATCCAGCCCGGCGGCCAGCTTACCATCACCACCGATGTGGAAAACTATCCGGGTTTCGCGGACGTCATTCAGGGTCCGTGGCTGATGGAGCAGATGGAAAAACAGGCGGCCCACGTCGGCACCAAAATCGTTACCGATCTGGTTATCAAGCTTGAACTCGGACAACGGCCGTTCCGCCTGACCTGCGACAGTGGCGACGTTTATCTCGCGGAAACCGTCATTCTTGCCACCGGTGCGCAGGCGCGCTGGCTCGGCATGCCCTCGGAAGAAAAGTTCAAGGGCTTTGGCGTTTCGGCTTGCGCGACCTGCGACGGGTTTTTCTATCGCGGCAAGGAAGTGATCGTGGTCGGCGGTGGCAATACCGCGGTCGAGGAAGCGCTGTTCCTGACCAATTTCGCTTCGCAAGTGACGATCGTGCATCGTCGTGACCATTTCCGCGCCGAGCGCATCCTGCAGGACCGCCTGTTCAAGCATCCCAAGGTCAAGGTGGTCTGGGACAGTGCGCTCGACGAAATCTGCGGCGCCGAGAATCCGGCCAAGGTCACCCATGTTCGCCTCAAGAACGTCAAGACCGGCTTGCTGACGGAGCTGCCTGCCGACGGCGTCTTCATCGCGATCGGTCACGCGCCGGCGACCGACCTTGTTGTCGGCCAGATCAAGCTGAAACCCTCCGGATATGTCGAGGTCGCGCCGAACTCGACCGCGACCTCGGTGCCTGGCCTGTTCGCCGCCGGCGATGTCGCCGACGAGACCTACCGCCAAGCGGTCACAGCCGCCGGGTTGGGCTGCATGGCAGCACTTGAGGCCGAACGATTTCTGGCGCTTCGCGCCAGCGATCGCGCCGCGGCGGAGTGATCATGGCCCGAACCCGCGACGGATTCACCGACATGGATTGGGACAAGCTGAAGGTATTTCACGCTGCGGCGGAAGCGGGCAGCTTCACGCATGCCGGCGAGCAGCTCGGCCTGTCGCAGTCGGCGGTATCCCGCCAGGTCAGCGCGCTGGAGCAGGAACTATCGGTATCGCTGTTTCACCGCCATGCTCGCGGCCTGATCCTCACCGAGCAGGGCGATCTTCTGTTCCGCACCGCGCACGACGTGTTCATGCAGTTGCAGGCGGCGCGCGCCAAGTTGACCGACAGCCGCGAGCGGCCGGGCGGCGACCTCAAGATCACCACCACGCCTGGCGTCGGCATCAACTGGCTGATTCCGCGGCTTGGCGAATTCACGGCACTTTATCCGGAGATCCGGATTGCGCTGATCGTGACCGACGAGGAGCTCGATCTGTCGATGCGCGAGGCCGACGTCGCCATCCGCACCCGCAAGCCGACCCAGCCGGATCTGATCCAGCGCAAGCTGTTCGCGATGGGTTTTCACGCCTATTGCTCGCCGGAATATGTCAAGCGCTTCGGCACGCCGCGCACGCTCGACGAACTCGATGCCCACCGCATCATCACGCTGAGCGACGGCCAGGTCGCCCCGCATCTGCAGAACCGCAACTGGTTGATCGAAGCCGGCCGCAACGGCACCGGCCCGCGTGAGTCCTATTTCAAGGTCAACAACATCCTTGGTCTGGTGCGCGCCTGCCAGCAGGGCCTCGGCATTGCCGCGCTCCCGGACTATCTGGTCGAGGAAAACAATCGTCTGGTGCAGTTGTTCGGTGAATCGAACTCGATCCAGCTCGACACCTATTTCGTCTATCCCGAAGAGCTGAAAACCGTCGCGCGAGTGCAGGTGTTCCGCGACTTCGTGGTGAGCAAGGCGCAGCGCTGGCCTTCCTGATTATCGAATAACAACCCGCGTACTCCGCATGACTGACATGCGAGCGGGGTGGTTGCCGCGCGAGGCCGGCGAGGATCATAGTCCGTAAACGCTGAGCATTCGCGTTGCGCATTTGTCCCCCTCCTCCAGTGGCGCGGACGCTCAGTAATCCCTCTTGGAAGGTGATTGTGTCGGCCTCACGTGGCCAATGCCTCAAGCCGGGCTCATTGAGCCCGGCTTTTTTCGCCGACCTACCATCCCCTTCCCTACCATGTTGCCGCTGATAACTTCGCTACGATATAGTCGGCGGGTTACACCGAGCGTTCGCGCGCGTGAGCCCGCATTGACAAACCTGCCGCAGGAGGCGGCAACCTCCGCGCGCCGGGCGAGGTAAGGAAAGACTCGCCCATGAAGAAGGTGAGAGAGAGCGCAGCGTCAATCAAGCTTAGCGTACGCCAGCCGCAAGGCATTGCCGATCACGCTGACGGAGGAAAGCGCCATCGCGGCCGCGCCGATCATTGGCGACAGCAGGATGCCGAACGCGGGATAGAGCACGCCGGCCGCGATCGGCACGCCGGCGGCGTTATAGAGGAACGCGAAGGCGAGGTTCTGCCGGATGTTGTGCATGACCGCGACCGACAATCGCCGCGCCCGCAGCAGCCCGGCGAGGTCGCCGGTCAGAAGCGTCACGCCAGCGCTCTCGATTGCCACATCGGTGCCGCCACCCATGGCGATGCCGACATCGGCTGCAGCCAAAGCCGGCGCGTCGTTGACGCCGTCGCCGACCATCGCGACCCGGCGACCCTGATCGCGCAGCCGCTGCACGACCTCGCTTTTGCGCTCTGGCAACACGCCCGCCTCAACCTCGTCGATTCCAGTTGTGTTGGCCACCGCTTGCGCCGTGGTGAGGTTATCGCCGGTGAGCATCAAGATGCGCAGGCCCTCGGCGCGCAACGCCGCAAGCGCCGGCTGTGCGGACGGCTTTATCGGATCGGCAATCGCGATGATCCCGGCGATGCGACCACCGATCGCGATATAGATCGCGGTGGCGCCCTGTTGCCGCGCGGCCTCCGCGGCACCGTCGAGCAGTTCCGTTGCGACCTGCAGCTCGGTCATCAACGCGGCATTGCCGAGCGCGATTTTCCGGCCGTCGACGGTCCCGGTCGCACCCTTGCCCGCGTGCGAGGCGAAATCGGCAACCGCAAACAGGTCGAGTTTGCGCGCCTTGCAGGCATCGAGGATTGCTTGACCGAGCGGATGCTCACTGCCGCGTTCGACACTGGCCGCCAATTGCAGCAGCGCGTTTTCTTGCACGCCTTCAGCCGGGACGATGTCGACAACCTTCGGCTTACCCTCGGTCAACGTGCCGGTCTTGTCGATCACCAGCGTGTCGATGCGCTGCAGACACTCCAGCGCCTGCGCGTCGCGGATCAGGATTCCCGATTGGGCGCCGCGGCCGACGCCGACCATGATCGACATCGGCGTGGCGAGCCCAAGCGCGCAGGGGCAGGCGATGATCAGCACCGTCACCGCCGCGACCAGCGCGAACGTCAAGCGTGGCTCCGGCCCGAACGTCATCCAGGCTGCGAAGGCGACAAGCGCCACAGCGATCACGGCGGGAACGAACCAGCCCGCGACCTGGTCGGCAAGACGCTGGATCGGCGCCCGCGAACGCTGCGCTTTGGCGACGAGATCGACGATCCGCGCCAGCATGGTGTCGCGGCCGACTTTATCGGCGCGCAGCACCAGACCGCCGCTCTGGTTGACCGTGCCACCAATTGCCTTCGCGCCTTCCGCCTTTGCCACCGGCATCGATTCGCCGGTGACCATGAATTCGTCGACGAAGGAGTTTCCCTCGGTGACGATGCCGTCGACCGGAATCGTCTCACCGGGACGCACCCGCAAGCGATCGCCGACCGCAATGGTCTCGATCGCGACATCTTCCTCGCCATCCGCGGTGATGCGCCGCGCGGTTTTCGGCGCCAGACCAAGCAGCGCCCGGATCGCACCCGAGGTGCGCTCGCGCGCCCGCAATTCCAGGACCTGCCCCAGCAGCACCAGTACCGTGATGACGGCGGCGGCCTCGAAGTATACCGCGACCGCGCCGTGGATGTCGCGGAAGGCGGCCGGAAACAACTGCGGCGCCAGCGTGCCGACGATGCTGTAGAGCCAGGCCACCCCGGTACCGATCGCGATCAGCGTGAACATGTTGAGATTACGGCTGACCAGCGAGCGCCAGCCGCGGACGAAGAACGGCGCACCGGCCCACAGCACCACCGGCGTTGCCAGCACCAGCGAAATCCAGTTTGCCCAATTGGACGGCAATGGATGCCACCCGAGATGGCCACTCATTTCGAGAGCGAACACCGGGGCGGTCAGCACGAGCGCGATCTGCAATCGCCTGGTCATGTCGATCAGTTCGGGATCGGGCGCATCGTCCAGCGAGATCTGTTCGGGCTCCAGCGCCATACCGCAGATCGGACAGGCGCCCGGGCCGATCTGCCGCACCTCGGGATGCATCGGACAAATGTAGGTCGTGCCGGCTGGTGCCGGCGGTTCGGGCTGGCGCGGCGCGAGGTATTTGGCGGGCTCGGCCGCAAAGCGTTCGCGGCAGCGCGCGCAACAGAAGAAGTAGTCCTGGCCTTCGTGCGAAAGGCGATGCTTGGCGCTCGCCGGATCGACTTTCATGCCGCAGACGGGATCGGTCGCGAGTTCGAGCGTCGCAGCGTTGCTTTCCGCGCGATTATATCCGCAGCCGGCATGCGTGCCGCGCCTGGAATCGCGGTCGCGACCATGAGTGTGGCTATGGCTGTGCCCGTGAGAATGTTCTGTCGCCGTCACGCTCTACTCTCCCGGCCCTTGAACCATATACCCCATGGGGGTATATGAAGCACATGCGCACCGAGATCAAGACCTCCTGCCTGAAACGGTTGAAACGAATTGAAGGCCAGATCCGCGGACTTGCCGGCATGGTCGAGGACGACCGCTATTGCATCGACGTGGTGACCCAGATCGCCGCGGCAAAGAGCGCGCTGCGTCGCGTCGAGGAAGAAATCCTGCGCGACCATGTCGCCCATTGCGTCGAGCACGCAATCACTTCCGGCGACAAGGCCGATCAACGCCGCAAGATTGCGGAACTGATGGCGGTGGTCAGCCGCGTCGATCGCTGAAATCGCGTCCCCAGGACACCCGAGGCATCTGTGGTTAATGCCGGGTGACGGCCGCTGGCAAAATCCCAGGCAAGTAGCGACGGTAACTTTAAAGGTCGAGGCTTATTGAAGCCCCACGCCAGAACGGGGGGACACAATGACCAATCAAGCCAAACCGAATTTGCGCTATCCGGCATGCCCGCGCGTGCAGAGAATCCAGGATTTCCTGCTGGTCTCATCGTTCGGCCTGTGGGCCGCGGTGCTGGGGCTGTCGCCGGTGCTGGCCTTGCACGTGCTGATGGCGAACTGACAGATCGCGCACAAGGACGCAAATCGTCGTTAACAGGCGGTAGCGCCTGTGTTCAAATGCGAGCGAAACCGCGGCGGGGTTTTTAAAGTTCGTCGTGTATCGTCGCCCGCATAACAATAAAAAAGCGCGGGGGCGCGTCGTGAACGGTCAAAACCATCCATTCCCTGAGAAACAGGGATTTAGCACGCAGGACATTCTCTGGGCGCTCGGCGTCTGGTCGGTGATCCTGAGCCTGTCGCCGGTCGTGGTATTCTATGTGCTGATGGTCAACTAAAAAAACGCGCGGGACATCCGCGCGTCGCTGTCAGCTTACAGAGGGCTGGTTGAACGGGCCTGCCCCTTTGTTGTGACCGCTACTATCCTTCGTTGCCGACCGGGCACACAACGAAAAACGCGCTGAGCCGGCGCGTTTTTTGTCAGATCTTGCAGTGCGGCTGACTTAAGCCGCCTGCTTATGCATCGCGCCGCTTGACGATACCGAGCCTCGGATCGCCTTCACCGAGCGTTCGATCGCCGCCCACAGCTTGCCGATCTCGGCCGCTGCCCGGCCTTCGGCGTAATATTCGCGAGCTCCCTCGCCTTTGCCCAGCGCCATCAGGAGATCGGCGCGGTTGGTGATCTGGCCACCCCACACCGGCGCACGGAATTTGGCCAGAGCCTCGCGTGCGATGGTAACGATCGGGCTTTCGGCGTCATCGCGGCGCGCCGGCGCGCCGTTGATCACGACCGCATAGGGCTTGCGTGCGGCGCGGCAGGTCTGAATGGTGTCCTGCACGGCGTTGACGTCGAACACTCCGGGCCGGGCCGGAATGATCACCATCGTGGCGTTCTTGATGGCGTCCTCCACGACGGCCGACGTGTTCGGCGGCGTGTCGATAAATACCCACTCGATACCATCGCGTTTGGCGGCGGCAACAATGCCGGTGACAGAATTGACGGCGGCCTTGATTGCCGGCTCGTTGGTGCCGCGCAGCTTGTGCCACAGGGTCAATGAACCCTGCGGATCGGCATCGACAAGCAGACACGGTTTTGTTGACTTATGGACATGCGCCGCGAGATGAGCTGCCAGGGTACTTTTCCCCGAGCCGCCCTTACGCGATGCGAAAACAATAACGTTCATACTCGCCTCCAGATTGACCCCAGATGGCGAAAATGAATCAGCACGGTGATTCGTTAAAGAAAAATTTGTCTAAATCGCCATGAAGCCACCAATTTATCCTTGGCGCGGGCTTTTGAGTCACACCGTGGCCGGAACGCCGGCCAAAATCGAGTCAGCGAGCGGTCGAATGGCGTTTGGAAGAGTCATCGGGGCATTCGGTTCGTCTCGCGACTCGATTTTTCCCCTTGCTGTCCTACCCGTGCACCGGCGCCGGCGGGCTTTTGCAGAGAAACATCAACGCTCGCGAACAAAACGAGTCCGGCGCGACGAAAAAGTGCTGTCAGGAGAGGCACGCGCTGGAGGACGACCGCAATTTCATCATTTCCAGGCACACCCTCGCGCGACCGAAAGCCGTCGGCACGTGAAGCAGTGAGCGTCAAGGTCGGGAAACGATGATCGGAATATCGATGCAGTGGACCGGCTATGCTGCATGGTCTCACGCCGCAGTAAACCTGTCAGTTTGCGGCCGGCTTCTTGTTGCGCGGCTTCGACCCATGCTTGCGCGCAGTGGGACGAATGTTCATCGGCGCGCCGGTATCGGCGACCGGCTCCGAACGGAAAAACACCCGGCAGCCCGGCGACAGTTCGTCCTTGCGTGCGATCATGCAGGCGGTGATACGATCGACATCAGGAATTTCAGGGCCGCAAAGCCTCATGGCATCGCCGCTGCAGGCCTGCTGCTCCTCAGGAGTATAAGCCCGCGCCGCCGTCGACAACAGCGAACAGCACAACGCGGTTGCGATCATCACACCGAACGTAAGACCCCTGGACCGGACGACGCGCATAAATCCCCCTGAAGCGTTGAAGCTGGGAATTGTGGGTGAAGGCGGCGAGATTGGCAAGCAGGCTGACGCGGATATGCACGGCCGGCTCGGGGTTGTGGTTCCCCCGAGCCGTCGCGCCACCATCATCAATAGTCGTAGTGACGATGGTAGTAGTAGTGATGATAGGAGTGGCGGTGCCAGCGGTGATAGTACACCGTGCAGCCATAGGTGCAGTCGTCTGAATTATAGTAGCGATCCGCCGCGATGTTGGCTGCAGCCGCCGCAGCGGCAATACCATCGGCCACGGTGAACTCATAGGCTTGTGCGGGTGCGCTGACCGAAGCGGCGGCGAGCGCCGCAACCGCGGCAACAATCAAAGCTGTCTTCTTCATCTGTCGTTCCTCTTCATCAATCGTTCCTGTGATCGCCATCAACAGACGGAAATTGATGGACGCGATAATGGGAGTCGCCGTTTTCCGCCTGACGGCAGCACCTTACGAACACGCGATGGAAGATGATGTGCGCGGCGTCACATTCGGCGAGTCCGCGGACAAACGGGTCCAAGACGCCGGGCAACGCATGCATTCTGGCGCCCGCAGACAATGAATGGACCGTTGAAGGCGCGGCGAATGCGCAGACTGCGTCAGCGCGTCGCGGCCTGTATTGGGCAAAGCTTCAGCGCGCTGAGCTATGACCTTGGCCGCCCGCTGCCGGTCTCCGGGCTGGAAAAGCAATTCTCGCTGTCCATGCCGGCGACCGGCGAAAAGGCAGCCTGAACGTCAGCGCCTCGCCTGAAACCCGGCGAGCGTGCCGTTCGGTTCTTGTCGCCCAGCAGCGTCAGCGTTGATTCGGCCTAAATCGTCAGCCGGAACTACCGCCGCCCTTCTGGCGGCGAGAACGATCCTGGTCGTCGAGCGAAACGAGCGGCGGCCTGGTTTTTGTGTCCTCGTATCTCGACGCAAGGGCCAGCAGCCGCTTCTTGATAAAGGGATCGGCGCGGTTTGCGAGATCGCGAACCAGGCTCGCCCGTTGTTTCCTGAATTCCTCATCCAGCATGGAGGCAGGATAGACGAAGACCCTACCGGCGATCACTAGCCAAAGTTAGTTTTCCAGTGTTGCGTTGGCCTGGTGTGGACCACGGATGCGGGCTTGCCGCTCCGAGACGCGCGTTTGGGGAGCGAATGGCTCCAGAGCCGAACACGCCGAACGATGCCGGCGGCAAAGTGCTGCATCGGTGTATCAAAACGGTGCGTTGAAGAACGCAAGGGGAGACGAGCAGCGTGAGCATCGCGCTCGCGTTTGCGTCGGCGCTCGACACCGGCTATTATGACTTGGTGAACGAGCATCGCGATGTGGAATTCGGAAAACATTGAACTGCTCAAGCGGCTTTGGTCTCGCGGTCAGAGCGCCGGTCAGATTGCCGAACGGCTGGACTGCAGTCGAAGCGCCGTGACCGCCAAGTTGCAGCGGCTTGGATTGAGACGAGCGCACAAACCGCCGACGAGCAAGCCGATGATCCTTCCGGCGCGCTCGACGAAATCTTCCGATGCAAAGCGCTCACGGCCCATGCGCCGGGCCCACAAGCCAGCCAAGCGCGAGGAGTACAGCCAGCAGGAACTCTATGAGATGTTGGCTCAGGCGGTTAAGAATACGAGCTAGGCGAACATCGCACGCGCGACTAGTTGGCAACGCTCTTGCTGACCTTCCAAAATAGTTTCGCGCTGTCCAGCTTCGGCTGGGAACGGCGCAACCGCCGATCTGCTCGCGATCATGGGCCACTGGGCCACGACCTTCGCACCCCGGCCCTTGCATTGAACCGGCCGCTGATCTTCCCTTCCCGGCCGCTCGCCGAACCGTTGATCCGGTTAGGGTTGCCGCCGGCCCTGCGGACCGCGACCTTGACCTGGTCAGGAAGAGTTGCGTGCGTGGATTGACGCGCGCGCCGCGGCTCCCACGACCGTCCTGACCGCCGAGTGGGTCAATGGCCGCCGAACCGTCCTTGTGCCCGTCGCAAACAGTGCTCGATCAGCGATGTGGCTGATAGTCGGACTGCATTGATCGCACCATCCACTGCACGATTTACCGATCCGGGGATGTCGTTTTCACTTCCGAACTTCATTCAACAACGGACTCAAATCAGACATCGCGCCATGTCGGTTTTGTGCCCCAGAGGCGGACGTAGGGCCGGCCCTCCGGAGAAGGCCAGCCCGCTGTTCGTCGCATTTAGAAATCCGCCTATGCGGCAGTCTTGATAAGTCCAAGCTGTGTCAAGGCCGCCACACCATCATCGAGGCCGATCTCCTCAACAATCTTGCATCCTTGAGCTTCAGGACGGTCGTACCGGTGAACTTCATCTTGCGCCCCGTGTTGGCAGGCAGTGATCCCGCCAAAAAGTGGCCGAAGGCGGGGCCGGTGTGCGTGCCACCACCTTCCCAGCGTCCAACGACGTAATCGCCTTCCGCGATCAGGTCAGCGGCACCCCAGAAGTTGAGGTCCGGAAACGCCTTTCGAAAGTCGGTCATGAAGGCTTTGATGTCGTCGCGGCCACGACGAGGTTCGTGAAGCGAATACTGCAACAGCATGTCCGGCGCTGCGAGTTCGTCCACGATATTCAGGTTGCAGGTCGCCCCCCAAAAGTCTGTAAACCAGCGACCCACGATCTCCTTGTTGTCACTTTCCTTCGACATGTAGCTAATTCCTCTGTTTCTGTTTTCAGTTCGAGTGGACGCCTTGGAGACGGGATTTGGGCCGGCTTGGACCATGCCATCGGGACGGATGTGCAGCCCAGAGTGAGGATCAATCGCCAGCCGTTCGAACAGCTCTCGCAGTTCCGGCCGGAGGCCATCTCCACAAAGAGCTGCGATAGAATGAAATTTGTGCATGTCGTGCTCCTATGTGCGCCGGCCCACGATAGGATTTCACGCAGATCGATCCACCCGATTTCCGACCGGCCGCCGCGCCAACAACACAGGTCGGCTTCGGGTCCAGGCTGTGTGAAAACTCTTCCCATGCCATGATCCCCTACTGAATCGGCGGGAGATTTGATGCCAGGCTTTGTGGCGGGACTGGATCGCGGGCAGGCGACGTTGCTGCCAGAATGCCTTGAGGATTGGGTCGACGAAAGCAATCCTGTTCGGGCGGTCGATGTGTTCGTCGATGCGCTGGAACTCCGCGACCTGGGGTTTGACGGCGTCGATCCGGCAGCGACCGGCCGGCCTGCGTATCATCCTTCGCCGATGCTCAAGCTTTACATCTACGGTTATCTCAACCGGGTCCAATCGAGCCGGCGGCTGGAGCGTGAGGCTGGCCGCAATCTGGAAGTGATGTGGCTGACCGGGCGGCTCGTTCCGGATCACAAAACCATCGCCGACTTCCGCAAGGACAATGGTCCCGCGATCAGGAAAGTTTGCGCGCAATTCGTCGAGTTGTGCCGCAAGATGGGTCTGCTGGCGAAAGCCAGCGTTGCCGTCGACGGGAGCAAGTTCAAGGCCGTGAACAGTCGCGACAACAACTTCACGCAGGGCAAAATCAAACGCCGCCAGAAGCAGATCGAAGAGAGCGTGGCGCGCTACATGAGCCAACTCGACACCGCCGACCGCCGGACTGCCGCAGGAGAAGGCCCGTCGGAAGCGGTGCTGTTGACCAAGACGCGGCTTAAGGAAAAGCTTTCGAAGCTTGAAGAAGAAGTGAAGCGGCTGGCCGCGATTGAAAAGGCATTGCTCGCCTCGCCCGACAAGCAAATATCGCTGACCGATCCCGATTGCCGTTCGATGGCAACGAGCGGGCGCGGCTCAGGCATGGTCGCTTACAATGTGCAAAGTGCGGTCGACACCACGAACCATCTGATTGTCGCGCACGAGGTCACCAACATCGGCACCGATAGATCGCAACTGGCGACGATGGCGCAGGCGGCGAAAGCCGCGCTGCACAGCGATAACTTGGACGTCGTTGCGGATCGGGGTTACTTCAAAGGTGAGGAAATCCTGGCCTGCGAACAGGCCGGCGTCGCGGTCACGCTGCCCAAGCCGCAAACTTCGGGCGCCAAGTCGGCAGGCCGCTTTGGTAAACCTGATTTTGTTTATTTGGCCAAGGACGATGTCTATCGCTGCCCGGCCGGCGAGAAGCTGGCGCACCACTTCACCGCTGATGAAGATGGCCAGAAAATGCGGATTTACTGGACGAAGGCGTGCCGCACATGCCCGTTCAAGGATCAGTGCACAACGTCCAACGAGCGCCGCATCAAACGCTGGGAATACGAACACGTCGTCGAGGCCGCGCAGACGCGGCTCGATCAGAACCCGCAAGCCATGCGTGTGCGCCGCGAAACCGTCGAGCATCCGTTCGCCACCCTGAAGATGCGGATGGGGGCGACGCACTTTCTGATGAAGACGCTGCTGAAGGTGGCGACTGAGATGGCGCTGCACGTGCTCGCCTACAACCTCACGCGCGTGATGAACATCGTCGGTATCAAACCGTTCCTCGCGGCGATCCGGACATGAGCAGCGTGTCATGTTGTACGCGTTTTGTGACCGTTCATCTCGCCCAGCGCGGCCCCAGGTTGCGCCAGGTTAAATCCTGACTCGATACAGCAAAAATAAGCTCAGACGGTCGCGTCGAGAGGCCCCATCGCGCCCGGTTACGTGCAGTTTTTGGGAGACGAAAAACGTTTCTACACGGCCTGGGTCATAAACAGAAGTCGAGCTGACCGCCGCCAACATCCGGTCTACGGCTCAAAGCAGACATCCGGCGGCCTGACTGCATCGTCCGCTAAGTGCCAAACTTGGAAGTCGCCGCGCTTTTTGCGGCCAAACTTCTGATCGGGCGTCGTCACCGCCGACTTAAACGGAGAAGACTTTACCGCCCCTAAAGCTAAATCAGCGCGGCACCGGCGGCGGTCCTCCCGGAAAGTGAACTCCGAAGCGTTGGATAAGGCCACGAACGCTGCTCATGTCCATATCAAGCGCATTTTGAACCGGCACCCCGAAAGATGGTGTAATCGGCCGGCCCAGCTTGTGGATAGCTGAAGATTTTGGGTGCTGCGCTTCAGGCTGATGGTGAAAACGAGGTCCGTGGAGACGGCCTCAAGCATCAGAAGGAGAAGCGCAGCATGGACCATTTTGGTGGATTGGACGTATCGGTCAAGGAGACCAGCATCTGCATTGTGGACGACACGGGCAGGATCGTGAAGGAAGTGAAGGTAGCGAGCGAACCTGCTGCCCTGTTGAAGGTTCTGGGGAACCCGACTTACCGCTTCAAGCGGATCGGACTGGAAGCCGGACCGCTGTCGCAATGGCTGTTCAGCGCTCTCGCGGAATCCGAGTTACCGGTGATCTGTGTCGAGACGCGGCACATGCAGGCGGTACTGAAGGCGCAGATCAACAAGACCGACCGCAATGACGCACGTGGCATCGCACAGATGATCCGGGTGGGACTGTACCGCCCGGTGCATGTGAAGACGCTCCGCAGTCAGAAACTGCGAATGCTGCTGACCCATCGCAAGCTTCTGCAGTCGAAGGCCATCGCCATCGAGAACGATCTGCGAGGTACTTTGCGCAACTTCGGCCTCAAGGTCGGAATGGTTGGCAAGGTGAGGTTCGAGGCCCGCATCCAGGAGCTTGTCGAGAATATCCCCGACTTGGCGGTACTGGCGGAACCGCTGCTCATCGTCCGGCGGGTGCTTCGTGAACAGATCGTCATCCTGCACCGCCGCTTGCTGGCTATCGTCCGGGAGGATGAGGTATGCCGGCGCCTGATGACGACCCCGGGTGTCGGCCCCGTGGTGGCGCTGACCTATCGCGCCACCGTCGATGTGCCTGCCCGGTTCCGCAAATCCAAGTCAGTCGGGGCGGTGTTTGGGCTGACTTGCTCCAGGTATCAATCGGGTGAGATCGATTGGAGCGGCAAAATATCGCGCTGTGGCGATGAGATGATGCGCACGATGCTCTACGAAGCAGCTCAGAGCATGATGCATTCAAAAAAATGGTCCTGGCTCAAGGCGTGGGCCATGCAGATCGCCAGGCGCCGCGGGATGAAAAAGGCGATCGTGGCCCTGGCTCGTCGGTTGGCCGTGATCATGCACCGAATATGGGTTGACGGCACCGAGTTCCGGTGGACCCGGGAGCAAGCCGCGGCAGCAGCATGAAAAACGTTCAGGATCAAACCCGATAGGAGAAAACTTCGAGCTCCGCCGAGTGGTGGAAAGATGTCCCTCGCGGGACGATGGACGAGGTGAGTTCGTATGTCCGCTTGGACCTGCCGTTCCTCAACGGCAACGCCGACCAAAAGATTGTTCCGCCCCGTCTCGAATCCCATGATGGAAAGGCCCCGGTGCCGATTCCGAAGAGAAGCACGAGCCCGCGACCGACATCGACACCGCATTGATGGATAGTCCGAAAGTGCTTGACCCCGAAGGGCCGATTAGAGAAGCGGACATCGCCCTGCGGTATCAGCGAGGCCCAGGGCCGCCCGACGCTGCGCGACGATTGGGGGCAAAACCGCGCAGATCAGCCAAGGCAGACATAGGTTTGGCCGCGCGGATGGCACGGGCTAGGTCAGCATCCCTCACTTGATCTTCCTTCAGCCGCGCCCAGTTTTAGGAAGGTTAGGTTTGATCGATAGGTTCTCGCACCGGCTAGCACCAACAAGAGACATAAGAGACCCATAGCGGCCACTGTCTAAGGCTAGAGCAAAGTCGAGCGCATCAACCCCAACTGTAACGAAAGGACCGTCGGTCTCCGGCGGTCTTTTTGTTTGGGTGAGCCGGGGCGATCAAGGTCCTCGTGATATGCTTAAGCCAAAGCAAGGAGGGCTGGCATCATGCCCACCGGATTATTTAAAACACCAGATCAGTCGGCTCAGGTTGAATACGACGGCGTTTCCATCCCGATACTAGGTCGACGAGAAGAACGGCTACAAGCCCGATTTCGACAAACTTCCCCTCGAAGACGAATATAAGGCGGCCCAGGAGAAGTTGCGTAATGCCCCGAGGCCCTAAAGGCAATTCAACCCCCTCGGGCTGACTGCTATCTGCAGGATCACCCCTGAAAAACAATTATCGAAGGTGCTGCGCTTTGGCGATGTGTTGACCAATCTCGTTCGCCTGATTGGCTTCGCCGGCATCAGTCAACAAATGCTGAAGCTGGGTAGCACCAGTCAAATCCAAGCCGACGAGCGGATTTCCCGTTGATCGAAACCACAGTCGCGGCACACCCAATTCATCTTTGCGGGCTTCGATTTCGCATTCGGTGGGTGGTATTCCGAACATGCTGAAGAACTCTGATTTCATCTTAGCCTCCGGTGCCCTCTCAAATAATGTGGGAACGAAGATGCGACTTTAAAGGCAAAGAAACCGAAAGCGGCCCCGACCGGGGATAGGGGAATTACCGAGGCCGCCCGGCCCGCCGCTACAGAGTTCCGACTTCTAACCGTCCTTCGACTTGGCAACCTCTCTCGCCAGTCGTTCAGCCTTCAGCCGTTCTAGGTTTTTGCGCATCGCTTTTTGCTCCTGCTCGTATTCGTTCAATGGCCTATCCGATGGACGGAACTTGCTTGCTTCATTTTCGCGTTTGCTCATGACATGACCCTTCTGATGGATGGATCCTCACGACTGAATACCGCGCATCGTACTGGCTCAGACTAACGTACTTGAAGGCCCGATGTCAGTTCTGGCGGCGAACTAATGTCTCAGTTGGGTCAAACTCACAAGTGGTGAGCGATTCGCGGATAGTCCGCTCTACCCCGATGAGCGGACCTCGTCAGACCGGGCTGACTGGTCCGTTTCGTGCCAGCAACGGAAGTCGCGTGGTTATACGATCACCTCGTCGGTTTAGCCGTAAGCGACGCCCGGCTTGCTTTGCCCAACTTCGATAATATAACCATCAGGATCGCGAATGTAGCAGCGCGTCTCGCCGTACTTGTCCTTTGGCTCTGTGATAAACTCGAGCTCCTCGGCTTCGCCATAGTTCATAGCAGGTTTGAATATCGGCAACGCGGATATTCATAAAGCTGCTGACTAAATCGGGATTGGCGGGGACGCTGAGCGTTACCGATGGTTTGTCCGGTGTCGGACCGCCCCCGGGGTTAACAAGGAGCCACGTGTTCGCGATCTGGATATACCCCGGCGCACCCTTGCTATCGCCTCTACTCAGAATGCGGCCTCCGAAGACCGTTTCGTAAAATCGAAGCGATCGCTCGACGTCGGCGACGGTGAGAAAGTGTGCGACGGTAATGCCGTCCTTCGGCGGCATCTGATAGCTTTTCTGCTCGACGGGTACCCGGTTCATAGACGACTCCAATTCGGATATGGCAAATGAACTGAGAGAGGCAGGAGGTGACGAAACTTGGCTGTTAAGCTCACATCTATTTGAGTGCTCGTTCGCCGGCGCGTTCATATCTTGCCTGCTGAGCAGTTGACCGATTACAGCGCGTCCCGTGGTACAGTGTGTCCCGGCGGCCACCCCCTTACCGCAACGTTTGTTTCCTCAACTCCGCCACGTCCTGCGCTGTGACTTGCGATGCCTTGGCTCCAAAGCGCGCAGTGACGTAATTGGCAAGAGCTGCGATTTCGGCGTCGGAATAAGCGCCCCCGAACGCCGGCATCGAGACGGCATGTTCCGGCGTCACCCGTTTGGTGCCGGAAAGCACTACCTGGATGACATTTGTTCCGCTGGGATCGTTGACCGCCCATGCACCGGTGAGCGTGGCAAAGGATGAGATCGGACTCTCGCCGGTCCAGCCATGGCAACTGACACAGGCGCCTTCGAACAGCATCTTGCCGCGCGCATCCGCTGTGCCGCCCTGCCTGTGCGAGGAGGGTGCCGGCGGCGCCAGCGTCGCCGGCAGGCCGGGTGAGGCGATCGAGGGCACGGTTCGCAAATACGCCACCACAGCCCGAATATCTTCCGGCGCCAGTTGGCTAAAGCTGCGGTCGATCGCCTCGCCCATCGGGCCCGAGGCGGTGCCGTGACCATCGGCATGCCCGATCGCAAGATAGGTCGCGACATCCTCGTCGCCCCAGCCGCCAATGCCCGTGGCCTTGTCGGAACTGATGTTGAAGGCGCGCCAGCCCGCGGTCAGAGCACCGGCGAATTTTTTCCGGTTGTCCAGCGCAAACGCCAGATTACGTGGTGTATGACACTCGCCACAATGCGCCAGCGCTTCCGAGAGATAGGCACCCCTATTCCATTCCGGACTCCGGTCTGAATCGGGCGCGAAGCGAGTATCCGGATTGAACAGCACCGACCAGAAGGTCATGGCCCAGCGCTGGTTAAAGGGGAAGGTCAGCGTATTTTCAGGGGTCTTCGCGTGCACCGGCGGCAGACTGAACAGATAAGCCTTGATCGCAAGCACATCGGCGTCGGTCATGTAGGTATAGGAGGTGTACGACATCGCCGGATAGAGCCGCACGCCGTCGCGACGAATGCCGCGATGGACTGCGTTGAGAAAGTCCTGATCGCTGTAATCGCCGATGCCGGTTTCCTTGTCGGGCGTGATGTTGGTTGAATACAGTGTGCCGAACGGCAGCCTGATCGCCGTTCCGCCGGCATATTCCTTCCCGTCCCCCGAGGTGTGGCAGGCCACGCAGTCCGCCGCCCGCGCCAGATAGGCGCCGCGTTCGACCAGGCTCGCCTTGGCGATCGAAGCCGGAACGCCGGTAGGATCGGCGGCTTTGTAATCCGCCAGCGCCACCTTGTTGCTGCCGGAAAAGGCAGTCGGACCGGGGCCACTGAGGGTCCAAACTCCTGCGGCAATCACCACCGCGGCGATGGCGACCACACCAAATAGAATTCGGCGCGCGGCGGAAATCATGATTTCTTCCCACCTATCAAGGAGCGATCGATCGGCAGCCGCCGCAGGGCGACGCCGGTCGCGGCATAGATCGCATTGCGTAGTGCGGGCGGTCCAGCGGTCGCGCCGGTCTCACCGATGCCGCCGGGCGCCTCGGCGCTCTTGATGACATGAACCTCGATCTTCGGCGCCTGGTCGATGCGCAGCATGCGGTAGTCGTTGAAGTTGGATTGCTGGACCCGCCCTTTGTCGATGGTGATCTCGCCATAGAGCGCCGCGGTTAGGCCGAAGATCAGCCCGCCTTCGAGCTGCGCCACGACAGTATCGGGATTGACGGCAATTCCGGTATCGACCGCGCAGGTGACGCGGCGCAACTTCACCTCGCCAAGTTCGTCGACTTCCGCTTCCACCACGGTCGCAATGAAACTGCCGAACGACGGCTGCACGCTGACACCGCGTCCGACGCGAGCCGGCAACGGCTGGCCCCAGCCGGACTTCTCCGCTGCCAGATTGAGTGCTGCGAGAAAACGCGGCTGCTTATCGAGCATAGACCTGCGAAAGTCGACGGGATCCTCGCCGGCTTTCCGCGCCAACTCGTCCATGAAGCACTCAATCGCGAACACATTGTTGTTGGGGCCGACGCCGCGCCAGAATCCCGTTGGTACCGCCGGTGGTTCGGCCCGGACAAATTCGACATGCAAGTGGGGTATGTCATAGGGGATGTCGATCGCGCTATCGACGCCGTCGATGTCGACGCCGTTCTGGAACCCCGGCGGAAACCAGCGCGCCATGATCGACGAACCGCTGACGCGGTACTTCCAGCCGACGATCTTGCCGTCGGACAGCGTCGCTGCAATGGTATCGCGATAGACAGGACGATAGACGTCGTGCTGGATGTCCTCTTCGCGGGTCCACACCACCTTGACGGGCCCATCGAGCTGCTTCGCGATACGTACGGCCGCGACCGCCATGTCGGCCTCGAGCTTGCGTCCGAAACCGCCGCCGAGCAGGTGGTTGTTGACGATCACCTTCTCGACCGGAAGGCCGGCCGCCTTCGCCGCTTCCGACTGCACCCGGGTCATGACCTGCGTGCCGGTCCAGATCTCGCACAAATCGGGAGTGATATGAACCGTGGCGTTAATCGGCTCCATGGTCGCATGCGCCAGAAACGGCAGCTCGTAAGCCGCATCCAGCCGGTCACCGGTGGCGAGGCCCCTATTGATATCGCCAACGGACTTGGCGATCGCGCCGTCCTTCTCGCTGGCGGCGCGCAGTTCCCGCCAGATATCGTTCGAGTTGAGACGCGCATTCGGGCCTTCGTCCCAATCAATCACCAGCGCATCGAGACCCTTCTTGGCCGCCCACATATGATCGCCGACCACGGCGACGAGATCGTCGAGCACCACGATCTTCCGCACGCCCGGTATTTTTTTGGCAGCACTATCGTCGACCTTGGCGACCTTGCCGCCGAATACCGGACAAACCTTCAGCGTTGCAAACTTCATGTTGGGCAGCATCGCATCGATGCCGTAGACGGCCTTGCCGTTGACCTTGTCGGGCGTGTCGAGACGCTTCAGCGACTTGCCTATCAGCACGAAGTTCTTTGGGTCCTTCAGCGGGACATCCTTTGGTGGCACCTCGCTGTTCGGCGCGAGCGCCAACTCGCCATAGGAAAGCTTGCGTCCGCTCTCCTTGTGCATAACCTCGCTGTTGGCGGTCGTGCAGCTTGCCGGGTCGACCTGCCATTGTTGCGCGGCGGCCTGGATCAGCATGGCGCGCGCGCCGGCGCCGGCGGTGCGCAAGTGCGGCCACCACGCCCGGATCGAATTGGAATTGCCGGTGGCCTGAATGCCGAACAGCGGATTGCCGTAGAGCTTGTCACTGGGAGGTGCGTGCTCCAGCCTCACGCGCGAGAAATCGGCGTCGAGTTCCTCAGCCAGAATCATGGATATCGAGGTGTAGACGCCCTGCCCCATCTCGACCTGTGGCATTACCAGAGTCGTGCTGCCGGAACGATCGATGCGGATGAAAGCATTCGGCGCAAACTTGCCGGCGGTATCGTCCGACGGTTGCACCGGCTCGTTGACGGGAAAGGCATGCACCGGAAGGTGGAAAGCGAGCAAAAACCCGCCCGCCAGACCGCTGGTCAACAGCGTTCGGCGCGAAAGCCCATCGGAAATTTTCGCGGCCACTGCCATGATCGCCTCCTACGACTGACGCTGCGAAGCCGCCTTCTTGATGGCGGCGCGAATGCGCACATAAGTGCCGCAACGGCAGATATTGCCCGCCATCGCCGCGTCGATGTCGGAATCGTCGGGATTGGGGGTAGCCGCGAGCAGGGCTGCCGCCGCCATGATCTGTCCGGATTGGCAATAGCCGCACTGGATCACCTCCAACTCGAGCCAGGCCTTCTGCACGTTCGCGCCGACGGGCGAAGCGCCGACGCCCTCGATGGTGGTGACCGCGCGGTCGCGCACCGCGCCGACCGGCAGCATGCATGATCGCACGGCTTTGCCGTCGATATGCACCGTGCAGGCTCCGCATTGGGCGATGCCGCAACCGAACTTCGTCCCCGTCATGCCGAGCACGTCACGCAGCACCCAGAGCAGCGGCGTGTCCGCGGGCGCGTCAAACGATTTTGCCTCGCCATTGATCATCAAGGTGGTGGCCATCGCAACTCTCCATTCAGCGGCAACGGCCCCCCTCGCGGGGCTTGGACCCCGCTTGACGCGTCACATGATTTGCGTCGCGCCGCTATTCGTCAACAAATTCGATCTATTCTTTGTGCATGCCAGCCCGGCGGCTGCTGCAAAGGCCCGGGATTTGCAATTCTGATCTTGTGAGCGCAACGCCAGTGGCGGAGCGCCGCAGCCGCCCAACCACCGGGCAATGCCTCAATACCGAATACGCCTGGATCGAGGTGAAATGCCATCGCTGCGAAACCCAAGGTCGATACCTATGGTGGCGGAGGCATCGGGCGGACGATGACAATCCTGTTCGCTGGTCAGCGGTGCCCGTACTCCGTGAAAACATAATCCTTTTTCTGCACTATCGTGTGGCAGGCGTACCCGCACTTGGCATCGTTCGCCTGTGGCGGCTCGTCTTCTAAAGTGCCGGGCCTGAAGGTATCGGATGTGGCATCGTACTCGTACTGGGCATATCCCCATCCGCCGCTGTCGGCGAACCTCTTGCTGTCCTTCACCATGAAATCAACGTCATGCTGAATTCCTGGCACCGTTGGCTGACCGGGGTACGTCTCTTGTTTTTTCGGGATCCAATGGATTTTCGCCATCCTGGCGTCGTCTGGGAAAGACTTGCCGTTGCCGGGCACGCCCTCCTTCAAGGCGTCGATCATTACGGAATTCCCCACGATCACAGCGATCTGGCCCCCGTTTTCACTGATGGCAATTACTGGCCAGCCTTCGTATCCTCTGAACTCAGCGAACGCGAGCCCGCCCGGGACTTGCAGAGTGTACTTGTCCTGTGCGGAAATGGCCCCGCCGCCCAACAAGGCGACCGCCGCTGCAATGATCAAAATCGCTGAGAATATAATTCTCTTCATGACGCTCTCCCGCGCTTAGCGTTAATCGGTCGAGTCCGTTCAACGGGTGCCGGCTCAGTGCGTGTGCGATATAGTTTTAAGTTGGCTCGTACTTAAAGGGCCGAACATCACGTACGCTAACACGCGAAATTCTCACAATCCATGGGCTCGGCTAACAATTGAGCGCGATGCCGCTGACTGAACATAGCGCCCGCCATGTTCGCTATGGAGATCCCTCGAAGATCAATAAGACGCTCGGATTGCGATAATTTTGCATCCGCTTTAGCTTCAACTTGACTACGAACGGCGCACGCTAATCGCCGAAAATGATGCAATCACGCTGCTCGCGACAACGGCGATCAGTACGGCGGGGACTTGCGTTGTCGTTGCATCTTTGCTGCTTCTACCCACCACATCAGATCGTCGGCAAAGCGCGGAAACGCCCGTTCGAGAGCTTTGCCGCCTTCACCGGTCGGGACACCATCAACCGTGAGAGTCTGGGCAATCGGACCAACGGCAATCGTGCTTGAAATTATCACCATCCCCATCTCGGAGAGCGTGCCGTGCCAAGCTGTTGCGGCCCGCGCGCCGGACAAACGTCCTGCCGAATAGCTTGCGATCGCGGCGGGGCGCCAGAACCATTCCTCGAGAAAATGATCCGTCAGGTTTTTCAGTCCGGGCTGAACACCCCAATTGTATTCGCCGGTGATGAACACAAAACCATCCGCATCGCGAATCTTGCTGGCCAACTTCTGAAGCTGCTCGGGGGCTTCTCCCCGCGGATATTCCTTATACATTCGGTCGAGCATCGGAAGGTTGACCGCCTTGGCGTCGATCAGTTCGACGGTCTCGCCCCGGCGCTGCAACCGCCCAACGAGGAATTCAGCTAAACGGATGCCCATCCGGTCAGAACGATAGGAACCGTAAAAAATGAGGATTCGATTGCTCATTGCAGGCCCCTCGCAACCAATCGATCATGCCACCAAATCTCTGTCACCAACTGATCACGGTCAAAACTACTGACGACTTGCAAGGTGAGGCTCATGGCCTCGGGGGCTCCAAAAATCCCGTAAATTTGCCCGAGCTGGCCTACCAGTGAGAAATTGAATGTGCGGGGCATTCGATCTCAGTGGTACAGTTGGGTGGGCTCGAACCACCGACCTCCTGTTCCACAGACAGGCGCTCTAACCAACTGAGCTACAACTGCATCCTGACCGACCGCAAAAGGGGCCGAACGAGCGGGAAACTAGGTGCAACGCCGCGCTTTGGCAAGCCGGAACGCAGGCCGCCTCGAGCACCATTTCGGCGACGGTGAAAAAGCGTGAACAGCGCGTCTGCGGCCAGGTAAAATGCGGGCGCGAGCGTCGACTCGATGACCTCCGGCAAACCAGCAACCCGCGCAAACGAAAGGCCCGGACTGGTGTCCGGGCCTGCGGCAGAAAAGCATTGCCAGTCTCTTGATAAAATCAGCTCCGCCCGATCAGGCGGCGGGCTTGAAGATCTTCGAGGCGTTGGTCTTGATCGGTTCGGCGCTGTCGGCGGCGACCTTCTGGGTCAGCTCGGCGAGCTCCTTGCTATGCGCGGTCAAAGCTTCGAACTGGTTGCGGGCATGCGAGGTCCACAGCTCCAGCGCCTCCGAGGGCGATTTGATGCCGACGAGCGCCTGCGCGAAGTCGAGATTGGCTGAAGCCGCCTGCTTCGTCATCTCCATCACCTTGGCGGAATATTGCCGGGCGCCGTTGCTGAACACCGAGAACACCGCCTCGATGGTGTCGTTCTGGGTCTCAGCGGCGTCCTTGAACCTGGCGTAATTGTCGCGCGCCTGCGAGACGCCCTTTTCGGCGAATGCGCGCACGTGTTCGGGAACTTCAAACGGGATAACGGAGGGAGAGAACGGATCGGAATGTGCCATGGCGTGGTCCTTTATGGTGAAATGCTGTCACCTGCTGCGAGCGCGGCAGGTGGGTTGAGGCGGTCGGACTGCAATCAGGTGCGCGGAGAGGCCCTTTTCGGGCACTGCCATAAAACACCTTTATCATGTCACTTTTGTGCAACGCAATGTAATTTAATGTGCAATGCCGCATTTGTGACATGCGCGGTTGGCTTGCCTCGTCGCTCGAGCCTTCCCGTCCCACACAAAGCCGGGAAAGGAGCCAATATCGCGGCTTGAATCGGCGCGTTGAGGCCCGTTTGGGCCATTCCGCGCCGGTTTGAAGGACCGGGCCTTTCAGTGCCGGGGCTTGACGGCGTCCATCGCGGTGCGGCCGACAATCTGGCCCATCTCGCTAGCCTGCTCGGCCAGCGAACGCATTTGCGCCTGCACATATTCGCCGTGCAGCCGCATCATTTCCGGCAAGTCCTTGGCGTGCAACAGGGCCTGGGCGTAGTCCAGCGAGGCCTGCACGTTCTTCTCCGCATAGGAAAACGCCGTGGCGCCGACCTCCTTGGCGCCCGTGCGCACTGTGGCGCCGCGCTGCTCGATCGAGCCGGCGGTTTGCTGGGCGGTGCTCAGGAATTTCTCGAATGCCTTTCGGGCCTGATCGAAGCTTGCATCCGCCATCGACCGCATTTCCTTCGGAATTTCGTTATCGCTCATGGTCGCGCTCCTGTTTCCGCCTGAGGGTTCACTTTTCAACGCCGCTTCACGGCTTCAGATCGCCCCGCTCGCCCGCTTGATGCACAATGCGAACCCCTGCGCCGGTATGACGGGCATTGCCCACCTCCTTGGGTTCTCAATCGGAACCCATGCGATCGGTTCGGGTTGCCGTTCGCAGACGCTCAACGCGAGGGCCGCGAGATGGTTCAGCTCGATCTGGCCAGGGTTATCCCGCCATCGGCGATACAGGCTACCGTCCAGCCGTGGACCTGCCCTGCGCCGCGGGCGATACTAATGATTCGTTGAGCCCGTTCATCGTTGGGCGCCGATCAAACCCATCCTGCCGGTCAAGCCGCTGCCAGGTCACCGCAAATGAACCATCCGGAATTCCAGTTGCGAGGCCTCACCGATCCGCGACTGGCGGTGCACGCCACCAGCGCGTTGCCGACGTGGCTGAGGTCGAGCGATGGCACGCGGATCCTGTGGGCCAATCCGGTCGGCGCGATCCGGCTGGAAGGGCCGCGTGGCTTTGGCGCGCGGCTGACGAAGCGCGGGCGGAGTGTACCGTGAGCGATGATCGCCGGCACGAACCTTCTCCCTACGTCGAGGCGGCTGCCGATGAGCCTGCGTCTTGGTCTCCGACTTTCGGGCAATCCGCATCCGCACGCATGCAAAACGAGAAACCATCGGCCAGAACGCCGTCATGGCTCGACGAGCCGGCGCACACGACACGCAAGCGGCCGCTGCGCTTCACCTGGCAGATGGATGCCGAAGGCCGCCTCTCACTCGGCTCCAACGAGTTCAGCCACCTGATCGGCGCCCGGACGGCGGCCGGCTTCGGTCGGCTCTGGAGCGACATCGCCGAAACCTTCGACCTGGACCCCGACGGCCGCGTCCTCAGGGCGATTGCCACTCGCGACACCTGGACTGGCATTACCCTGAACTGGCCAACCGATGGCGGCAGCCGCCTGCCGGTGGAGCTATCGGGCCTTCCGCTGCACGATGGTGCGCGCAACTTCGCCGGCTATCGCGGGTTCGGGGTCTGTCGCGATCTTGACGCGCTGGCGCGGCTCGATGCGTGGCGCCGCCATGCATTGACCGGCGATCCGGCACCGCAGGCGCTTTCAGCAGACATCGTTCCGCCCGACATGATCGCCAAAGTCTTCTGCTCCGAGGCCGCGCCGTTCGTATCGCCCGCATTATCCGCATTCGTCAATTCCGGGAATTCACAGCCGACCGATTTGGAAATCCGCGTGGAAGCTCCCGAGGAAGCATCCGAGGAAGCCCCCGATGAAATGGTGCAGGAAACGCCGAGGAACGTGCTGCCGTTTCGGCCGATCAACGAGAGCAGAACGCCTTTGCTGACGGCAGTCGAAAACCGCACCTTCCATGAGCTTGCCCGCCAGTTAGCGGAGCGGCTCGAGAAAGTCAGGCCGGCAGCGCTGCCGCCCGCCGATGCGCGCGAGGCATCCGCTGCCGCTATGGTCGATCCGCCGCCGACACATCCTGAAATCGCCAGCCAACAGCCGAGCTGGCTGACACCGCCCGAACCGCCCGCGCGCGAAGGCCGCCGCGACCGGGCGGTGCTCGATCTGTTGCCGGTCGGCGTGTTGATCTACCGGCTCGACCGGTTGCTCTATGCAAATTCCGCGTTTCTGCAGCGGATGGGCTATGCCGATCTCCAGGCGCTGGAAGAGGCCGGCGGCCTCGATGCGCTTTATGTCGAGCCCGGCGTGTCCGACGCCAGCAGCACGTCGGATGCCGGCAAGCCGGTGACGATTTCTGCGACGCAGGACCCTCGTGAACACGCCTTGCCCGCGACCACCGAGGCGCGGCTCTACACCATCACCTGGGACGACGACTCGGCGCTGGCGCTGATCTTCTCGAACGCCGCCAACCCCAATATCCCCGCGGCACCCGACGTGCCCTCGCCCGTCGGCTACCCCGACGCCGACGAGCTTGGCACCATTCTCGACACCACGGCCGAGGGCATCCTGATGTTCGACGCCGAGGGCAATATCAATTCCTGCAACCGCAGCGCCGAAGCGCTGTTCGGTCATGACAGCGCGGAGCTGGTGCAGCGCAATCTCATTGATCTGTTCGCGCCGGAAAGCGCACCGGCCGTGAAGGACTATCTCGAGAGCATCAAGGGCGCCGAATTCGCAAGCGTCGTCGAACAGGGCCGCGACGTGCTAGCGCGGGTGCGCGGCGGCGGATTGATTCCGGTTTCGATGACCATGGGGCGGACGCAGCCGACAGGGCCGAATTTCTTCGCGGTGTTTCGCGATCTCTCGCAGGCCACAAAGAGCGAAGGCGAGTTGCGCGAGGCGCAACGTCTCGCCGATCGCGCCGCCAACGCCAAGGCCGACATGCTGGCGCGGATCAGCCATGAGGTCCGCACGCCGCTCAACGCCCTCATCGGCTCTGCCGAAGTCATGATCGGCCAGCGCTTCGGCCCGCTCGGCGATGAGCGATACGTCGAATATTTGAAGGATATCCGGGCATCCGGCGAACGTGTGATCGCCGTCATCAACGACCTGCTCGATATCAGCCGGATCGAGTCCGGCAAGCTCGACCTCGCCTTCACCAGCGAGAACCTCAACGAGCTGGTCGAGCAATGCGTCGCGGTGATGCAGCCGCAGGCCAATCGCGAACGCATCATCATCCGCACCTCGCTCGCGCAGGTGCTGCCGCCGGTGACGGCGGACGCGCGCGCGCTGCGCCAGATCACGCTCAACCTGATCGGCAATTCGATCCATCTCGCCAATGCCGGCGGACAAGTCATCGTCTCAACCGCGTTGTCCGATTTGGGTGGCGTGGTGCTGCGGGTGCGCGATACCGGCCAGGGTCTCAACGACAATGAGGTCGCCGCCGCGATGGATCCGTTCCTTACGCCGGCGCGGTCGGATCAGGCCGCCGACAATTCCGGCGTCACCCTGTCGCTGACCAGGGCGCTGGTCGAAGCCAACCGCGCCCGCTTCCAGATCAGGACCGGCGGCCACTCCGGCACGCTGATCGAAGTGCTGTTCCCGCCCGCGATGGCGCAGGCGTAAGCCCGGGCAAACTGGAAGGCGGCGTCATCCTGATCGAGGATGACCAAACGTAGACGAGCTGCAAGCCTCTGGATGCGGGCCGGCCCGCTCAGTTATTCTTCGGCGCGACGCGAAACTCGGCCTCGGTCTTCGACTTCACTTCGTCGAGCGTGACGCCGTCGGCGAGTTCGATCAGCGTCATGCCGCCCTTGCCGTGCTTGTCGATGCTGAAGACCGCGAGGTCGGTCACCACCATGTCGACGACCTTCTCGCCAGTCAGCGGCAGGGTGCACTTCTTCAGGAGCTTGGGGCCGTCCTTGGCGGAATGCTCCATCACCACCACGACGCGCTTGACGCCGGCGACCAGGTCCATGGCGCCGCCCATACCCTTGACCATCTTGCCGGGAATCATCCAGTTGGCGAGGTCGCCGTTTTGCGCCACCTGCATCGCGCCGAGGATCGACAGGTCAATGTGTCCACCGCGCACCATGCCGAACGAATCAGAACTGGAGAAATAGCTGGTGGTCGGCAGTTCGCTGACCGTCTGCTTGCCGGCGTTGATCAGATCCGGATCTTCCTCCCCCTCATAGGGAAACGGCCCCATGCCGAGCATGCCGTTCTCGCTCTGCAAGTTTACGTCGATGCCCTCAGGAATGTAGTTCGAAACCAGCGTCGGAATGCCAATGCCGAGATTGACGTAATAGCCGTCGCGCAATTCCTTGGCGGCGCGAGCGGCCATCTGTTCACGGGTCCAGGCCATAATGATCTCCTGCTTGAGCTCGCTTATCTCCGTGACATGATCTGGTCGGAAAACCGGTTCCCGCTTTTCCGGATCATGCGTCAGGCCGCGGGACGCGGTCTTGTGTTGCGGAATTCGATACGTTTTTTGGCGCTGCCGACTTCGACAATGCGGTTGACGAAAATTCCGGGAGTGTGAATGTGGTCGGGATCGATCTCGCCGGCCGGCACCAGATGCTCGACTTCGGCGACGGTGACCTTTGCCGCCGTTGCCATCATCGGATTGAAGTTGCGCGCGGTCTTGCGGTAGACCAGATTCCCCGCGGTATCGCCCTTCCAGGCATGGACGATGGCGAGATCGGCAAACAGGCCGCGCTCCATCAGGTATTTCTCGCCGTCGAATTCCTTCACTTCCTTGCCTTCGGCGATCAGCGTGCCAACGCCGGTCTTGGTGTAGAAGGCCGGGATGCCGGCGCCGCCGGCGCGGATCCGCTCGGCCAACGTACCCTGCGGATTGAATTCGAGTTCCAGTTCGCCGGCGAGAAACTGCTGGGCAAACAGCTTGTTTTCGCCGACATAGGACGAGATCATCTTCTTGATCTGCCGCGTCTCCAGCAGACGGCTCAACCCGACGCCGTCGACGCCGGCATTGTTGGAGACCACGGTCAGGTTCTTGACGCCGGAATCGCGGATCGCATCCGACAGGGTCTCGGCGATTCCGCAGAGGCCGAAGCCGCCCGACATGATCATCATCCCGTCCTTCAGAATGCCGTCGAGTGCCGATTTGGCGTCGGGGTAAACCTTGTTCATGAAATACGACCTGATCGGTGAAGGGTCTCTGCCGTCGCCGATATGACAGTTCCTCGACATCGGCATGGAGTATTGGCGCCCGAATTATTGGCGAAATCTTCGCAATGCGTCAATGACAGGAGATTTGCACCAAAGGAGGTGGCAGGAACGCCGCTATGGCCTTGAAAGCGTCAAGAAAACCCCGCAGGTTGCGGCGGTTGGCAAGGCCCCCCGGAACGGGTCCGAAAACCCGACGACGTCGACCCGATCAGGATATGTCATTGACGATGGCCCAAGGAATGAAGCGCCTGGGAATGCCGATCGCGGCATTGCTCGGTGCGGCGCTGATCGGCCTGATCGCGACGTCCTGGTTCATCAACCGGGACGCTCTGCGGCAGGCCGTCGAAACGCAGATCCGGGCCGTCACCGGACTCGACCTGGTAGTGAAGGGCAACGTCGACATTTCGGTGTTTCCAGCCAGCTACGTCTCCTTTCATGACGTCGGGCTGAGGGGCGGTGGCACCGCGGATCCCGCGCTCAGCGTCGACGTGCTGACTGCAAATTTGCGATTGCTGCCGTTGTTGCTGCAACGTTTCCAGATTGCCGACGTCATGATGTTGCGGCCGCATATCCATGTCGTCCGCGAGGCTAACGGCGAGAGCAACTGGACGCCATTCATCGAGACCATCGCGCGCACCATGAAACCAGGTGCCGACAACCAGCTGTCGTTCTCGGAAATCCGGATCGAGGACGGCGTGCTGGCTTACGAGGATGCCGCCAATCACGTCAGCGAAGGCCTCGACGATATCGATCTTTCGCTGGCATGGCCGTCGATCTCCCGCTCCTTTGCGGCGACCGGGCAATTCAACTGGCGTGGCGAACGCGTCGATGGCTCGATCAGCGCCAGCGACTTCGTGGCGGCTTTGTCCGGCGACCGCTCCGGCCTGAAGGTGCGGATCGCCAGTGCGCCACTGAAACTGGCGTTCGACGGCACCGTCGCCGATCGCACCAGCATGATGATGGAAGGCACGCTGACCGTCGACTCGACTTCGTTGCGCAACGCCTTGCGCTGGACCGGCCGGGCGCCCCCGGGCAGCGGAGGGTTCGGCCGCTTCGCGCTGAAGGCGCGCGCCAATATGGTCGGCGCGTCGGTCGCGCTTACCAACGTCAATGTCGAACTCGACGGCAATGTTGCCGAAGGCGTGATGACCTACGCCGACAACGGACGCCAGACGCTGCAGGCGACGCTTGCGGCCGGCGCGCTCGACTTGACGCCCTATGTCTCGACGTTCCGGCTGCTCGCCAGCGGAGCGCGTGACTGGAACCGGCAATTGTTCGATCTCAACGCGCTGTCCGCCACCGATCTCGACATGCGACTGTCAGCGGCCGCGGTCACGGTCGGATCGACCAAACTCGGGCGAACGGCCCTGGGCGCCAATCTGCGCGGCGGCGCGCTGGCGCTGAGCGTCGGGGAAGCGCAGATGTATGGCGGCATTGCCAAGGGCTCGTTCGGAATCGCGCGCTCCGACGCCGATGCCGACGTCAAGGCCCAGTTCCAGTTCACTGATGTCGACCTGCAAACCTGCGCCACGGAACTGTTCGGCGTCACTAAACTGGCCGGCCGCGGCAACATCAACGTCTCGCTGACGGCATCCGGTTCGAGCCCGTTCGGGCTGGCGCAATCGCTCGACGGCACTGCCACGCTGAATGGTCATGACGGCGCGATCGCAGGGTTCGACGCCGAACAATTGCTCAAGCGGCTGGAGCGCAGGCCTTTGTCGGGCGGCGGCAATTTCCGCAACGGCTCGACGCCCTACAATACCCTGACGATCGCGGTGAAGTTTTCAGAAGGCACCGCGACCGCCCAGGATATACGGCTTGAGGGGCCTGCCGCGCGGCTGACCTTGACGGGAACCGCGTCGGTACCGACGCGCGAATATGATTTGAAAGGCATCGCGAGCTTGATTTCGGCGAACACCACGCCGGGATTCGAACTGCCCTTCGTGGTGCAAGGCCCATGGGACGATCCGCTGATCTTCCCCGATCCGGAAAGTCTGATCCGGCGCTCGCCGGCATCCGCGCCGCTGCTTGATGCGGTCAAGGACAAGAAGACCCGCGACGCGGTGCGCTCGGTGCTCCAGGGGTTGACGGCTGGCGGCGCAAAGCAAGCGAACCCTGATGCTGTCCCCGCCGCGCCGGCATCCGCGCCCGCCGCGGCGGAAGCCGCCAAGCAGAACTAGACTGGCGCGTGCGTTCAGCCGATCAGTAGCATCGTCGGAATTGATTCCGGCGTTCGCACCTCGTGATTTTAAGAAATAATTTACCCAGTTCACCAAGTTCAATTCTGAACCTGCGCGCAGGGCACGCCATCACAGTTGCCGCTATTCCTTCCTGGAAAAAAGACGGCGCGCGTTAGACAAACAATAACCGTCCGCCGCTCCGCAACCCATGGTTCCAGCATTGGAACAATAAACGATTTACCCCTCGCCTGTAGATTGCCCGTAATAAAACGGGTTTGCTCAGGGGGCGGGCTACGATGTCTGAAGCGGCGGCGTCCGCCATATACGACGACACAACAGATGTGCGTCGTATCTGGAATAGTTTACTGCGGCCATTCCGTTCTCCGAACGTATTGCTGCTCTCCGGCGGATTGCTGCTGCCCAACCTCCTGTCATGGGCAGAGTTGATCACGCCGGTCGACATCGGCCTGCCGCCGCGCACTGCGGCCATCGTATTTTACGCAAGCCTCGCGATCCTGGCGCGTCGTATTCCATTCGCGCTAACGATCGTGCTGTTCCTTGGCCTGCGCGCCTTCGACATCGTACAAACGATATCGTTGATGTTCGGCCTGGCACCCACCGAACTGGCGACCGCTATCGACCATGCACGCCGCGTGCACTTCTTTGCCTCGCCGACGTACCTCATGCTGATCGCCACCATGACGGCGACGACGGTGGCGGCGCTGGCGTGCCTGAGGCAGCGCAACACGCTCATGCGCGCCAACACCCTTATCCTGTTCTTCATGGCGCTCTCCTTTGGCACGCTGGACTATTTCAACAACGTCTCTCCGCATTACAGCTTCGGCTCGGCGTTCGGCCGCAACAAGCCGGTCGAATCGGCATCCGAAGTATCGGGCTTCAAAGTCGCGGCGGCCGCACATGGCAATAATGTCGTCGTGGTGATTGTCGAGAGCCTTGGCTATCTGCTCGAGCAAGGCGCCCGCGATCGCATCGCCTCGCCACTCTATGACTCTGCGGTCACCAGGGACTATCTCGTCACTTCCGGTCACACTGTCTATTACGGCGCGACCACCTCCGGCGAGATGCGCGAGCTGTGCAATACGCGAACCTTCTATACCGACTATGTGGAAGAGCACGGATCTTCCTGCCTGCCGAACCTGCTGAAATCGCGCGGGTACACCAGCATCGCATTGCACGCCTTCTCGGGTGGCATGTTCGAGCGCGAGAAATGGTATCCGGAAGTAGGCTTCGACAAGGAGCTGTTCGGCCAGGATCTGACGAAAGACACACACCGGTTCTGCGGCGGCGCCTTCCGTGGCGCCTGCGATGCCGATCTCGCGCCGATCATCACAGCTCAGTCTCAACAGGCCGCGATGGACGGCAAACCGCGCTTCATATATTGGCTCACGCTCAACACCCACGTTCCGGTTGCGCCGGGCGAGGCGCTGACCGATTTCCAGTGCGCCCCGGACGGCAACGGTTTCGGCACCAAGAAGGTGTGTCGCATGGCCGAGCTGTGGCACGATGTCTTTTCGGTCGTAGCGCAGATCGCGCGCGATCCGGCTGTCGGCCCGGCCGACATCCTAGTGGTCGGCGACCATGCTCCCCCGTTATGGTCGAGGCGCGGCCGTGCGCAGTTCGTCCCCGGTCAGGTGGCCTGGTATCGGCTGCAACCGCGCCGCGATGTCCCCGTTGAGCAAGCGCGCCACTGACGGTCCTCTCCCCTGACAGGCACGGGTTACAACGGCGCGGCCCTCCGGGTCTGCGCGCTCGACAGCTTTGAGGCCAGCGACGCCACCACAATGACGAGCGTGATCAATCCGATCACCAGTGTGCAGATCGCGTTGATCTCGGGCTTAACGCCAAGTCGCACCTCGGAATAGATTCGGATCGGCAGCGTCTCCGAGCCCGGACCGGTGGTAAAACTCGCGATCACAAGGTCATCCAGCGATAGCGTAAAGGCGAGCATCCAGCCGGCGATGATCGCAGGGAGGATCCGCGGCAGCGTCACGGCAACAAAGGCGCTGACCGGATCGCAACCGAGGTCCATCGCCGCCTCCTCCAGACTACGATCGAGCGAGCCAAGCCGCGACTGCACCACTACGGCAACAAAGCACAGCGTCAGCGTGGTGTGCGCGATCGTGACGGTCCAGAAGCCGCGCTCGGCGTTGACCGCCACGAACAACAACAAGAGCGACAACCCGGTGATGACTTCGGGCATCACCAGCGGCGCATAGAGCATGCCGGAGAACACCGCGCGGCCCTTGAAGCGCTCGCCGCGTGACAACGCCACCGCGGCCAGTGTGCCGAGCAGCGTCGCGATGGTGGCCGAAGATGCCGCGACCCGAAAACTCATCCAGGACGCGTCGATCATGGCGCGATCGCCAAAGAACTCATGGTACCAGCGCAGCGACCAGCCACCCCATACCGTGACGAGGCGCGAGCCGTTGAACGAATAGATCACCAGGATCGCGATCGGCAGGTACAGAAAGGCGAATCCCAGCGCGAGGGAAGCGACGTTGAAACGCGAGATTTTGTTGGGGTGGCTAGCCATCGCCGCACCCTCTGCACCCCTTCCCCTTGCGGGGAGGGGTCGGGGGTGGGGGTCTCCAAGCACAAAGCTCATGATTCAGGCGAACAAAGCTCGCTGTCGAGTTCGGGGAAAGTGTTGAGCAACAAGTACGGCTTCCGTTGTGGTCCCCCCACCCCCGACCCCTCCCCGCAAGGGGGAGGGGAGAAAAAATCGCGATCGCCCTGCCCTGCATCATCATCGCGCACCTTCGAGCTGGCGGCGCTGCAGCCGGTCATAGAACAGCAATGGCGCCAGCAGCAGCACCAGCAAAAGCACCGCGGCGGCGGACGCCACCGGCCAATCCCTGTTGGTGAAGAATTCCAGCCATAGCGTCTGGCCAATCATCAGGGAATCCGAGCCGGCCAGCAGGTCGGGAATTACGAATTCGCCGACAATCGGGATGAAGCACAGCAACACGCCGGCGGCGACGCCAGGCAGCGACAGCGGAAGCGTCACCAGCCAGAACGCCTGTCGTGGCGAAGAACCGAGGTCGCTTGCCGCCTCCAGCAGCACCGGATCCATTTTGGCGAGCGTCGCATAGAGCGGCAGGATCATGAACGGCAGGTAGGAATAGACAATGCCGAGATACATCGCGCTGTCGGTCGACAACCACACCACCGGCGTCGCGACCACATGCAGCGCGAGCAGGATCCTGTTGAGCAGTCCGTCATGCTGCAGGATATTGATCCAGGCATAGATGCGGATCAAAAATGAGGTCCAGAACGGCACGATCACCAGCATCATCGCCACGCTTTGCCAGCGCTGCGGCAGCCGCGCCATGCCGTAGGCGATGGGATAGCCGATCAACAGCAGGATCGAGGTCGAGACCGCCGCGACGACAAGGCTGCGCAGGTAGGACAGGACATAGAGGTGATCCGAACCTAACAGTCTGAAATTATCCAGCGACAATACCGCGAAGGCCGCCTTGATCGCAGCAAAGCCCTGCATCGGGTCGAACACCGGCAGATAAGGCGGTTGCGCGATCGCGGTTTGCGACAGGCTGATCTTCAGCACGAAGCCGAACGGCACGAGAAAGAACAGCACCATCCAGACGTACGGGGCGATCGCGGCAAAGCGCGCGGGACGTGCGAAGATGCGGCGAACGCTCATTGCTCCAGCACCAGGCAATCGTCCGACGTGAACCAGGCCACCACGCGCTGGGTCGGGCTGTAGGCATCGAGATCAAGCCGCGTGGTGTTTGCCATCGACGAGCGCACCACCGCACCGGTATCGAGCTTTACCTTGTAGGTGGTGAAGCCGCCGAGATAGCCGACATCCGTCACGACGCCCTCCAGCCGGTTGATGGAATGCACGCCGGAAGCCGGTGCATGTCGCGACAACTTCACTTTTTCGGGGCGAACCGCGACGCTGACCGGCGATTTGACGACGGGATTGAGCGGCGCCGTCACAATGATCGTGCCTGCATCCTTCGTGGAGACGATAAGCCGGCCGTCCGCGCCGGAGTTCGCCTCACCCTCGAACAAATTGACGTCGCCGACGAACTCCGCAACCCAGCGTGAACTGGGCGCATCATACAGCTTGCGCGGGGTTGCGACCTGCTCGAGACGGCCATTGTCCATCACGCCGATCCGGTCCGCCATCGTCATCGCTTCTTCCTGGTCGTGGGTAACGATGATGAATGTCATGCCGAGCCGGCGTTGCAGCTCCATCAATTCGAGCTGGGTACTTTCGCGCAGCTTCTTGTCGAGCGCCGCCAGCGGTTCGTCGAGCAGCAGCACCCGCGGGCGGCGCGCCAGCGAGCGCGCCAGCGCCACGCGCTGCTTCTGGCCGCCGGAAAGCTGATCCGGCTTTCGTTTCTCCAGGCCCTTGAGCCTGGCCAGCGCGATCATCTCGGCCACGCGGGTATCAATCTCGGCTCGCGGCATCCGCGCGCGCTTCAGCCCGAAAGCGATATTGTCCCGCACGTTAAGATGTGGGAACAGCGCGTAGTTCTGGAACATCATGTTGATCGGGCGCTGATGCGGCAGCACCTGCGCGATGTCGGTGCCATCAAGCAGGATGCGGCCCTCATCCGGCGTCTCGAACCCGGCGAGCATCCGCAACAGTGTGGTCTTGCCGCAACCGCTCGGGCCGAGCAGCGCGAAGAACTCGCCGCTCCGAATATCGAGCGAAAGCCGGTCTACCGCCCGCTGCGCGTCGAACTTCTTCGTTACTGCCTCGATGCGCAATAGCACTGCGCCAGCCACCGCAGCCGACGGCTCGGCATCCGCCGACGGCACGCCAGGCAGCGATTCGGCTTTCGCCGAATCCGCATCCTTTGCGCTTTTGGCTGCCTGCTCGGTCATTTTGCCCGCCCTGCTTCTTCGTCGCCGGCAGGCTAACGGCGGAACAGTTCCGACTCAACCGCGGCGCAGAATTTACCGCGTCGATTTGGTCTAAGCGCGAAGGTCGAACCCCTTTCGTGATCTCCTGGAGCTTATCGGTTCGGGTTGGATCAGAACCAGAACTCCAGCTTTTTGTTTTGACGAGTTTCCTTCACGCGAACCGGACGCCACTCCGCTCGAAAACGCTATGCACAGCATTTTTTTGCAAACTCACGCCGAAGCGGCCATGAATGTCTCCAACGCTTCACGACCGTCGGATGGCATGGTCAAGCCCAGCTTGGAGCGCCGCCACAGAACGTCATCTGGAAAGCGCGCCCATTCCCTGGCCATGAGATAGCGTACCTCGGCCCCGGTCAGTTCCGGGCCAAAGGCCGGACCAAGGTCGGCCCGGCTTTTGGCATCGCCCAGCACCGCCGCGATGCGCGTGCCATAGGCCGCGACCAGCCGCCCGGCCTCGGCCTCGGTCAGAAACCGCCAGCGTTCGCGCGCGCGGTCGACCTCTGCCTCAAACAGCGCCCAGCCAAAATCGCCGCCGGGCAGCGTCGCTGTTGCGGTCCAGCGCCGCAACATCGGATAGAATGGCGTCAGCCGTGACACCGCCTGCTCGGCGCGCCGGCGTGACGTCGTAACGTCGCCACCGATGATTGTCAGTAACGGCGCCTTGCCACGCGGCCGATCGAACATCACCGCACCGTCCCGCAGGGCACCCCGGTTGGAGAGGTCGAAAACCGCGTTGGCGCCGGAAACCGTCCTGATCACATCGGACGGATCGAGCCGCTCACGGAAATAGCGGTTGGTCGCGTCGCACAGATAAGCCACATCGCTCGCGGCCATCGTGACGATGGCGGGATCGCCCTTGAAGGGCTGACCTACGGTGCCGATCAGCGTGAAATCGCGCTGATAGGGACTCGCGAAGATCAGCCGATGGTCGCTGTTCTGGAACACATAGACATTCTCTGTCTCGAACAGACGCCGGACGATAATCTGGCTCATCCTGCTCGCGCCGAGCACGGGCGGTCGCATTCGCAGGATCGTCTCGGCGACCGACGCCGTCCAGGCGCCACTGGCATTGGCGAGCGCCCTCGCCGTGATCACGCGGCGATGGCCGCGATCGATTACCGCCAGCCGCCAGATGTCGAACCGGTCGGCGCGGACGCAGCGCGCACCCGTGCGGATGTCGGCGCCCCGCTCGGCCGCATCGACCGCGTTGGCGACCACCAGCCGTGAATCGTCGACCAGGCAGTCGGAATATTCGAACGCCGTACCGAATGGCCGTTTCAGCACATTGCCGACCGGATGATGGGTGACATCGATTGTCGCGGAATCCGGCAGGCGCACCCGCGGTGCCAACCAGTCATATAGCAGCAGCCAGGACCGCAGCAGCCAGGGCGGACGCTCGTCGGAATGGGACGGGATCACGAAGCGCGTCGGACGTACCAGATGCGGTGCGATCCGCAGCCAAGTGTCGCGCTCGGCCAGCGCCGCGCGGACCCGCAACAGGCCGCGGCGCTCCAACATGGCGAGATCACCGTGGACGAGGCGCGGGGTCGCCGAGGATGCGCCGCCCCCGAGATCGCCTTGCTCGAGCAGGACGACCCGCAGGCCACGGCCGGCGGCATCACGCGCCACGCTCACGCCGTTGAGACCCCCGCCGATGATCGCAAGGTCGTAGTCCGCCATCTACAACGTATAGCGTTTTCTGATGACGCGCGTAGCGGGCATCCCTGGCGGGGCGTCGGGACGCTGCTAGCCGGTCTTGCGCGCCAGTTCCATCGCGTCGGAACGGCCAACCAGCGCGAAATACTGTCCGATCGGCGCCGGTCTGCCGATAAAAAAGCCCTGCACCGCGTCGCAGCCTTCGTCGGCAAGGAAATTCAACTGTTCCTGGGTTTCCACGCCCTCCGCGACCATCGACATTCCGAGCCCGTGACCAAGGCCGATCACCGCGCGAACGATCGAGGCGGATTGCGGATTACGCCCGAGATTCATCACAAAGGCGCGATCGATCTTGATCTTGTCGAACGGGAATGCCTGGAGATAGCTCAGCGACGAATAGCCGCTGCCGAAATCGTCCATGGAAACGCGCACGCCGAGCGACTTCAGCCGCCGCAACAGCGCGAGGCCGCGGTCGAAATCCTCGATCAACACGCCCTCGGTGATTTCCAGTTCGAGCCGGTCCGGCGCGAGCCCGGTTTCAAGCAGAATAGAATGCACGAGACCGACCACGTCGCCGTGCATGAACTGCACCGGCGACAGGTTGACCGCGATCTGTAACGGCGTCGGCCACGATGCGGCCTCGTGGCAGGCCTGGCGCAGGATCCATTCGCCCATTTCCACTATCAGGCCGCTCTCTTCCGCCAACGGAATGAAATCGCTAGGCGGCACGAAACCGCGCACCCGATGCAACCATCGCGCCAACGCCTCGAAACCGACGACTTCGCTATCGGCAACGGTATGGCGCGAGATTGCCTGTGGCTGATAGTACAGCGACAACTCGCCGTTCTTGATCGCGAGCGAAAGATCCTGGTGCAGCACGCGGCGATCGCGGATCTGCTGATCCATTTCGGGTTCGTAGACCGAGATCGAGCCACGGGACTTCGCCTTGGCGCGGAACAGCGCAGCGCCGGCGTTGGCCAACAGCGAGGCGGCGTCCGAGCCATTGTGCGGAAATACCGAGATGCCGGTGGTGACGCCGGTACGAACCGATTTTCCCTCGATCACGAACTCGTTCGCCAGCGCCACGACGAGCTGTTCCGCCAATGCCAGGCCGGCGGCCGGTTGCTTGCCGTCGATGATCAATCCGAACTCGTCGCCGCTCAGCCGGGCGACCACACCGCCGCGCGCAGTGATCTGGATGCGGCGGGCTACCTCGATCAGCAGCTTGTCGCCGACCGCATGGCCGAACACGTCGTTGATTTCCTTTAGGCCATCGAGATCGACCGACAGCACCGCGAATTCCTCGTGGGTACTGGCGCAGGCTTCGATCATTTGCGCCAGCGCCTGCAGGAACGCAGCGCGGTTCGGCAAATCGGTCAAGCCGTCGTGGTACGCCATATGCGCCATCCGCGACTCGGTCTGGCGACGATCGGTGACGTCTTCGTGAGTCTTGATCAGATATTGCGGCGCGCCGGCATCGTCGAGCACCGTCATGCGCCGCGTCAGGAATAGCCGCAGCCCGTCCTTGGTACTGATCGGGTGTTCTTCGGTGAGCAGGCCACGCTTCCTGATCGCCGCCTCGTCGCGTGCGATGATCAGCCTGGCTTCCTTCGGATTGAAGATGTCGGTCGCCGTCATTCCGGTAGCGTCCTCGCGCCGCCGATTGAGGATCGTCTCGGCGCTGCGGTTGGCGAGCAAATAGCGTCCGTCGCTAACGCGCTCGACGATCAGCGATACCGGAATGTTGTCGACCACCAGTTCAAGAAACTTTTTGGCATTTTCGAATTCCTCGGACAATGTTTTGCGATCGGTGACGTCGTCGAACAGCACGATCAGGAATTCCGGCTGGTCGTTGTGGTCGCGCGCGATCACGCGGTTGGAGGCTACAACCCGCTTCTCCGAACCGCGCCCGATCAATAGCTCGTGGCTATATTGGCCTTGCGGAGCACGCAGCGCGGCGGCGTCGGCGGCTTCGATGGCCGCTGCGGTGTCGGGCTCGAAGACCTCATCGGCGCGCTTGCCGACGATCTTGTCGCGCGAAAAGCGTTGGAATGCGCGGTTGGCGAAGATGTAGCGACCATCCTCGATGCTCTTGGCGGCCACGCACACCGGGATGTTGTCGAGCACCGATTCCAGGAACTGCTTGGTCGAGGCGAGTTGCCTGGAAAGCTTGCGCTGTTCGGTGCAATCTTCATGCGTCGTCACCGAACCGCCATTGGGCAGCGCGAAATATCGGGCGAGGATCGAGCGGCCGCCGGGCAACTCGGTGATAAGGCCTTCCGAAGTGCCGGCGATGGCATAGAAATCGTCGAGACTGACATCGAGCAAGCCGCGCGCGCGCCGCATCGCCAGCAGTTCCGGACCGGTCAAGTGCGGCGGAATGTCCGAGCGCCCCAGGCCATAAATCTCGAGATAGCGGTCATTGCAATAAACGATCCGCTGGTGCGAATCCGTCATCACCACACCGTGGTTCAAATTGTTCAGGGCGGAGCTGACAAACGCATTTCTACGCATTTGCGCACGCTTCACCTTACGTAGCGCCGACAAGATCCACAGCACGACGGCAGCCAGAAACGAGCAGACGACGAGGCCGCCGATCAGCATTTCCCAAACCACGTCGGGCTCGGCCGGACCAATATAGCCCGTGGGCGCGAAGCCCACCGCCTCGCCCCATGCGGAAGTCGAATGGCACAAGGGTGCCTAGCAGGCACACGATAGCCAGCGCGGGAATCACAGCCCTACCGCCTGCCTGCCAATTCTTGCCAGCCATCAGTCACTCGCGGATTTCTGCGCCGGAGTGTCTGGCTTCGCGGGTTTGGATCAGGTAAACGCGTACCCGTCGTCTCTCGAAATGTGCCTTAAATTTTGGCAATTGCCCTGATATGATTAACGCATCCCTAACAGAGCCGGCCCGCCGGTCTGCCCTGAAAAACTTCCCGCGCATCGGCCGAAAGATCTTCCCGAACAATGCGATAATGTGCGGATGCGATTGACCTCCAGCGCGCGAAACCGCGCGCCGGTGCCGACCGCGAGCAACCCCCGGATTCGGACGTGAATGGATAAAGTCGAGTGCGTTGTGGTGGGCGCGGGCGTGATCGGTCTTGCCGTCGCCAGGCGCCTTGCGCAGGCTGGCCGCGAGGTCATCATCCTGGAGGCGGCCGAGGGCATCGGCACGCTTACCTCGTCCCGCAGCAGCGAGGTGATTCACGCCGGCATCTATTACAAGGCCGGTAGCGTGATGGCGCGGACATGCGTCAGCGGCAAGACCAGCCTCTATGCCTATTGCCGGGATCATGGCATCCCGCATCGCAATTGCGGCAAGCTCATCGTCGCGACCAGCCCGAAGGAGACCGAGAAGCTGCAATCAATCCAGGCCAATGCTGAAGCCAATGGCGTGCTTGATTTGGAGGTTCTTTCCGGAGACGCCGCCCGCGCCCTGGAGCCGGCACTGAACTGCGACGCGGCCCTGCTCTCACCGTCCACCGGCATCATCGACAGCCATGCCTATATGCTGGCGTTGCGCGGCGACGCCGAGGAGGCTGGCGCGGTCTGTGCTTTCCACACACCGCTTTTGAGCGCCAGGGCGGTCGGGGGTCGAATTGAGATTGATGCCGGCGGCAAACCACCGACGACCCTCGAATGCGACCTCCTGGTCAACGCCGCCGGTCTGGGCGCGCCCGCAGTCGCACGCAGCATCGACGGCATGCCGATCAACCTGATCCCGCGGGCCTATCTGGCCAAGGGCAATTATTTCAGCTGCAGTGCGCGGGCGCCGTTCTCACGCTTGATCTACCCGGTGCCGGAGCCCGGCGGCCTTGGCGTGCATCTGACATTGGATATGGCGGGACAGGCCAGGTTCGGTCCCGATGTGGAATGGGTCGATGCGATCGATTACGCGGTCGACCCGGCACGGGCGGAACGGTTTTATCCGGCGATCCGACGCTACTGGCCGACGCTGCCGGATGGCGCCTTGATGCCCGGCTATTCGGGTATTCGGCCCAAGATTGTACCTCCGGCGGTTGCCACCCAGGATTTCCTGATCCAGGGGCCCGCAGATCATGGCGTCGCCGGCCTGATCAATCTGTTCGGAATTGAATCGCCAGGGCTGACATCGTCGCTGGCGATCGCGGATCATGTCGGCGAACTCGCCGGCGCATAGATTGTGCGCCAGCCATCAGGTATCTGGCCGGCTCGCAGTGGTCGTTATATTCTGATGATCTAATCATCGAGGGAATAGCACCGAATTGGCCGCCTCCGGATGCTGATGGCGGCCTCGACGGTGCGTAGCCCTTAACGCTGTGCTTTTAATGCACTGTTTCGTTCGCCGTCTGCTTCAGGCGCTCGATCTCATCCTTAACCATTAGTTTCCGGCGCTTTAACTCGACAATTTGCAGGTCGTCTGTGGAAAGATGCACGAGAGCTTCGTGTAATTCGTTTTCGAGTATCTTGTGTTTACGTTCTAATTCAACAAGATGCGCCTGCATTGCCATACCAAACCTCCTCGGTGGAATTAGACCTCAGATTCGATCCGGACGAGCGCAGTCTACACCAGTCGCCAAATCTGTCGATGGCTATCGGAATTCGCGGCGTTCATATTTCGGTGTTATCTGTAACCAATCATGACTATGGAACCGGTCCTGGTATCCGAAATCCAGCCAGTTTTGACCTGTCCCACGGGCCCGCTGGCTGCTTGCAGAGCGGACCTGCAGGAACGATATTCCCAACGACAGCTCTCGCAACCTCATCGCGTTTTCAGCCACCGTATATCATGACCGACGAAGATGAGCGCGAACTTGAGAACGAGCTCGCGCGGCTGCAGCAGGAGCACCGCGATCTCGATGCGGCGATCGATGCGCTGCACCAGTCTCCCGCGCCAGATTTGCTGCGGCTGCAGCGGCTGAAGAAGCGCAAGCTGCAACTGCGCGATCGCATCGCCTTCATCGAGGATCAGATTACGCCTGATATCATCGCCTGAATTCAGCCGAACGAGGACGCGCTCACGCGCCGATCGTCAACTCGCGCAACACGCGCGCGACCTCGGCATGACTGTAGGGTTTGGGCAGAAAGCGTCCCCCTTCGGGCAAGTCCATTTCCCCGACATGGAGTCGGCCGGATGTGGCGATGATCTTGATCGGCGGCCAGCGGCCTCTGACCGCGCGCGCCAGCTTCAGGCCATCCATGGAACCGGGCATCTGGATATCGGTGAAAACCACGGTGATATCGCGACGTGCTTCCAACACCTCGATCGCCTGGTCGGCGTTGGCGGCTTCGACGACCTCGAAGCCGGCGGCCTTGATCATCTCGGCCGCATCGATCCGCAACAGCAATTCGTCTTCAACGATCAGAACCACGGGTCTTCCGTGCTCGCGAGGACCCATGTCAAACCTCTACTTCATCACCCTGCCAACGTGCGATAAGCGCACACGTTTGTTTTCGTTCCGAGTGATGGTCGAACGATGGGCCAACCTTGCGAAGCCGGCATTGATGGATTGTCGATGTCAAATTCCGGCGCACGGATTTGTTCGCTGCGGAAATGCGGACAGGTCAGGCAAGCTGTCAGATGAAACGACGCCGATAGCCTCCGCGTATCTCGGCCACGGCTCGAGGTGGTTCTCGAGATTTGCCCGCCACAGACGACCTCGCTTTTTGCTTGTCCTGCAAGCCAAGGCCGATGACCGCGATATTGTAAAATTTATAACCGTTCCAATCTTGCCGGCTCCCGCGTCGGGGAGCGGTTGCCCCTTGTCGATCTCATGACGGGCGACCTCCATGCCGGCCGGGATATCGCCGGAATGAGGCTTGACTTTATTGGAACAAAAGAAGAACATCTTTGGAATCTTCAGCCCGCGGGAGAACATGCGATGTCCAATCCTTCCCTGTCCGAGACCAGCCGTTACGAGCATGCCTGCGACCAGGCAATCGCGATGTGCAACGGCAATCTGCGCTCGACGATCAAGGCGCTGATCATGGCGAACGAATATCTCGAAGCGGAGCTGGAGGAATTGCAGACGGCAATCGCTGCCGGTTGCGCGCCGGCCCATGCGCGGCACGCGGGCAGCAACGCCGCCTGATCGTTCCAATCCTGTCGCAAGCGATTTGTCGGGGAACGCGACAACCGGGATAGAGATATGGCCGACGTCACCTATTACGTCGCACTGCCCTTTCTGCAGGACGAGGTCGGGTCGCCCGTCGCAGGCAGCGCCGAGGAATGTCAAAGTTCGTCCGCTGCCTTGCGGCGCGCCGAACTGTTATCGCGGAGCGCCGGCTGCATCGGCGCGGTCGCGTTCAGCCGCACTGGTGATCCCATGATCGGGGAATTCGGCGACGCGCAGGTGTTGCGAAAATTCGGCAACGTGCCGGATGATTTGGGCGCGCTGTAGAACGCGTTGCGATCAGGTCTCGTGCCGCCGCTGCGCCTTGCGCACGTACATCGCGCGATCGGCCTCCTCCAGGGCTTTGCCGGCTTCCGCGTGGGGCCCGAGAATGGCAGTGCCCGTGGAGGCTCCCGCCGTGATGATATGGCCGTGAAAGCTGAAGCTAAGCCGGTCGATTGCCTGCTCCAGCAACGCCGCCTTGGCGCGGGCGTCGGTCTCGCTGAGATTCCACAATAGCAGCGCAAACTCGTCGCCACCGAGCCGGCCGATCACATCGGAGGCGCGCACATGGCTGTGCAATTCACCGACAATGGTTTTCAGCACTTGGTCGCCCGCGGCATGTCCATAGGCGTCGTTGATCGGTTTCAGGCGATCGACATCGAGCACGATCAGCGCGCCGCTGGCGCGATAGCGCTGGATGAAGGAGATCGCGCGATGGAGTTCGCGCTCGAAGCCGCGCCGGTTGGGAATTTCCAGCAGAAAATCGATATCGGCCGAGGCCTGCAATTCATCGATCCGTGCCTGCGCCTGCGCCAATTGGGCCCGTAGGCGGCGAATGGCGGGTTTGGCGCTATTGGGCGCAGTCTTTTTAGGTGCCGACGCGGATACGGCCCTGGTTACGGCTTTGGTTCGGGTGCCGCGGGAAACTGCAACCTTGCGCGCCCTGCCGCCGGTTTTGCTGCGTTTGGCTGTACCCGACGTAGGGACCCTGGTTTTCTTGGTCATGACCGGTCTGAAAGGCTTGCCGCGATTCACCAAGACAGGATAGTCCATTCCAGACCCCTTGCCACGCCTTGCCGAACCTTGGGCCGATCTTATAATCCGGCCTATGCTTTTGGATTCCCGTAAAGAATTAACCGCATGACCGCCCCGATCGCCATCATCATGGGAAGCCAGTCGGACTGGGATACCATGCGCCACGCTGCCGACACCCTGACCGCGCTCGGGATCGACAGCGAAAAGCACATCGTTTCGGCGCACCGCACCCCGGACCGGCTGTTTACGTTTGCCAAGGGCGCCAAGGCGGCCGGCTTCAAGGTGATTATCGCCGGCGCCGGAGGTGCGGCGCATCTGCCGGGTATGACGGCGTCGCTGACGGAGTTGCCGGTGTTCGGCGTTCCCATCGAATCCAAGGCGTTGTCCGGCGTCGATTCGCTCTATTCCATCGTGCAGATGCCGGCCGGAATTCCGGTGGGCACGCTGGCGATCGGCAAGCCCGGCGCTATCAACGCGGCATTGCTCGCGGCCAGCGTGCTGGCGCTCAACGATTCCGCGCTATCGGGCCGGCTGGAGGCCTGGCGCAAGCAACAGACCGAAGCAGTCGGCGAACGCCCGGAGGAATCGGCGTGACTGCAGCACATCAGGTGAAGCTGAAGCCCGGCGACACCATCGGCATTCTCGGCGGCGGCCAGTTGGGTCGGATGCTGGCAATGGCGGCGGCACGGCTTGGCCTGCGCTGCCGGGTTTTTTCGCCCGATCCGGATTCACCGGCCTTCGATGTGGTTCTGAATGCGACCTGCGCGGAATATGCCGATGTCGAGGCATTGGAACTGTTCGCCGCCGACGTCGACGTTATCACCTATGAGTTCGAGAACGTGCCGGCGGCATCCGCCATGATCCTTGCAGCGCGGCGTCCGGTGCTGCCGAACCGGAAGATCCTGGAAACCACGCAGGACCGTCTCGCCGAAAAAGACTTCGTCCGACAACTCGACATCGGCACCGCAGATTACGCCGACGTCTGCTCGGCGGCCTCGCTGCGCGCGGCGATCGCCAGGATCGGTTTGCCCGCGATGCTCAAGACCCGTCGCTTCGGCTATGACGGCAAGGGTCAGGCGATTATCCGCCAGGGCGACGATACCGACAGAGTCTGGGACGAGCTTGGGACCAGATCCGCGATTCTGGAAACTTTTGTTCCTTTCGAGCGCGAGATCTCGGTGATCGCCGCGCGCAATGCTGAAGGCCAGGTCGAATGTTTCGACGTCACCGAAAACGAACATAGCGACCACATTCTCAAGACCTCGCGGGTGCCGGCGGCGATCTCGGATGCGCTGGCGGCGCAGGCGCGCGGCATGGCCGAGAGGATCGCCACCGCGCTGAATTACGTCGGTGTGCTGGCGGTAGAGTTGTTCGTGGTCAAAGGCGATGGCGAGCCGCAAATCCTGGTCAATGAGATCGCCCCGAGAGTCCATAATTCCGGACACTGGACGCTGGACGGTGCCACGGTCTCGCAATTCGAGCAGCATGTCCGCGCCATTGCCGGCTGGCCGCTCGGAAAGCCGGTGCGGCATGGCTCCGTTACCATGACCAATCTGATCGGGGACGAGATCAACGGTTACGAGCGTTGGCTCACCGTTCCCGGTGCCACCGTGCACATCTACGGCAAGGGGATGCCGCGCCCCGGCCGGAAAATGGGCCATATCACCCAGGTTCTGCCCCAAACCCCGGTCACACAACGCAAGGTCGCCGAAAGAGCAGCCGAAAAGGCCCGCTGATCGGAATCAATCCGACAACGTGCGTCGCATCGGCCAAAGGTGGACAATTGCACCTTTGTCTGATACATCCCCGCGCTCAGGGTTAAGGGCCAGGCCTTTCGCCGGTCATTTGCTTTGCCAGAATTTCAATCCGATCACTGAAAAAGGATTCCGCGTGCAGGTTCTCGTCCGCGATAACAACGTCGATCAAGCCCTCAAGGCGCTGAAGAAGAAGATGCAGCGCGAGGGAATTTTCCGCGAGATGAAGCTCCGCGGTCATTATGAAAAACCCTCCGAGAAGAAGGCCCGCGAAAAGGCCGAAGCCGTGCGCCGCGCGCGCAAACTCGCTCGCAAGAAATTGCAGCGCGAAGGCCTGCTGCCGATGAAGCCGAAGCCGGTATTCGGCGCGGGTCCGGGCGGCGCCGAACGCGGCGGTCCTGGTGGCGGCCGCGGCGGCCGTGGACCGCGCTGAGCCGAAGACTCGCGAAACAAACTTTCGGGAATTGAAAACAAAAACGCGGGCCTCAGGTCCGCGTTTTTGTGCTCGTTGTCGTGGTGCTGCCGAAGCTATCCGGACGCGCTTGAACTATTGCGGCAACACCGCGTGGAACACCGATTTCGCCGCCAGCAACATGTCTTCGGCCACGTTGGTGTGCGGTCGCGCCGACGCATCGACCGGCTCAGCATGCAACTCGATCGGCGCGGCCGTCGGGATATCAGCCGGGGGAATTGGCCGGCGAGGATCGTCAGCCCGCGCCGTCGCCGAATAAGGCGGCGTCGGTGACGATCCCGCAACCGGACTGTCGGCCGGCGGCGTCGAAACCATGATCGGTGGCGGCAATGGCCGAACCGGGGCTACCTGCGGAACCGGCGCCGATGCGGCATGGGATTCAGGACCGGCATCGGGAGCACGGATGGTATCCTGCGCACGGGGCGCCGTCTCGCTGCCTCCACGCAGCCGCTGAATCGCGGCACGGGCCAGATCATTGGCATCGCGATGCTCGTCCGGGGCAATGGCAGCCTCAACCGTCGGCGCTGGCGTTGGCGGAGTGGTAACCGACGCAGCCGATTGCACCGTCGGGGCGGTCGCTGTCAGAGGAATTACCCTGACCGCCGTCTTTTCGTGCGGTGGATGACGGCGGGATTCGGCCGGAATACTCGCCGTCTCGGCCTGCTTGTCTTCCGACGGCTCAAGCGTTTTCTCGATGGATTTTTCGGCGGATTTTTCCGCCGATGCCGATTTCTCGGCCGGCTTTTCGGCAACGGGTTTCTCGAAAATGGCCTTCTCGGAGATGCCTTTTGCCCGCACGCCTGCCGCAGGTCTGTTGTCGACGTCGACAGCCACCGCATCAACCTTCTTGGGTGTCGCTTGCGACACAGCCGCGGCCGTCGGCGCATCCGTTCCGGGCTTGGTCGTGATGTAGTGATTGACGATATAGGCCCCGATGATGGTCGCAGCCACCGAGGGCAAGATGTCCGTCGTGATTTTGGAAAGGTATTTCAGCATGCCGGCCACTCCGGGGCGATTGGATGCGGGAACTTTGAGGCGCATTGAGGGATCAACTGCGACGGATCGGTGGCAATTCGGTAAACACAGGAAAATGAAGTCGTTATGGTTTCAATTCGACTTCCAAAAACACGATTTCGGCCGGGCTCTCGTTGAGCACGTCATGCTCACCGCCAGCCTTGCGGATAGGCCTTCGGCCGTTCCCCCGTTTGGCGCCACGATGATTAGTTCGCCTGATGTTACGGGCACCATGACATAGTTCATCTTATGGATGTGATGGCCGATGGCGCGGCCCCGGCGCCAACCGCCACTCCGTGACGCGCACTTCGGCGGTTTCGACCTGAACGCCGGATTTGGCGGCAGCATGGGTGTTAACCCCAGGTTAACCCATGATCGCCGCGCTCGACTACGGCACAAACACCAGGAACACGAACACCGCGAACACCACCATATGCAGCAGCCCGAACAGGATATTGGTGCGGCCGGTGCCGAAGGTGAGCATGCTGAGCAGGAAGGTCAGCAGCAGCAGCACGATCTCGCGATCCTCAAGACCAAGGACCAGCGTCTTCTCAAGCGCATAGGCGGCGATCGCCACCGCCGGAATCGTCAGTCCGATGGTCGCGAGTGACGAGCCCAGCGCCAGATTGATGCTCTTCTGCAGATCGTTCTTCCGCGCGGCCGCAATGGCGGCGACGCTCTCCGGCAGCAGAATCAGCAACGCCACCACAATGCCGGCGAACGCCGGCGGCGCGCCAATCATGGCCGCGCCGGCATCGACCACCAGCGAGAATTTTTTCGCCAGCAGCACCACCGCGAGCAGCGATACCAGCAACAGCACGACGCTCAGCAACATCGCATGGCCGCTGGCCGGTGCGGCATGATCGGAAGTCCCCTCCACTTCGCGGATAAAATAATCGCGATGCCGGATGGTCTGGGTATAGAGGAACACGCCATAGAGAATGACGGTGAGCGACGCTGACAAAACCGAGCTGGGCGGCCGAGTAAAACGGCCCCGGCGTGGTCAGGGTGTAATTCGGTAGCACCAGCGTGATGGTGGCAAGCACTGCCAGCACCGAAAGATACAGGTTGGCGCCGGAAACCCTGAAATCCTGTTCGCGGTAACGCAGGCCGCCGACGAGAATGCAGATGCCGGCAAGGCCGTTGCACACGATCATCACAACCGCGAACACCGTGTCGCGCGCCAGCGTCGGCACCGCCTTGGCGCCGAGCATGATGGTCGCGATCAGCGCGACCTCGATGATAGTCACCGACAGCGTCAACAGCAGCGTGCCAAAGGGCTCGCCGATCCGTTCGGCGATCACCTCCGCATGATGGACCGCTGCGAACACCGTGCCGAACAGAATGACCAGCAATACGGCGGCGAACAGCAGCCCGCCAGCCGAAGGGGCGAAGGTGTAGCCCGCCGCGGTCACGGCCGCGAACAGCAGCACCGCCAATGCCGGGAAAATCCAGGACGACCGGGGCATCGGGCGGTGCTCGCTCATCGTCGCATCCTCAAGGCCTGCAGGAGACACAATAGCAGCGATTCAGCCGCCCGAAGCATCGATAAAATGGCGGGCGGTTTCGATCGCGCCGTAATTGTCGAGATTGTCGTGGCCGCCTTCGGGAAACCGAACGAACTGCTTCGGCTCGCGGGCCAGCGCGAACAGTCGTTCACCAAAACGGATCGAAATCGCGCGATCCTTTTCGCCATGCATGATCAGCAGCGGCGCGGTGACCCGCGCGATCCGTTCGTCAGAGTGGAATTGGTCGCGCAGCAGCCAAGACACCGGCACGATTCGAAACATCGAGGCCGCGACATCCACGATCGATGTGTAAGGCGCTTCCAGGATCAGCTTTCCGACCGGATGGTCGGCCGCCACCGCAACGGCGACGCCGGTCCCGAGCGAGAACCCCCAAACGACAATCTGGTCTGGCTTGTAGCGTGCAGCGGTGAACGCATAGGCCGCGGCCGCATCATTCAACAGGCCCTGCTCACTCGGCTTTCCGGTCGAGCCGGCATAGCCGCGATAGGACAACGCAACGAGCCCGGTGCCGCCAGCGGTGATGCCGCGAAAGCGGCTGACGCGTCCGGCCAGGAAATCGCCGTTACCGTGAAAAAACAAAACCACGGGATGCCCCGGCTTTGCCGGGACGTACCAAATGATGACCTTCTCGCCATCGCTGGTCGTCAGGATATGCTCTTCGGCTTCGGGAAAGCCGGCGGCATCAGGACTGGTGCGTCCCACTGGCGGGATCGGAAATATGAACGACCGCTGCAGCAAAAACAGCGCGACGACACCACAGAGATAGCCGATCAAAACCAGAGCGATGAGCCATTTCAGGATGGTCATGGCTTCTTGTCGGCGTTCTCACATCGCCTTGACGATGTTCTCGGTCATCTTCTTGGCGTCGCCGAGCAGCATCATGGTGTTGTCGCGGTAGAACAGCGGATTGTCGATGCCGGCATAGCCCGACGCCAGCGAGCGCTTGATGAACATCACGGTGCCGGCCTTCCAGACCTGCAGCACCGGCATGCCGTAGATCGGCGAGGACTTGTCCTCTTCCGCCGCCGGGTTGGTGACGTCGTTGGCGCCGATCACGAAGGCGACGTCGGCCTGGGCGAATTCGGAGTTGATGTCCTCAAGTTCGAAAACCTCGTCATAGGGCACGTTGGCTTCGGCGAGCAGCACGTTCATGTGGCCGGGCATGCGGCCGGCGACCGGATGGATGGCGTATTTCACCTCGACGCCTTCCTTCTTCAGGGTGTCGGCCATTTCGCGCAGCGCATGCTGGGCCTGCGCCACGGCCATGCCGTAGCCGGGCACGATGATGACTTTCTGCGCGTTCTTCATGATGAAGGCCGCATCATCGGCAGAACCGAGTTTCACCGGTCGCGCTTCCGCGGCAGCGCCACCGGCCGCCGCGGTCTCGCCGCCAAAGCCACCGAGGATGACCGAGATGAAGGACCGGTTCATCGCGTGGCACATGATGTAGGACAGGATCGCGCCGGATGAGCCGACCAGCGCACCGGTGATGATCAGCGCGGAGTTGCCGAGCGTGAAGCCGATGCCGGCCGCTGCCCAGCCGGAATAGGAATTCAGCATCGAGATCACGACCGGCATGTCGGCCCCACCGATCGGGATGATCAGGAGCGCGCCGAGCGTCAGCGCAAGAACGACGATCAGCCAGAAGTCAAGCGCGCTGCCCGACATCACGAGGCCGACGATGAACACCACAAGCGCCAGCCCGAGCAGGATATTGATGAGATGCCGCGCCGGCAGGATGATCGGTTTACCGCTCATCCGTCCCGACAGTTTCGCGAACGCGATCACCGAGCCGGTGAAGGTCAGCGCGCCGATGGCGACGCCGAGCGACATTTCAACGAGGCTCTGCGGATGAATATGGCCGCGTGTGCCGATGTCGAATGCCTCGGGCGCGTAGAACGCGCCGGCCGCGACCAGCACCGCGGCCATGCCGACCAGCGAGTGAAACGCCGCGACCAGTTCCGGCATCGAGGTCATCGGCACTCGCCGCGCGATCACCGCGCCGATGCCGCCGCCGATCGCGACGCCAAGAATCACGAGGAGCCAGGCGACACCGTCGGCAGGTGGATGCGACGCCAGCGTCGTCGCCACCGCGATCGCCATGCCGATCATGCCCAGGAAGTTGCCCTGGCGGCTGGATGCCGGGCTCGACAGTCCGCGTAGCGACAGGATGAAAAGGACGCCGGCAACCAAGTACAGGACGGCGGACAGGTTGGCGTTCATCTCAGGTCCCCATTTCCTTCGTCACCGCGAGGTGCACGCCGCTCACTTGATCTCTCACTTGGCTTTCTTCTTGTACATCGCCAGCATGCGCTGGGTGACCAGGAAGCCGCCGAAGATGTTGACGCAGGCAAAGATCAGCGCGACGAAGCCGAAGCCGCGGGCCCAGCCGCTGCCGCTGGAAATCATTCCGACGCCGACCGCGAGCAGCGCGCCGACCACGATCACCGAGGAGATCGCGTTGGTCACCGACATTAGCGGCGTATGCAGCGCGGGCGTCACCGACCACACCACGAAATAGCCGACGAACACGGCGAGCACGAAAATCGACAGCCGGAATACGAAGGGATCGACGGCCTGCGCGATATGATCCATGGGGCTCTCCTTGAGCGATCCAATCAGGACGATTTGGGCTGGAAGTTCGGATGAATGACGGCACCGTCTTTGGTCAATGCCGTGGCCTTGACCAGTTCGTCGTCCCACTTCACCGCAAGCGCCTTGGTCGACTTGTCGACCAGCGTTTCGATGAAGGAAAACAGATTGCGCGCATAGAGGCTCGAGGCGGACGTGGCGACCCGGCCGGCGACATTGGTGAAGCCGACGATCTTGATGCCGTCGACATCGGCGATCTCCCCTGCCTTGGCGCCCTCGACATTGCCGCCGCGCTCGACCGCGAGATCGACCAGCACCGAGCCCGGCTTCATCGATTTCACCATCTCCATCGTCACGAGTTTCGGCGCCGGGCGGCCGGGAATCAGCGCGGTAGTGATGATGATGTCCTGCTTCTTGATGTGCTCGGCGGTGAGTGCCGCCTGCTTGGCCTGGTATTCTTTCGACATCTCCTTGGCGTAGCCGCCGGCGGTCTGCGCGTTCTTGAACTCATCATCCTCGACCGCGAGGAATTTCGCACCCAGGCTCTCGACCTGCTCCTTGGTGGCGGGACGCACGTCGGTCGCGGTGACGACGGCGCCAAGCCGACGTGCGGTCGCGATCGCCTGCAGGCCGGCAACGCCAACGCCCATCACAAACACCTTGGCGGCGGGAATGGTGCCCGCGGCCGTCATCATCATCGGAAAAGCGCGGCCGAAAGCTTCGGCCGCCTCGATCACCGCGCGATATCCGGCGAGATTGGCCTGGCTCGACAATACGTCCATCACTTGGGCGCGAGTGATGCGCGGCATCAACTCCATCGCGAAGGCCGAGATGCCGGCATCCGCCATCGTCTTCAGCGCGGCGTCATTGCCATAGGGATCCATGATCGCGATGACCAGCGCGCCGCGTTTATATTTCGCAAGCTCGCTTGCTTCCGGCCGTTTCACCTTGATGACGATGTCGGCGTCCTTCAGCGCATCGGCGCTGACAGTGGCGCCAGCCGCGGTGAATTCCGAATCCGGCAGGCCCGACTTGGTGCCGGCGCCGGGCTCGACCGCGACATCGACGCCCAACGCCTTGAACTTCTTCACGGTGTCGGGTGAGGCAGCGACCCGCGGTTCGGACGGGTCGATTTCCTTCGCGACGGCAATCTTCATGGAGCCTCCGGCGGCGCGAGGCACGCACATGAGCAAGCCAGCTATCCAACTAGCTAGCGCTATTTCCGCCAGGTTGGATACCGGTTCTGCAAGCGGAATGCAGGCACTTTGGATCACGCCGCCGGGTAACGGCGCGACGAGCGCAATCAGGTCAGGAAAATCGCCATCATGGAGACGATGAAAACCACGACGCATGTAGCAATTTTCACGAGCTTGATGAAACCTTCATAGGTCTGCTCATGGGCCGGATAGTCGTTGCCGTCGGCGATCGTGTAGGTGACTTCGTTGTGGTCTGAGTGGTCTGCCATGGCTATCCCCAATCAGTATTGGTTGCCCATGACGAAATAGCGCAAAGCCGCTCGCAGGGCAACGTCGGACGGCCCATCTTGCGAGCAATTTTGCGCCCAAACGGCAGGTTTGGGCAGCCAAAAACTATCGGATCCAGCGGGGGAGGCCACGCTTTCCGTGCTGATCTCGATCGGGCCGCCGCGAGACGGCGCGATGGGGCGATCAGGTCAGGAAAATCGCCATCAGGGAAACGATGGCAATCACGATGGTGGTGCCGTATTTCGCGAACTTGATGAAATCTTCGTAGGTGTCTTCATGGGCCTGATAATCATTGCCATCGGCAATGGAGTACGCAACTTCACTGTGGTCTGACATCAACATCTCCTGGTCGGTACTGGTTGTTCACGCCGAATAGCGCAAAGCCGTTCGCAGGGCAACGGGCAGTTCCTGTTTACCTGCAATTTTGCTGCTTTACTCCCCATTTTACGGGGTTCGGGCGACCAATAATCCGAATCCAGGGCCACGCTTTCCGCACTGCAACGAAGGACCGGCCCGGCCACAACGAGATATTTAGGCCATGCTTTCCAACTCATCGATCATGGCCGAGATCACGGACAGGCCGCCGTCCCAGAATTTCGGGTCCTTGGCGTCGAGTCCGAACGGCTTGAGCAATTCGGAATAATGCTTGGTGCCGCCTGCGGCCAGCATCGCCAGATAACGCTCGGCAAATCCGCTTTGGGCATTTTCGTAGACCGCATAGAGCGAGTTCACCAGGCAATCGCCGAACGCATAGGCATAGACGTAAAACGGCGAATGGATGAAGTGCGGGATGTACATCCAGAAATTCTCGTAGCCCGGCCGGATGTCGATCGCGGGCCCCAGGCTCTCGCCCTGCACGCTGAGCCAGATCTCCCCGATGCGCTCGGCGGTCAATTCGCCGTTGCGCCGTTCGGTATGGACCGCGCGCTCGAACGAATAGAACGCGATCTGCCGCACCACGGTGTTGATCATGTCCTCGACCTTGCCCGCGAGCAGCGCCTGACGCTGCTTGGCGCTTTTGGTCTCGCCCAATAGCCGCCTGAAGGTCAGCATCTCGCCGAACACGCTCGCGGTTTCGGCCAGCGTCAGCGGCGTCGGCGCCATCAAGGCTCCGTTCTTCGCGGCCAGCACCTGATGCACGCCATGCCCGAGTTCATGGGCGAGCGTCATCACGTCGCGCGGCTTGCCCTGGTAATTCATCAGCACATAGGGATGCGCTGACGGCGTGGTCGGATGCGAGAACGCGCCCGGTGCCTTGCCCGGACGCACCGGCGCGTCGATCCAGCGATCGGTGAAGAAGCGCTCGGCGATATTGGCCATCTCGGACGAGAAACCGCGATAGGCCGTCAGCACCATGTTCCGAGCGTCGGGCCATGCGATGCTGCCGGTCGCAGCGAACGGCAGCGGCGCGTTGCGATCCCAATGCGCCAGTTTCTTCTGCTTGAACCAGCCGGCCTTCAGCCGGTAGTAGCGATGCGAAAGCCGCGGATAGGCGGCGCGCACCGAACTCACCAGCGCATCGACCACTTCGCGCTCGACGCGGTTATTGAGGTGCCGGGAATCCGCGACGTCCTGGAAGCCGCGCCAGCGATCGGAAATCTCCTTGTCCTTGGCGAGCGTGTTGGTGATCAGCGCAAAGGTCCGCTCGTTGGCCTTGAAGGTTTTCGCCAGCGCCTGCCCTGCCGCCTTGCGCTTTTGCGGCGCGCGATCCTGCAGCAGGCTGATGCGTCGGCTCGATCGCCAGTTCGCTGCCCCCTACCTTGAAGCGCAGACCGGAAATGGTCTGATCGAACAGCCGGTTCCAGGCGGCATAACCGCTTTGGGATTTCTCGTGGAACAGTTGCTCGACGCGGTCTTCCAATTGATACGGCTTGTCCTTGCGCAAATCCTCGATCCACGGCCGGTAGTGGCCGAGTTCGGGAGTCTGCATCGCGCGCTCCATTGCGGCATCGTCGATGCGGTTCAGTTCCAGCGTGAAGAACAACAGATGCACCGACGCCGCCGTCAGCCGCTCGGAAACATCGCCGTAGAATTTGGTGATCGCCGCATCGACGCTGTCGCCGGCATGAACGAGACCCGCATAGGATCCCAGCCGGCCGGCGAGATCGTCGATCGCCTCGTAGCGTCTGACTGCCTCGGCAAGCCACTTTCCGCCGTCTTCTGAAGAAATTTGCGCCGCAAGCTTGCCTTTGTAGTCTGCCTCAAACGCGATGCATTGCGCGTCCATCCGGTCGAGATCACTGCTGACCTCCGGCGCGTCAATGCCGGAATACAGGTCGGCCAGGTTCCATTCTGGCAGCTTGCCAGTCTCGTTCTTCGCGGATCGCCTGGTTGCAGATTTCCTGGTCGCCGGGTTCTTGAGCGGTTTGCGAAGGAGCGATGTGGAGCGCGAGGTCATCTGATGTCAGCCTGCTTGTTCAACCAGAAACGATCAATCGAGATCGGGGCGCCAACCTTTAAGAGGGCGTTAATCGGCTTCAGCGAGAGTGCCCCGATTCGAGACAGATAGTTGTAACGACCGAGGAAAGCCATGGCCGCCCGTATTTTGATCGCCGATGATGATGCCGTGCAGCGCCGCCTGGTCGAAAACATGGTGCAGAAATGCGGCTACGAGGCGCTGGTGGTCGACAGCGGCGATGCCGCGATCGCGGCCCTGACCGCACTAGACGCGCCCACGATCGACGGCGTCATGCTCGACCTTGTCATGCCCGGCCTCGACGGCATGGGCGTGCTGGCCAAAATCCGCGAGGCGGGTCTCAACGTTCCCGTGATCGTGCAGACGGCCCATGGCGGCATCGACAATGTGGTGTCGGCAATGCGCGCCGGCGCCCAGGATTTCGTGGTCAAGCCGGTCGGCCTTGAGCGGCTGCAGGTATCGCTGCGCAATGCGCTCAACACCAGCGCGTTAAAGGGCGAATTGCAACGCATCCGGCACAGCCGCGAGGGCAAATTGACCTTCGCCGATATCATCACCCGCAGCGAAACCATGGCCTCCGTGCTGCGCACGGCGCAAAAAGCCGCGGCCTCCACGATACCGGTCCTGATCGAAGGAGAATCGGGCGTCGGCAAGGAATTGTTCGCGCGCGCCATCCACGGCAGCGGCGAACGCAAGACAAAGCCGTTCGTGGCGGTCAATTGCGGCGCAATTCCCGACAACCTCGTCGAGTCGATCCTGTTCGGCCACGAGAAGGGCGCCTTCACCGGCGCCACCGAACGTCACATGGGCAAATTCGTCGAGGCTTCCGGCGGCACGCTGTTTCTCGACGAGGTCTCGGAGCTGCCCTTGACCGCACAGGTCAAACTGCTCCGCGCATTGCAGGAAGGCACTGTCGAGGCGGTAGGCGGCCGCAAGCCGGTCAAGGTCGATGTCCGCATCATCTCCGCGACCAACCGCAAATTGCTCGACCGCGTCAAAGCAGGGCAGTTTCGCGAGGATCTGTTCTATCGCCTGCACGTGCTGCCGTTGACGATCCCGCCGCTGCGAATGCGGCGCGAAGATATCCCGCATCTGTTGCGGCATTTCCTCGCGCGATTCTGCGCCGAAGAGAACCGCCCGATCACCGGCATCAGCGGCGAAGCGATGGCGTTGCTGTCGCAACTCGACTGGCCCGGCAACATCCGCCAGCTCGAGAACGCAGTCTATCGCGCCGTCGTCATGAGCGACACCGATCAGCTCGACAGTACCGACTTCCCGCAAGCGGCCGCGCAATCGCTGGCCTCCCCTGAAGCGCGCCAGCCGGCCGAACCTTTGGTCATCGGCCCGGGCGGGCATTCCACGGCACCTGCGATGGTTTCGGGTATTGAAATACCTATTGCGCCCCTACCCTCCATTGGTACGCTTGCGATGCTGGCCAGCAATGGCGAGGTGCGTCCGCTCGAGGAGATGGAAACCGAAATTATCCGCTTTGCGATTTCGTATTATCGCGGGCAGATGTCCGAGGTCGCGCGCCGGCTGAAAATCGGCCGCTCGACCCTCTATCGCAAGATCGACGAGGCCGACGCGAGCACTCCTGCCGGCGGTCCGAACTAAAATCGTGCAAATGCGCCAAGGGCGCTCGTTATATAATCTCAAAGGCAAAAAATAGAGCGAAGGCGGATATGCCAACGAGTTCGCAGATGAAAAGGTGGTCGGCTCGCTCGCTTCGACGCCGATCGTGGGTTTCGGCCGACGTTCTGGTCTCAACCTGAGGCACCGGAGCGGCTATCGAACGCGCTCGATCTTCGCTGCAAGATCGGGATAGCGGCTGACCCTGTAAGTCGCGTTTTCGCATGTCAGGATCCAGACATCATGATCCGGCTTTGATCGCTTTGCGTCCCGCACCGCTTGGCGGGGTTTGTCGCATACGATTCCCTGACTGCGAATCTGGGCCGCCAGCATGTCCTTGACTGTGTCGGCAACCACCCTCGCGATAAGCCCGGAACGCTCCAATGGCATGGCGGCGAGTAGCAAAAACAGGAAAATAGCAAGATAGCGAGGCGCGCTCATGACTCACCCGGCGTGTGGTGGTTCTTGCCAAACCAGGAGGTGGCGTAGCCGTTCTGTTTCAGGATCGTGCCCATGGCTCCCTCCGTCCAGCTGCGATGCGGTTCGGCATCCTGAGCGCAGCTAGAAGCGCGCGCTATGCAGTTCCGGCAGATGAAGCCTTCTCCGCGATCGAGCAGAGCGGAGAAACATGGTGCGAATCCGACGTCCATCGGATCGCGGGGGGGGGCGGGGGGAGATTGCATGGCTCGCGCCCGAGCCCGACATCAGCAAAGCGGAAACGCATTTCGAGCAGGCGCTCGCGATTGCGCGGCAACAACAGGCTAAATCCTGGGCAAAATTTACGCGGTTGCCAGTCATAAGCACTGGGACAAGCGACCGGCAGCGCTGGATGCAAGACCTGCGAAGGCCCGACAGACAGCCCGGGCGGAACATTCGAACCGTTGCTTGCAGGTGACAGACAAAGGCAAAAGCGCGTGGCAAAAGCGCGCAATCCGTTGCAAAACAGCTGCTGTGAAGCCAGTTTTGCGAGGTCAGTTTGTCGTGAGTTGCCCCCATGGCGCTGGCTGCATGATGGAGGCACGTGTATCGTCTGCGTTTGAATCGTTGCGTGCAGGCGTGCCACATTTGGAGCGCGTTCCGGAGGGAACATGGGCTCCCTGAATTGCTCGGAAGCAAATTCAGGCCGGCGAAATTGAGATGGACGACTTAAGCGGCGATTTTAGGCGGGCTGTCCGATGCAGGATGGTCCCGCCCAAGGGGTGAAATGATGCGTGACTGTGCGAAGAACCGTGCTGGATTTGACCGCGTCCTGATGACCGTGGCCGCGACCTTCCTCACGGTATCAGCGACCTCGGCACTGGCTCAGCCCGATCTGGCTCAGCGCAATGCAGCCGAGCTTGCGATCGAAGCAGCCATCCCGCGACCCGAACCTGCCAACCTTCCACCCCCCACCATCAACGATTTCAAACCCGATACCGCCACGGCGACGACGCCCGGAACGGCGCAAGCTCCGAAGACCGGCGCCGCGAAGGCCGACAATGCGAAGGTCGATAACGCGAAGGCAACCGACCAGCCGGCGGCCGCCAAGCCGGCCGATGTTGCGGTTGCTCCGGCCGCCGACACCAGCAAGCCCGGGTCCGTCAAGGACGCGCCCAAAGATACCGAGACCAAGGATACTTCGATCAAGGACCCCGCAACCCCGACTCCGGCTGCAACCGCCGCACAGCCTGCTGCGGAGCCGGTCAAGGCCGCAAGCAACGTGCCGGCCGCCGATCAGCCCGTCGCCGACAAGCTTCACGACATGCTGGGCGAGAAATCGTCGCGCTATTTCGACCGCAAGGTCGAACGCATGGCCGTGGAGAAATTCTACACTGCGCGTGACTTCGCGCCGCTATGGACCCAGGCTGGCACGCTGACCGCAACCGCCAAGAGCGTGATCGCACGGTTGAAGGATGCGGCCTCCGACGGCTTGAATCCCGCCGATTACCCGGTACCGGATTTCGCCGCCGCAACAAGCCCGGATGGGCTGGCGGAAGCCGACCTGAAACTGACCGAGAGTATGCTGGACTATGCCCGCCAGGCCCAGAGCGGACGGATGCACTGGTCGCAGCTGAGCGGCGATATCTCCTATCCGGAACATCCGATCGATCCTTCGGAAGTGCTCAGCAACGTCACCTCCGCCAAGGACGCCTCCGCGGCGCTCGACAGCTACAACCCGCCGCAAAAGCTCTATCGCGAACTGAAGGCCAAGCTCGCCGAATTGCGCGGCCAGGGTGACGGCCCGGTGACCCAGATGGCCGAGGGACCGGCGCTGAAATACGCGCCTTCGCGCAACAGGAAGCCGCCCACCGTCGTGATGGAAGATCCGCGCGTACCGCAGCTTCGCGCCAAGCTCGGCATCACCGAGAACGCCGACGATACCCATTATGACGCCAAGGTCGCCGAAGCCGTGCGCAGGTTCCAGGAAAACGCCGACCTCAAGCCTACCGGCGTGCTCGACGAACGAACCGTCAGGGCCATCAACAGCCCGAAACGGAGCAAGCTGATCGACACCGTCATCGTCAACATGGAACGCTGGCGCTGGCTGCCCCGCGAGCTCGGCGCGCCCTCGATCGGCGATGCCTATGTCATTCTCAATATCCCCGACTATACCTTGAAGGTAATGCAGCGCGGCGCCCAAGTCTGGACCACCAGGGTGGTTACGGGAAAGCCGGGCATTCACGCCACGCCGCTGCTGAGCGAAACGATGAAGTACATCACGGTCAATCCGACCTGGAACGTGCCGCCTTCAATCGTTTATGGCGAATATCTGCCGGCCCTGCAGCAGGATCCGACGGTGCTGCAGCGGATGGGATTAAGACTAGAGCGAAACTCGGACGGCAGCGTGCACATCTCGCAGCCGCCCGGCGAAGGCAACGCGCTCGGCCGTATCCGCTTCAACTTCCCGAACAAATTCCTGGTGTATCAGCACGACACGCCCGACAAGTATTTGTTCGCCAAGGATGAGCGCGCCTACAGCCATGGCTGCATGCGGATACAAAACCCTGACCAATACGCCGCAGTGCTGCTCGGCATCACCGAGCCGAACGAGCACTACACCGCTGAGAAGATCCGCGGCATGTACGGCCACAGCGAGATCGACCTGAAATTCCCGACCCCGATCCCGGTCAACATCACCTACCAGACGGCGTTCGTGGACGACGCGGGCAAGCTGCAGATCCGCAAGGACGTTTATGGCCGCGACGCCTCCATGCTGTCGCTAATGCATGGCGGTCACGGCCGGGATCTGGAAACCGTAGTGGCGCATTCGCAGCCGGGCTATTCCCGCCCGGCGGGTTACGTGCCGCCGCGGGTAAGCTTTGCCAGCGACAATTCGGGACCGTCCTTCTTTGATCGGCTGTTTGGCGGTCCGCGCTTCATCCCGGGCCCGCCTCCGGGCCGGCGTCCGCCGGGACGGATATTTGAGCGCTAGTTGAGATCCGTCTCGGATCAGGCTTAAATTTCTCAGCAAAATCAAGGATCCGCCCTGCGACGGCGTTGGTAACGTTAACCATTCTCGACCTGGATTTCGCCAAATGGCTATTTTTTGCCACACTCGGCGCGTTAGTTTGCAGCCTGTATTCGGGGGTGGGGCGTAGAGTACGGTTAACCCTCCCGCTTTGGACCAATACACCTTCTTTCGCCTCGGGGTGGTGAAAGAAATCTTCGATCGGTCGTCCTCTGGGTGGGCTCATAGTGCTGGCTGGTTTCGCACGCCAATTCAATTCACTGTCGTTGCCTAAGGCCCGATATCTGGCTGGATGCCGTCTCGTCCTGACTTTATCGCTGCTGCTCGCCGGCGCAGGCGCAGTCCACGACGCCACCGCCGAGAACGAGACCCGAACCCTTTCGTTCCACCATACCCATTCCAACGAAGACCTTACCGTCACTTTCAAGCGCAACGGACGCTATGACGAAGCCGCGCTGAAAGAACTCAACCATTACCTTCGCGACTGGCGCACCCAGGATCAGACGGTGATGGACCCGCATTTGTTCGACATCATCTGGGAAGTCTATCGCGACGTCGACGGCCAGAAACCGATCCAGATTATCTCCTCGTACCGCTCACCTGCCACCAACGCGATGCTGCACCGCCGCTCCTCGGGCGTCGCGCGCTTCAGTCAGCACATGCTCGGTCACGCCATGGATTTCTTCATTCCGGACGTGCCGCTGGAGCAGATCCGCTTCGCAGGGTTACGGCTGCAGCGCGGTGGCGTCGGGTTTTATCCGACGTCGGGATCGCCTTTCGTCCATCTCGATACCGGCAGCATCCGGCACTGGCCGGGCATAACCCACGATCAACTGGTCAAGGTGTTTCCGGACGGCCGCACTGTGCATATTCCCTCTGATGGCGTGCCGCTGAAGGGGTATGAGCTGGCCCGTGTCGACATCGAAGCCCGCGACGGCAGCGATAACGCGCTGAAGAAGAGCAGCTCGAGCCTGTGGGCGGCGCTGTTCAAGCACAAGTCGAATGACGACGATGACGACGAGGCGGTCAGTTCACCGATGCCGACGGCTCAGCAGATCGCCGACGCAGCCGCGGCGATTTCGGCCGCCAACAGGGTGGTCAACGCCAAATCTGCCGGCACCAGGCCGGCCGACGGCAAGTCGTCTGAGATCAAATCCGCCGATGCTACGCCGCGCGCAAAGCCGCGTGTCGGTTCGGCGTTCCAGCTCGCTTCCGCCGACGCGCAGATTGTCCAACCCGCCAAACCGGACCAGCCGTCGGCGGCTGAGACGACTGTCGGCAAGGCGACCGAGGCCAAGACGACTGAGGCTAAGACGACTGAGACCAAGACCACTGAGACCCGGCCCCAAACGCCGGCCGACATCATCAACGCCCGCGGCTTCTGGGGTGATATTCCAACCGCAAAACAGGCGTCACCGAACCAGAAGGCGCGTCAGGTCGTTGCGGCGGCCGATCCGCAACCGACCGGCAGCGTTTCATCGGCGTTCGAGGCGCTGGCCTCCGCGCCGGCGGCCAGGGCCGCGATGGACCGCGCCAACATCGTTACGGCCAGTGCGCCGATCCCGCATAGCCGCCCGGCCCCACGCAATGCGGCGGCTACTGCCGCCCGCGAGATCAATACCGTCGCCGCCAAGGGCGTACAGGGTCCAGGAAATCTGCTCCAGAGCGGCGTGATCATGACATCGGCGCGCCTGGCAGCGGCCAAAGGCAATGACGTCTGGCTGCGCGTCGAGTTGCTGGCGCCAAGCGCCAACAACGCGATGTTCACGACCGTGCTGGGCGATACCGATATGACGCTGATGCGCGGCTATTTTGTCAAACCGCAGGCCGTGGTGGCGATGGGATTCTCGGACGATCCGCAGATGGGATTGCTCAGTGATCGCTTCACCGGCTCGGCTACGACCAAGCTGACCACGACTGCGTTCGTGATGCAGACCGCGTCGCTGCATTGAGCAACGCCGCGTAACCTACACCGCTTCCACAAATCCAACGTCGTCCTCGCGAAGGCAGACCCATAACCCCTGGCGTCGCCGGTAAGGGTTGGCGCATGCTCCAGCTATTTCTCTTGAACGTCAGGGGTTATGGATCCCGGCTCAAGGCCGGGACGAGGAGAGGGGTTTACCGCCCTCGCCTCACAGCATCCCGAGCGCCTGCATATAGGTCTCAAGGATGGTTTCCTGCTCGGCGCGCTCGTTTTCGTCCTGCTTGCGCAGGCGAACGATGGTGCGCAGCGCCTTGACGTCAAAGCCATTGCCCTTGGCCTCGGCATAGACGTCGCGGATATCGTCGGAGATGGTCTTCTTTTCTTCTTCCAGCCGCTCGATGCGTTCGATGATGGCCTTGAGCTGGTCTTTCGCGAACCGTGTCGCGGGCTCTTCCTTGACGGCGGCAGCGGAGGTGGCCATCGGGTACTCCTGAGTGAACTGATGGTGGGAGGATTGGATCAGGCACGCGCGCATCACGGCGAGGCGCATTCCGAAATGACCCTCGGGATCGGGGGCGCTCGCGTCAAGGAAACATCGCAATCATCCACAGCACGCCCACACATATCGTCATGCCCGGCCTTGTGCCGGGCATCCACGTCTTGACTGCGCTGAAACTGAGACAGTGCTGGTACCGAGAAAGGCGTGGATGGCCGGGACAAAGCCCGGCCATGACGAAATGGGAAATAACTTGAGCATCAGTGGCCGCTTTGGACCTTCTTCATCGCCGCCAGTTGTTCGGGGCTGGCCGCGCCCTGGTATTTCGACTTCCAGGTTTCGTAGGGCATGCCATAGACCGCCTCACGGCTCTCGTCCTTGCTGACCGCCATACCCTTGGCGTCGGCCTCCTCCTTCATCCAGTTCGACAGGCAATTGCGGCAGAAACCCGCGAGATTCATCAGGTCGATGTTCTGGACGTCGTGGCGCGCGCGCAGATGTTCGACCAGCCGACGGAAAACCGCAGCCTCAAGTTCCGTTCTGGTTTTGTCGTCGATGGCCATCTCGCACTCCGCAACAATGTGTCGTCGTCTTGTGACGGGAATATTGGATGTTAAATGGACGTTGTCACAGATTTTGCCATATCACGGCGCAAACAGATAGGAATATAGAGGGACTTCGACGCCCGATTGCCCTAAAACCCAGCCTCAACCGTTGACAGCCACGGCCGGCTCACGCGAAATCATCCAAGAATTGATATGGCTTTGGCTTAATGATTCCCAGCGCTCCCCGTCGCATCCGCCTATTTCCTGCTCGCTTGACTGCCGGTTTGCTACCGGCGCTGGCGCTTGTGATAATGTGCCTCTCGAACAACCCCGCCGCGGCGGACTTTCGTCTCTGCAACAACACCTCGAGCCGGGTGGGCATCGCGCTCGGCTACAAGGATGTCGAGGGCTGGACGACGGAGGGCTGGTGGAACGTATCGTCGCGCAGTTGCGAGACGCTGCTGAAGGGCACGCTGGTCGCGCGATATTATTACATTTACGCGCTCGATTATGATCGCGGCGGCGAGTGGTCGGGACAAGCTTTCATGTGTTCACGCGACAAGGAGTTCACCATCAAAGGGACCGAGAATTGCCTGGCGCGCGGCTTCGACCGTACCGGCTTCTTCGAAGTCGACACCGGCGAGCAGCGGGCCTGGACCGTGCAACTGACGGAGTCCAGCGAACAACAGCCTGGGCAGAAGGTACCGGGGCTTCCGGGAATGGTTGACCCGAACAAGCCCGGTGGAATTCCGGGCATATCCGCTTCTCCGGGCAAAGACCCCATGCTGCCCAATCCGCAGACCGGAACGCCTCCTGCCGCGCCTGCAAGTAAGCCATGAGACGTCTGCGCCGCATCAAGATCCTCGCAACGCTTGGCCCTGCCTCCTCCGACAGCGCCGTGGTCCGGCGGCTGTTCGAAGCCGGCGCCGATGTATTCCGCATCAATATGAGCCATACCTCGCACGACAAGATGCGCGAACTGGTCACGACCATTCGCAATGTCGAGTCGAGCTACGGCCGCCCGATCGGCATCCTGGTCGATCTGCAGGGGCCGAAACTGCGGCTGGGTTCGTTCAAGGAAGGCGCTATCCAGCTCAAGAACGGCGAAAGCTTCGTGCTCGATTCCGACAAGGCGCCGGGCGACAACAGCCGCGTGCAGCTTCCGCACCCCGAGATCCTGGCTGCGCTCAAGCCGGGGCACGCGCTGTTGCTCGACGACGGCAAGGTCCGGCTGATCGTCGAGGAAGCCTCTGCCGATCGCGCGGTCACCCGCGTTGTGATCGGCGGCCGGATGTCCGACCGCAAGGGCGTCAGCCTGCCCGACACCGACCTGCCGGTTTCCGCGATGACGCCCAAGGACCGCGCCGACCTCGAGGCGGCGCTGGCGACCGGCATCGACTGGATCGCACTTTCCTTCGTGCAGCGCGCGGAGGATGTGATCGAGGCCAAGAAGCTGATTCGCGGTCGCGCCGCGGTCATGGCCAAGATCGAAAAGCCGCAGGCGATCGACCGGCTCGCCGAAATCCTGGAGGCCTCCGACGCACTGATGGTGGCGCGCGGCGATCTCGGTGTCGAGCTGCCGCTGGAGCGGGTCCCCAGCCTGCAGAAGCAGATAACGCGGCTGGCGCGCGGCGCCGGCAAGCCGGTGGTGGTGGCAACGCAAATGCTGGAATCGATGATCCAGAGCCCGGTGCCGACCCGCGCCGAGGTTTCCGACGTCGCCACCGCGGTCTATGAGGGCGCCGACGCCATCATGTTGTCGGCCGAATCCGCAGCCGGCAAGTTTCCGGTGGAAGCGGTCTCGACCATGAATCGCATCGGCGAGGAAGTGGAGCGCGACCCGATCTATCGCGGCGTACTCAATGCGCAGCGCGCCGAACCGGAGCCCACGGTGGGCGACGCGATTGCCGACGCCGCGCGACAGGTTGCGGAGACGCTCGATCTTTCAGCGATCATCTGCTGGACCAGTTCGGGATCGACCGCGCTGCGCGTCGCACGCGAGCGGCCGAAGCCGCCGGTGGTGGCGATCACGCCCAATATCGCCACCGGACGCAAACTATCCGTAGTCTGGGGCGTGCATTGCGTGGTCGCCGAAGACGCACACGATCTCGACGACATGGTGGCCCGCGCCGGCAATACCGCCTTCAGGGACGGTTTTGCCAAGGCAGGACAGCGCGTCATCATCGTCGCCGGCGTGCCGCTTGGCGCCTCCGGCACCACCAACATGGTCCGTATCGCTTCCGTTGGCCCGAACGGCGAAGCGGGCAGTTGATTCCCCCTTCGCTCTCCTGCGGGAGAGTGAGCACAGGTTGCCGCGATTACAGCAGCGTCGCGTCGAGCGTGATCTTGGTGTTGAGCACCTTCGATACCGGGCAGCCGGCTTTGGCCTTGCCAGTCAGTTCGTCGAACTTCGCCTTGTCCGCGCCGGGAACCTTTGCCTTCAGGGTCAGATGCACCGAGGTGATGGCAAAGCCGTCGGCGACCTTGTCCAGCGTGACGTCGGCCTTGGTCTCCATGTGTTCGGCCGTGAGCTTGGCTTCGCCGAGGATCAGCGACAACGCCATGGTGAAGCATGCGGCATGGGCGGCACCGATCAGCTCTTCGGGGTTGGAGCCCGGCTTGCCTTCGAAGCGGCTGGCAAAGCCATAAGGATAATCACTCAGCGCGCCGCTCTTGGTCGAGATCGCGCCCTTGCCGTCCTTGATACCGCCTTGCCATTTGGCTGATCCTGATGTCGTTGGCATCTATCGTTCCTTCCAACTGATTGGCTCGCACGCTGGCGAGGCCGCCGTTCGCGCGGCAGACCGCCTACTCTAACGGGCGAGATGCGTCAAAGCGATGTCGCAGCATCCATTCTATATGACGCCTGAGCGGCGATTTTGTTACGCGCCGGCCAGCGCTATTGCCGGCAGTGCTGCCTGTACCACCAGACCGCGCGCCCGGGCATCCATCACGCCGACCGCGCGCAGCGCCAGCAGCGTGACGGTTTGCACGGCGTCACGCAATTTCGCCGGATCCTCCATGCCGTCCGGGGCCAATGGGCCGATCAGCGATTCGTGCAATGCGCCAAGCAGCGCGGAAGCCGCCAATGCGGTATCCTGCGCCGGCAGATGTCCGGCGCGAACCGCGGCCTCGATCCTGGTTGCGATCTCGCCAGCGATCTCGCGGCGGCTCGCCAGCCGCGAGGCCGTGACGTCGACATCGACCGGCTCGGCGAGGATGCCCCAGGCGAGCTTGCGCTGCGATAGCACATGGACCGCAACGGTGGTCACGGCGGCCGCCAATGCCGAGGACGGCCCGGGCGCGGCGTCCGCGGCGCGGCGGATGGCCGCGAGTTCGTCGCGTGACACGTCCGCAATCAGTTCCGAAATCAGGTCAGCCTTGGAGGGGAAATAGCGGTACACAGTGCCGGCCGCCACGTTGGCCCGGATCGCGACCGGTGCGATCTGTACCGCCGCCATCCCGCCGGCGGCCGCCGCCTGACGGGCAGCCGCGAGGATCGCGCTGCGCCGCGCCGCAAGCCGCTTTACCACCTGATTGGTCCGCCGATAGACCATGACGCTTCTCGTCCCTGACGCGCGGCCATAAAGGCCATATCGCCCAGGTTGGGCAGCGCGCTGTCTCGATATTTTGGCGATTTGGAAAAACTGCTTTGAAGAACTGAACAACTATTCAGGTGAGATGACAAGGCTCTTTCGCGAGACCTTGGGACGTCCGATCCGCTCAGCGGCCAGGGGCGTCAGGGGCTTTGGCCCTGACTTCGATGTCGTTGATGGTGGTGACCAGCCGGTAGTCCCTGAGCATGTCTGCGATATCGGGATGATCGCGCAGCCAGTCGCTCCATTGGTCGGAGAAATTGTCGATCAGGACCACGGTCGGAGGGTTGTTCCTGATATCCTCGATCAGCATTGCGCGCTCCCGCGCCGCGTAGCGATCAAGCGTAGCTTCCTGCCCCGGCTCCAGCGGTCCGGCATTGCGCAGCGTGCGGAGATAGCCTGCGACCCAGAGGCCTTGCTGACGTGAGATCCATGTGCCCTGCAGCGCTCGCACCATCGGATGGCCGAGGCCTGGCTCGCCGGTGATCGCAAGGATTTTCGGATGCGGCCCCAAACTGGCAACGGCCGCCCATAACGGCCGGGCATCGAACGCCTTGTCGAACGCCCAGTTGAACCAGACGATCGACTGCCCAAAAGTAACAGCGAGCGTCGCCAGTGCGAATATGCCCAACGCGCGATCGAGCGGCCGGCGTGTCGCCGCCGCGTAGCCAACTCCGAGCATCGCGAATGCGACCATCGGATAGGAATGATATGGCCAACCTTTGCGCTGCAGAAAGAACGCCAGCATAAATCCGGTCGAGGCCGCGAGCAGCAGCAATGCCGTGCTGTCGATCCGGCCGGGGCGCTTTAGCACCACGCTTGCAAACATCAATGCGGCCCAGATCAACACGGCCGGCGTCTTCAACAATTCGACCGGGGAAGCACCTACCAGGATGTAGACGTCCCGCACCATCGGCGCGATGGTGGAGAGGAAGTCTGGATACAGCACGACGACGCCGAGCGCGTAAGCCGCGACCACGGCAGCGGCAATGAAATTCTCCGGCCAGAAAAAAATGCGCAGCGATCGCTCATAAATCGCCAGCGCGGCCAATCCGAAGAATATCCCGATCGCGAAATACGGCTTGAACGCCATCGCAAGGCCGGCGCCGATGCCGGCGACCAGGATAGCCCAAAGCGGCGGACGGCCGCCCTTCGCACGCAACGCATAGAGCGCCAGCGCTGGCAGCAATTCGATGACGGCGACATGCTCGCGCTGCCCGAACGTCTTGGCCGGCAGCACCGCGAGGATCGCAAAGGCGAGCAACGCCAGCGGCCAGCCCGGGCACTTCCTCACGCGTCAATGCGTTTTTCAGAATGGAAGATGAAATCGCCAGAGATGCAAAGATCGCGGCAAAGACCAGGGCGTCGGTGACCAGTTCTGCTGGCAGCCCAAGCGCTCGGGCGATGGCCACACCGGGCACATAGATCAGCACCGCCATCGGGGGGTTGGTCTCAATGACGTCGACGTAGAGCCGCTGGCCGTCCAGCACGCGCTCCGCGACGGTCAAGAGCCAGCTCACATCGGTATTGGAAGCGAGTACATGCCGCATCGCAAGCGCGACCATGAACAAGGCTGCGAGCGTAAGCCATGGCAGAAGGCGCAAAGCGACCGCAGCGCCGTGGCGCCGCTCGGTCAGACAAGGCTCAGCACCAACGGGGATGGCCATCAATCGAAACCAGGACTCTGAAACCAGGACTCTTCTGTTAGTGGGTCGTTGAGCGAACCCGTGCGTGCTTTGGGCCGCAATTGAACGGACATCGTGCTTACGCAGCTTTTCCCTTTACCTTGAGCGGCACCAAGCGCTCGCTTGCAAGTGCGGCATGCGCCGTCGAGACGCCGGCTTCATGATATTCGGCATCCTCGTTGACTTGCCAGATGTCGAACAGACGCTCGCCCGCAAGAATGTTCCGCGCCGTCAGCATCGCGGTCATCATCGCGTGATCCTGATTGTTATATTTATGCATTCCATTGCGACCGATCAGATGCAGGCTCGGAAAACTTTGCTCGAGGTCGCGCCGGATGGTCGCAATGTGCTCCCGATAGGCGTCATCATAGACCGGATAGGCCTTGGCCTGGCGCACCACGCAGCCGTCGACCACATTGTCGGCCGAGATCAGGCCGATCTTGGCGACCTCACGGGTGGCGAGCGCAATAAGATCCTGGTCGGACATCGTCCACAGGCCGTCGCCCTCGAAGCAGAAATATTCTAGGCCCAGGCAACTCATCCCGGCCGGCGCCATCTCTGGCGACCACGAAGCAAAATTCTGCACACGACCGACTTTCACGCTGGGATCATGGATGTAGATCCAGTTGTCGTCGAACGCGGCTGGTCTATCGATCATCAACGCGACGGTGAGGAAATCGCGGTAGCGCAACTCGCGCGCATGCAGCAGCGAGATCGGCGTCGGCGAGAGCTTTCGCACCAATTCCCGCACGGGTGCCGAACTCACGACGTGGCGCGCGGTATAGCTCTCGCGCCGGCCATCCGCGGTCGCGACCTCGATGCGCCAGAGTTTCTGGACCGCGTCATAGGCCAGCCCGGCCAGTTCGCGGCCCTTCAGGATGCGGCCGCCGCGTTCCGTAACCTTGGCCGCCGCCGCCTCCCACATCATGCCGGGACCCCTGCGAGGGTATTGGAAGGTCTCGATCAAAGTCTTGACGACGGTGTCGCCGGCTCTCGGCTTGCGCCGGAACGAGCGGGTCAACGCGTTCATGACCGCGATGCGGAGGTCCAGGCCCTTGATTCTCTGCGCCGCCCAATCGGCGGAAATTTCGTCGCACGACATGCCCCACACCTTTTCGGTGTAGGTCTTGAAAAAGATCTGGAACAGACGCTCACCGAACCGGTTGCGCACCCAGTCGTGGAAACTGCCTGGCGAGGCGACCGGAAACATCCTGGCAAATGCGTAGGACAGCATGCAGGCGGTGCTGGTGAATATCCCGAGATTGCGCAGTGCCTGGAATGCGCTCAGCGGATAGGAATAGAATTTCCCGTTATAATAAATGCGCGATAGCCGACGCCGCGTAATAAAGTCGTTTGGCAGGATCTCATGCCAGAGATCGACGACTTCCTTCGCTTTGGAGAAGAAGCGATGGCCGCCGATATCAAAAAGGAAATTGCCGTACCGCACGGTGCGGCTGATGCCGCCCAGATAGACTTCGTCCTTTTCGATCACGATGACCGATGGCGTTTCCTTGGTGAGGCAGTAGGCCGCGGTGAGACCGGCAGGTCCCGCGCCGATCACGAAAATCTCTGCATCAACGGTCATGCGCGGCGCGATCCCTCGAGTTATCGCCGCATTTGCGCAGAGCTTTGTTAACGTCGGGCTTACCGCCGCACGGAGAAGCGCCGGTCGCAGCGTTAATAAAGCATCAACGCGCGCTCATCCCGCGTCACGCTGCCCGGAAGAAGTCTCCACCAGAACCGACACCTCTTTGGTGCCGTAAGACAGATGGATCAGGCGCCAGTGGCGTTGCTCCGAGATTTCCTGGAAGGCCTTGAATCCGCCGGTTCTCCAGTCGGGAAAGCCAAAATAATCATCAAAATGCAAGATGAGGCCATGATCGACATAGTCGGCACAGAACTGCAGTACGTCGACCGTCGCCGCGTATGTATCGCAATCCACATGCACCAGCAGCGGGATATCGGCTGCGGGATTTTCCGCTTTCCAGCGCGCCGCCAATTCCGCAAACCATCCTTTCACCAGGCGGACGTTTGGGCGAACCTTTGGCAATTTGCCGCCGAGATCGAAGGTGCCGGCGGGTGCCATGCCGCTCCAGTGACCCTGCAAGCCTTCGAAGCTATCGAAACCAAGGAAATTTAGTTCGGGAAACTTCCGCGCCTGATAGTTGATCATTCCGGCCTTGTAGACTCCGAACTCCAGCACGTTTTTGCGCGAAGGAAATCGTTTTCTGGCTTCCTGGATCGAAAGCGTCAAACCCTCAAATCGATCCAGAAAGGAATAGGCGCCCTTCATGTTTTCTTTTGCGTAGTTGAAGGAATCCATTACAGCGTCGCGCCGCATCAGCATCGGAACCGATTCGGGCAGCGTTCGTTCGGCGACGTAACGGGCGAACGACGCGACGATGTTGGAAAACCAGACCTCCGCACGAGTGCCTATCCGCGTCATGAAATTCACCTTCAAATTTCGGCCGGTACAAAAGCCGCAACCGATTTCGGGCCGGTTCGCCGGCTAGGTTCGACAGGATGGAATCGAATCGCCCCATCCTCGGCTTCGGCCAGTAACATATAGATTAATTTCGGTATTCGAGCGTTGCGCATCGCTGGAGTCGCGGCAGTGATTCCATAGGACTTGCTTAACGGGTCATGTGCACAGTGCCACGATGATTGCCCCCGATCATATCGATGCGTCCTTGCACGACCAGAAAAATGCGCTGAGGACGACGACCAATTGGTATATCGGCGTTTTCATCCTTCTGTTGTTTGTCATCGCCTCCGCGTTCGGCACCATCCACAAGGACATGGATCGGGGCTTCGATGAACTGGCGCATATATCCTATGTCGCATATCTGCAGCACTCCGGGGAGATGTGGACCGATTTTGCTAAGTTTCCGATGCTCGATCCGTCGACCTTCCGCTTCACGAGCCACGACAATTATCTCAATCATCCATCGCCGTACTATCTGGTGTTGGCACGGCTCGGTCCCACCCTCGAAGGCCATCCCGAGGCGGTCCTTTTCCACCGTCTGTTCAACGTAGCGCTCGATGCAATCGGGCTCGCTGCGCTGATGGCGATCGGACTCCTCGCCAGGCTGCCGCGATCGACATTCTGCGCCTATTTCGTGCCGATCGCTTGCATCCCCGTGCTGACGCCGCTGGCCGGCTCCGTCAGCAACGACAATGCCGCCTTCGTCGGCGGCGCATTCGCCACGCTCGGCGCCTATCAACTGCTGGTCAGCGGCAACCGGGTATGGCTGTTGACCGCCCTCGGCGGCGTCATTGTGGCGTCATGGGCAAAATTCACTGCGCTGATGTTGGCCGGCGGCATGGTCGGCGGCGTGCTGTTGTGGCTAGTGTGGCGCAGGCGTTTTCCGTCACGATGGATCGTGCCAATCGCCATCGCCGCGCTGTTGGCCTGCGCCCCCTATATCGCTCTCACCGTGCAATACGGTAGCCCGACGCCGATGACCGCAGGAGAGCTCACCAAGGTCACGACGGAAGCGGCAGACTTCGGCTGGGCCAGCGCCGAACGGCTGGGTCCGCTCGCCTACGCTATTCATTTCATCGGGGAATTCATTCTTGAATGGATGCCGCCATGGAAACGGCTCGACGCACTTTATTACGCGCTGGCGATCCCGATCGCGGTGGCATTCTGCGCCTATGCCGGCGCGATGGTGGCGATGCGCCGGGTTGTTTCCGGAAAAGCAGGTCCGCTCGACGTCGTGACGGCCGCCGGTGCGCTGGCGTTCGCCGTGACGTTCGTGATCCATGTCGTATTCAGCTACAGGCTCCATGTCGAATTCGGCTGGCTGAGTTCTGCCTACCCGCGTTACTATTTGCCGCTGGCAGCTCTCTTTCCGCTCGCGGGCCTGGTATTGCTCAGCGAAATCAAGCGGCCGTCCGCATACACCGCTCTGCTTGTGTTCCTGATTGCTGGACCCGCGGTATTCCGCCTGCTGCTTGAACCATTGGGATAGGTCTTTGCGTCGAACAATCGCGTTGCGCGATGCTCACGCAGAACATCAGCGATCTGAATCAGGGCCCGCCGATATCGCTGTCGCGACGATATCCCCACTTCTAATTTAGCTGCGCACGGCAGAGCCGCGCCAAGTAGCGGCCGCGGACAGTGGCGCGGTCGCGCTTTCGCGGCGCTCGAACATGGCGCGACGCATGATCAGCGCAGCCACGATCAGCGTGGCCCCAAGACCGACCGGCGCCCCCATGAAGATGAAGCTGAATACCAGCGCGACCGCGCCAGCGAGCGCGGCCAGCTCATATTGACGGAAGCCGCGCTTGAGCCCGATGCGGACCAGAAACCCCACCGGAATCGCCAGCACCATCATGTCGTACATGAAAAGATACGGCGTGATCAGCAGCGTGCCGGTCGCCAGCGCCGCCGCCTTCAGCGAATAGCTGACGCGGCTGCGCCACATCACCACCAGCGCCACCGCAACCGTTGCGGTCAGGATCCACTGCAGCGCCCACGCCAGTTGTTCGGGGCCGCCCCAAAAGCGAACAAGCGAGTACAGGCTCTGCAATTTCCACCAGGTCGCCTTGCCTTCGACCAGGAACGCCTGTGAGAACACCGGCATCCAGTGGAAGAAGGCCTGCCAGCTTTCAGTGCCGTAGGCGAGCCACGATGCCAGGAACATCAGCACGGTCGTCGCAGCCGCGCTGACGAAGGTTCGCCACTGGCCCGCCGCGATCAGCACCAGCGGAAACAGCAATCCGTATTGCGGCTTGTAGCTCAACAGCCCCAGACAAATGCCCGCGAGGATCGGCCGCACTGGCATCAGGTAAAGCGTGCCGCCGATCAGCGCCGCGGTGAAGAAACCGTTCTGCCCGACCAGCGCGTTGTTCAGCACCATCGGCGCCGCCAGCGCCAGCATCCAGCCAAACCGGCGGCCGACAATCGCCCGCATCACGACAAGATAGGGAATGAGGCTGACGAAAACCCAGCCCATGAATGCGGCGGCATAGGGCAGCCGCGCCAGGAGCGATGCGACGAACAGGAACGGTGGCGGATAGTGCCAGGCAAAATAACCCGGGAAATCCTGCTGCAGCAATGCGAGCTCGATCTGGCGCTGAATGTCCCAATCCCAGGCCAGCGCCGGATGGCCCTCGAGCGCGAGCCGACCCGCAGCCCAGACATTGACGAAATCGGTGGGAATGCCGAGCCCGTTCGGACCGTAAATCCACCAGTGCGAGAACCATGCGGCCGGGAAAAACGATACATTGATGACGAACAGCACAAAGCAGACGTTGAATAGTGCCGCCGGGATCGCGTTTCGATCGAGAGGAGCGGTGAGCGGAGCGGAAACAGGCGCGGCCATGCGAGATCCTTTTCGCGCATCTGCTGTCTACCGCAATGCGCACCGGCTCAACCAATAGGCTGGACAGACTTGAGGAAATCTTAAGGTTTAAGGCCGTTTGGGCGCGATTTTCCCGGCAAGCAGTGCCCGCGAGGCACGGCGAACATCAACCCTGGACGAGAACATAAAAAACGCGGCGTTGCCGCCGCGTTTTTAAATTCTCAAACCAATCGACGCTTACGCCTGCGGTTGCGGCTCCAGGCCGGGATCTGGATCGGGGCGCGGACGCGGCTTGCCGGCCGGAGGCACCGCCGAGGCACGGGGCGTTGAAGGTTCCAGCACCAACTCTCGGTTCGGCTTCTTGCCCTTGAGCAGATCGGTGATCTCGTCGCCGGTCAGCGTCTCGAACTCCAGCAGACCCTTGGCCAGCGCTTCGAGGTCGGCGCGCTTCTCGGTCAGGATCTTGGTCGCCTCGTTGTAGCCTTCCTCGACCAATCGCCGGATTTCCGTATCGATCTTCTGGACGGTCGCCTCCGACGCATTTTGCGTGCGCGAGACCGACATCCCCAGGAACACTTCGTCCTGGTTCTCGCCATAGGACACGGTGCCGAGCTCTTCCGACAGGCCCCAGCGGGTCACCATCATCCGCGCCAGCCGGGTCGCCTGTTCGATATCGGAGGCGGCGCCGGAGGTGACCTTGTCGCGGCCGAAGACCAGCTCTTCCGCGACACGGCCGCCCATCATGATCGCGAGCCGCGAGGTCATCTGCTCCAGCGACATCGACAGCTTGTCGCGCTCCGGCAACTGCATCACCATGCCGAGCGCTCGGCCCCGGGGAATAATGGTTGCCTTGTGGATCGGGTCGGTGGCGACGACGTTGAGGCCGACGATGGCATGGCCGCCTTCGTGATAGGCGGTCAGCATTTTCTCTTCCTCGGTCATCACGAGCGACTTGCGCTCGGCGCCCATCATCACCTTGTCCTTGGCCTCTTCGAACTCGGCCTGCGTCACCATGCGCTTGTTGCGCCGGGCTGCCGTCAGCGCCGCTTCGTTGACGAGGTTCATCAAATCGGCGCCGGAGAAGCCAGGCGTGCCGCGCGCGATCGTCTTCAGGTTGATATCCGGCGCCAGCGGCACCTTGCGGACGTGAACCTTCAGGATCTGCTCACGGCCGACGACGTCCGGATTCGGCACCACCACCTGGCGGTCGAAACGGCCGGGACGCAGCAGCGCGGGATCCAGCACGTCGGGCCGGTTGGTGGCCGCGATCAGGATCACGCCTTCATTGGCTTCAAAGCCGTCCATCTCGACCAGCAACTGGTTCAGCGTCTGTTCGCGCTCGTCATTGCCGCCGCCAAGACCGGCGCCGCGATGACGGCCGACCGCGTCGATTTCGTCGATGAAGATGATGCAGGGCGCATTCTTCTTGGCCTGCTCGAACATGTCGCGGACGCGGCTGGCGCCGACGCCGACGAACATTTCGACGAAGTCCGAACCCGAAATGGTGAAGAACGGCACGTTGGCTTCGCCCGCGACCGCACGCGCGATCAGCGTCTTGCCGGTGCCGGGAGGGCCGACCAGCAGCACGCCGCGTGGAATCCGGCCACCAAGACGCTGGAACTTGCCGGGGTCGCGCAGGAATTCGACGATCTCCTGCAGGTCCTGCTTGGCTTCGTCGACCCCTGCGACGTCCTCGAAGGTCACGCGGCCATGCGCCTCGGTCAACATCTTGGCGCGCGACTTGCCGAAGCCCATCGCCTTGCCTGCGCCGCCCTGCATCTGCCGCGACAGGAAAATCCACACCCCGATCAGCGCGATGAATGGCAGCCAGGAAACCAGCAGCGATACGAACCACGGCACGTTGTCGCCCGGCGGTTTTGCGGTGATCGAAACCTTGCCGTTATACAGGCGCGAGACCAGCGTCGGATCGCTCGGCGCATAAGTCTGGAACGTCGTATTGTTGGTGAAGGTGCCGTGGATTTCCGGCCCCTGGATCACGACGTCGCGGACGTGACCGGCATCGACTTCCGTCAGCAATTGCGAGAACGAGACGTCCTGCGCGGAGGTGCGCTGGCCGGGATTCTGGAACAGCGTGAACAGTGCCAATAAGAGCAAAACAATAATGACCCAGAGGGCGAAATTGCGCAGATTGGCGTTCATTGATCTTCCTTCGTGGTCGCGCGGATCGCGGCCTATATTATCCTTGGCGGTCGATCAGGCCAGCTACGGGAGGGTTCCCACCCGACTGCTCCACAATCTACTCGACTGCTACAATCTAGGTGTCGCCTCGGTCGCTGCCAAGGGAACCACGCAGGACTATTTAACGCATTCTAGCACGATTCCCGTTCAAATAATGGCGCTTGGGCCGGTGTTTTTGCGGGTGGTTAAGGCTTGGATGGTGGTTTCGCACCGCTTTGTGCGATGACCTGCCGTCCCCCACCTCAAAGATCCCCGCAGCGTGGCAGCGCCGGTTAGTCCCGTCGGCGGCGTGACGGCGCCGGCTCGATGCGGATTTGCCCCCCGCCCAGACTAATCATGGCGCCGGCAAGCGTCTGTTTCAGCTTTGGAGGCCGGCCACCGGGCCTTTTCGCGCCGGATAGCTCCAGGGCCGACAACAAGGCCTCGACCTTGCCAAGCTCGGCTGGTCCCTCATGGCCGAACCGATCGATCGCACGCTGCAACAGCCTGACGCGGATCTCCTCGGGCACAGCGGCAAAGGCCTCGAAGTCGAAGATTTTTGCGGGGGTTCCGCCGCGCAAGGAGCCGCGATCCTTCAAGGCGAGATAGCGCTCGGCGCCGTCGGCCAGCACTTCCACCGCCGCGTTGGCGCGTGCGAGCCGGGCGGCCAGCCGCGCCAAATTTCCGGGATCGCCGCCCTCGGCCGCCAGCGCCGGCATCAGCGCCCGCAGCCGAGGCCTCGTGAACTGAATGTCGCGATTGCTGGGATCGTCGGCAAAGCCAATCTTTGCTTTCTGCAGCGTCGCGATCAACCGCGCCTTCGAAACCTGCAGCAAGGGACGCGCCAAAACCACGCCATGGCGTGGGGATTGCCTGGCCATCGCCGCGAGACCGGCAATGCCGCTGCCGCGCAAAAGCCGCATCAACAGCGTCTCGGCCTGGTCGTCGCGGGTATGCGCGGTGAGGATATGGGTGGCACCGTGGTCCTGGGCGGCGTTCGCCAGCAGCCGGTAGCGCTCGGCCCGCGCCGCGGCCGGCAATCCTGTTTTCGGCTTGGCGCCGCGCCAGCGCAGGGTGTGGTGCGGCAGGCCGAGGCTTCGCGCCAGGCGCTTGACGTCGCTCGCTTCGCGCGCCGAAGCCGCTCGCAAACCGTGATCGACGGTGACGGCGACAAGGCGCGGACCGCGCGCCAGAGCGCGGCGCCAGCGCGCCATGAGCCACATCAACGCGACGGAATCCGGGCCACCGGAAACCGCGAGCACGATGGCAGGCGCCGTTTTCCAATCGGCGAACAGAGTTTTCGCTTCGCGTGCCGAGATCGCGGAATCATCGTCGTCGGGCATGGCATCGCCGGGCTATTTCACCGACGTTTTATGCCGATATGCGCTGCATTGCCATGCGCCGATGGCGGCCGACGAACGGCTTCAGCACTTCACGCGCTTCTGCTCGCGATCGACCGCGGCTTTGACCCCGCTCGAGGCACGGGGATATTTCCGCGTCACCTCGCCGAAGGCGGCGCAGGCGGCCTCCTTCTCCTTCAGGGCCGCCAGCGACTGGCCGAGCCGCAGCAAAGCATCGGGAGCCTTCGCCGACTTATCGAATTTGGAGGTCACCGCCAGAAAGGCCTCCGCGGCCTCGCGATATTGCTGACGCTGAAAGAAGCTTTCCCCGAGCCAGTATTGCGAGTCGGCCAGCAGCGGATCGTTCGGGTATTTCTGACCGAAATTGCGCATGGTTTCTTCGGCCAGCGCATAATCCTTGCGCTGCATATAACCAATGCCGAGATCGAACTCATCTCTCGGCGTGGCCGACGGCGGCAGGGTGGTCAGTCGGGTTCCACCGCCCGGCGCCTGCGCTGGCGGCAGCGCGCCGCTGCCATTGAGCTGGTTGGTGCTTTCGATATTGAGCGGTTCACCGGCGGCACGGCCGCCGGGGCCGGTGGCAGGCCCTTCGAGCGGCATCTGGCCGCCGCCGAGCGCGCGCGGTGCACCGGGGGCATTGCGATTCTGGCTGGGATCGAACGCGTCGCCGCGGCGCCCGCCTGTTGGCTCGGCGATCGGCGCCGGAGCCGCTCCCGGCTGATTATAGCCCTGCTGGTACGCGGGCTGCGGTTGCGGCTGACGATAGGCCGGGTTTGGGCCGGGCTGCGGCGGCGGAAGCGTCGCAACGTTGGGCTGACCCGGTGCACCCTGGCCAGCAGGCGCCGGTTGCGCACCGCCCTGCATCGCGTTCAGGCGCTCCTGCAGCAAATGGTTCTGGTGCTGCAGCTCCTCGTTCTGACCGGTGAGCTGGCGCAGCTGGCTCTCAAGCTGCTGAATCCGCATCTCCGGATCGCCATCGTCGGATTGCGCGAACGCGGCTGACGGCAGCATCTGCGCTCCAAGCGTCAGTGCCGCGGCGAGCGACAAAGCGCGCGTGATCCCGCGGGGCATTCCGCTGATGGTTCGATGACATCTGGATGACATGTTGGCCTGACGACGCAAGCTGCGTGATAGCGGGAGCAACGATGATATCATTGAGAGCGCGAGTACGCCAAAAATGTGACTGGTACAAACGGCTTACACAAATGGCTTCATGTTCCGGAAACAAAACCGGCGCCCGAAGGCGCCGGCAACAAAACCCTTGGATGACGAAGCCTTACGAGCTGGCGTTCAGCACGGTGACCGCGCGACGATTTTGCGACCAGCACGAGATGTCGTTGCAGACCGCGACCGGGCGTTCCTTGCCATAGGAGATCGTTCGCATCCGGCTCGCATCGATGCCATGCGAAACAAAATAGGAGCGTACCGACTGGGCGCGCCGCGCACCGAGCGCGATGTTGTATTCGCGGGTGCCGCGCTCGTCGGCGTGGCCCTCGATCGTGAAGGAGTAGTGGTTGTAGGACTGCAGCCACTGCACCTGCTTGTCCAGCGTGGCGGTCGCCTGCGGCGACAGATCGGTCTGATCGCTCTCGAAAAACACGCGGTCGCCGACATTGACGACGAAATCCTGCTGGCTGCCCGGGGTCGCCGCGGTCCCCATCGCGCCATTAGCAGCGAGGTTCTTGTTGGCGCAGGCGCCCATCGACAGCGCCACCGCGAATACCGCAGCCAGCTTCAATCCCTGGAGGATGCGTATCTGAGATATCATTCCGGAGCCTCCACGCTCTCGTTTTTCAACTGTCATCCGGTCTACAGGGGGATGGTTAAACGAACGTTCCGTCAACCTTGACGGGGCGTTGCCAGAGCAGGTCAAATGCTCCCCAATGGCGAAAAGCAACCGCGGTGGTTAATGGGTTGTAAATGTGGCGTCAGGGTGGAGGCTAGCGGGAAGGCGGCCCGATGACCGGTTCTGCACACAGGTAAAAGCTTTTCCACTCGAGACGCGAGGGAAAACGAGGAAATCTGTGAGCAGATGCGGCCACCCCGAACGCGATGGTTCCGGCGTCAGGAACTCGGAACGATCGAGGCGTGTTCCAGCGCAGCGGCCTTCAAACTAGGCACGATCGAGGCGCGCGCGGCACTGCGGTGAAACAGCATCCGCCGTTCGAACGCGTTGGAGCGCATAATGGGAAAACGCGCCAATATCTTGTTGCGCACATTCCGGAAATCGGACGCCAGCAATACGACCTTCTTTGTATGCCAGCCTGGAAACGCCCGTGGTTCAGCAATGAGCTCGGACATAAAGACACGGCGATAGAACGCCTGGTGATCGGTACGGACCATCGAAAGGCCGGTATGGGCATTGAAATAATCGCACGCCAGATAGCCCAGTCGTACCGCCAGATAGGGCAGTTCTGGAAACCGCTGAGCTTTTTCCGGGTCTGCCACGAAACGGGCCGGATCGACGAAAACCTCGCCTCGATCGAGGCGAGGATGGAGAATGTCGCCGAACAATTCAGTTGTATAGGACATCCGCCATTCTGACGTCAGGACGTGGAGACGGAAAGAACCGCAGAGTTCGCCGTCGACAAATATGCCGAAAATCCAGACGTTTGGCGCATCGTCGTAAGTATCTTTGACGCGCAGCGACTCTGACGGCGAGATCAATCCGCCCTTCAGATAGGCTCTGTAACGCAAGGAGTAGACTAAATCTCTTTCCTCAAGAGTTTCGATCAGCCGGTAGTCGACGCGATCAAATAGTCCAGAGCCGCGCAAAACGGGCGACGTGCGCGGTTCAGCTTCGGGCTTCATGTGAATTGGATCCCCTCACGCTTCCAATCAACGTCTACGTGTATGAAAAGATTAATACCTCCTTAAGAAAATTGCAAAGGATTCGAAATATTAGGGTTAATTCAGAACGGCAAAAATTGTTTGGCTCTCGCCACGAAGGAATAAATTTCTCAGAAGCGGGCAACTGCCAGAAGATAGTTTCTCAAGCGATCGAACGCGCGGGAACCGCAAATATTTCCTCGTCCGGCCGGCGGCCGTGCGAGGCGTTGAGAAGTTGGCGGATGCGAACCGAGGGAACCGGGCGGCTGAACAGGTAGCCCTGCGCTTCAGTCACGGTGCCTTCGGCATTGATCAGTTCCAGTTGCTCATTGGTTTCGACGCCCTCGACCACCACCGACATTCCGAGGTCGGCGCTGAGCCGCGCCACGCCGCGCAGCAACGTCAGCGGACGCTCGGTATCGATGCCTTCGAGGAAGGAGCGATCGATCTTAACCTTCTGCAGTGGGAAGTTATGCAGGTAGCTCAGGCTCGAATAACCCGTGCCGAAATCATCCAGTGATATCCGTACGCCGATGGCCCGCAACTGCGACAATACGTCATGCGTCAATTGCGTATTGCGCAACAGCGAGGACTTCGGTGATTTCGATCTCGAGACGATGCGCAGGCAGACCGGAGACCTCGAGCGCGTAACGCACCTCGCTCAGCACATCGCGCTGATGGAATTGCTGCGGCGAGAAATTGACCGCGACACTGACGGCTTCGGGCCACTTCATGCATTCCATGCAGGCCTTGCGCAGGATCCAGCGGCCGAGATCGACGATCAGGCCCATATCCTCGGCGACTGGAATAATATCGATTGGGGAAACCGTGCCCCGGGTCGGGTGGTTCCAACGCAGCAGCGCTTCGCAGGTTGTCAGCTTGCCGGATTTGAGGTTGACCAGCGGTTGGTAGAACAGCTCGAACTCCTCGTTGGCCAGCGCCCTGCGCAGATCGAGTTCCAGGATGCGGCGCGCCTCGACGGTTTGCGCCATTTCGTGGCGGAAGAAACAGAAGGTGCCGCGGCCGTCCGCCTTGGCGCGGTAGAGCGCCATGTCGGCGTTCTTTAGCAAGGTATCGGCGCCGACGCCCGCATCCGTCATCGCGATGCCTACGCTGGCGCCGATCTCGACAAGATGATTGTCGATCTGGTAGCGCTCGCTGAGCCGATCGACGATGCGCCGCGCCAGACCCGCCGCGTCCTCCTGCGATTCGATATCCTGCTGGAACACCACGAATTCGTCGCCGCCGAAGCGCGCGACAAAATCCTCCGGTCGCAGCATGGCACGCAGCCGCTCGGCCACCGCGCATAGCAACGCGTCGCCGCAGGGATGACCCAGCGTATCGTTGACCTGTTTGAACTGATCGAGATCGACAAACAGCAGCGCTGACAGGCGCTCGGCATCGTCGGAAGCCGCAAGCAGCCGGCCGATTTCGTCGCGGAAATTGAGCCGATTGGGCAGTTCCGTCAGCTCGTCGTAGCGCGCCAGATGGCTGATCCTGGCTTCAGCCGTGCGCCGCTCGGTGATGTCTTCCAGTAGCACGACGGTCCCCCCGCCGGCCATCGGCTGGAATGTCCATGACAGCGACCGGGCGCGAACAACGTCGGGATCGGTCGTGATAATATCCCTTGCCTGCGCGTCTTCGATCTCGGCAAGGATCATCTTGCCGCTTGCCGCCGAAATGGAGGAGGTGCTGACACAAGCCGCGACAATGTCGGCCGCGCTTGCTCCGCGCTGCACGAAATCGGCGGACAAACTCATCATTTCGCTGAAGCGATGGTTCATCACCGCAACACCGCCTTCGGCGCCGAACATGCACAGGCCATGGGGCATGTTGTTCAGCGCGGTATCGAACTGGCCCGCCAGCGCCGCTTCGCGTTCACGTGCCAGTACCGCTCGCATAAATATTCGATGCAAATTAGCCGAGAGTTGCACGACAGCCATAAGAAATGCGGCGCACACAACCGACATTGCGATGTAGTAGGGTGTGCCACGCAACGCCAAGGCGATCGTGGCCGGACCGAACATTAAGTGAGGCCTGCAGACGAAATATTGATACGCGTCCGTAGGCCCTGGCCGCAGCTCCCGCCACGATTCCGGTGGTAACGGATAAACAGATCATGTGGACGACGGCGTCGTCACTGCTCAACAGCGTGACCGAACACCATAGACCGATCACAGCGGCTTGTATCATCGCCCCGATCCGGTAGCGCTGCTGCCATCGCGCGGCAGCTTCGGCGGTCAGGGTCGATTTGCCGGCGTGGTATCGCCGCAAATCAAGTGCCCGGAGGGCTCCCGCCACTATGAGAAGCGGGACGAATATCCAGATCAGGCCATTTCCCATCTTGAGCGCGGTCATGGTTGCCGCGATGGCCGAGAAGAGGATACCCGTAAGCACGGTACCAGACGCGTCGAACAGCGAATTGATCAGCGCCGCCGAAATTGTCGGCGACATTTTCTGATCCGGGTCGTGGATTCGGCCGGCAAGTTGCATCGAGGGGCACGCGTCTTCTGAGGATGCGCCGTTTGTACCGTCCGCAGATGAAGTCTTTCTGAGGGAACATCGTTACCGAGATATGTTTTTCGTTCCCTGGAACGAAAATATGCTCATAAAATCAGTAGGCTAGGCAAGCTTTGCCGGTCGCACTGGCAGGTGCGACACATTGCGCGTGGTTGACATGCATCCAGCGGTTGTCGGCCGGTCAAGACAATAGCGGCGACCAGGCGGGATCCGAGGCGAAACCGGGTGTGGGAACCCGCAACTCGTTGCGTCCGGAAATGTCGACGGTGAATAACGATGCGCCGTCATTGCCGCCGGGATCGCGGAAGAACATCAGGACCCGGCCGTTCGGCGCAAAGGTCGGCCCTTCGTTGTGGAAACCGGAAGTGAGAATCCGTTCGCCCGTACCATCCGGCTTGATGATGCCGATCGCGAACTGGCCGCCACCCTGCTTGGTGAAGGCGATGTAGTCGCCGCGCGGCGACCATACCGGAGTAGAATAGGTGCCGTCGCCGAACGATATGCGCTGCGCCGGTCCGCCGGTCGCCGGCATGACGTAGATCTGTTGCTTGCCGCCGCGGTCGGACTCAAAACACAACCGCGCGCCGTCAGGCGCATAGGACGGCGAGGTATCGATCGCCGGCGTATCGGTCAACCGGGTAGTCGACTTCGAACGCAAATCCATCACGAACAGGTTCGAATTGCCGCCTTGCGCCAGGCTCATGATGATGCGCTGGCCATCTGGCGAAAATCGCGGCGAGAACGACATGCCGGGAAAATTGCCGACGATCTCGCGCTGCCCGGTCTCGATGTTGAGCAGATAGACCCGCGGATCGCCCTGGCCGAATTCCATATAGGTGATTTCCTGCGTCGACGGCGAGAACCGCGGCGTCAGCACCAGGTCGGAACCCCGGGTCAGATAGCGGACATTGGCGCCGTCCTGATCCATCAACGCCAGCCGCTTGACGCGGTGTTGCGCCGATCCGCTTTCGTCGACGAACACCACGCGGCTGTCGAAATAGCCTTTCTCACCGGTCAGACGCTCATAGATCTGATCGGAAATGATGTGCGCGATCCGTCGCCAGTATTCCGGCGAGGTGAAATATTGCTGGCCGGTCAATTGCTGGCCGGTGGCGACGTCCCAGAGCCGGAACTCCGCCTTGAGGCGCCCGTCACCCTGCCGCGTCATGCGACCGGTCACCAGCGCCTGGGCGTTGACGGTCTTCCAGTTGGCGAATTGCGGCGGGACATCGATGTTGGTGATGTGCTCGATATAAGCAGCCTGATCGATCGGCGCGAACAACCCGCTGCGCTTGAGATTGTTGGTGATGACCTGGGTAACGCCGACGGCAACGTCATTGTCTGACGGCGTTCCCGGCACGAAATTCGGAATCGCGATCGGCAGCGGGGTGAACTCGCCTTCGGGAACCACGATCCGCTTCGGGCCGCCTTGCGCGAACACCTGGCCCACGCCGCTGCCGCTAAGTGCGCCAAGCGCGGCCATTCCGGAAATGATCTGCCGGCGGTTTGGGCGGAACGGCATCTGGCGCAGTCCATCTTTGTCGATCATGTTGTTCAAGCGCTTCGTTTCACGTTTCCGGCCACTGCTCTGTGGCCGCTCTCTCAGGTCTTTCGTTCGGTAAATACCGGCGCGAAATATTTCCACTCATCGAAAAAGGCCGCCGGCAGATTATACGGCTGGCACTCGATGATCGCGCGCAGCGCGCTCTCCTGATAGACGCGCAGATAAGGCGTCGACGGCGAGCCTTCCGGGACCGGGGCGCTTTCCAGCGTACCGTCCCGCTTCAGCTTAATCTCGAATGCGACTTCGGGGTTCTGGCTCTCAATACCGCCATATGGTTTCTTCCAGCAACGCTCGACCTGTTCCTTGAACATCGAACCCCAGGTGGCGGAATTGTCGGCGGCCTTGCCGTGGGCAAGTCCGAGCGCCGCATTGGAATTCAGCGTCTCGCCGGTCAGCGCAGCCCGGGTCGGATCGCGCTTGTCGAGCAGGGCTGCGATCTTCGACTGATCGAAGGTTCGTTCCGCCTTCGGCTTCGGCGGTGGCGGCGGGGCGGCCCGGGCCTGCGGTTTCGGCGGCGGCTTCTTCTCTTCCTTTTTCAGAGCTTCCGCGATCGGATCGACCTTGGGCGGGTCAGGCTTCTTCTCGATCGGCTTCGGCTCTTCCTTTGGCTTGGCTTCCGCGACCGGCTTGGGCGGATCCGGCTTTTTCTCGACCGGCTTGTCCTCGACCTTCGGTACCGGTGGTGGCGAGGTGTCAGTCACGACCGGCGGCTTCTCGCTGATCTTGCCAACCGCATCGTCCGCGGGCTTGGCTTCGGCAACTTTCTCGACCAGCGGCTTGGGATTTTCCTTCTTGCCGGTTTTCATGCCGGCGGTGACTTTGGCGAGTTGGTCGGAGGAAATGATATCAACTGGCAGGGTTTCTTCCGGAATGGATTCGAAGGCCTTGGTCGAGAACGTCACCAGTCCCCACCCGATCACGAGAACGTGCAGGGCCACAGATGCAACCAGGGTCTTGTCGACCTTCACCTTCACCCTCTAGGACCCCTGATCCACTTCGGTCACCAGTGCCAGCCGCTTGAAGCCGGCGCCAGACAGTTGACCCATCACCTTGGCCACCGTGCCGTAATCGGCCTTCTTGTCGGCTCGCATGAAGATGCGTTCGTCCATGCCGCCGCGGGCGTCCGTAATCGCTTTCAGTTTCGGGATCAGGTCGGCCATCGCGACTTCAGTGTCGTTGATGAAAACCCGTCCTTTTATGTCGACCGAGAGCTGCAGTGGCGTCTTGTCCTGCTCCAGGCTCTTGGCCTGGGTCTGCGGCAGATCGAGCGGCACGCCCACGGTCAGAAGCGGCGCCGACACCATGAAGATGATCAGCAGCACCAGCATGACGTCCACCATCGGGGTGACGTTGATTTCCGCCATCACCGCACGGCGCCGGCCACGGCGGCCGCCGCTCGCCGAACTTCCCATGTTCATCGCCATGATCGGGTGCTCACAGGTGCATTCCCAATATACCGCTCCTCAGGCCCGCTCGTCGATCTGGCGCGACAGGATCGCCGAAAATTCATCGGCAAATCCCTCCAGACGCTGGGCCTGGCGGTTCACCTCGGAAGTGAACTTATTGTAGAAAATAGTCGCCGGAATGGCGGCGATAAGGCCGATTGCCGTGGCAAACAACGCTTCCGCGATGCCTGGGGCCACCACCGCAAGCGAGGTATTCTTGGAAGCGGCGATCGACTGGAAGCTCGACATGATGCCCCAGACCGTGCCGAACAGACCGACGAATGGCCCGGCCGAACCGACTGTGGCCAGCACCAGCAGCCGGCGTTCCAGCCGCTCGATTTCGCGGGCAATCGACACGTTCATCACTTTCTCGATCCGCATCTGAAGTCCCGCAAAGGAACGCGCCTGGCTTTCGAAGGAGCGTTTCCATTCGCGCATCGCCGCGACAAAGCAGGCCGCCATCGATTGCGTCGGCTTGCTCGACAGCATGCGGTACAATTCCTCGATCGACTGTCCGGACCAGAAGGCCTGCTCGAAACGGTCCATCGCGCGCTTGGTACGCGAATAGAGGAAAATCTTGTCAATCGCGATCGCCCATACCCATACCGAACAGGAAAGCAGTCCCAGCATGACCACTTTCACGATCCATGCAGCCTGCAGAAACAGCGCAATCAGCGATACGTCGCTCGATGCGATCGGCAAGGCTGACTGAGCCACGTCGGCCGGATTCATTAGCGATTTCCTCTCAACGTCCCAAAATTCCCCGGGAGCAACGGCTGCCGGTTTCACGGCCGCGCGCCAACGCGCGGCAAGCCAGCGCGAGAGCCTTGTTGTGTCGCGTGGGAGGCCGGTTCGAAGCCGAGGCCTGCATCCCTTGCCAACATGTCAAAACGAGGACTACGGGTGCGCCTTTACGCCCCTAACCAGACGCTAATCTTGGTTAAAGCGAGGTTACCAAAGGGGATTTTGGTGCGGCAAAAAGACGGCAGGCCAGCTCCTTAGACCCGGTTCCGGCGGATGGAACCGGCCGGCTCGCGCCCAAAGCAAAACCGCCCGTCTGCGGTTCGCAAACGGGCGGTGATATTAGGCTTGAGGCTGAATCTTCAGATTACAATCACTGCTGGGGCTGACCATCCGAGGGTGACGTCGGGCGCTGGCGGTGTTGCGCCATGAATTGGTCGAACTCTTCCTTGTCCTTGGCGTGGCGCAGGCGATCAAGGAAGTCCCGGAATTCGGTCTGCTCTTCCTCGAGGCGCCGCAGCGTCTCCATGCGGTATTCGTCGAAAGCACGGTTGCCGCTCGAAGCCGGGCCGAAACCGCCGAATCCGAAACCCCGCTCCATACGGTTACGCATCCGTTCCATCTTGTTCTGCCAACGATCCTGACGGCTCCCGCAACCCATTTTCGTGCTCCTGAGTGTGAAAAACAGAAAGGCCAGACCAACCGGCCACCAGAACAGGAAGCCAAGGATGGTCGCGATTACCAGGCCGGGGTGAACGTGCTGCGGGCGACAGGGCTCTTCAACGGGACCGCGCCATTGATGGACATCTGCGGTATAGGCCATTTCCCTCTCCATGACGGCAACACGCCGTTGTGAATGTAAATAACATTTACATACGTAAACCATCCCGGAATTTTGTCAAGCCGGGCGCAAGCGGCAAGCCCGAATTTATTTTGGGGTGCCCCAAGGACCGGGGGGAGCACCGGGCGGAGCTGCCGGTGCCGGCCCCGACGTCTGACTACGGCTGGTGGCGCAGCCGGGCTGCGGTCGGTCGAAAAGCCGAGACCGCGCAGATAAATCAGCACCTCGGCTTCCAGCAAATCCTCCGCCGACATCGGCAGTTTGCGTCGCGCCGCATCGCCACGCGCGAACAGCGAGGCGATGCCATGCGACATCGACCAGATGTGGAGCGCCATCATCATCGCCGGCGGTCGCGGTGTGCCCGGAGGCGCCAGCGCGGCAAGCCGTTCGGCAGCGGCTCGGATGATGCCGAAAGCACGTTCGCTAGCTGCCAGCAGCGTCGGATTGAGATCGACCGGAAGGCCTGATTCGAACATCGCGGAATAGAACGCCGGTTCCTCGACGCGCAAACGCGAGATAGGCCTTTCCGACGCGCTCGAATGCGGTGACGGTATCCGGGCGTCCGTCGTCCCACGCCGCCGTGAGCACCGCCTCGAACTGCTCGAAGCCGCGTTGCGCAATCGAGGAAATAAGTTCGTCGCGATCGCGAAAATGCCGGTAGGGGGCGGCGGGGCTGACACCAGCCATCCGCGCCGCGTCGGCAAAGGTAAATCCGGCCGCACCCTTTTCGGCGATCAGATCCAGTGCCGCCTGCAGCAGCGCCTCTTTCAGATTGCCGTGGTGGTAGCCGCGCTCGGTGCGGCGTTGTTCCTTGCGCCAGCTCATGTGAACGACTTTTACATGAGCCGGGTGCAAAGGTCACTAGATTCAGGAATTTGGTTCCAGCCTGCGCTGGCCTCGCCGCTTGCCTTGCAATTCGTTAAATCCGGCCGCCGCCTGCTGCACGTCGGGGGGAAAATCCGCCATCTCCTGGACCTGACGGATTTCGATCACTTCGTTGCCGGAGGCCGGGCAGCGCTTGGCCCAGGCGATTGCCTCCTCCCGTGAGGCCACCTCGATCATCCAGTAACCGCCCAACACCTCTTTGGATTCGGTAAAGGGGCCGTCGGTTACAACGGGCTTGCCGCCCGCGAACGAAACCCGCGCGCCCATTGACGGCGGATGCAACCCATCGAGCGTGATCAATACGCCGGCATCTTTCAGCGCCTCGTTGTATTTCATCATCGCGGCGACCGCTTCGGCGGAAGGCATGGTGCCGGGCGCGGCGGTCTCATAGCCGCCCGGGATCATCAGCATCATGAATCGCATGGTTGATTCCTCTGAATTGTTTCGGGAGCGCGAAGGCGCGCGACGCGAAATGATGATGGATCGATTACTTCCTGGTTTGGGCGCGCAACCGGACTTCCTGCTCGCGCAGCTCCGGCGTCAGCGCATCGCCGAAATCCTCCGCTGAAAATAGCTGGCGGATTTCGATCTCGGCACCGCCATCAAACGGCGCGCGCTTCATCCAGTCGATCGCTTCGTCCAGCGAGCTGGTTTGAATGAGCCAGAAACCGGCGACAAGATCGCTGTTGAAGTTGAACGGACCCCGGCTGACAGCAGGCTGGCCGGCGGAATATTGCACCCGTGCACCTTTCGCGGTTGGATGCAGGCCCTCGCCGGCCTGCATGACGCCGGCTTTGACCATTTCCTCGTTGAACTTGCCCATTGCAGCCAGCAATTCGGTGCTCGGCATCACCCCGGCTTCCGAATCCTTGCTGGCCTTCACAATCACCATGAATCGCATTTCAAGCTCCGTTTTGGTCAGCTTTCCAGGCCGGCAGCTGCCGGCGCGCCTCAACAAGACGAACGGGGTTTCGTGGCGCCGACACGGCAATAAAGATTATTTCCGAATGTAATTGTCTTTTGGGCGGCACAATGCCGAGAACCCAGGGCTCTCACTGCGGAAACATCTTGAAATACGGCTCCGCCTCCTCAAGCACACGCGCGAACGCAGGCCGCGCCTTCAGACGATCGAAATACAGCCTCAGGTTCTGATACCCATCGCCGAACGGCTGCACCTTATCGGCATAAAACAGCGCCGGCGCGGCGGCACAATCGGCCAGGCTAAACGCGTCTCCCATCGCCCAAGTTCTATTGTCCATCTGCTTATCGATCATGCCGTAGCACGACTGTATCTGTGCCCTCGCCTCTTCCACGCCGTGCGAATCTTTCGCGCTCTGCGGCCGCAACCGGTCGCCGACGATCTTCTGCATCGAGTGATGCACATAGAAGTCATAGAACCGGTCGGACAAACGGGTCTGCCATGCCAGGTCGACATCGGCCGGAATGAAGCGCGTGCGGCCGGGATAGTGCCGGTCGAGGTATTCGACGATGATGCTCGTCTCCGGGATGGTCTGCTCGTGCGCATCGTCGCGTAACACCGGAAACTTGCCGATCGGCCACAATTTCAACAGCGCCGCGCGTTCGGCTTCGTCGCCGAGATTGACTATTTGCGGCGTGAACGGCGTATCATTCTCGTATAGCGCGATCAGTGCCTTCCAGCAGAACGACGATAGCGGATGGAAATACAATTTGAGTGACATCGGGCCTCCCTACAGGCCGGCACGATCGCACCCGCCCTTCAACCGATTGCATCTTGAAACCGGTGACCGTCTCGGGACAACGGTGACGCGAGCGATCGACGCGGCAAGCAGCCCTGTAACATACAGAAATAAACCGCGCGGCGTACACAGCATGTTTCTATCGGGCGATCACTCTTCAGGTGACGACCCTTTACCGTTGCTAAACGCCTATTTGCAATCTTGGCGATAGTTTAAGTCGCGTGCCATTCACCCCTTGGGGTCCCGCCCAGAGACCCAGAACGGAGCCCGGCTTGTTCAATCTTCACCGTAAGGCAGAACTGCAGAGCGCGCTCGCCCAGGCAGCCGCCATCAGCAAATCGCAGGCGGTGATCGAGTTCAACCTCGATGGCACCATTATCACGGCCAATCCGAACTTTCTCGGCGCGATCGGCTACACGCTGGAAGAGATCAAGGGCAAGCATCACAGCATGTTCGTCGAGCCGGCGGTGCGCGACAGCAGCGCCTATCGCGAATTCTGGGCCAAGCTCAATCGCGGCGAGTTCCAGGCCGCGCAATACAAGCGGGTCGGCAAGGGCGGCAAGGAAATCTGGATCCAGGCTTCCTACAACCCAATCTTCAACTCCAAGGGCAAGCCGTTCAAGGTGATCAAGTTCGCTACCGACATCACCGCGCAGAAAATCCAGGGCATGGAAGATGCCGGCAAGATCGCTGCGATAAGCCGCGCCCAGGCCGTCATCGAGTTCAACATGGACGGCACCATCGTCACCGCCAACGACAACTTCCTCGGCGCGATGGGCTATTCGCTGGCCGAGATCCAGGGCAAGCATCACAGCATGTTCGTCACGCCGGCCGATCGCGACAGCGCGGCCTATCGCGAGTTCTGGGCCAAGCTCAATCGCGGCGAGTTCCAGGCCGCCGAATACAAGCGCATCGGCAAGGGCGGCAAGGAAGTCTGGATTCTCGCCACCTACAATCCGATCCTCGACGAGGCCGGCAAGCCGTTCAAGGTGGTCAAGTTCGCCACCGACGTCACCGAGCAGAAGCTGAAAGCGATCGACAGCGACGGACAGATCGCTGCGATCGGCAAGTCGCAGGCCGTGATCGAGTTCAACATGGACGGCACCATCCGCTTCGCCAACCAGAACTTCCTCAAGGCCTTGGGCTATTCGCTTGCGGAAATCCAGGGCAAGCATCACAGCATGTTCGTCGAACATGACGAGCGCAATTCGCCCGCCTATCGGGAGTTCTGGCAGACCCTCAATCGCGGCCAGTACCAGGCCGGCGGAATACAAGCGGATCGCCAAGGGCGGCCGCGAAATCTGGATCCAGGCCTCCTATAATCCGATCCTCGATCTCAACGGCAAGCCGTTCAAGGTCGTGAAATACGCCACCGACATCACCGCGCAGGCGATGGCGCGCCAGAAGGCCGAACGGGCACGAGGCCTGATCGAGTCGGTCGCTGCCGGCAGCGAGGAGATGAGCGCCTCGATCCGGGAAATTTCCCAGACCATGACCAAATCCAAGGAGACCGCGCACGATGGCGACGGGACGGGTCGAAGCCGCCGACGAGCAGGCGCTGAAACTCAATTCGGCCGCGCAGGCCATGAGCGGGATCGTGCAGCTGATCGGCGACATCACCGGCCAGATCAACCTGCTGGCGCTCAACGCCACCATCGAGTCGGCCCGCGCGGGCGAGGCTGGCAGGGGTTTTGCGGTGGTCGCCTCCGAGGTCAAAAACCTCGCCAACCAGGCCAAGCAGGCCACCGATACGATTTCCAGCGAAATCGAAGCGCTGAACGCTGTCGCCGGCGATGTGGTGGGTTCGCTGGCCGCCATCAAGGCGTCGATCGGAAGCGTGAACGAGTTCATCGCTTCGACTGCCGCAGCCGTCGAGGAACAAAGCATCGTCACCAGCGACATGTCGACCAATATGCAGCGCGCTTCCGCCGAACTGGCATGAGTTCGGACGGCGCGATCAGTGCGGTTGCGTGAGGTCTTCGGCCGTGGCTCCGAAGAACTGGCGCGCCGGCGCCGCAATGCAATGAAGCATTGCGGCGCCGGCTGCATTTCACATCTGCAGCGCAACCTGACGCAACCCGCTATAAGATCCATCCGACAATCAATCGGACGGGTGGAATGATCGACAGAGCTGAGAAGGTCGCGCTGGTCACCGGCGCTGCGCGCGGCATCGGGCTTGCGGTGGCAAAACGGTTTCTGGCCGAAGGCTGGCGCGTGGCGCTGCTCGACATCGAAGGCGAATCTGCTCGACAGCGCGTTCGTCGCGCTTGCGCGCCCCGATCATACGCTCGCGCTGCATGCCGACGTCTCCGATGTCGCGGCGGTCGCAACCGCCGTGGAAGCGGTGAGCCGGCGCTTCGGTCGGCTCGACGCGCTGGTCAACAATGCCGGGATCGCGGTGTTCAAACCCCTGCTGGAAACGACCGAACAGGACTGGAACCGCGTGCTCGCGGTCAATCTCACCGGACCGTTCCTGTGCACCAAGGCCGCGGCACCCCTGATGCGCGAACATGGCGGCGGTGCGGTAGTCAACATCACCTCGATCTCGGCGGTGCGCGCCTCGACGCTGCGCTCGGCCTACGGCACCAGCAAGGCCGGGCTGGCGCATCTGACCAAACAACTCGCCGTCGAACTCGCCTCGTTCGGCATTCGCGTCAACGGCGTCGCGCCCGGCCCGGTCGAGACCGCGATGGCAAAGGCGGTTCATACTCCGGAAATCCGCGCCGACTATCACGATGCGATCCCGCTCAACCGCTACGGCCTCGAAGAGGAACTGGCGGATGCGGTGTTCTTCCTGTGCAGCGACCGCGCAAGCTACATCACCGGGCAGATTCTCGCGGTCGATGGCGGCTTCGACGCCGCCGGCATCGGCTTGCCGACACTGCGCGGCGAGCGGAGGAACGGATAGTTTCGCTGGCAATTGACTGGCTGATCTCCTTATCAATCGAAGAGGCAGAATGCGGACGGCCTTCGTCAGAACAATCCTCGCCACAATATTTCTCGGCGCCCTTGCCGTGATGCCGGTGCGCGCCGAAGTGCGCATCCTGGCGAGCCCCGGCGGACAGGTCGGCCCGTTCCTCGATCTGTTCGAGCAGGTTCGCGCCTCCGGTGAAATCGTCGTGATCGACGGGCCATGCCTGTCGGCCTGCACCCTGGTATTGAGCGTGGTGCCGAACGACCGCATCTGCGTGACGCGCCGGGCAGTGCTTGGATTTCATGCCGCGCGATCGATGGACCGGCGCGGCCGGCTCTATGCCGAACCCGAAGCCTCCGAAGCCGTGCTGGAGGCCTATCCTGCCGCGGTGCGCGGCTGGATCCGGCGCCGCGGCGGATTGTCGTCGCGGCTTCTGTTGTTGCGGGGCCGCGAGCTCGCGGCGATCTATCCCAGATGCCGATAGCTACATGCCCTCCGCGGGGCAGTTGACCATCCAGGGAATGCCGAACTGGTCGACGCACATGCCAAAGCCCTTGGCGAAAAAGGTCTTGCCAAATGGCATGTTGGCGGAGCCACCCTCGCTCAGTGCCTTGAACTTCCGTTCGGCTTCAGCGACATCCTTGATCGTGATCGAGATCGCAAAACCCTGCGGTTTTTGGAAGTGAGCCGGCGGCGCATCGGAGGCCATCAGGATCTGCCCGTCGATCGACATCTTTGCGTGCATGATCTTCTGCTTGCGTTCCGGCGGTGACGGCATGCCGGAGTCGGGCGGAGCGTCCTCGTTCCGCAGCAGCATCTCGATCTTGCCGCCCAGAGCCTTCTCGTAGAACTTGAACGCCGCTTCGCAATTGCTGTCGAAGAACAGATAGGGATTTAGCTGCATACCGGAATCCTACAATGCGAAAGACAGCAAATGCTGCTGTATTTCTAGGGAGATGGCATTCTGAGTAGCCCGGACGAACCGTCCGTTACGTAACGGACAATTGGAATCCGCCACCACGTTGTGGCCGTTCAATGGCCAGCCGCTGTGGCTCACACTCATTTAAATCTACCCCGGCCAGCAATGGCCCGGCCACCCGGTCCGCAACGCCCCGCCATCATTCAGCGCCTCTATGGTGGCTTGCCAGTCCGGTAGCCGTTGCTGCCCCTCGGGTAGCTTCTGAATGTAGTCGGCAGCGTCACGCAATGTTGTCATGCCGGGTACAGGGTCTTCGAAGCGGGTAGACCACGGCACCGTTATTAGGCCGCAGCTACCGTAACCCGACCCTTGCCGTCGCATTCCTTGCACCGCGCCGGGTAAATTTTTCGCCCGGGCATCACAGGTCGCATTACGACTTGAAAGCCACTGCCATTGCACGCCGGACATTCACGTTCTTCTAATTTCGCACGACGCGCTTTCATTTTGGGTCCTCCCAGCCGCCATTCAGGCGGCTTACCCTATTTAACACCAAACCACACGCGCACGGTGGGATTTTTCGTGCGCAGACACCACCGGCAATTTCGCCGACCATTAAAAGAAGAAGCATATGATACACGAAGACGAACGAAACGCTTGCCATGAGACCATCGTCCGCCGCCTGCTAACGACCAGCGCGTGGCGCAGCAGGAAAGCCCAGCAATATCCCGATGACGCCAGAAACGCACGCGCGGCGGCTTCGCTAAAGCATTTGGCTGGCGACGCGCCGGATTATATCGACGACGCTTGGACAATGCTGCAGCGTTTCTACAATCCCAATTCACAGGCTTGGCGCGACGCTCTCGAACAGGCCACCAAGGATGTGGGATTTGCAAACACCTCCCGGAGCTTTCCCTTACTTCCTAACCCGGCTGGTCGGTTTGTTGGCGCAGTCGCAGAGCATTGCAGCGTAATGGCCAGTCTCGCTATAAGTACCCGCTGCCCAGACCAATCCGATTATCGACACGGCCATCGAATATGCCAGGTCACGGCTCGCCGGTCTTTCCGTGCAAGCCAACCAAACAGCCATACACCGCGAACGGTTTCAAATCTGCGTCTACCGACCCGAACCAGATACGCTCATGGTGGAGGCAATATCCTGACGCCATGATTGGCGTTCCAACGGGCAAAGCATCCGGTTTTTGGGTGCTTGATATCGACGTCAAGTCTAACGCGAATGGTGCGAATGAACTTGCCATACTAGAAGCTGCTTACGGCAGTCTTCCAACCACGCTGAAAGCTGAACGCCATCAGGCGGCACGCACTACTATTTCAAGTATGTGGATGGCGTGAAAAATCGCGGCGGCCTTCAACCGGGAATCGACGTTCGCGGTGAAGGCGGGTACGTAATCGCGCCGGGTTCAGTGAGAGACGATGGATGCTTTTACGAATGGCAATCTGAAGCTAGAGAACTTGCCATCGCACCGCATTGGCTTTCGGCGCTTGTCATACAGGCGAAGGCAGAAATACCGCAGACAAAAACCAGCGGAAGCAATCGGGTCTATTCGGAAGCGGCGATTAACGGCGAGCTACAGAAGCTCGTGGGAACATCGAGCCACCGCAATGATCAACTGAACGACTCCGCTTTCGCAATTGGTCAGTTTGTGGGTGCAGGCGAAATATCATCTCGGGAAGCGGAAACCCGTCTCTTTGGCGCTGCCACGGCAAACGGCTATGTCGGCAAGGACGGTGGTGCGTCTGCTCGCGCAACCATCAGAAGCGGTTTGGATGCGGGACAACGGGAGCCGCGTAAGATACCCGGAGCCGAAACCAAAACTGGTTGCGGCCAATGATAATGTCGTTGGTGGCAATCCGGCGACGGCACCAATCGAAATCTTCTGGCACGGCAATGATTATGACCGTGCCGCCAGACCGTGGCTTGTCAAAGACCTGATTCCAGAAACCGGCCAAGGTTTAGCGTCGGGGCAATGGGGTGCAGCGAAGACGTTTGGAGTGATTGATCTATCGGCGTCCATAATGACCTGCACTCCGTTTGCTGGTCGCGAGGTTTGTCGAGGCGGTGGTGTCCTGTTCATCGCCGCAGAAGGTGCGAGCGAGATACCATTCCGGTTACAGGCCGTGGTCGATCACAAGCTTCGGCCCATCATCACCGAAAATCTCGACAACCTTCCGTTCGCTTGGATCGAGGAATGCCCGTCGCTCAAAGAAGATGTCGGCTTTAGGAGTTTGGTGGCAATCGCGCAAAAGGTTGGCGGCAACATGAAGGAACGTTTCGATCTGCCGCTTGCCCTAATCGTTATCGACACTTTAAGTGCTTCAGCCGATTTCGCGGATGCCAACGACGCTGCCGAGGGGCAGCGCATTATGAATCGCTTGAACACCCTAAGCAGGCTCACTGGCGCGTTCACTCTAGCAGTCGATCACTTCGGAAAGGCCGTGGAAACCGGAACCCGTGGTTCTTCGGCTAAGGAAGCGGCTGCCGACGTGGTTCTGGCTTGGCTTGCCAATCGCGATGTCAGCGGCAATATCTCAAATACCCGCCTTGCCGTCCGCAAACTACGCGGCGGGGCGACCGGAGCAGAGACACCCTTTGATTTGAAGGTAGTCGATATTGGCGATGGCCAGACCACCTGCATTGTCGAGTGGAGGGCCGATCAAGAACCGCCGTCAAAGAAGCAGGGTACTTCTAGCCGGAATCCTTGGCAGTCGTTGAAGGTGTTCCGATCGTCGCTCCAAACGGCGCTGGCGGAGAACGGCAAGCTAACACAGCCCTTCGGGAATGATGGCCCGAATGTCCGTTCCGTTCCTCTGCATTTGGTCCGCAGCGAGTTTGTGGCCGCGTACCCCGCCGATGGCGAAACTGAAGAGAAGAAGCAAGATGCCAAGCGGAAGGCTTTCAAGAGGCAACTTAAGTCAGCTAGCACCAAAAAATTGGTGTGTTCCCGTGATATCGGGGGCGTCGACCACATCTGGCTACCGGAGGACAAATAGGACATCCAGCCGGACAGGACGGACACTTCTATAGTGAAGTGTCCTGTCCGTCCGGGTGTGGACAGGATTATTGCCGGACAAATGTCCGGTTTGTCCGGTTTGTCCCCGCGTTGTGCTTAGCGTTTACCGCTGATGCCCAAGTCCAATCCCGAGATGTAGCGCCTTCTGGCGCAGCGCACCAATCGTGCGCTTTGTCTCTCTAGATATTTTGGTAACCGGTGTTCTCGCCTTTGAATGTGCCTTGAGTTCCTTGACGTCAGCCTTCGTCCATTCGCGACGCACTGCTTTGCGGTCCTTCTTTGACTTCGCAACTTTCAACTTGTTAGCTCCTTATTCGATGAGGTCGCGTACTAACATATCGCAGGGCAGAGACAACTAAACAACCGCCGATATACTCGGTCAGCGCGTGCCGTGCGTTGATTAGTTTGGCTCGGGCCAACCCAAGTAGCCTGCGACCGGGGCCTCTCCAGCGGCCCCCGCTGCGGCTCGCGATTGTTCCGTGTGTTGCGCGGCAACCACGGCCAGCGAAGTTCGGCACCACGTGGTGCCCAATCGTCCGAACGCCGGCCGGTGGCTTGCCCGATCAGGCTAGGGCACGGGGCGGCTTCATCCCCACAGCCTTACTTTCCGGGACCGACAAATGGACAATTGTTTACGTCCACATAATGGGACAACTCGCGACCTAACAAGCAATTTTCAGAAACTATTCAAGAGAGAACTTAAGCAAATGGCCCGACCACGTAAGCCAACAGCCGTGCTCGAACTCGCTGGGGCGTTCGATAAGAACCCCAAGCGCCGAAGGGAACGCGAGCACGAACCTAAACCGCTAGGCAAGATCAGCAAGGCCCCGAAGTCGTTGGACGAAGACGCTACTGCAGTCTGAAACGATATGGCCTTTGCCGGCTATTGGCTCACGAGTGCGGATCGCTTCCTGCTAGAGATAGCGGCGAAGTACATGGCGTATTTCTCGAACGGCGGTAGCGACACGAAGACAATCGGGCTGCTAATCGCGGTCCTAAACAAATTAGGATTTGGTCCTGCCGAACGTAGCAAAATCAAAGCCCCGGCTGGTAAAGAAGACGACAAGCCAAAAGGCTTCGACGAATTCAGATGAGAAGCTGTGCGGAAGTCTACAGCGGCCCGTAGGGTACGGGGGGAACTTCCTCTCCGGCGCACGTCGAATCAAAAATACCGAACCGCCTCATGGAACTCACTTTCCCAATTCAGAATCATGGGGGGTCGAGCGTCCGGCGCACCACCCCCGGATCGTTCTTTTCAGCATCGCGAACGGCGCGAGCTTCGTGGATGGCTTTATGCGTAAGACCGACCTCAGAAGCACCTACTGCTTCTCGATTAGAAGCAGTGCGTTCGCGAGCGCCGCGAACCTCACCCCTCGCCTGCGCCCCGTCGTTCGTACTCATCAGCCAACCGACGCTTTGCCCCAGCCTCGATTTCAAGTGCGTCGGCCTGTGCGAGTAAAACAAAAAGCTTGGACACCTAGATTGTTGCGCCCGAAATCGGTTAGACCTGTTTCATTAGAAACGAAGTGATTTTTAATACCGCCGCGTCGGGACACGCGGCCCGACACCATGGTGTGGGTCCACTTGTTTAGAGCGAGAGCGGAGTCGACTCTATTTGCACCGGCCAGCTTTAGCGGGTGTTGATCTACTAACCGCCGCTCGGCACGCCGGGCATTTCAAGCATTTGAGGAAGACATGAATTCGCCAGCAACCGATACCCCTAAAAACAAGTCGAAACGAACCGCGAAGGTCGTGGAGCCTCCCCGTTGGCTTAACGTCCAGTCCCGAACATTCTACTACTACAAAGACGCTGGAGGCTCTGAGTCAGTCCGCGTCGACTTCATAACCAACTCTGCCACCTACAGAATGTGGTTGTCCATTCTCAAAGCCAAGAACCGATCGGATAAATTCTGGCACGATCACGCTGGCAACGAACCCTGTCCGGTCGACGTGACCGAGTGGCTGGAACGTCAGGGCGAGCTTAGAGGAACAGCCGAGGTTATGGTTAGGCCGAAGGGACGATATTTTGAAGTCATCGGCATCAAGCCCGCGCGAGTAAACTAGCCACAATCTTTTTTTTCAACGACCCGACCACCGGCTAACGCCTGCCGCAACTAACGCGGCATGATCCTAACCGCCGACCGCTAACGCGGCGGCGGATTTTAACGACCCGACATGCCGAACGGCAGCGGGATTTTTTCATTGGGAATTTCGATGACAACAATTACAGACGAAGTCGGCCACGAGTCGATTCATATTTGCACGCCTACGCAGCTTGAAAGCAGCGATGATCTTGAAACAACACTGGACGGACGGCGACACAGCATTAGCGTCAACTACAGGCCGAATGCACCACTATCTCTAGCAGGTTTGGTAACCACCGTTGATGATGGTCCGGTGAAGCCACCTGCGAACGACAGCCGACCTGCGCGGTATCACTTGAAGGGAATGGCCCAACGCGGTGAACTCGGAATAAACGAGCCGGAAAATCGGCGGCATTGGTTCGTAGCTGAACGGTTGAAGCTCGACATAGCAATTTCGAGTGGTGAATCGCGGAACAACTCTGCAGCACACGATTGGCCCGCTCTAATGTTACCATACATCGGTCCAGAACCTAAATCGTTCGTCAGGGATGTTGGCTTAATTCTGAACGACGAGAGTGAATTCGAGGATAGCGACGTACCCGGCGAGTGCGCGGTCGTCGACAATGCCGAAGGTGAATACGACCAAACACGCATTCTTCGTGCCGGTCAGGTAATATCGCTCGCGAAAGAAATTCTTGGAAATGATTTCGCAGTCTTGCAATCCATCATCGTGAACAACTGGACCCTGAGAGAGGTCGGCGAAAACGAACTGTGCATGGATCGAGCAACGGCCAGCGGTTGCGGCAAAGGAATGATGCGGTCGGCTCTGCGTAATCTTGTTCGGTTCTACGACAGCCTCGATCGCTTGGAACTTAGTGGTGATCGCCCTCTTGATGTATGGCCGCTTATTGGAACTCAGTATCCGACCGTAAGGTGCCCGCGCGAATACCGCCGGAGGGCATCGTACATGAACCAAAGTCGGACTCATGTAGTGCGGCACCCGGCATCTGACCGCACTGCGGCCTAGCACGTTGTTTTTGCTTGCGTTTTGGTCGGTGTCGACACCACGATGTCCCGACGTGCCACAATAAGAATAGAGATTGCGTTTTTCGCGGCCTCTTCTGATTCCCAATGACAACTTCACAGCGCACCGGCCCCCAAGGCTGCGCTGTTTTTTGTTGTCCGCACTATTTGCCAGGAGCGCCAGCCGCTCCACACATTATAAAGGACGCGCCGCGATGATTTCGGCCGCTGAACTCGTTACCCGTGTGGCCCAGGTCACCGGTCTGCCCTACTCAACCGTCTACAGCGTAAAGCGCCGATACGTGGAATGTGGTGTTTGGCCGTCAAGTCGCGGCGCTTACGTGCCCGGCCTTGGCAGCTATCATTTGGTCATGTTGCTGTTAGCGCTGCTAGCGGATGTCCCCGCCAAGGACGCGACTGCGGCGGCCAGCGCATACTACTCGCTTGCCGACCCGGATGGAAACAAGCTGGGTGATGTCCTC
>CAWDWT010000019.1:0-110661 GCA_963806075.1 uncultured Alphaproteobacteria bacterium
CGCGACGCGTATCAGAGCGCCTGTCCCTGTCGGAAACCTAATCCGGCTGGCAACTGAGGCCGAATCGCGCAATGCTTCGGCCTTATGAGAGAAGCTTGCAGCCTGGTCTGGTTGGCGCTGGTCGGATTGTTCCGGTCGCGGGCCTCGCTGGAAGCCGAGATACTGATCCTTCGTCATCAGCTTAACATCCAGCGACGTCAATCACCGAAGCGGCTGAATTTCAGCACTTTGGATCGGTTGATATTTGCTGGGCTGTATCGTTTGGCGCCAAGTGTTCTAGGGGCTCTGGCGATTTTGAAGCCTGAGACGGTGATCCGCTGGCATCGTGCCGGTTTCAGATCGTACTGGCGTTGGAAATCCCGCCCCCGCGGCGGCCGGCCGACGGTGCCGCTGGAAATACGCGAGCTGATCCGCGAGATGAGTATCGCCAATCCACTCTGGGGAGCGCCACGAACTCATGGCGAGCTTCTCAAGCTCGGCATCCGAAATCGGACAGACCAGCGTGGCGAAGTATATGGCCAGGCGGAGAGGCCCGCCGTCCCAGGGTCGGAAGACGTTCCTCCGCAATCATGCCGATGGCATCGCGGCGATGGATCTGTTCGTCGTACCGACGATCTCATTTCGCTTGCTCTATGGCTTGTCCCTCGCTATCTGATCCGCGACCGGGACGGGGCCTATGGCGAAGTCTTTATTCGAAGAGTTCGATCCATGGGCATTCGCGATCGACCGACGTCGCCGCGTTCCCCATGGCAAAACGCATGTGCTGAACGGCTGATCGGTTCGATTCGGCGGGAATGCCTTGACTACGTTGTTGTGCTCGGGGAGCGGCATCTTCGTCACGTGCTGCTGTCTTACATGAACTATTATAATGAGACGCGCACGCACCTATCGTTGGACAAGGATGCGCCCCTATCGCGCACGGTTCAGAGGGCAGGGCGTATTCTTCGCCTTCCAATCCTGGGCGGGCTGCATCACCAATATATTCGGATTTGATTTGCGACAGGCACACCCGCGAAAGGCCTGCCAAAAAAGGTTGACCATCCACAACTAGCAATGGCACAACTTCAGCAGCCAGCGAGGCACGCGCCCTGAGCGACATCATGTCGGAATCCATGGGCGGCATCATCTCGGAATGCCCGGGCGACTTCATCGGAATCGGCCGCCATGCGATTATTCGGGCGAAACGGCCTCAAAGGCGCAAGGCCAAGGTGCCGGCCGAGGGTACGCCGCAGCGGCGGAGATCCAGTCGAGCGGATGAATAGTTGACCCGGCGGCAATCGCCTGTCCAAGCGACCGGTTTTTCAACATTCGTGAGCCGCGGGCTCAGAGCGGGTGTTCCGCCACCGGCGCTACCGCGGGCGCCGTGCTAATCCGGCCGGGCAACTTCCAGAATGGTTTGGCGCTCGCGAAGCGGGAATGCGCCTCGCGCGCGCGATCGAGCAGTTTGCTGAGCTGCGCTTGCTGATCGCCAATGATAAGTCCCGCAGCAAATGCGCGGTGGCGGCTTTGCTCTTCCGTCAAACCTCTTGCCCGGCCGGCGATGATATCCGTGAAAAGCGCCTTGTGTGTCACGATGTCATTGGCCTTGCCGAGGCAATTCTGCAATTGCGTCAACGATGACCTGATTTTCTTGCGTTGTTTCGAGGATTTCTTGCCATGGTACAGGCCGGCAAAGAACTCGACTGCATATCGCGCTTTCTTGACGAATCCGCAGCCTGTGCAATTGCTCCGTGTTGAGCTCGTTCATTCTTGCGCCTCGTCGCTTGATCCTTTTGCAACGGCGCGAAAGTTGTTCGGCGGCATAAATCTCGATTGGCATTTCGCGCTGCATGCGTATTGCCGCGTCTTCCGAAGTGCTCCATGGACCAGCCTCCACCCATTCCACGGTATTGAGAACGAGTGTGTGGAATTGAGCGGACTTTACCGCCTCGTGCACCTGCTGATAACTCTTCAGGCGCTTGCGCGCGAACATGTTGCCGATGCTGGCAAGGCCGGGCTCATTGGCATGGCGCTTCCGTAGCGGCTTGATGACTTCGAAGAGAAGCGTATCCAGGTCGCGCGCGGGGCCTAGTTCCCGTGCAAGCCATCTTAACTCGGTCTTTATTGCCTCGGCTCGGTCGTCGGCCACCGCCTTGGAAAACAGCGAAAGGGCGGCACGCAGCCGCCGCAATGCGACGCGCATCTGATGCAGCGCAGTCTCGTCTCGACCCAGCATGGCCGGGACGTTCGCGACCAAATGGCGCAAGCAGGCCCGTCCAATCAGGCTGAATGAGCGACCCGTACTCGTTCCCGCGCCCAACTCCGGATCGCTAGCCGTCTCGGCGGCGACCGCTGTCTTCTCGACGAGTTCATAGCCGCGGTCGGGCTTGCTCTTAAATTCGAGATGAGCTGGTACAATATCCACTATGTCACGCGCGATCTTGAAAATGTCCGCAGGGCTGCCGCGCTTGAGCTCAAGTTCAATCTCTGAAACGGGCCGAGAGGAGCCGGTTGCGAGAATCTGGCCCTCGTCGATCGCCATGACGATATCGGCGCCATTTCCGTTCAGATGATAGGCCGTGCGCTCAACCCGGGTCTCAAAGATCGGTTTCAATGGCTTGCGCAAGATGAGAATTCGGTCGAGAGGTGTGTCTTTAACGCGGGAGAGGTCTGGTTCATCGCCCTCGATCGTCTGTTCCCACTCGGATCGCTCGAAAAAGCCAGCACCGCGATCGGTTGATTTTATGGTCTGGATGCACTTGTCGCCGACATGGCGCACCCGCAGTGTCCATCCATGATTACGCAGAAACAGATCGTCGGAATCAAAATAGATGGAATTCAGCAATTCACGGGTCGGATTATGAAGAGAACCCGTAAAATGAGGGTGGTTCCGGAGTGCGATGATATCTTCGGGTGCGACCCAAAGCTTTAGTTCCACTTCGGGTGGATTACCGACCATGACGAATTGCCGATTGAGAGACGGATGCAGCCGTCAACGAAGCGACGGTCCGTCATAAAATTATCATATAACAACCGGACGGGCAGGAGCTTTTTGCTGTTGCACCCCCATTCTTTTTCGCTGGCTTGACTTCGAGGCGGATTCTGGGGGGAGTTCGCACCGCGGGCAATTAATTACCGCTTGTCAGCGCCCCTTTATAAGGATTTCCGTGCTTAAGCCTCCTCTAAAGGGAGGAAGCTTGAAGGATTGAGCCTTAAAATTTCCTCCTGGGCAAGCCGCATCGAGGCAGGCCGATTAGAGAAGCGGACATCCATCGGGCGTGAACGTGTCGGACGCGGCGTCATAGCTAAACTGGGCGAATCCCCATCTGCCGGTGTCCGGGAATCTCTTGCGCGAGATCATCCCGTGTGCCTCGATGCGCGTCATGAAAGCATCCCCTTTGCAACTGGCTCCGGCTCACCGATCTGCAGCCATTGACCATCCAGATGAGACGAAGGGACGTGTGTCTTAGGCGGACGATCTATTTGGTACGGCGGCCGAACGATTCCGCGTAGGCCTCGCTGCGCGTGTTGATGATCGGGTCATCCGAGGGGTCAATGCCGCTCGTCACGTTGGTTGGCAAGAACAGCAACTCGTTCTCGACTTTCTTCGTGTCCAACGCTTTGACGACCGCGATTTCGCCGAGCTCCACCGTCGGCCGGCTGTCCGGCCAAACCTTCGTGGCATCCGTGGTCGAATCATCGGCGGCGGCAACCTGCACCAAGAGGCGGAACTTGACCGGTCCTTTTTCGAGCGATGCCCGCAGGTTGTCGGCTAGCGCATTCGGAGGACGCTTCGCGGCCTCCTCGTCGCTCACGTAAGCGGGCCCGCTCTCGGGCACGATGCGGTAGCGGCCGAACTTGCTTGTTCCTTGCGCATTGGTGAACTTGAACGCGTTGACGCCGAAGAACGGCTGCGTACCGTAGCTGACCGCCACAGGTCGCGGCGTCGTCACAAAAGCGAGTGCGGCCGGGTGGGTGGACAAAAATTTATCGACCGGCGTCGGCTTAGGCACGTCGGGACCGCTTGCGCCGACCGCCTGAAGCAGAGCCAGAAAATCTTCGCCGGTCGCCGCCGGAAACCCGTTTGCCGATATGCAGATGATGTCGGCCTCACTCCCATCCGAGAGACGGAACTTGATCGCCATGCCGCGGACACGGTCGGTCGAAGGGTGAGTGTCGGGCGCGTCCGGTATGCCGCCCGCATTTGAAAAGCGAATGACCAGCGGCGTGGGATTACCTTTGAGAAAGACAGCCGAGCTGAGGGTGTCGGCGCCTTGTGCCGGCGTGAACATGCCTTCGAACACGGCGCCCTTGGCGTGGTTCGCGCGAACGCCCGGATGCTGGCCGTAAAGCGCATTCATTTGATCGACCAGCCGAACGCCAAGCGGCGCGTCTTCGGCACCGCCGCACGTTGCGCCTGCCGCCATCAGCGCCGAGAGTGCGATGCTCGCCGCAATGCTTTGAAACGATCGCATGACCATCCTCCTGCTTTACGCCCTCCGAAAACAAGCGACGTGGAAGGGACGGCATCAGGTCTTTTCCGTCGCCTTGGCCGTTGACCCTTCCATCTGCCCGATTTCGTGAAGCCTATTTTGCACAACCAATTGGTTGAGCGAGCGCAGCGGTAACGCCGCGAATATACCAATCCGCCGGTTCAACAGCCGATAGGCATCCTTGAACGCAACCGCGACCTCGGCGGGCGTACCTGTCGCCTCTGCCGGATCGGGGATGCCCCAATGAGCCGTCATAGGCTGACCCGCCCACACGGGGCACGCTTCCGCGACCGCGTTGTCGCACACGGTGAACACGAAATCGAATTCTGGCCCGCCTGCCCTTGCAAATTCACCCCATGACTTCGAGCGATAGCCCGAGGTGTCATATCCAAGGCTCTGTAAAAGCTGGATCGTGTGGTGATTGATCTTGCCTTTCGGCTGGCTTCCGGCGCTGTAGGCGCAGAATTTCCCCGCGCCTAGCTTGTTCAAGATTGCTTCCGCGATAATCGAGCGCGCGGAATTGCCGGTGCAGAGAAATAGGACATTGTAAGGAAGATCAGCCATGGCTCACCTCTCTCAACAGCAGGCAGAGGCGAGCTTCGCAAAATTAATCGGTCACGCCATTAGCCTCGCCTCTGAGCATGATCTTAGTCACCGAACGGAAAAAACAGCAAGTAGGGGAGAGCAGCCACGCAGAGAACGACGGTCGTAATTCCGACCGTTTCGATGATAAGGGACCGTCTTGGGTCAAATGTCATGCCCAATTTTGGCGGCAGTCGAGCGGCGGCGTTGATCTAGATCCTCCTGCCTTCGGCCGCTGGAGCGATATCCAGGTGCCGCGAACACGATAGTTACTCAACCACAAACTTTCTTGTCGCCCTCTCGTCTTGGATCTCGGTTTTCTCCTATCGGCTTTGTTGCTGAACTGTTTTCATGCTGCTGCCACGGCTTGCTCCGAGTCCACCGAACTCGGTGCCGTCAACCCATATTCGGTGTATGATCACAGCGAACCGGCGTGCCAAGGGCCACGATCGCCTTCTTTATCCCGCGGCGCCTGGTGACTGCATGGCCAGGCCTTTGAGCCATGACCATTTCTTCGAACGCAGCATGCTCTGAGCTGCTTCGTAGAGCGTCACCCGCATCTCTCATCTCCGCAGCGTGATATTCTGCCGCTCCAAACGCTTGACAGCCCAGTAGTCCGTGGTCACTGCTTGAGCACCAGCGAGCGTATGATCTAGACGGTCGGAAGGCCGTGGGGTTAGGGAAAAATAACCGGCAAAAGAATTCTTTCCGACGCGAAAACGGTGGCTTCCGGGTGCAGGTCATTTGCGCCGTCATATGTCTGTCATGAAACGGCACCACTACTGACACCAATTCCGATACAGGCCGACCGCTCCGACCACCCGACCACGTTGTCAGCGACATCGAACCTGTATTCGCCGCGATGCCGGTATTGCGTGGCGCACGAGTGCAGAGACCGACGGCGAGATCGCAACATCCTCCTGAGCAAACGCGCCTTCCCGGAGGATCGCTCAAGGGTGGTCGTAGCCGGTCCGCCACGCGATTTACGCAGTTGCAAGGGTTGATCGGCAAGTAGGCGCTCCGGTGCTCTCTGTGCCCCAAAACCCTGCACCGGAGCCGTCTCCCTTGTTGGGATATGTCAGAGCGATGAGGTGATGCCGCCCCGTATCGGTCGTCGCCAATCCGCGCTGAAGCTCTACTAGCTTGGGGTCTCAAGCCGGGCGAGATTCACTGGCGGCCACCTCCGCCAGGTCAGCGCGTTCATGATAGCCCTTCGCGAGCAATCTGGCGTTGCCGCGCGCGCATTGGAGTTCTTGATCTTCACTGTCACCCGCACGTCCGAAACTCTTAACGCAACGTGGAACGAAATTGACCTGACGAACCGGATGTGGACAATCCCTGCTGAGCGCCCGATCATTTCGCCAGTTTAGGTGATTTCATCACGTCATCAACTCGGATAAGTTTTCGGTACACACAGGGATCAATTGGCGCTGAGCGCCCCTTGTAGACGCATATGTCCCAGTTCGCAGACAAAGAAAGATGAAACCCGCGAGACTGCAAGTCATGGGCCTGCATCCTTTAAGACGTTCGAGGCGCTTCTCAGGATGAGGGAGTGCCTGCTGGCGGGTCGGCTCCGCCGTCTCGTTGAACTCACAAACGACGTACAACACCCTGGCCTTTTCCTCTAAAACCCTCGCCCATGCGTGCGCATATTGTCATCATCGGCGCCGGCATTTCCGGCTTGACCGCTGCCATCACCATTGGGGAAGGCGTCGACAAGCTCATCGCGGCTGGCAAGACCATCGCGCGGCCCGAGATGACGCTCCTTGACGCCGCGGACTGGATCGGCGGGCGCGCGCGCACTGATGAGCTGTCTACGGGTGTGTCGGTGGATGCCGGAGCGCACTGGTTCCATGGCGGCGCCAGGAACCCGTTCTACAAATGGGCCTGCGATCGGCATTACGATCTGGGGCCCATCGGCATCGATACCGCCACGCGGCGCTTCAATGTCTCGGTGGAAGGCGCAGTGGCGCCTGAGCAGCGCGAATGGGCGATGAACCGGCTTTACGAGATGTATGCGATCTGGAAGGCGCAGCATCGGGATGAAGACGTGTCGCTCCGGCAATTGGCCGACATGTCGAAATCGCGCGTGATCGTCGCTGTGGCCGAGGAACGGGCAAACAACTGGATGGCGGTCGATAGCGCGGCCAAGGTCTCAAGCGATGAATTCTGGGGCGACGATGCGGGTTCCGGCGGCATGCAATTGCAGGACGGGATCGAAAAGCTCATCGCGGCCATGACCAACGAAGCCCGGTATTTCAAGGCCGATATCCAGCTCCGCCGCGTCGTGCAAACGGTCAGAAAGGCCGGAAAGCACTTTGTGGTCGTGACCGACAAGGACACGGTCGAAGCCGACTATGTGCTCAGCACGCTCTCGGTTGGCGCGCTGAAATCGCACGGCGTCAGATTCGACAAGAGCGCGCGCTCGCAGCTGGATCCGGTCCTGGCGGGCATGACGGCGACGAAAATGACCAAGATTTTCGTGCCGCTGCGGCCAGAATTTTTTGCCGAACGCAATATCGCACCGGACACGTTCGTCACGATTTACGAACAGCGTCACGCCTGGCTCCTGCACCTTCGCACCGACGGCAAGCCGCTCGTCACCATCTTTGCCTCAGGGGCGATGTCGGATCTGGTGGAGAAATCGCACTACGCCGACATCGAAAACCAGATGCTCGATCTGCTCGATCGCGTCGGCGAACCCGATTTGAGCGGTGCAGGCAACAACCTGGAAGGCCGCTGCCATATCACCGACTGGACGACCAATCCGAATTTCCTGGCCGCCTATTCGGCCATGCTGCCCGGCGTCAAACGCCGCAATCCGCTGGTGATCGGCAACCTGGTGTTCGCGGGCGAGGCGTTTGTGCAGGACCTGAAGAAAAGCCCCAGTCAAATGACCGGCGCCTGGGAGTTGGGACGCATCGCGGGGAAGAAGATTTTGACAAAGCTGGCGCTGGAGGCTCGCAGGGCGGGCGAAGTGGGATCGGGGCCACAGTCGAGTTGAGTGTGCTCGCTCTTCGGGGCTATTTAAGCCACTGTCATGTCGGGTCAATTCGCAGGAGGCTTGGCAATGGCGCCGATTTCGGGCCATGGCTGAGGGAAGCTGTCAGACCCGCTCGATCGCGAGATCAAGCCCAAGGCGCTCCAGCATGCGTCGAAAATCTCCAAGGGTGTGGTCTGGCCGTTCTGAGACCAAGGTCCGGACGACGCTCGACCCGATTGTGGCATGCGGCGCGAGTTTCTCAACGACATCGTCGGCAGGATCGAAGAAACGTAATTCCGGTCCAGCTTCCTCGAAGTAACGAAGAAGCCAGGGCAAGTGCGTCGAAGAGAGCGTAATAGCGTCTACACCGGGGTGGAGCGCGTCGAGCTTGGCTCGCACCGCCGCGAGCGTGCAATCCTCATCGGTCAAGAAAGCCGCATTCTCAACCAACTCGACGAGATCTGAGGCGCTTATAAGATCGACAGTGCCATATCCTGCCGCTTCACGCTCAACATACGCGCGGATTTCGGAGCTAAAGATCATCGAGGTCACGCCTAAAACCGCAACGCGCTTTGCATGGGATGCGTTGAGCGCACGTCGCACGGGTGGGAATACGCCAATGAGCGGCGTCTTACTCCAGCCCCTTAGTTCGTCGAGGACCATTACTGATGGCGCATTGGACGCTATCACTATCGCCGCCGGATTATAGCTCTCCAGTCGTTCGATCGTGCCGCGCATTACCGCGAGCAGTTCGGCTCTGCTCTTACCACCATAGGGGAAGTTAGCTCGGTCCGCGAAGTAGAGTATGTCCTGACCGGGAAACCGAACCGCGATCTTACAAGCGATGGCATAGCTTCCTATCCCGGCGTCGAACACCGCAATCGGCCGGTTTAAGGCGACTCTATTCAAAGCCCTGGAACCCAATTCAGGTAAATCGTCATTGTTCGCTAATTTGCGTTATCAGTCCGTTATTGAAATCCTGCTAGCTTATCAGCGAATTGGAATTGCTCGCAGCTGCCGCGGTGCAAGATGTCTCTCTACTTGGCATAATGAGTGCTTCATGCGAACAGGCCGCGCAATTGTGCAATAAACAGAATTTGAGGGGTCGAAATAGCGAGCTCTCAAGTGTCTATCGCGTGCTTAACATTGATATTCTTCGAGACGAACGGCCTTGCAAATAGACTGACCTTCTAACCTTGTGACCTACCGATTCAGACCATAGAGGGCGGTGCCGATATCAGTAGTGATCCTCAATTTTGACCGGATCGCAAGCCCGACCTGAAGGGTTATCTCCTGGTCCTGTCCCTGTCGGAAACCTAATCCGGCTGGCAACTGAGGCCGAATTGCGCAATGCTTCGGCCTTATGAGAGAAGCTTGCAGCCTGGTCTGGTTGGCGCTGGTCGGATTGTTCCGGTCGCGGGCCTCGCTGGAAGCCGAGATACTGATCCTTCGTCATCAGCTTAACATCCAGCGACGTCAATCACCGAAGCGGCTGAATTTCAGCACTTTGGATCGGTTGATATTTGCTGGGCTGTATCGTTTGGCGCCAAGTGTTCTAGGGGGTCTGGCGATTTTGAAGCCTGAGACGGTGATTCGTTGGCATCGTGCCGGGTTCAGATCGTATTGGCGTTGGAAATCGAGGCATCGCGGCGGCCGGCCGACGGTGCCGCTGGAAATACGCGAGCTGATCCGCGAGATGAGTATCGCCAATCCACTCTGGGGAGCGCCACGAATTCATGGCGAGCTTCTCAAGCTCGGCATCGAAATCGGACAGACCAGCGTGGCCAAGTATATGGCCAGGCGGAGAGGCCCGCCGTCCCAGGGTTGGAAGACGTTCCTCCGCAATCATGCCGACGGCATCGCGGCGATGGATCTGTTCGTCGTACCGACGATCTCATTTCGCTTGCTCTATGGCTTGTTAATCATGGGGCATGGTCGACGACAGGTTTTATGGTTTGGCGTTACCGCGCATCCGACCGCAGAATGGATCGCAAATCAGATCACGCAAGCGTGCGGCTGGAAGCAGGCCCCTCGCTATCTGATCCGCGACCGGGACGGGGCCTATGGCGAAGTCTTTATTCGAAGAGTTCGATCCATGGGCATTCGTGATCGACCGACGTCGCCGCGCTCGCCATGGCAAAACGCATGTGCTGAACGGCTGATCGGTTCGATCCGGCGGGAATGCCTTGACCATGTTGTTGTGTTCGGCGAGCGGCATCTTCGTCACGTGCTGCTGTCTTACATGAACTACTATAATGAGACGCGCACGCACCTATCGTTGGACAAGGATGCGCCCCTATCGCGCACGGTTCAGAGAGCAGGGCGTATTCTTCGCCTTCCAATCCTGGGCGGGCTGCATCACCAATATATTCGGATTTGATTTGCGACAGGCACAGGCGGCCAGAGGTCGCTAACCCTAAGAATTTACGAGAAAAAATCCGATCACAATGTGAGATAATGGTATTGTACCGTTGCGATTGGCGCTGAAGCGTCGTCACTGAAACCAGTGTCTTTTCGACCCGCAGAGGCGTTCCGAACCACGAGCATTAGCAAGGCAACGGAAGGTGGGCTCCACTAGTCTTCCCATTCCCTCTCTGCACCGGAGGAGAGGAGGCCCGAACCAAAACTCGCGCAAAGAAAAAGCCCACCGAGCGGTGGGCTTTCTTTTGTCGAACCGTGGTTTCGCCGCTAGCCCGGCGTCGAGCTCAAAATTCCATACGATCAGGATGGACACCGGTAACTGTACGCAATGGGCACGAAACTGGTCGGGATGGACAACTTTGTGCGACCTCACAACGCGCCGAAATTAGCTTAGCTAACACCCCGTCGTGCTGCCGCACGTGTCGCACTTCATGCAGGTGCCGTTGCGCACCAGCGTGAAGTTGCCGCACTCCGAGCACATCTCGCCTTCGTAGCCCTTTGCTTTCGCTTCGGCGCGGCGTTCGGCCTTGGTGGGAGCGGCTTGCGCGGCGGCGCCGGCCTTGCTCCATTGCAGGGCTTCGAGCTTCGCCGGTCGGCGACAGATCGTGCTGGGCTTCCTGCTTCAGCGCGACCGCGCCTTCGACGGTGTCGCTGTTGCGGGCGGTGGCGCCGTGGCTCGACCATCGCGGTGACGTTGCCGGATGAGCGCGCGTCGGTGTCGGTTCGCTGCCGCCGCGCATCACCACGAGATTGTCGGTGCGCGAGCGGGTCAGGCCCTTCGACAGGTACTTGTTCGAGGGCTGCTCCGGCGCGCGGCCTTCCTCGACGCCCTTGCCCATGGCGTCGAAGTTCGAACTCGGAGGGATCGACATGGGCGAGGTCGAAGCGCGACATGTAGCTGACCGCGAGTTCGCGGAACACATAGTCGAGGATCGAGGTCGCGTATTTGATGGAGTCGTTGCCCTGCACCGGGCCCGCGGGCTCGAAGCGGGTGAAGGTGAAGGCGTCGACATATTCCTCCAGCGGCACGCCGTATTGCAGGCCGAGCGACACCGCAATCGCAAAGTTGTTGATGAAGGAGCGCAGCGCCGCGCCTTCCTTGTGCATGTCGATGAAGATCTCGCCGATCCGGCCATCGTCATATTCGCCGGTGCGCAAATACACCTTGTGGCCGCCGACCACGGCCTTTTGGGTGTAGCCCTTGCGGCGATCCGGCATCTTCTCGCGCTCGCGCATCACCACGATGCGCTCGACCAGCTTCTCGACGATCTTTTCCGAGACCTGCGCCGTTCTCGCGGCCATCGGCCTTTCGTAGAAGGCCTCGACCGCATCGTCCTCGTCGTCCTCGTCGCTGATGAGCTGCGAGTTGAGCGGCTGCGACAGCTTGGAGCCGTCGCGGTAGAGCGCGTTGGCCTTCAGCGCGAGCTTCCAGGACAACAGATAGGCGGATTTGCAATCCTCCACCGTGGCGTCGTTCGGCATGTTGATGGTCTTGGAGATCGCACCCGAGATGAACGGCTGCGAGGCCGCCATCATGCGGATGTGGCTTTCCACGGACAGATAGCGCTTGCCGACCTTGCCGCAGGGATTGGCGCAGTCGAACACCGGATAGTGCTCGGCCTTCAGATGCGGGGCGCCTTCCACCGTCATCGCGCCGCAGATGTGCACGTTGGCGGCCTCGATCTCGCGCTTGGTGAAGCCGACAGCGGCGAGCAGGTCGAAATTCGCAGCCGCAATGGCTTCCGAACCGATGCCGAGCGTGTCGCGGATGAAATCCTCGCCAAAGGTCCATTTGTTGAAGGCGAACTTGATGTCGAACGCGGTCGGCAGCACCTTCTCGACCTTGGCGATGGCTTCGTCGGTGAAGCCCTTGGCTCTCAGGGTGGAAACGTTGACGCCGGGCGCGTTGGAGAGCGAGCCGTGGCCGACGGCATAGGCCTCGATCTCGGCGATGTCGCTTTCGCGGTAGCCGAGCGCGCGCAGCGCCTCGGGAACGGCGCGGTTGATGATCTTCCAGTAGCCGCCGCCGGCGAGCTTCTTGAATTTCACCAGCGCGAAATCAGGCTCGATGCCGGTGGTGTCGCAATCCATCACGAGGCCAATGGTGCCGGTCGGCGCCACCACGGTGGTCTGCGCGTTGCGGTAGCCATGCTAGCTCGCCGAGTTCGAGCGCCTGGTCCCAGGCCGCGCGGGCGCGGACGACGATGTCGGCCTGCGGGCAGGAGGCGTGATCGAGCGGCACCGGATTGACCGCGAGCGCTTCATAGCCGCGGGATTCGCCGTGGGCGGCGCGGCGGTGGTTGCGGATCACCCGCAGCATGTGGCCGGCGTTCTTCTTGTAGCCGGGGAAGGGGCCGAGTTCCTTGGCCATCTCGGCCGAGGTGGCGTAGCTGATGCCGGTCATGATCGCGGTCAGGGCGCCGCACAGCGCGCGGCCTTCCTTCGAGTCATAGGAAAGGCCCATGCTCATCAAGAGACCGCCGATATTGGCAAAGCCGAGGCCTAGTGTGCGGAACTCGTAGGAGAGTTCGGCGATCGCGCGGGAAGGGAATTGCGCCATCATCACCGAGATTTCCAGCACCAAGGTCCACAGCCGGCACAGATGCTCGTAGCCGTCGACGTCGAACTGCCGGGTCGTGGTATTGTAGAAGGTGATCAGGTTCGCGGAGGCGAGGTTACAGGCGGTGTCGTCCAGGAACATGTATTCCGAGCACGGATTGGAGGCGCGGATGTCGCCGGACGCCTTGCAGGTGTGCCAGTCGTTCATGGTGGTGTTGAAGTGCAGGCCGGGATCGGCCGATGCCCAGGCGGCGTGGCCGATCTTCTCCCAGAGGTCGCGCGCCTTCAGCGTCTTCGTCACCTTCTTGTTGGTGCGGCCGATCAGGTTCCAGTCGCCGTCGGTCTCGACCGCGCGCAGGAAGTCGTCCTTCAGCGACACCGAGTTGTTGGAGTTCTGGCCGGAGACCGTGAGGTAGGCTTCCGAATCCCAGTCGGTGTCGTAGATCGGAAAGTCGATCTCCTTGTAGCCCTGACGGGCGAACTGGATCACGCGCTTGATCATGTTGTCGGCGACCATCGCGCGGCGCGCCAGCTTGATCTCGCGGCGCAGCGCCGGGTTCTTCTCGGGGTCGAAGCAGTCGTCGCCGGAGCCCTGGCAATTGACGCAGGCTTTCAGCACGGCCTTCAGATGGCGCTGGTTGAGCTTGGAGCCGGTCACGAGGGCGGCGACCTTCTGCTCCTCCTTCACCTTCCAGTCGATATAGGTCTCGATGTCCGGGTGATCGGCATCGACCACCACCATCTTGGCGGCGCGGCGGGTGGTGCCGCCGGACTTGATCGCGCCCGCGGCGCGGTCGCCGATCTTCAGGAAGCTCATCAGGCCGGACGAGCGGCCGCCGCCGGACAGCTTTTCGCCTTCGCCGCGCAGCCGCGAGAAGTTCGAGCCGGTGCCGGAGCCGTATTTGAACAGGCGCGCCTCGCGCACCCAGAGATCCATGATGCCGCCCTCGTTGACGAGGTCGTCGCCGACGCCCTGGATGAAGCAGGCGTGCGGCTGCGGATGCTCGTAGGAGGATTTCGACTTGGTCAGCTTGCCGGTGAAGGGGTCGACGTAATAATGGCCCTGGCCGGGGCCGTCGACGCCATAGGCCCAATGCAGGCCGGTGTTGAACCATTGCGGCGAATTCGGCGCGACCATCTGCCTGGCGAGCATGAAGCGCAGCTCGTCATAGAAGGCGCGGGCGTCCTGTTCGCTCGAGAAGTACTTGCCCTTCCAGCCCCAATAGGTCCAGCAGCCGGCGAGGCGATCGAACACCTGCTTGGAGGAGAGTTCGCTGACATAGCGCTCGTTCTCGGGCAGGCTCGCAAGCGCCTCGGTGTCCGGCACCGAGCGCCACAGCCAGGACGGCACGGTCTCTTCCTCGACCTTCTTCAGGCGCGCGGCGACGCCCGCTTTGCGGAAATACTTCTGCGCCAGCACGTCGGAGGCGACCTGCGACCAGAATTCGGGGACCTCGACGTTTTCGAGGCGGAAAACCACCGAGCCATCGGGATTGCGGATCTCAGATGTCGTCAATCTGAAATCGATCCCTGCGTAGGGTGACTGGCCTTCGGTGGTGTTGCGCCGCTCGATTCGCATGGTAGTGCCCCGTTTCTGCTTGCCGGACCGTTGTTCCCCGGACCCGGATGTTATTCCTTGAGCGGATGCCTTGTCCGGGTTGTTAGCCCTGATCCGGCGATCCGCAGTTCAGCCGGTGGATCCGGCCTGTTTCTCTCGGCGGCAAAACCGGTGCGAACACCGCCTTGCCGCGACACGATCCGGAACGCCCGTCACCGGGTCCTCCAGCTCATGTATTCAACGCCCCAACCCATCGTCTGGGCCGTTTTTCGGCCCGTTTTTCACGCCCCGATTTGCCCTGAATTCAGGGCACAAAACATCCTGCACCCGCTGCCTCAACCGGCCGTCGGAGTGGTTATTCTGGAACCCTTTTGGGAGCGACCGGCGGGAACCAAAGACACTCGCGCCGAACAGGTCGAAAGCTAGGCAACTCCTGGACGCCCGTCAAGGATTAGTACGAGTTCCTGAATCAAATACTAAATATGGTGGACAACGGAGAAAAACAGGGGACGGGACCACGCCTGTTTCTTGGGCAAGTATCAGTGAGTCCTCAGGGATTCCCAAGCTAAAAAATTGTTTTTCAGGGGTGGGAATCCCGGCTGCTCCCGCTGTTCACAGGACAACTATTTCTTGGCGTTCCGGGGTTGCGCTTGGGAGACTCACGTAACGCCACGGAAAGCGCCGGGCTGGTATCACCGCCGGCCGCTGGCAAGGGAAGCGAATTGGCGACAGGACGCCACAAATTCTCACCCCAATTCCCTCCTCAATGACAGAATCAAACCGGCCGCCACGCGTGGGCGGCAGGCCCCTGCGGGCCTGATGTTTCTTGCCGTCACCTCGATCGGCTGGGGCTTCAACTGGCCTGGTCAGCAAATATTTGCACCAAATATTTGCTGAGTGATTTGCCGCCGCTGACGCTGCGCGGTGGTACCGGCGTGGCGCTATTGGCTCTGCTGGTTCGCGGCGCAGCCTGATCTTCACGCTCGCCGGCGTCGCCCTAGCGGCGCGGTTCGTAAGCGCCTGGTTCAATGCCTGGCGCACCTCGAACTCCAGAGCCGCTTCATCTGGATAGACGAACGCTTGCAGTCGGTTTTGCCAGACATTCGTTGATGGCCGCCATCAGCGCGTTCGGGGTAAACGGCTTGCGTAGACAAACAGTTGCGCCGAGTTCGAGGGTCATTTTCAGAAAATCGGGCGAGGGCGTGTCGAAACTCGCAAAGGCGTAGCCAGACATCGCGATCAGCGGAATCTCGGGCGCGCGCTCATGGAAGATCCTGATCGATTCGAAGCCGCGCATATGCGGCATAAAAATATCGACGATCATGACGTCGAACCGGGCGGTCTCAAGCGCGCAGATACCTGCTTCGCCGCCATCCGCAATGGTCACTTCGAAACCGTGGCGCTGAAGACTTACCTCAATCGCCATGCAAACCATGGGGTCGTCATCGACCACGAGAACACGCGGCACTCGCAACGTCTCCCATCAGCAAGAGTGCGGGAATCCAGAATGCGATCGAATCAAAATTGCCTTGCAGCGATTAGGGCCGAAACGGGTCAATGCGTCTGCACGTTGGGGTGCATAGCAGGCGAGCGCAACTCCGTGCTCCACAATTACTTGGCGGCGTCGATCCATCACAAGGACTCGAAGTGAAACGGACGGCGCGCTACCCGCGCCGTCCGCGATTTCGAAACAGTGATTCGAAACAGTCTTGCGATCAAGCGCCGAATTACGGGCAGGGATGCCGAAGTCCGTCATAGCCCAAATAAGTGCCCGATCGTGGATCGTAAGAGCGATAGGTTTGCATGCAATAGGCGACATCACCGCCGCCAGCTGCCGGCACCTCGGCTACAACTCCGCCATCGTCATAAGACTGGTCATCATAGTAACCTGGACCGGCGCCGTAGTAGTATCCCGGGCCGCCATAATAGGCCTGCGATGCGAGTGCGCCTCCAATCGCGGCGCCGGCAACGCCTGCGGCTACGCCGGCACCAAAGTTGCCGCCGTGGCGATAGTGGTCACCGCCGCTGAATTGTGGATTGCCGCCGGGATGAAAATTACCACCGGGATGAAAATTGCCGCCGGTGTGAAAATTGCCACCCGGATGGAAGTTGCCGCCGGCGGCGCGCGGGCCAGCGCGATGTTGGTCCTGCTGCGGGTCGGCGAAACTGGCGGTAGGCATTGCGATCGGCAAAACCAGCGCCAGCGCAGCAGCAGTGCTCAAAACTTTCAGACTAATCATTATAAGCTCCTTTTAGCGGGCTACCTGCCAACCCTTTCGAAGCGCGGACGTTCCCAAGCCATGCACCGATTGTGCGACAAAGCGACTGCGAGACCCGCAATTGTAGGCAGAATGAATGGATTGCAGCTGTACCGCGACAATTCGCCATCCGGCTTTAGGCTCGAAACTGGACATTTCGGGCCGCCGGTGGCATCACGACCGTAGTTGCCGCTCCAACTGGCCAATCCCCGATGAAACAATTCCTGCTCAAAATATTCACGTGGTGGAACGGCCAGACCTTCGGCACCCAATTGTGGACCTGGCGGTTCGGCGAACTGGTGGGCACCGACGAGCAGGGTAACCGCTACTTCCGCACCAAAGGTCGCAAGATCGATCCGACGCTCGGCTTCGAGCGGCGTTGGGTCATATATAATGGCTATGCCGAAGCCAGCCGCGTGCCGCCGTCGTGGCATGGCTGGCTGCACCACACCGTCGATGTCGCGCCGACCGAAGAGAGTTACGTGGCGCGTGAATGGGAAAAGCCGCATATCCCGAACATGACGGGGACGCCTGCGGCCTATCGCCCGCCCGGCTCGACGCTCGCAAGCGGCCGCAGGCCGACGGCTACCGGCGACTACCAGCCGTGGACGCCGGAAAACTGAGCCGTCGCGGCGGCGCCCGCGTAGCGGTCGACATGGATGCCGCCAAGCTATCGCATGGTGCGGACGGGCATTCCCCCAAGCCAGCCTTGTGAACAATGGGATCAGCGGGGACATTCCCGCACGTCCGTCGTTACGCTCTTGTGCTTCGGACCCGATCGCGGCTCAATAGGGTCATCTTACGGAGATGGGAAACCATCGCGTCGGTTCGGGCAGCAGTTCGCGACTGCCCCGATATGCAGCGGCTACCGATCAGGATACGGCCGGGAGATAGGCCCCCGGTGCAGAAGTTCTGAGATCGCCCGTCACAATGTGGAGCCGCCGTAGGACAGGAAAGGCCGCCCGGGAAACCAGGCGGCCTTTTTCTTTGCCCGCGCGAGCGCGAGTGCGGCGTCAGCGCGCACGCGTTTTGAGTTCGCCGATCAAACGCCTCGTAACATCGTTCCCAGCAGCAAGACCACATAGCCAATCAGCAACAGCGTGAATGCGCTGACGCCGTGAAGAAGTGCCAGATGACCGTAGGCCGCGAAAAGCGCGACGACAGCCAGCAGGACCGAGATGACGAAGGTCGGAACAGCCGGTGGCGTCAGGTAAAATCGCCTGATAGGTCGTGTGTAGGGCATGAGATATTTCTCGCTCCAGTTGTTCGGCTGGCAACGGCTGCCGGCGGCATTTGTTCCGCACGACGTATAGCAGTGGCGGGTTAGCTGTTCGAAACGTTATAGCCGAGCAGCGGCGCGGCGCATCGCTTCGCTGCGGCGCGGCTGGGTGGCTGACAGCCTTTCTTTCATCGACGCGAGCACATCCGCGGGCGCAATTTCGGGCGAGCCGGCGTTGAACGGCGGTGCCGGATTATATTCGAGTCCGAGCTGGATGGTCTCGGCGGTCTTGCGATCGACCAGGATCGAGACCAGCGTCAACGCAAAATCGATGCCCGCGATGACGCCACCGCCGGTGATGCGATTGCGGTCGACGCAGACGCGGGTCTGGGTCGGGATCGCTCCAAACGGTTCGAGAAACTCCATCGCGGTCCAATGCGTCGCGGCGCGATAACCCTTCAGCAGGCCGGCAGCGCCCAGCACCAGCGATCCCGTACAGACCGACGTGATGTATTTGGCGCCCGCCGCCTGCTTGCGCAGAAAAGCCAGCATCTCCTCGTCGTTGACCATCTCATTGGTGCCGGCGCCACCGGGGACGCAGATCACATCGAGCTGCGGGCAATCGGCAAAGGTTGTGGTGGGCGTCAGCGTCAGCACGGAGTCGCTTTCGACCGGCTCGATGCGCTTCCAGATCAGATGCAGTTTCGCGCCGGGCAGGGCTGCGAACACCTGCAATGGCCCGGTCATATCGAGCTGGGTCACCTTCGGAAATATGACAAGACCGATCTGCAGGGACGTCGACATCGAAGGAGCCTTTCAGAGTTCTCTTGCAGAGTTTTCCTGCAAACTTTTTTGCGGAATTTGCCGCGGGCCGAAATTTGGCTTGACGCGGCCATCGTGCCATGTTCGGCTGCTGCTGTCTTAAATGCCATATTTCCCTCGTTTAAAGACATTGGGCTCACTGGCGAAATCGGGCTAGATCATGATCGGCGTTCTGATTTTTCCGGACTTTCAGCTGCTCGACGCGGCCGGCCCGATCTCGGTGTTCGAGATCGCGATGCGCCAGGGCGGCGCCGGTCCGGCCATCAAGACGATCGCAGTCAATCCGGGTCCGGTTCGCAGTTCGTCCGGCGTCGAATTGCTGGCGCGCGGCTTGCGGCCGCATGCGGATATCACCACGCTGATCGTCGCCGGCGGTTCGGGTGTGGGGACAGCGGCGAAATGCGCAAAGACGCTCGGCTTCGTGCGCGCGATGGCCAAGCGCGGCGTTCGCATCGCCAGCGTCTGCTCGGGCGCCTATATCCTTGCCGAAGCCGGCCTGCTCGATGGCCGCCGTGCCACCACGCATTGGCGCCGTACCAAGGATTTCCTCGCTGCCTATCCCAAGGTGAAACTGGAGCCCGACCGGATCTTCACCCGCGACGGCAATATCTGGACCTCGGCCGGCATCAGCGCCGGCATCGACCTCGCGCTTGCCATGGTGGCGGAGGATTTCGGCGACGAGGTCGCGCAGGACACCGCGCGTCAGCTCGTGCTGTATCACCGCCGCAGCGGCGGCCAGTCGCAATTCTCCTCGCTGCTGGAGTTGAAAGCGCCGACAGGTCGCTTCGGGCCGCTGCTCGCCTGGGCGCGCGAGCATCTCGACGAACCGCTGACGGTGGAGGCGCTGGCGGAGCGCGCCGGGATGAGCACGCGGCATTTTGCCCGCGCCTTCATTGCAGAGACCGGCTCGACGCCATCGAAAGCGGTCGAGCGGCTGCGGATCGAGGTGGCGCGGCAGCAGGTGCAATCGTCCAGCGCGGCTATCGAACGCGTCGCCGAGACCACCGGCTTCCGCGATCCCGAACGGATGCGCCGCGCCTTTATCCGCGCCTTCGGCCAGCCGCCGCAATCGCTGCGCCGCGCGGCGAGGGCGGGTTAGACGAAAGCGCTCACTGCTTCACCGGACTATTGGTGCCGTTCATGTTGTAGCTATCGCAAAGCACTTTCCAGGCGCCGTGCTGGCGTTGCCAGACCACGAGATACTTGCCGACATTCTCGGTGTCGTCGGGTTTGACGTGCGGCGCGAAGCAAACCACGCCGAAATCAGACGCCATGTCGCCACCGCTGGAGATTTCGATGTGCGTCGGGTGGAACTCGACATACAGGTCGGGCGTCGATTGGTAGGCAGCCTGCCAGACCTTGCGGATTTGCGCATGTCCTCGGGCGATCGGATTAGCCGGCCAAAGCACCGTCGCATCGGTGGCATAAAAGGCTATGACGCGATCGATATCCTTGGCATGCGCTACCTTGCTCCATTCCTTGTCGAGCGCTCTGATCGCGGCTTCTTCGGCGTGATGCTTATTGTCAGACATTGTCATTCTCCTTTGTCGGCTTTCGATTTGGCGGTACTCCGGGATTGCCGCCGGGACGACCCGCGCATCTCGGCCAAAAGTTGGGCCGCTTCCTTCAGATCCCTGGTGTCGTGTCCTTCGGTGAACCAGTCGTAGATCGGCGTCAGCAGCGCCAGCGCTTCGGTCTTCTTGCCTCGGGAGACCAACAGGCGCGCCAGCGTGGTCGCAGCGCGCAACTCCCAGGACTTGGCTGCCTGCTTGCGCGCGAAGGCGATGGCTTTGCGCAATGTCGCGATCGCCTCGTCGGGGTGACCGCGCAAGATCAGGATCCAGCCCTTCAGGCGAAGCATCTCGGCATAATGCGATCGCTCCTCGCCGGCCTCGATCTGCGCGACGCCTTCCTCGATCAGCGGCCAGGCGCGGTCATGGTCTCCCATCAGCGCGAGGCCTTCGGCCTGCAGAGCTCTTGAGATACCAGATCCAGATGCGATGTCCGGTCTGCGTCAATTGCTCGATGCCGCGATCGAGTTGCGACACGGCCTCGGCCAGACGTCCCGCATCGCAGCCAAGCCACGCCTCGGCTGATCTCCGCCAGGATTTCGCCGAGCAGGGCGATGCCACGCTCCTGGCCGATACGTTCTGCTTCCTCGAGCGCATCGTTGCAGGGTATCGGAATCGCCGAGATAGCCGAACAATTGCGCGCCGAGCGTCAACGCAAAGGCCAGGTCGAACGGATGACCGCGGCGCCGCGCATTGGCTTCCATGGCCCGGTTCGCCGCCAGCGCCTGATCGGGATAGCCCATCATCCAGAGCAATTGGCCGCGATAGATGCCGTCACCGGTGAAGGGGTCGGTATTGGTGCGTGTCGCGAGTTCCCAATGTCGCTCCGCATCGTAGAGCTTGAGGACCTGATCGCCGGAGCGGCGGGCTTTGGAGAATTCGCCGAGCCAGTAGTGGCAGGCGGCGGCGGCGCGGTGACCAAAGATTTCAAGGCCATCGTCGCCGAGCTCAGTGCCGGTCTTGGAGAGTTGCCCCGCCCAGCGCAGCAATTCCGTCAACTGGCCCGCGCTCATATAGTGCACCGACAAGGCATTCAGGATCGGCAGATAAGCAGCGCTCGTGCTTCAACGCTTGTGCAAGCCGCCAGGCGGGCACCAGGGTCTGGCTGACCTCGGCGTGGGCCCAGCCGCGGTACGCCACCAGAGCCGGCCCGAGCGCGGTTCGCAGCGAAATTTCCATGCGATCGCGAGCCTTGGACGGCCGGAGCTTTGATACTGCCGACATGCCGGTGCGCAAATGGGTGATGGCTTCGGGTAGCGCAAAACGCTGCATCGCGATTTCGCCGGCGCGCAGCCAAAGCGGGGCGGCGACGCGGAACTGCTCCGCGGAGTTGTAGTGGAAGGCGAGCAATTCGGGCGCCGTGTCGCGCGTATCCGGCCAGCGCTCTTCCAGAAGATGGGCGATATCGCCGTGCAACTGCTTGCGCCTGCTCTTCAGCAACGAGTCATAGGCGGCATCCTGAACCAAAGCGTGGGAGAACGTGTAGACCGAGTTGGGAATCTCGCCCTGGCAGGTCGCAAGCCCCGACGCGGTCAGGTGCTGCAGACCCTTGGTCAGGGCCTCTTCACTCATCAGTTCGAGCCCGGCGCTCAGTTCATAGCTGAACTCGCGGCCGATGACCGAACCGACCTGCGCGATTTCCTTGCTGACCGCAACTCGATCGAGGCGGGCCATCAGCGAGTCGCGCAGCGTCTCGGGAATCGTGATGCCCGCCGAAGATCCGGCATAGGCGTAGTGATCGCCTTCGACGACCAGGTCGCCGAACTCCAGAATGGTCTTGGTCAGTTCCTCGACGAACAAGGGAACGCCGTCGGCCCGGGCAATGATCTGCGCGGCGACGCCCGGTGGCAACGCTCTTCCGCCGACGACATTGGCGACCAGTGACCCGCTCTGTACCGGGGTGAATTTGGCCAGATTTATCACGGTGACGGCCGGGGCGGTCACCAGGGCCGAATTAAGCTCGGGACGCGCGGTGATGACAAGCAGCGCCGGAATGCCGGGCAGCAGTTCGATGAAGCGCGTGAGCAGGTCCAGCGACGTCGGGTCGGCCCAGTGCGCGTCCTCGAACAGAAGCAGCGTCGGCCTCATGCGCGCATGGGCGCGGACAAACTCGATCAAGACGCGCATCGTCTCTTCCTTGGCAAGCTTCGGCGAAAGGAGAATCGAGCCGTAGCGCTGCTCATGGGGAATCGAAAGCAACGCCGCGATCAGGCGCATGTCGTCCCGGGCAAGGCCGAGACGGTCGATGGCGAGTGCTTCGAGCTTGTCCAGCCGGGCTTCCGCGCTGCTGTCCTGGCCCGGCTGCAGCGCCCGTTCGAAAGAGGCTCTGATCGGATAAAAGGCGCTGTTGACGAAGAACGGCGAACATTGAAACACCAGAGTCTGGCCTTCGTCCCGGATGCGTTCGCGCAACGCACTGGCCATCCGGCTCTTTCCAATTCCGGATTCTCCCCGGAGCAGGATCGCCTGTCCCACGCCGGTCTCTTGCACCTGCCGCCAGTCGTCGAGCAACGCCGAGATTTCCGCGTCGCGTCCGACGATGGGCGTCAGCTCGCGCTGGGTCGCCGCCTCGAAGCGGCTTTCGGCCAGGCTGACGCCAAGCACGCGATAGATCCTGGTGGGCCCGCTCACTCCCTTCAGATCTTTCTCGCCGAGGTCTTCGTATTCAAAGCCGCCGCCCGCCATTCGGCGCACGCTCTCGCTCACGATAATGGAGCCGGGCTTGGCAATGGTCTGGAGGCGCGCGGCAAGATTGATCGTCTCGCCTACCGCGTTCCGTTCGCCGGAGGCGACGACGGCCATGCCCGAGGTGATGCCGATACGCACTTGCAGTCGCCCAACGCCCGGCAGATGCAGATGCGTGAAGCTGTCGACGATATCCAGCCCGGCCCGGACCGCGCGTTCGGACTCCGCCTCGTGCGCCAGAGGAAAGCCGAAGAAGGCGACGATGCCATCGCCGAGCACCCTGAAAACATAACCTTCATACCGATTGACACAGGTCTCGCAGGCTTCCTCGTAGCTGCGAAGCACGATCTGCATGGCTTCGGGATCGAGCTTGTAGGAGAGTTTGGTGAAGCCCACCATGTCGCAGAAAAGCACCGTTAAATGGCGCCGTTCACTCGTCGACGTATCGCTCTGGTGGAGAATCCCCGATCTCTCGGTCGACTTTTCCCCACGCAACAGATTGAGGATCCGTTTGCGCGGCCCGAATGGCAGGCCAAGTTCCTGGAGATCGCTTTCGGTCAGCATCCGGAGCGTCTCCAGATCGACCTCATTCTTCTCGAAAGTATCGAGAAATCGTTCCAGTTGGTGGAGCTTGAGCCATTCCGAAAGTGGCGTGGCTTTCATGGCGGCATACCATTGCGGCCACGCTGTTCGACCAGGATGCCATGATTGACCAGCCAGCCAGCGATCGCCAATCCGGACTCCAGCGACATGTGGTTCGACCACGACCGGGCGATCTGCAGCGGCGTTCCGCCCCGCGGCAACATGCGAAGCAGCGGCGCCAGCTCGCATCCACCAAGGAACGCAACCGGGCTGGCGAGACGCGGATGATGCAGAGCGGAGGCGAGGCTGACGAAATCGCCTTGCAGGCAGGGCGTCGGCGCGAACTCCAGCTCGGACGACAGCTCCATGGGCGTGGTGGCGAAGCCGCGCGCGTCGATCGCGGGAAGCGGTGCTGCGTCCGACGCAGCCTGCTGGCCCGCGCGCTGTTGCCAGAACGGACGGGCGCAGCGCTCGGCAACATCGCGATAGTGTTCGCCGGCCCAGCGATGATGACGTTCGAAGGCTTCGCCAAGTTGCGCGCGATAAAAGCTCAGCGCGGCATCGGCGGATTCGGGCCGTCGCAGCAGCGTGTTGGCAACAATGGCGCCGGACAGCGCGGTCTGAATGGCCTTTTGAACGCCGCTCGAGGAAATCGGGTCGATCGCCAGCGCCGCGTCGCCGAGTTGAATGCGGTGAGCGGCGACGCAATCACCGCTGAGATAGGGCGTCGCGTCGATCGCGCGTACCGGTGCGATCAGCTCGGCGTCGCGGCAATCGTTCATCAGCGTGGAGCAATCGAGCAAGCGCAGAAAGCGTTCCAATATTGTCGTGCCGGATGCGGACCTGAACTGGTGAGGATCCACGAATACCAGCGTGTTGTAGCTGCCGTCGGGCAGCGGAACGCCCCAATACCAGCCGTCCTGGCCCGCTTCGATGCGTGGCATGGTCGGCAGGCTGTTCGCCCGCCAATAGCCATAAACCGCCAGCGTAGCGGCGCCCGTCCTGGTGTGACGCTGCCGCGAGACGCCGCGCCGTCCGCCGGCATCCGCCACGAAATCGGCATCAAGCTGAGTGGAAGCGCCGTCGGACTCGACGGCGAGATGCCATTTTGCGCCATCATGGGTTTGTTTGAGAACGCGCGCGGGTTGATGGACCCGTACGCCGAAGGCGCGGGCGCGCGCCAGCAGGCGGCGGTCGAATTCGCCGCGGTCGACCAGCAAACCCTTCTCGCCGGGATCCTGCCGCAGCGTCGGTTGCCGGGCCCAATTCACCCAAACTCCGGTCACGCTCGGGAAGCCAGCCGCCTCGATCGTCTCGTGCATGCCGGCCGCCCGCAGCAGGGGCATGACGCCCGGACTTAGGGATTCGCCCAGATGCGCCCGCGGAAAGCGTTGCCGCTCGATCAGATCGACCTGATGTCCGAGCTGGGCCATGCGCGTGGCGAAGATGCTGCCGGCAGGTCCCGCGCCAATGACGCAGACTTCAGCCATGGGCTGTTCCTGCGAAGTCGCGTCCCGCTATTTCCGGCTCGGATGACAGCCTGAGATAGGCTTCGAGGCAGTAATGCAGCCAGCCCCGGATGTAGTCGCAAGCTGGCCGTCCGCGCCGGATCACTTCGTGATGACAGCCGCCGCCGCAGAGATAACGCGCCCAACAGGACCGACAGGGTTCCTGCCGGTGAACATGCCGCGCGGCGAGCCAGTCGGCTTGACGGGACGTATCGACGCCGTCGTCGAGCGAACCCATCGCGCCTTCCACGTCGCCGACAAAGCGGTGGCAAGCCGACAGCTCGCCTTCGGCGGAGACGCCGAGATAACCGGCGCCGGCGCCGCAAGGGTAGGGGCGATGGGTGCCGCGATGAATCTCGCGCATGGCGTTGACCATGTTGGCGAAGGGATAGCGCCGGCGACTCCGCGACGCGCGTTCGTATTCCCGCCCGCAATCGATCATTTCGCCCAGCATGAGTTCGAGATCTCCGGACTGCATCTCGCCCGCGGCGGTGGGGGCGCTCAGCATAGGCGAAAAGCCGACGCTGTGAAAGCCGGCCGCGACGAAGGTGTCGAGCGTCCGGCGCAGCGCGAGATTGCGCGGCGTCACCGTCACCCGTGCTGAAACCTGCATCCGTTGCTGCATTTTCAACAACGGCGCGACGCGTTTCATCACGGTGTCATAGCTGCCGCCACCGCCCTTGAAGGGACGTTGCGCGTCGTGGACTTCCTGCGGACCATCGATGCTAACGGTCACGGCGAAGCCATGCTCTTCGAAAAAACGCCCGTCGTCCTCGCTCAGCAGCGTGCCGTTGGTGGTGATCGAAAAGGTGATTTTCGCGTTGCGCTGGTCTGCTTGTTCCAGCGCGTGCACGGTCGCGGCGCGCAGCACCTTGCGGTTGACCAGCGGCTCGCCGCCCAGGAACGCCAGATTGAGACGCGCGCCCGGTTCTGCGTTGGCCACCAGCAGATCGACGGCGCGATGGGCCTCGGTCAGCTCCATGTTCTTGGCGATGCCGCCGAACTCACCCTGCTGGGCGTAGCAATAGGTGCAGCCGAGATTGCATTTCTGGGCAATCGCCAGCGAAAGCGCGCGCAATGGCGGCGGCGCCAGCGGCGTATCATCGATGAAGCGACGCTCGATCAGGCCGGCCTGGCGAAGCAGCGCGTCGATCGCCTCAGCTCCGTCCTCGATCGCCGAACGGTAACTCGCGAACAGGCTGGCGTCGGCGTCGAACAAACGGCTGCCGTCGGTGACAAAGAGGTGACCGCCTCTCGCGCTTTCGATCAGATGGACTTGCGGTGTGCGCGGTGACGAAACCCGCATGTAGTGACGGGCGTCGGCGAGGCTCACGGTTCCCGGTCCGTGTCGTCGGGTACGTCGCGCCCGCCGATCTGAAACTTCAGCAACTGCTCCCATTTTGCGAACAGTTCATCATACATCAGAAGCCGCGTGTCGGCGTAGTCGTCGGCGACATAGGAGTTGGAGCGCTCTTTCTGCATCCAGTTGTCGCCGGTAGAGAGCCCGTTCGAGCCGAGTTCGACGTTGACATAATCGGGCCGAGCCGAAGCCCAGTAATAGCAGGAGCATTCGCGATAGTCGTTTTGCCAGGGCGAGCATAACCCTTGCGTGAGCTCGCCCGCATCGGCGAGCGCAGCGGAAATGACCGCGGTATCGTCCTCAAAAAAGGCCTGTACCTCGCAAAGGAAGCTCACATAGTTCTTAGGACCGTCGCTGGACTCCTCAACCAGCGCCATTTGCTGATCGGACGGATCGGCGCTGAAATCGCAGCGAACGAACGATCCCTTGAGAGGCAAAATCCGCGCCAGCGCATTCGACCATTCAACGGCGGCCATGCCGTCCGGATTGCTGCTGGTGGTCAGCCTGATCTTGCCTTCGGCATCCGACGATGACGGGCCCCACATCGGCGTCATCATGAGAAATTCTTTCTGTTTCCCTTCGGTCTCGGTCGGCACGACGACGCGCAGCAGGCGATGGCCGGCAAGCTTGCTCGGATTCAGTTTGCCGCCGGTCGTCTTGACGACCTTGTCGCAATCCTTGCTGACCCTGATGATGAGGTTGTCGTATTCGCGCAATTCGATGCCCTTGAACAGGCGGCGCCACACCGCGCGGAAATCGACCTCCAGTCCCGGGCAGCAATTGGCGACCGACGTGACCGGGCGAGAACTGATCGGGTTGCCCATCGCCTCGTAGGAAATCTGCGCCGACAGGTTTTTGGGCGTCAGGCCTTTCGGCACGACGGAAGCCGCCGTTTCCGGCGTCGGCGCGGGGAGGCCTTCGGCGGCCTTGCGGATGGTGTCGATCTGCCGCCAGGTTAGCGCCAGATAGTTGTTGTCGGCGCCGCACATCAGCGCCGGCATCTTGCGCCGTCCGCGATCGGTGAAATCGGCGACCTCGTCGGGCTGACGCAGCAGACGCAGGAACCACGGCGCCGCGCCGCCCTGCAGCGCCGCATACACCTGCTGGTGCAAGGTCATGATCGCAAACGTATCGACGGAGCCGGCCGCCATCACCGGGCGAATGGCCCGCTGGGTGTCGGCGGCTTCCTCCTCGGGCATCGAATCCAGCGAAAGCGCGGGCCTGCCTTTGAAATCATTGCCGTTCATGACGGCGACGTTCATGAAGCGGACGGTCTCGTAGGCGCGGCGGATGATATCGAGCGCGCGAGCCCGCGTGATTTCCGGAGACTCGTCCGGCGCGACGTCGGGGCCGTTGATGACCTGCTCGAGATCGTCGGCGAGCGTGCGCACGAACAGTGAGTCCGGCGCCATCGCCGGCGGCGCCGCGCATATCCGCGCCTTCGCGGCCAGCTTGCTGCCGTCCCCAAAGGTCAACTGCACTTCGACAAAACCGTCGCAGGCGTCGTCGAAATAGCCGCGGCTGATCGCTTTGTTGTCGAACAGCCAGGACGGCGCCGGCGGGTTGATCGCAAACAGCGACGGCGGCAGGGTCTGGTTTTTGGCCGGGTTGTCCTCACGGCCGAGGCCACACCACGAGTTCTTGCTGTCGTAGATCGCAAGCGGTTCGTCGATCTGATACAGCGGGGGATCGCCGATCGCCACAACGGCACCCGGAACGGGCTTGTCAGGTCCGTAGATCAATCCCTTGGCCGGCGTGAATCGCAGCCGAATTTCCGGAAAGTCGTGGTTCGGCTTGATGTAACGTACCGTGCCGAAATTGACCGACGCCTCCTTGGAAATGAAATTGTTGCAATGGCCGGCGAGCGTGTGGCGCTGGTGATCGTTGAACCATTTGGTCTGCGCATGGATCAGGTCGTCTTCGTCATTGGTACGCCGGACGATCTTGCGGTTGGATACCGTTGCCCTCCATGCAACGCTGCTTTCGTCGAGCCCTTCCTGCTTCAGCAGCGCCGTCGTCAGTGGTTGCAGCTCATCCGCATCGGTGACGGCAAAGACCTCGAGGAACGGCGCAATTGGACGAATGCTTTTACCAATCTTGAAATCAAGCGACGTCGTCGTGCGCTGCTCCTCGATCTCACCGGAGTTTTCGTCGACGATCAGCGTCGGCTGAGGTTTCAGCTTGCGGTAGCCCAGCGGATCGGCCGGATTGATGTCGAGGTCGAACGTATAATTGTCCATTGGATCGCTGGCCGAACCCAGTCGCCCGATCGCGAACGGCGGCAAAATACGCAATTGCTTGATCGTCAACGATCCGCCCCTTCGTTCAATTGGCGCCCGCGAGGATCACGTCGATCCAGCGCTTGGCCTCGTCGTCCAGTTTCATCAATGTCTTCAAATATACATCACCACCAATCTCGGTGATTTCCTTTTTAAAGCTGGCGTACTCCTCGGCGTGTTCGCGCATCTTGTCGGAGATGTGATGCGAGGCTTCGAGCAGGTCGCGATGTTGACGCCAGATGTCGATTTCGGCCTGCGGCAACTCGAGGGTGTAGGGTAACTCGAACGGCGGAGCGGCGTGCGCGCCAGGCTTGTCGGAGCCATTAAGCGGCAATCGCACCAGCAGTCCCGCGATGGTCTTGAGATTGTACATTTCGCCAAAGGCGCGATGCATCACCATGCCGCGCTGACCGGGCAAGCGCAGAGGCTGGCTGCGCCCAAGCTGGAAGCTGTGTGCCAGATAGTTCAGCAACAGGCGATAGCGCTGGTTGAACAGCTGCGCCAGCAGATGCGCCGCGGAGTCGCTTTTGGGGTGAGCGGGAATGTAGGTCTGTTCGCCCGCCTTGAGTTTGGCGAAGTCCTTCCGCGTGGTCGGGTTGCGCGGAACGTCGTACGTGGCTTTCCAGTCGGGTTCGCTGATCTGGAGCGCCTTGTACTCTTCGTAGATTTGCACGAAACGCTCGAAGTGCGAGGGCTCGCCGGTGTCGTCCTGTTGCAAATGTGGGGCTTCGCCCTGGGCCGACAGGGCGCGCAGGACCTTGACCGCGTCGGCGCGGGTCGCGGCGCGCGCGACCTGGACATGGGCATGGCGGTGGGCCATCGAGGAAGGGAAGTTGGGCGAGGCTTCGCGTTCGCGGGGCCCGGCGGACTTGTCGATGTCGCCGTCGGGTGTGACGGCTCGCGGTTCGGGCTTGTAGCCCCGGCCCCAATCGTCCCAGTCGGCCTGCATGTCGTAACTGGCTTCGTTGAACGCCGAGTCCGGAATCCGGTGCGGATCGGAGATCAAATCGATGATCTGATGGTAGAGTTCGCCGACCTGGTGCAGGTCGGCCTTGATCTTGTCGGCGCCAAATCGCTCGGTCAGCTCGCGCGTGACTTCCTGAACGCACTCCCATTCCTGCTTTGGTCCGATCGACGATGGGTGCGGCCTTTTCACGGCGCTTGCCCGGCGCCATCGCCAGCAGCCTCGGCGTCTCTTCATAGGTCTTGTTGTGCTTGATCTCCGCGAGCCTCGGCATCTCGGCATAGATGAAGCATTGCAGCGCGTCTCCGCGACAGCGGCTCGAGCGAGAACGGAAACGGATAGAACTCGTGATCCCAGGGCATCATCTCGCGATCGAAGCTGATCGGCGCGCCCAGCAGCACCAGGAGGTTTTGAACGGTCAGGAGATGCCCCATTTCCTCCCTGGCGACGGAGAGGATGCTGGCCCGCCAGCCCTCGACCAGCGCCCGGCGCTCCTTGTCGGGCTGATCGCCGTTGATGGAGTAGGCGGCGTAGAGATACTGCACCATCAGCGCATGCTCGACCTCCGCGCCTGAGGTCAGCAGCATGATCAGATGATCGCGCCAGCTCATGTCCGGTCGCTTCTTGCCGTAGACCGGGTCCGTCACCTCCACGATTTCGAGCGGCGGGTCTTGCGGATTTGGATTGGCGGGGCTGTCGGGCAAAGGCACTCCAACTTCAGAGGCCTGGAATCATACCGCGGGCAGCAAAAGCACATCGTGACGCGCGCTACCAAGGCCTTGAAACCAGTAGAGTTGCGGTTGAATACTGTCAAGTGTTCGCGTTTTTGCAGGCAGGGGCGATTGAGCTGCAGCGCAGGAGGTCCTTGATCGAGCTAAGATTGCGGGAAGTCATGACCGAAACTTCCTCTGAAAACGCAAGAGAGATCGTTCGCGGCGAGATGTCTTAGCTCTTGCCGGGTTGCATCAGTCCGAGCTTGCGTCCGAGCCATTCCGTCGTCGGTGCCTGGATCAGGATCGTCATCAGGATGGTGATGAAGGTGACGGATTCGATGACCTTGGCGCCGGGCGCGTTCATGCCTGACAGCAGGCCCGCCAGCGCCGCCGGGATGATGCCGGTCTCGCGCGTCCAGCACATGAACAGCATCTCGCGAAAGCTCCAGCGCGCGCGGCGGTCGGGGAGGGCGCACAGGAATACCGTTGCCGGACGCGCGACCAGCATCAACACGGCGGCGATAGCGGCGCCCGCGAGCCAGTACTGGCCAATCAGCGCAAAATCGACCTGCGCACCGAGCAGCATGAAAATGAACAGGCGCAGGATGAAGCAGGTGGTCAGCACGAAGTCGTCGAGCTTTTGCACTTCGTTCCGCCCCATCTTGAAGCCGAACGCTTCCTTGTTACCAAGTACGATGCCGGCCACGAACACCGCCATGAAGCCGCTGGCCGCAACTCCATCGGCCGCGAAATAAGCTCCGATCACCGCTGCCAGCGTGACGACCGGGGCATACTCGGCAAGGAAGCCCCATCTTTCGTGGGCGATCAGCAGCGCGGCGAGATAACCGAAAGCCGCGCCCGCGACGATGCCGATGACGGATTGCCGGAGGAGATCGGCGATCGCGTGCGCCATCGAAAATCGGCCGCTGCCTGTCGCGACTGCCAGCACGGCGAAGGTGAGGATTGCTCCCATCGCATCGTTGAACGCAAATTCGCTCATCACCGTCTGTGCCAGCCGGTCGCGAATGCGCACCTGCCGAAAGATCGGGATCAGCGTGGCCGGATCCGTCGAGGCCACGGTGGCGCCCAGCAAGAGCGCGACGATCAAGGGAATGCCGAGGATGTGGTAGGCGGCGAGGCCGACAATCCCGGCGGTAATCAGCACGCCCGCGGTCGCTATCACGACGATAGTGATCCAGACCTGCTTCAATACGTTAAATCGCACCGACGCGCCGCCGTCGAACAGGATGTAGCTGGCGCCGAACAACAGGATGATCTCGTTCAGCGGCGAATCCGCCTTGATGTCGATCAACCCGGAGACCTGTGGGCCAAGGACGATCCCGGCCACCAGAAATACCGCGACATCGGGGACCCGGATCTTTTGCGCCAGCAGGCCGGCAATAGTGCCGATAGCCAGAATGAGACCGCACGACAGCAGCGTGTGCCGGGCAATTTCGATGGCGGCTGAAGTTTCCAATTCGGATTCGACCTGCTTGCAGCGGCTATGCCGTGTCAGTCCAATGCTTTCAGCCACGTGGCGATTTCGCTTGCCGCGACATCGGCCTGTGGCAGCAATTTGCCCATGGTGAAGAAGCCGTGGAACTGGCCCGGAAACGTTCTCGTTGTGACGGCCGCGCCAGCATCCTTCAGTCGCGCGGCATATTCGTTCCCTTCGTCGCACAGGGGATCGGCGCCGGCGGTCAGGACATAGGCGGGCGGCAGGCCGGCCAACGTCTTTGCGCGGGCTGGCGAGGCGCGCCAGTCCTCGCCATCGGCAAGATCGTTCAGATAATGGCCGCGAAACCACTTTACGACGGAGTGGGTGAGCAGGATGCTGGTGTCAGGGTCGCTGTGCGAGGGATGCATCAACGCAAAATCGGTCGCGGGGTAGATCAAGACCTGGCCCGCAATTTCAGGGCCGTCGCCATCGCGCGCCGCGAGCGCGACCACGGCGGCGAGATTGCCGCCGGCGCTATCGCCGCCGACCGTCAGCCGCGACGCATCGATCCCGAGTGTCGCGGCACTGCTGGCGATCCATCTGGTCGCCGCGATCGCGTCATCGACGGCGGCCGGGAATTTATGCTCGGGCGAGCGGCGATAATCGACCGATACTACGATCAGTTCGCCTTCATGCGCGAGCTTGCGGCACACCACGTCGTGCGAATCCAGATCGCCGATCATCCAGCCGCCGCCGTGAAAGAACACCAGGCAGGGCGCAAGGCCGCCGGCCTGTCGCAGTTTTGCCGGCGTATAGATCCGAGCCGGGATCGTGCCGGTCGGCGAGGGGATCGACAGCGGCTGTACCGATTTCAGCTCCGGGGGCTCGGGATTGGTGACGGAGCGGCTCTGCAAATACAACGCGCGCGCTTCGGTTGGCGTCAACGTTTCGTAAGGCGGGCGGGCGGCCTCCCGAAACGCCTTGAAGACAGCGGCGGCATCGGGATCGAGCACGACGGGCATGACGGAAAGGCCTCTCGATAAATTCACTTGTTGTCATGACGGGCGATGCAAAGTCGATCCCCTGGGGATGAGCCTAGGCTGCGCTTCGGCTGCCGTCCACGGTGTAGACGTATCGGATGACATAGCTCGCCTCGCAGGAGGCCGGGAACGCCACTAACAGTCACTTCCAGCGCGACGCCGAACATGTTGATGTCGATACGCGGCGAAATGTTTCGAGCGAATGTTTGGGACGAAGTCGACGACGTCGTCCGCCGGCTGAACATCGGCGATGCTGGCCAGCCCCCGGCGCGAGACCGGCAGCGCCTTATCCCGACCTATCCACAATAGACTGTGACAATACGCGCCGTATTCGGTACCGATAATGTGGCCACGCCTGATTTGCTCGAATAGGCTTGTTCCGCGTGGGCTATTCCCTATGCGGGCGGGGCTCGCCATACCGGGGTGGGCCGGAGCGCGGGAAGTCGCCCTTTCCCCGCCGTATTCGGCGTGTTAACCCGATGGCCTGTGGGCGGCTCATAGAATGTACCTCATAGAATGTACAATGGCGTCAGCCCGATTCGCCTCATAAAGCCGCGCGAGATGCTTCGAACCATTGCCCTGACTGGCTTTGCGGTCCTGCTTGCCGCCTCGACGATCACGCTCGCGCCGCCGGCGCGCGCGCAGATCGGCAACATTTTTTCCGATCCCAATCCGCGCCCGCCCGGCAATATTCCGCGCGGCAATCAACAGCCGGCGCCCGACGACGAGGAAGTGGTGCCGGAACTGCCGCAGGGCAGGCTGCTGCCGACCCGTCCGCCGCCGCCAGTGCAGTCCGTGCCCCCGCCGGGCTCGGTGCAGTCGCAACCGCTGGCGCCGCCGCCGGGTACCACGACCGTTCCACAGAACACCCAACCGGGCATCGCAGTCGCGCCGCCGCAACCGGAGCAGGGCGGCGCTGCGCCCGGCGCCAATCCGCCGCCGGGACAGCGTCAGTCCAAGGCCGTACCGCAAGCGCCGGCTTCGCTGCAACCCGGCGACGAGGTCGTTACCGAGCCGCCGGCGCAGAAGATCATCAACAAGAAGGCGAGCTTCTCCGGCCTCGACAAGATTACCGGGCGCATCATCAATTTCGACGAGGACATCGGCGAAACCGTTCAGTTCGGCGCGCTGCGGGTCAAGACCGACGCCTGCTACACGCGGCCGGCGACCGAAGCCACCAACACCGACGCCTTTGTCGAGGTCGACGAGATCACGTTGCAGGGCGAGGTGAAGCGGATCTTTTCCGGCTGGATGTTCGCGGCGAGCCCTGGCCTGCACGGGGTCGAGCATCCGATCTATGATATCTGGCTGACCGACTGCAAAGGCCCGGAAACCACGGTCGTCACCGCCGCGCCTGAAGTGCCGAAGCCGGCCGCGGCGGCCCCACCACCCGCGCAGAGGCGTGCGGCCCCGAGGCAGGCACCGCGCCCGCCACCGCCGCCACAGCAGCAGACGCAACAGCCGCCGCCACCTCCCCGCCGCAGCAGCCCGGCGGGTTGTTCGGGATTTTCCGGTAGCAGGCGTTCTTCTTTTGACGCGTTTCCTTCACGCGAACCGGTATCCACCCACGGATCAAGTCCGAGGGCATGCTTCGCTCGAAAACGCTTAGGGGTCAGCCGCGCTCGGCGATAATGTCGAGCGCTTCAGCGCCGACGATCGGACGATTGACCGGCAATTTGCCGAAATCCGCGCTCTCGGCGATCGCCCGGTCGAGCAGTGCGCCGTAGCGTTGCCGCGGGACTTCAACCGCGCCGAAACTGAGCAGATGCTTGGTGACATATTGCGTATCAAGCAGCATGAATCCGCCTGTGATCAGCCGCGCCACCAAATGCACCAGCGCTACCTTTGAGGCGTCGCGGACGCGGTGAAACATGCTTTCGCCGAAGAAGGCGCCGCCAAGATTGACGCCGTACAGCCCGCCGACCAGATCGTCGTTCTGCCAAACCTCGACGCTGTGGCAATGCCCGAGCTCGTGGAGTCCGACATAGAGGTCGCGGATTCGCTTGTTGATCCAGGTATCCTTCCGTCCTTCCTGCGGCGCGGCGCAGCCGGCGATGATCGCCTTGAACGCGGTATCGACGGTGACGGTAAAGGCATCGGAGCGCACGGTGCGCGCCAGCCGTGAGGAGACGTGAAAGCCGTGGAGCGGGATCACGCCGCGCATTTCCGGCTCGACCCAGAACAGGCTTGGGTCGTCGGCGCTTTCGGCCATCGGAAAGATGCCGCAGGCGTAGGCGCGTAGCAGCACTTCGGGCGTGATTTCAGATGAGGCGGAGTCGCGCGAGGCCATGCGTGCGAGACTATCGGGTTTTCCGGTGAAGGGGAGCCGGGTCGTACGAGGAAAAATGTGCCAAAGCAAAAGCCATGTCAGCCGGTAGCGGCTTTTTTGGGCTTGGTCGCCGGGGCATGGATGCGACCGAACCGCAGCACGATACGCGTACCGATATGGCCGGGATCGCGTTCGACGCTGGCGTCAAGCTTGCTTGCCATCGCGGTCACAATGCGCTGCCCCATCCCGGTCGAGCGAGGGTCGGTCTTGACGTTGAGCCCAACGCCGTCGTCGGTAATCGCCAAGACGACATCGTCACCACGCGCGCTGAGATCGACGTGAATAGGCCCCGCGCCATCGGGATAGGCGTATTTGACCGCGTTCATCACCAGTTCGTTGACGATAATGCCGATCGCCACCGCGCGGTCCGGATCGATCTCGATCGGCTCCGCCTTCAGCGTCAGCCGCGACATCCGGTTGCCTTCGGCGGAACGCCGGAGATCCTCGAGCAAGGCGTCGAGATACTGGTTGAGCAGCACGCTTTTGAGGTCGTGTGAAGTGTAGAGCCGACGGTGCACCTGCGCGACTGCGGCAACGCGTCCCATGGCGTTGGTCAGCGCCGCCTTGACGTCATCCTGCGTGCTTGAGCTCGCCTGCAGATGCAGGAGCGAAGCGATGATCTGCAGGCTGTTGCCGACGCGATGATTGACTTCGCGCAACAGCATCTCGCGTTCGGCGGCAAGTGCGGCATAGCGGTCGCGCGAGGCATGGACCTCGGCTTCGGCGTCGTCACGGGCTTTCTGAATCTGCGCCTGCCGGATCGCGCCGTCGACGGCGACCTGCAGCAGCGGGATGAATTCACCCTGGGCGTCCTTCACCAGGTAATCGGCGGCGCCGGCCTTCAGCGCGGTGACGGCGATATTCGAATCCTGCGACGCGGTGACGAACACCACCGGTGGCGCATTGGGAATCGCCAGGATCCGGTCCAGCGTTTCGAGGCCGTCCAGACCAGGCATGTGCTGGTCGAGCGCCACGACATCGATGCCTCCTTGCCGCAGCCGATCGAGTCCATGCTGGCCGCTGGCTGCATGGACAACGCAAAAACCCGCTCGCGTCAGGCCGCGTTCGACCAGTCGCGCCAGCGCGTCATCGTCGTCGACATACAGAAGGGTGGGCTTGGCGGCGGTCATGGTGCGGCTTGCGGAACCTGGATGACGGAGAAAAACAGTCCAAGCTGACGGATGGCATTGGCGAAGTTTTCGTAGTTCACCGGCTTGGTGATGTAGACGTTGCAGCCGAGTTCATAGCAGCGCTTGATCTCCTGCGAATCGTCCGTCGTGGTCAGCACCACCACGGGCGCGCATTTCAGATATTTGTTTTCCTTGACCCGCCGCAGGATCTCGATACCCGTCATATCGGGCAGGTTGAGGTCGAGTAGGATCAATAGCGCTTCGCCCTTGTGGCTGACACCGGTGCCGTCGCTTCCGAACAGGTAGTTCACGGCTTCGGTGCCATTGGTGAACGGCTTGATGTCGTTGTTGACGCCGGAACGGCGAATGTTGCGCTCGATCAGGCGAGCGTGTCCCTCATCGTCCTCGACCATGATGATGGTAACCGGTTTGTTCATGTATCTCCGTTCCACTTACTGGCTGCCCAGGCGATGGGCAGGGTGATCGTGAAGGTGCTTCCGTGATGAAGTTCGGACGCGACCGACATGGTGCCGCCGAGCCGACGCACCAGTGCACGAACATGGGCGAGCCCGATGCCCTGTCCGGGTCTATCCTGGATTCCGGCGCGGCGGAACAGGTCGAAAATCCGCTGGTGATCCTTGGGATCGATGCCGCGGCCGTTATCGGCAATCTCGAAGATCGCAAAGCCGAGCTTGGTGCGACCACGCACCGTGATGTCGCCGGGAAGGCCCGGCCTGAGATATTTCAGCGCGTTGTCGATCAGATTGGAAAAGATCTGCTCGATCGCTAGCCGGTCGCTGACGATGCCCGGCAGCGGTTCGATGCGGATCTGCGCTTCCGCCTCGGCGGCCTGGTGCGCTACTGTCGCGACGATACCTTCGATCAACTCGCGGGTGTCGATCTTGACCGGGTGGAATTCGCGCCGTCCCTCGCGGGTGAGATGGAGGATCGCCGATATCAGGCGGTCCATCTTGCCGATCGATGATTTGATGAAGCCGAGCGCCTCGGCAAAATCCTGCGAGAGCTGCCTGTCCTCGCCCTCGAGCAGCGATTCGATCTCGCCGCCGTCGGCCGGCACCAGCGGCGCGCCGGCGTGGTCCAGTGTCGCGATCCGCCGGAAGATATCACCGCGCAACTGCTCGAGCTCGCTGGTAAAGCCCATGATATTCACCAGCGGCGAGCGCAGATCGTGGCTGACGATGTAGGCGAAGCGTTGAATCTCGTCATTGGCCTCGCGCAGGTCGGCGGTGCGTTCGTCGACCGTGGCTTCCAGATTGAGGTTGTTGTCGCGCAACCGGGCTTCGGCGTCATCGCGGGCGCGCGACGAGCGCCGCACCAGGAAGATCGAAATGGCGGCGAGCGCAATCACGAGGCCGGAGCCCGCGACGGTCACGATCGATGCCAGTTGCTGGGTGCGGTCGGCGGTCCGGGTGCGTTGCGCGAACAACCGGTCCTCTTCGACCCGCATGTTTTCAACGACATCGTTCATCTGCTGGGCCAGATTGTGGGCAACGGCTTCGCGCATGACAGCGATGCCACCGGCTGCATCATGGCGGTCGACGAAATCGATGACCTGCGCGAATTCTTTGAGCCGGCCGTCGATCGGTTGCTGCAGCCGTTTGAAGTTCTCGATCTGAACCGGATTGTCACCGATCAGGGACTTGAGCTTATCAGTATCCGCGACCACGGCCGCAGCCGCCGTCTCATATTCGGTGCGAAAGCGAGGCTCGGACGTAAGGAGAAAGCCGCGCGTGGCGCTTTCGGCGCGGCGGACCTCCAGAAGCAGCGCGTTCATCTGGTTTTCCACCTCGACCGTGTGAACCACCCAACCGTTGTCCTTGCGCGACTGATTAACCAGGACAACCGAGGTCGTGCTGATGGCGACTAGCACGAAAAACCCCGCCGCTAGCAGCAGGATCTGGCCAATCGCCCTGCGGCGCGTGGCATCAACCGTCAGAAGTGCCTTGTCTAGCGAAATCAACTATCCCCCCGCGGGAGGGTTCCTCGGCGAGCTCGACAAAACGCCGGCCGGGGCGAATTGTTCCGGGGCTTTGCGGATATTTTTGAAATTTGGAAGGGTTTTTAGCTGGTGGCCTTACCGGCCAGATATTGCTCCAGCCAATGGATATGGTAGTCGCCGTCGATGATACTGGGCTCGCGAACCAGCGCCCGGAACAGGGGTAGGGTGGTCTCGATTCCGTCTACCACCATCTCGTCCAGCGCCCGCCGCAGCCGCATCAGGCATTCGGCGCGGGTCTTGCCATGCACGATCAGCTTGCCGACCAGCGAATCGTAATAAGGCGGGATCACGTAGCCTTGGTAAACCGCCGAATCGATCCGCACGCCGAGACCGCCGGGCGGATGGTATTGTAAAATCCGCCCCGGCGAGGGCCGGAAGGTCTGCGGGTTTTCCGCGTTGACGCGGCATTCGATGGCGTGCCCGATGATCGCGATCTCGTCCTGCGTCGCCGGCAGCTCGCCGCCGGCCGCGATTCTGATCTGCTCCAGCACGAGGTCGATGTCGGTGATCATCTCGGTGACGGGATGCTCGACCTGGATGCGGGTATTCATCTCGATGAAATAGAATTCGCCGTCCTCGTACAGGAACTCGACGGTGCCGACACCGAGATAGTTCATGTCCTGCATCGCCTTGGCGCAGGTCGCGCCGATCCTCGCGCGCGCGGCTGCCGTCAGGACCGGCGAGGGGCCTTCTTCCCAGACCTTCTGATGGCGCCGCTGCAGCGAGCAGTCGCGCTCGCCGAGATGGATCGCGCCGCCGCGGCCGTCGCCCAACACCTGGATTTCGATATGGCGCGGCTTCTTCAGGTATTTTTCCAGATACACTGAGGAGTCGCCGAACGCGGACTTGGCTTCATTGGACGCGGTCGACAGCGCCAGCAGCAGGTCGTCGGCGGTTTGGGCAACCTTCATACCGCGTCCGCCGCCGCCGGCCGCCGCCTTCACCAGCACCGGAAAGCCGATCGCCTTCGCAATCGCCATCGCGTCGTCCTCGGGACCGACCGCGCCGTCGGAGCCTGGCACCACGGGAATGCCGAGTCGTCTGGCGGTTTTCTTGGCCTCGATCTTGTCGCCCATCAGGCGGATATGCTCGGCCTTGGGGCCGATGAAATCCAGATTGTGATCGGCCAGAATTTCGGCAAAGCGGGCGTTTTCCGAAAGGAAGCCATAGCCAGGATGCACGGCATCGGCGCCCGTGATCTCGCAGGCCGCGAGCAGCGCGGGTACGTTGAGGTAGCTGTCCTTGGACGGCGGCGGGCCGATACAGACGCTCTCGTCGGCCAGCCGCACATGCATGGCGTCGGCATCGGCGGTCGAATGCACCGCGACGGTGGAGATGCCGAGTTCCTTGCACGCGCGCAGCACGCGCAGTGCGATTTCCCCGCGATTGGCTATGAGAATCTTATCGAACATGGGGTCCTGGACGGCGAGTGGCGAATGGCGAATGGCGAATAGAAAAGATCGATCGTTTTCCCTATTCGCTATTCGCCACTCACCATTCGCCCCTTACTCAATAATCACCAGAGGTTCGCCGAATTCGACCGGCTGGCCGTCTTCGACCAGAATTTGCGTGACGGTGCCTGCCCGCGGCGATGGAATCTGGTTCATCGTCTTCATGGCTTCGATAACCAGGAGTGTCTCGCCCACCGATACCCTGCTGCCGACTTCGATGAACGGCTTGGCCCCGGGCTCGGAGGCCCAATAGACGGTGCCGACCATCGGCGAGGGCACGACGCCCGGGTGCGCGCTGACATCAGTGGCGGAGGCGGGCGCTGCAGAAGCAGCAGCGGCCGCTGGAATCGCGATTGCCTGCGCGCTCGCCGGAACGGAAGCTGTGATGCTGATGTTGCGCGCGACCCGTACCCGAAGGCCGGCGCGTTCGATTTCGATCTCGGTCAGGTTGGTTTCGTCGAGCAGCAGCGCGAGTTCGCGAATGAGCGCACTGTCCTCGCTCCTGGATTTTGTGGCCGCGGTGTTGTCAGGCGGGCGCGCCATTATCTCGATCCCTGGACTTTCTTGCGTGGCCGGTCAGGCCTTGGCCGTGAGGCCGAGCTTGGCGGCAAGGCCATTGATCGCGAGCCGATAGCCGTCGATGCCGAAGCCGGAGAGCATCGCGAAAGCGGCCTTGGCGGTGAAGGAATGATGGCGGAAGTTCTCACGGGCGTGGATATTGCTGATATGCACCTCGACCGCCGGAATTTTCACGGCCATCAAGGCATCGTGCAGCGCGATCGACGTGTGCGAATAAGCACCGGCATTGATGATGATCCCGGCTGCATTGTTCGCATGCGCCTCGTGGATGAAACCGACCAACTCGCCCTCGTGATTGGATTGTCGGCACTCGGCCTTGAGGTCGAATTGCGCGGAGGTTGCGACGCATAATTTCTCAACATCAGCGAGCGTCGCATGGCCGTAGGTTTCGGGCTCACGGACCCCCAACAGATTGAGGTTCGGCCCGTTGAGCACGTAAATTATCTTGGTCTTGGCAGGTGTGTTGGCCATCCCAGATCCCGGCAATGGTGGCGGTGGGTGGCGCGGTTATAGGTAACAACGGCGCCAAGGGGAAGCCTTTAGGCCATCCCGGGCGCGCCCCAACCGCCTCATCCAGTTCGCAAAAAGGGCGGTAGAACCTACGGAAACCCTTCGTTAACCAAGAGCCGAAGGCTTTTCGCTCCGCGAGAGAAGCTGCCGGCCAAAAAAAGGGCGGGCATCGCTGCCCGCCCCCAAAGCTATTGCTGGCCGCCGGATCAGGTGTCTAGCACCGCGACGATCTCCATGCTTCGCGGGTCGATCACCACGAGCTGGTCGCCGACCAGGATGTATTCATATCCGCGCCATTCCGGATAGATCGAGACGACTTCCGTCGGAAGCGTATGGAACGTCACGTCGCGCGGAACGCGGGTACCGACCGAGATCGAGAAGTCCACATGGCTCACAGGGGCGATATGCTGCTCCCTGATTACGCCCGTGATCTTGGTGCGCTGCTCGGTCGACAGCTTTGCGCCGGCGCCGGCCTGGCCTACGGTCGAATGGCGATCGGTTTTGCCTTCGGCCTCGTTGTTCATCTTCTGGTCATTGCGTTGCGCATTCATCTTTTGGTCGTTGCGCTGCGAGTTCTTGTTTTCCTCGCGGCCTTCACGCTGGGCGTTCTTGTCCTCGCGGCCTTCGCTATCTCTGGCCAACGGTCTTGCCTTTTTCCGCGTTTTCGCTGCTCTGGGCCTTGTTCTTTGATCCCTGCCGGCTCTCCTCAGCGCGCTGGTTCTTGCCAGCGGCCGGCGATTTCTCCTCGGACTGCGTCGATTTCATTTCCGGCTGCGCTGCGTCATGGCTCATCTGGCCGCCGCTGGTTCCGCGCTCCGACGACGCACCGCTCTGTTGCGCCGCAGATCCACCTTCTCGGCCCATGCCTCCACTCTGTGCACTGGCCAAGCCGGTTCCCGCCATCAGCGCGACAACAGCCACCGAAATCATGAAACGATTGGTCATTGATATCTCCTCACACATTTGCATTGCCCACGCCGACAACGGCGGGCGGTGCGCGATGTTCCGAGATATTTCGGTTCCGTCCGGCTTTATTGCCTGAATGGGCGATGAACGCCCTATGCGGGCTGCTCAAATAACAAAGCCGGCGGACCGACCGCCGGCTTTTCAACCTTCCTGATAAGGAGCTGTCGATTGCCAGCTTCAGGACGCCTTAACCACAGCGAGCCTTAACCACAGCAAACCTTAACCGCAGGAAGCCTTGCCGCAGCGGGCGAGGCCGATCTTCTCCTTGAGACCGTCGAGCCCGATCGCCCCGACCACGATTTGCTTGCCGATCACATAGCTCGGCGTGCCGTTCATGCCCATGGCTTCGGCCAGCTTCATGTTCTCGTCGATCGTGGTCTTCACTTCCGGGCTTGCCATATCCTTCTCAAGCCGCGCCATGTCGGCGCCGGCGTCCTTGGCTGCGGCCAGTGCGCGGGCCTTGTCGGCCGCCCCGCGGCCGCCGAGCAGCTTCTGGTGGAAGTCGAGATATTTCTTGCCGGTGGGATCCTGCATGCGGACCGCGACCGCGACTTGCGCGGCTTCCACCGAGCCCTGGCTCAGCACCGGAAATTCCTTGAGCACGACCTTCAGCTTGGGATCGGTCTTCATCAGGTCGAGCATGTCGGCCATCGCGCGTTTGCAATAGCCGCAATTGTAGTCGAAGAATTCGACGAAGGTGACGTCGCCGTCCTTGTTGCCGAGCACCACGCCGTGCGGCGAGTTGAAGATCGCCCCGGCATGCTCGGTGACGCTGGCTTCATGCTTCTGGGCTTCCTCGGCGGCCTGGCGCTTGCTCAACTCGCCCATGGCTTCTTCCAGCACCTCGGGATGCGACACCAGGTAGTTCTTGATGATCGCCTCGATGTCCCCCTTTTGGGCATCGGAAAAATTCTGTGCCGATGCGCTGGGCAAGGTGGCGCACAAGGCCAGCGCGAACAGGGCAGGGATGAGCACGCGAAGCGAAGGCATTGGCAAATCCTCTTTTCGAAAGTCGGTCTTGAAAACCATTGTAGTCGAGCACCTATCGTCTGGCTGTCTCAGTTGCCCTTTTGGCCGGGCATTGGCTTGGCGGTAACGATATCGTCGGCCTTGACCCATCCGGGCGTGCCGACCGCGAAACGCGTCTTGGCGCGCGAAGCGAGTTCGCGAGCGGTCTTGTTGTCGCCACGAAGGTAAGCGGCCTGTGCTGAAGCGAGATCGGCTTCAGCGTAGTCTCCCTTGTGGCCATACGCCATTGCGAGCTGGGTATAGCCAAGAGGAGCCTCGGTTTCCCGGCTGACCGCGGCACGCAGAATCGCGATCGCTTCCTCCGTATAGGCCTTATTGTCGGTCCCGACGAGCGCCTGCCCCAGTAACATCTCGATGAGCGGGGCGTTATTGGAGAGTTGAACCGCCTTGCGCAGAGGCGCGATGGCCTCGGTCGGTTTGCCGCCTTCCAGCAGCGCCTGGCCACGCAACTCGTAAAAATACGGGTTAGCGGGCTGCATCTGGATCAGGGCATCGATCTGAATCAGCGCATCGCGCAGGTCGCCGTGGCGATAGGTCGCGATGGCGTGGGCGTAGCGCGCAGGCATGCTGGTGTCCGACAGCGGATAGCGCCGGTACACGGTATCCGGCTTTTCCATGAAGGCCGAGATTTTGGCGCGTACCATGTTGTGACGCATTTGCAGTGTCGGATCGTCCTTTTTGTCCCAATAGGGGCTGCTCCGCGCCAATCCCTCAAGCGCCGCGACGCGGTCGGCCGGCATCGGATGCGACTGGAGGTACGGGTCGGCGCCGTGCGAGGCGAAAAGGCTGTCATTGCTGAACCGCTGAAAGGTTTCATACATGCCTTTGGGCGACTGGCCAGTCTCGGTCAGGAATTTAACGCCGGCGCGGTCGGCATTTTCCTCTTGCTGGCGCTGATAGGACAGCAAGGAGCGTTGAATGATCGACTGCGGTGCCGCGAAGGCGGCGGCGCCGGCATTGGCCAGGCCGCCATTGCTGTTGCCGGCTCGAGCTCCTGCCACCACCGCGCCGGCGCCGAGCAGCATGGCGATGATCATTTGCGTCTGGGCATGGGCAATCTGTTCGTGCATCTTGGCGAGATGGCCGCCGGCGAGATGGCCGGTCTCGTGCGCCAGCACGCCGATCAACTGGTTCGGCGTCTCCGATTGCATGATCGCGCCGTAGTTCACGAAAATGCGGCGACCGTCAGCGACAAAGGCATTGAACGCGCTGTCGTTGATGATCACGACCTGGATGTTCTGTTTTTCCAGTCCCGCGACCCGAAGGATCGGCCGGGTGTAATCGCGCAGCAACTGCTCCGCTTCGGTATCGCGAATAATTGGCGGACCTTTGGCTTCTTGCGCGGCGGCTGGCACCGGACCAAGAACCGGTGGCAGGATCGAGCTCAACGCGAGCGCGACCGCAGCGGTAACGGCGGTCAGTTTTGGTGTTTTCCTGCCCTGGACGAGGCGCAGCAGCATCGGGACGGTCTTTAATCGTTGGCGGCGGATTGGATCCGAGATATGCCCTACCAAACCGCCGAATGCGGCTAGTGTGGGGCACCGGTCAAAGTAGCAGAAAAGTAGCAAATCTCGATGCTTGACCCGACACTCAGAGACCGTGCGAGGGCCGTGTTGACGGCGTCCGGGCGCAGCGATGTTCCGCCTTTCATGGTGATGGACGTGATGGCTGCGGCGGCGCGAATCGAAGCGTCCGGCGGTCACGTCATCCACATGGAAGTTGGGCAACCGGCTGCGCCCGCGCCCAAAACCGCCATCGCCGCGGCGCGCGCTGCGCTGGAGGACGGGCGGATCGACTACACCTCCGCGCTCGGCATTCCCTCGCTGCGGGCGCGGATCGCGCGACACTATCGCGAGACCTATCGCTGTACGGTGGATGCAGACAGGATCGTGGTCACGACAGGTTCATCGGGTGCGTTCGTCCTCGCCTTCCTCGCTCTGTTCGAACCCGGCGATCGCGTGGCGGTCGCGGTGCCCGGCTATCCGCCCTATCGTCACATTCTGACTGCGCTTGGCTGCGAGCCGGTGCCGATCGAAACCTCGAGCGAGAGCCGTCACGCGTTGACCGGCGAAGCGTTGCTCGCCGCGCATCGCCAAAAGCCGCTGCAGGGCGTGCTGGTCGGCAGCCCGGCGAATCCGACGGGAACCATGATGTCGCGGGAGGCGCTCATCAGCCTGATGGCCGCAGCGGAAGGCGCGGGCATTCGCTTCATTTCAGATGAAATCTATCATGGGCTTGACTATGCGTTTGCTGCAGTGACGGCAGCCGAGCTTTCGCCGCATGCGCTCGTCATCAATTCATTCTCGAAATATTTCTGCATGACCGGCTGGCGGGTAGGCTGGATGGTGGTGCCGGAGTCGTTGGTCCGGCCGATCGAACGGCTGCAACAAAATCTCTCGATCTCGGTGCCGACGCTGTCGCAGATCGCCGCCGAAGCGGCTTTCGAGGGCCGCGAGGAGATGGAGGCGATCAAGCACGGCTATCAGGAGAACCGCCGCGTCCTGGTCGAGGGCCTGCCGCGCGCGGGTCTTACGGATTTTCTGCCGGCAGACGGCGCCTTCTACCTTTACGCGGATGTCTCGAAATTCAGCTCCGACAGTTTTGCATTCGCTGGTGAGATGCTGGAGAAGATTCACGTCGCCGCCACTCCCGGCATCGACTTCGATCCAATACATGGCCGCGCTTTCGTCCGGTTTTCCTATGCGCGTTCGCTTTCGGAAATGCACGAAGCCGTCTCGCGCATCGCAGGCTGGCTGGCACGCTAGCACCACAACGTTCGCAGTGTTCCCGGCGGACCAACGCAGGGCAGGCCTCGTCCGCCGCACCGGTCGTGGACGGGCGTTCCGCGCCATTGACTCCCTACACTGCTTGATTTTGGTTATTCCGGCAAAGCGGCCGTCCGGTCATCGACGACGGACAGGTCCGCGATATCCAAATGGGGAGTGAAAAGCATGGCGACAACGATCGCAACCACCGCGCCCGCGCGCGCGGCGAAACCCTGGTACAAGATCCTTTACGTTCAGGTCTTGATCGCGATCGTGCTGGGAATAGTGGTCGGCTCGCTGTGGCCCCATCTTGCGACCAATGACTGGATCAAGGCGCTGGGCGACGGCTTCATCAAGCTGATCAAGATGGTGATCGCGCCGATCATCTTCTGCACCGTGGTGTCCGGCATTTCGCATATTCAGGACGCCCGCAAGGTCGGCCGCGTCGGCGTCAAGGCGCTGTTCTATTTCGAGATCGTCTCGTCGTTCGCGCTGATCATTGGCCTTGTTATGGGCAATCTGGTCCAGGTCGGCCACGGGCTCGCGGCGAAGACCGATCCGGCGTTGGTCGCGAACGCTTCCGCCGCCTACGTTAAGCCGATGAGGCGGAAGCACAAAAGTCGGTCGATTTTGTCCTTAATATCATTCCCGACAGCGTGGTCGGCGCATTCGCGCGGGGCGACATCCTGCAGGTGCTGCTGTTCGCGATTCTATTCGGCTTTGCGTTGATGGCGCTCGGCGAGCGCGGCCACCGGCTGCGCGACATCATCGACGATACTTCGCATGCGGTGTTCGGCGTGATCGCCATCGTGATGAAGGCCGCGCCGTTCGGCGCGTTCGGCGCGATGGCCTATACTATCGGCAAGTTTGGTCCGGCGGCGCTTGGCAATCTGGTCGGACTGATCGTGCTGTTCTACGCTACCGCTGCCCTGTTCGTGATCGTGGTGCTCGGACTGATCGCGCGGGTGATCGGCTTCAACATCTTCAAGTTCATCGCCTATATCAAGGATGAACTCCTGATCGTGCTCGGCACCAGTTCGTCGGAAAGCGCTTTGCCGCAATTGATGGAAAAGCTCGAACGGCTCGGCTGCTCCAAATCGGTGGTCGGTCTGGTGGTGCCGACCGGTTACTCGTTCAACCTCGACGGCACCAACATCTACATGACACTGGCGACACTGTTCATCGCGCAGGCGCTCGGCGTCGACCTGACGTTTTCGCAGCAGATCACCATTCTGGTGGTGGCGATGCTCACCTCAAAGGGTGCCAGCGGCGTCACCGGTGCGGGCTTCATTACCCTCGCGGCCACGCTCACGGTGGTCAATCCGGCGCTGGTGCCGGGCATGGCGATCGTGTTTTCGGTGGACAAGTTCATGAGTGAGGTGCGCGCGCTCACCAACATCACCGGCAACGGTATCGCTTCGGTCTTCGTCTCTTGGTGGGAGGGCGAACTCGATCACGAGCGGCTGCACGCCAATCTTAACCGGACCATCGATCCTTCCGACGTCGAGACGGCGATCACGACGGGCGAAGCCTGATCGGTTCCGACTGAAGCAGCGCCGGGCTCTTCGCTCGGAAAATATTATAGATCACAGGTGCGAAAGGCCGCCCGGTTTGCAAGGCGGCCTTCCATTAGATCGGGCTTAGAGGCGTGGCTTATTCGCCACTGCCGAAGCGCCTTGACCACCAGCCTGCCTTGCGCGGCAGCTTTTCGCTGGCCGACTCGTTCTCCGGCTCCGCTTGAGCGGGCGCCGCAGTTGCCGGCTCGGCCGGTCGCTGTTCGGCCGGCGGTGCGGTCGCAGGTTGGGCGTCGTGCAGGAAGCTGACTTTTTCGCGCACGGTCGAGCGCCGATGCCCGGCCTTCTCGGCCTCCTGCGCGGTTTCTTCCGCAGAGGCTGAGGGAGCGGCTTCCTGCTCGCCCGATCAATATCACGATCACTATATTGCGAAACTGTCGTTGGCGCGGTCGCTTCGGGCTGGATTGCCGGCGGGGGCTGTTCGGACGGACCGCCATCGAAATCGGCAACCGCGGCCGCGGCTTCGGGAGTCGAAGTTGGCCCGAGTTCGTCGGCAATCGATCCGGCCAAGCCATCATCCGGCGCACCGCGTCGACGACGTCCGCCGCGACGTCCGCGGCGGCGGGGCCGTCGCTCGCCGCCGGCGCCCTGATCGGCGCGCGCAAGGCCCGGCTGTTCCCCGGTTTCGTCCTCGTCGGTTTCATCGGCGCTCGCGCCTGCATCCGCGGCGGTGCGCGGTCCGTCATGCTCCTCGCGATGATCATCTCGTCCTGAGCCGCCTTCACGCTCGCCGGGGCGGACGCGCCGCCTGCGCCGCCGCTTGCGCTTGTGACCATCGCCGTCGGGTGACATGGTGCCGGCTTCACTGGCCACAGTGTCACCGGTGAGCCCTTCGCTCTCCGCGGTTTCTACCTCGGCTTCGGACTCGATATCGAGTTCCTCGTCCTCATCGAAGGATTCATCGAAGGATTCATCGACCTGCGGAGGGGAGGCCGCGGCCTGGGCGGCCAAGAGAGCCTTGGCGGCCTCCAGCGTGTGCACTTGTTCGCCGCGATCGATGATGAAGGACTGCTGGCCGCTTACGGTCGGATCGGCGATCACCGACAGCGTGACCTTGAAGCTGCTTTCGAGGTCGCGCAGGTGGCCGCGCTTGTGATTGAGAACATACAGCGCGACGTCGGTACGCGTGCGCACCACGAGATTGTGGGTCGCGCCCTTCATCAATATCTCTTCCAGACCGCGCAACAACTGCAGCGCCACCGAAGACACCGAACGGACATGGCCGCTTCCGCCGCATTGCGAACAGGGCTCGGTCGAACTCTCCAGCACGCTGGCGCGGATGCGTTGGCGCGACATTTCCAGCAGGCCGAAATGCGAGATGCGCCCGATCTGGATTCGCGCGCGGTCCTGCCGCAGGCAATCAGAGAGTTTGCGTTCGACCGAACGGTTGTTGCGCTTTTCGTCCATGTCGATGAAGTCGATCACGATCAGACCCGCCAGATCGCGTAGCCGAAGTTGACGTGCAACTTCCTCGGCGGCCTCGAGATTGGTCTTGAGCGCGGTATCCTCGATATGATGCTCTCGGGTGGAGCGGCCGGAGTTGACGTCGATCGAAACCAGCGCCTCGGTCTGGTTGATCACGATGTAGCCGCCGGAGCGCAACTGCACGGTCGGCGAGAACATGGCGTCGAGCTGGCTTTCGACGCCCATTCGCGAAAACAGCGGCTGGCCGTCGCGATACTGCCGGACCGCGCGCACGTTCGACGGCATCAGCATCTTCATGAAATCGCGGGCTTCCTGATAGCCAGCCTCGCCGGCGACCTGGATTTCGTCGATTTCCTTGTTGTAGAGGTCGCGCAGCGAGCGCTTGATCAGCGAGCCTTCCTCGTAGACCAGCGTGGGCGCCTGCGAGTTCAGGGTCATATCGCGGACGGTTTCCCACATGCGGATCAGATATTCGAAGTCACGCTTGATCTCGGGCTTGGTGCGCGAGGCGCCGGCGGTGCGCAGAATGATGCCCATGCCCTCCGGCACGTCTAGATCCTGCACCACTTCCTTCAAGCGCGAGCGGTCCTGCGCGCTGGTGATCTTGCGGCTGATGCCGCCGCCGCGCGCGGTGTTGGGCATCAACACGGCGTAGCGGCCGGCGAGCGAGAGATAGGTGGTGAGGGCTGCGCCCTTGTTGCCGCGTTCTTCCTTGACGACCTGAACCAGCATCACCTGGCGACGCTTGATGACTTCCTGGATCTTGTACTGGCGGCGCGGCCGGAAGGCGCGCTCCGGCACTTCTTCGAGCACGTCGTCGCCACCGACGGATTCGACCTCTTCGTCCTCGGTCTCCTCGCCGTCGTCCTCATCGTCGTGCGGCTCTGCGCCGCGTGAGATGGCGGACTGTTCGGCATGATCCGCGGCGCCGTTCTCGCCACCCGCCGGTTCCGCATGAATAGCGTCCTCGGCATGGGCAGCGTTTTCGCGCTCGTTCTCGTCGTCCAGGCGCTCTTGATGATGGTCGTCCGGGAGAGGATCGTCTTCCACACGGTCCTGATGAGAAGGATCCGGATACGACGGCTTCTCATGAGTCTTCGCGTCGACTGGAGCCGGTTCGGAGGCCTCGACCGGTATCTTGGGCAATGCAGTAAGGAACGACGCTGGCGATGCCTCGATATCGTGGGCATGACCATGATCGTCATGCGCATGGTCGCGATCACGGTCGTCGACCTGGCCCTCATGTCCTTCATGACTCAGATCGGCGGGCTGATGCTCATCGCCATTTCCATCGCCTTGGGCATCGACGTGACCTTCGCTGCCATGCTCATGATGGTCATGTTCATGGTGATCATGCTCATGCGCCTCGTGGTCATGTGGCTGCTCGGCATTGCCTTGATCGGGGCCTGCGCCCTCGACCACGGCGCTTTGCACACGGTCGCCATGACCGCGGCGGCGCGAACTACGATGACGCGTACGGCGACGGTTGGAGCGGTTTTCGCTCTCTTCCTCGGCCTCGCGATGGGCGCGCTCGTCGGCCTCGATCAGCGCCTGCCGGTCGGCGACCGGGATTTGGTAGTAGTCCGGATGGATTTCGCTGAAAGCGAGGAAGCCGTGCCGGTTGCCGCCATATTCGATGAAGGCGGCCTGCAGGGATGGCTCTACGCGCGTGACCTTGGCGAGATAGATATTCCCGCGCAGTTGTTTGCGCTGGGCAGTTTCGAAGTCAAACTCTTCGACGCGATTGCCGCGGACCACAACGACCCGGGTCTCCTCCGGGTGGGTGGCGTCGATCAACATTTTGTTGGGCATTTTGGAACTCTTGACGGCGGCGGGCGCGTAGGGCCGGGCGCATCTGTCGCGCGACCCGGGGACGCGACGGTCCACCTGATTCGGGGGTGAGGGGAAGGCCAAAACGCAACCTTGGACGCCCCGCCGAACATGATTCGCGCAGAACAAGGCGACGCGCTGAGCTTTTGCTCCGCAGCGGCGCGGTTCTTCCGTCGATCCTGATCGGCAACACAGTCTGGCGCATCAAGCGTCGGCCCGTCTGAACACGTTGGCGGCAAAAGGGCCGCCTTGTCTGTCGCTGAAGGTTCGGCGTGGTGCCGAAGCGCTTACCGGCCATCGCATATCGAGGCCTAGCGGCGCGGTAATCAGTTGTGCCGTGTCTGAATTCGTCCCGGGAACAAGGTCGTTAACCTGGGACCGGACGCCGCTCGGGCTCAAAACCACCGCTCCATATCAGCCGCGCGCTGCGCTGGCTGGGGACGGATCGGAAAGACGCTGGAATTCGGAAAACCGAGGTTCCGGCGTTGCACGGGAGGCTGAACGCGACACAACCGGGAGTATTAACCGTCAGCTCCCCGTACATACGTGGATTGGCGGTCCGGCGCAAGGGAGGCGTCGCCATGCTGCAACAGTCCCCGTTATTCTCGATAAGTTCCTTAAGACACGATTAACCCTGTAGTTCTAATGCGCTAAGAGGGCTGCTCGGAGGCAATCAATATTGACGAGCCGCGCAAATCATCGTGTTTTGCTGGGGTGCGGGCTCTTGTGCACTGCAGCGTTGGCATGCGCCAATGTCTCCCTGGTTGGTGCTACCGAAGGGCAATCTCAACCGGCGGTCGCCACTTCCGGTTTTCCCACAGCCTCCGACGCACGGCTGGCGGGTGATGCCAAGCAAACCCGCTTCATCCTCGACCTCGACAAGACAATTCCGTTCCACGCGTTTGCGCTCGCCGATCCTTATCGCGTGGTGGTTGACATCCCCCAGGTCAATTTCACGCTTCCCGTGGGGACCGGCAGCGCCGGTCGCGGCCTCATCAAGGCATTCCGCTACGGCCTCGTGATGCCCGGCGGATCACGGATCGTGTTCGATCTGACCGGGCCCGCCAAGGTCGCCAAATCCTACGTGCTCGATGCCGCCAACGGGCAGCCTCCGCGGTTGGTGCTGGAGTTCGAAGAAGTGGACCGAACCACCTTTGTGCAGTCACTCGCCGCCGCAAATCGTCCCGAGCTAAAGCCCGCAATTTCCGATTCGGCGGACGCCGCAGCTCCATCAACCGTGCCCGCCGAACCGGCCAAGCCCGCGATGGCTGATCCCCGTCCGCTGATCGTGATCGACCCCGGCCATGGCGGCATCGACAACGGCACCCAGGCCAGCGGCGAAAGCGAAAAGAATCTGGTGTTGGGATTTGCGCTGGCGCTGCGCGATCGCATCGAAAAGAGCGGCAAGTACCGGGTCGTCATGACCCGTACCGACGATACTTTCATTCCACTTGACGATCGCGTGAAGATCGCGCGCAACCAGTCGGCGGCGCTGTTCGTGTCGATCCATGCCGATGCGCTGCCAAAGCACGAGGGCGACGCGGAAGGCGCCACGATCTACACGCTGTCGGACAAGGCATCCGACAAGGAGGCCGAACGGCTGGCCGAAACCGAAAACAGGGCCGACGCGATCGGCGGGGTCAACCTGACGCAAGAGCCGACCGAGGTCGCCGACATCCTGATCGACCTGGCGCAGCGCGAAACCCGAACCTTCTCAAATCGCTTCGCGCACCTGCTCGCGGGCGAGATGAAGAATTCCGCGCGAATGTACAAGCATCCGCTGAAGTCGGCAGGGTTCCGGGTGCTGAAAGCGCCCGATGTGCCCTCGGTGCTGGTCGAACTCGGCTATGTTTCGAACAAGGGTGATCTCGAACATCTGGTATCGGAGAACTGGCGCTCCAAGACCGCAGGGTCGATGGCGCAGGCAATCGATACTTTCTTTGCAAAGCGGCTGGCGACGGCCGGACCGGCAAACTAGAGGCAGAAAGCGGCGCCGAACTGAAAGCCCTAGTTTGGCCACAGCGGCGGCTCTATAAACCGCCGCAAGGCCGCCGGAATCGTTCAGGAATTCCGCTTGGGCAATCAAGTATTGGGCCAAGTATGGGCCAGGCATTGGGTTAGGTATTGGGACCGGTGTTGTAGGAGACCGATCCGGCCCGCGATTGCGCGTAACGGTCGCTGTACTTGTCATTGTAGTTGGAAAACGCGACGGATTTGGGAAAACGCGGCGCCATTGCGCCAGAGTTGGAATGGAAACTCGATAATGCGCTTGCTGGTGCAATTCCTCGGCTTCCTGTTCGCGGCCGGAACCGTCATGTTCCTGGTGGGCGTGGCTGCGGTGGCGGGGCTGATCTGGCATTTTTCCAAGGACTTGCCTGATTATTCTCAGCTGCAGGATTACGAACCGCCGGTGATGACGCGCGTCCATGCCGCCGACGGCGCGCTGCTTGGCGAGTACGCCAAGGAACGCCGGCTATATCTGCCGATTCAGGCGGTTCCGAAGCTTGTGATCAACGCGTTCCTCGCTGCCGAAGACAAGAACTTCTACGAACATGGCGGCATCGACTTTTCCGGCATGGCGCGCGCCGCGATGCTCTATGCGCAAAATTATGGTTCCAACCGCCGGCCGCAGGGTGCCTCTACCATTACCCAGCAGGTGGCGAAGAACTTCCTCCTGACCAATGAAGTCTCGTTCGCCCGAAAGATCAAGGAAGCGCTGCTCGCGATGCGGATCGAGCGCGCCTATTCGAAGGACAAGATCCTCGAACTCTATCTCAACGAAATCTATCTCGGCCTCGGCGCTTACGGCATCGCCGCGGCATCGCTGGTCTATTTCGACAAATCGGTCAACGAGCTCACGGTCTCCGAAGCGTCCTACCTTGCAGCGCTGCCAAAAGCGCCGGCGGCGCTGCATCCGGTGCGCAACCACGATCGCGCAATCGAGCGGCGCAACTATGTGATCGATCGTCTGCTGGAAAATGGCTGGATCAAGCAGGCCGATGCCGACAAGGCCCGCAAGGACCCCCTGATTGTCACCAACCACGCCACCGCCGGGCGCACATTCGCCGGCGAATATTTCGCCGAAGAGGTCCGCCGCGACGTCTTCGAGCGCTATGGCGAGAAGAAGCTTTACGAAGGCGGTCTTTCGGTGCGGACCACGCTGGATCCGAAGATCCAGGTGATGGCGCGCAAGACCATGGCTGCCGGCATTGTCAATTATGACGAGGCGCAGGGCTGGCGCGGTGCGCTCAGCAAGATCGACATTTCAGGCGATTGGGGCGTCAAGCTCGCCGACATCAAATCGCTCAACGACATCTCGCCGTGGCGAATGGCGGTCGTACTCGAGACCAACGACCAATCCGCGCGAATAGGGTTTCAGCCAGGCCGCGTACTCGGCGGCGCCATCAGCAAGGACCGGCCGACCGGCATCGTCACCCTGGAAGGCGTCAAATGGGCCAAGGCGGCTAGCGGTCCGATGAAGGGCCGGGCGCCGACGGCGGTGTCGCAGATCCTTTCGCCGGGCGACGTGATCTATGCGGATCCCCTGCTCAAGGACGGCAATCCGGTCGAGGGCCAGTTCCGGTTGCGGCAATTGCCTGAAGTCTCCGGCGCCATGGTCGTGATGGATCCCCATACCGGTCGCGTGCTCGCGATGGTCGGCGGCTTCTCGTTCGACCAGAGCCAGTTCAATCGCGCGACGCAGGCCTACCGGCAGCCGGGCTCGTCATTCAAGCCGATCGTGTACTCCTCCGCGCTCGACAACGGCTACACGCCTTCCACCGTCGTGGTGGACGCGCCGATCGAAATCGACCAGGGGCAGGGCGCCGGCGTCTGGCGGCCGGATAATTTCTCGAACGGCAAATATCAGGGCCCGACCACGCTGCGTAACGCATTGCGGCTGTCGCTGAATACGGTGACGGTGCGGCTGGCGCAGGACATTGGCATGCCGTTGATCGGCGAATACGCCAAGCGTTTCGGCGTCTACGACGAACTGCCGAACTATCTATCCTACGCGCTCGGCGCCGGCGAAACCACCGTGATGCGGATGGTCACGGCCTATTCGATGATCGACAATGGCGGCCGGCGGGTAAAGCCGACGCTGATCGATCGGATCCAGGACCGCTACGGCCACACCATTTTCAAGCACGACACGCGCGAATGCCGTGGATGCGACGCGCCTGAAGGATGGAAGAACCAGCCCGAGCCGCCGCTGATCGATCACCGTGAACAGGTGCTCGATCCCATGACCGCCTACCAGATCACCTCGATGATGGAGGGTGTGGTCCAGGCCGGCACTGCGACGGTGGTGAGGGAGGTCGGCAAGCCGATCGCCGGCAAGACCGGCACCACCAACGATGCCCGCGATGCCTGGTTCGTCGGTTTCTCACCCGACATCGTCGTCGGTATCTATCTCGGCTATGACAAGCCGCACTCGCTTGGCAGGGGCAACGCCGGCACCGGCGGACATTTGGCAGCACCAATCGCGCGCGACTTCCTGAAACTCGCTCTTGCCGACAAGCCGGCGGTTCCGTTCAAGGTACCGGCTGGAATCAAGCTGATCCGGGTCGATGCCAAGAGCGGGATGCGGGCGGGCCCGGGAGACACCGGCAAGACGATTCTCGAAGCCTTCAAGCCAGGCACGGCGCCGCCAGACAACTATGCGGTCATCGGTGTCGCCGACGCCGACGGTCGCACGCTCACGGTATCGCCGGACACCGATCGGACCATCCTGCGTCCCGGCACAGGCGGACTGTACTAGCCCGGATTTGCGCTTTCGAGCGCACGCCGCTACATCCCTCGTATTCCGCAACGGCGGCTTCGGCCGCGGAGCAGAGACATCCATGCGCGCCGAAGTCGAACGCCTCGTCGAAGAGATCAAGCAGTCGGTCGGACTGCTGAGGAGGCATCTTTGACGTCGATGCATCCACGGTGCGGCTGGCCGAGCTGAACAAGCTCGCGGAAGAACCCAATCTCTGGAACGATCCCCAGAAGGCGCAAAAGCTGATGCAGGAGCGCACCTCACTGGAGGATGCGCTCACCGGCATCGGCAAGGTCGAGCGCGAGCTTGAGGACAATGTCGGCATGATCGAACTCGGCGAAGCCGAGAACGACGAAGCCGTGGTCAACGAAGCCGAAGCCGCGTTGAAAAACCTCAAGAAGGAAGTGGCGCGCCGCGAACTCGAAGCGCTGCTCAGCGGCGAGGCGGACCGGTTCAACTCCTATCTCGAAGTCCATGCCGGCGCCGGCGGCACCGAAAGCCAGGACTGGGCCTCGATGCTGCTGCGCATGTATACGCGCTGGGCCGAGAAGCACGGTTTCAAGATCGAATACCTCGAAGAGACCCAGGGCGAAGAGGCCGGGATCAAATCAGCCACCATCCAGATCAGCGGCCACAACGCCTATGGCTGGCTGAAGACCGAAGCCGGCGTGCATCGGCTGGTGCGGATTTCGCCGTTCGATTCCAACGCGCGCCGGCACACGTCGTTCTCGAGCGTGGCGATCTTTCCGGTGGTCGACGACAGCATCAAGATCGACATCAAGGAAGCCGACGTCCGCACCGACACGATGCGCTCGGGCGGCGCCGGCGGCCAGCACGTCAACAAGACCGAATCCGCGGTTCGGCTGACCCATATTCCGACCGGCGTCGCGGTGGTTTGTCAGGCCGGCCGTTCCCAGCACAAGAATCGGGCGCAGGCCTGGGACATGCTGCGGGCGCGGCTCTATGAGATCGAGCTGAAGAAACGCGAGAAACAGGCCGCCGCCGATCAGGCCGCCAAGACCGATATCGGCTGGGGCCACCAGATCCGCTCCTATGTCCTGCAGCCCTATCAAATGGTGAAGGACCTTCGCACCGGTGTGCAGACGTCGGACACCTCGGGCGTGCTCGACGGCGACCTCGATGAATTCATGGCGGCCACCCTGGCGCAACGGGCATTCGGCACCGGACCCGGCGCGGTCGAGGACGTGGATTAGACCATGCCGCGCGTCGCTCCGCGACCAAAGGGTGTAGACGCGCGTGACGGATAGGACGGCCCAATCAACGATCTCTCGTTGGGCGATCGCCGCAGCGATATTCGGCGGCGTGTGCAATCTGTCGTTCGTGATCTTGAATTTCTATCAAGAGTACTGCTCGCAGCACCTTCAACCTGATTGGAATTGCCTGCAGCGTATTGAAGCTGATGGGGTCAAACTCGTTCTTCCTACAGCCCTTACGCTGGCGCCATCGCTGGTTCTGTTTGCCTTGTACCGTCTCTGGCCGGTTGTCTTCATTTACGCGTCGATGCTCCTTTTGATTTTGGTTTGGCGAGTTGAATACCCCTACGATTATTATATTTATGTTCCTTCAGCCCAAATATGATGAGCCGGGCGTAGCCCTTTTGTTTCTTGGCATGATTTCGACAGTTGTCGTGCTGGTGTGGGTAATGTTTCGTCTCGTTGTTTTCATGCTGGGGTGTGCTGAAGTCACGTAGCGGGGGCGAGCTATGATCGTGATCGCCCTGAAGTCAACGATGAAGGAAAGCGAGCCGCACCAGCATTCAATGCAGTGCGCGGCGGAACGAATGCAGCGCTTGAAATGAGGTGATCTTCAACCGCGACGATGTTTCGTGTCTGGCATCTCACTGAGCCCTTGGTCGCTCGCGCCATGGTCGAGGTTTATGCGAAAGCGAAGGCAGAAATGCCCGACGACGGTGAAGGCAAGATGATCGAGATCGTCTCATGCCGAAGCGGGTGAAATGATCAGCTGTTCGTTTTCGCCGCCTTCCATTCCGCAAGCCAGCCGGTAAACCGTGCCGCTATCGCGTTCGCCACCATGCCACGCGGCGGTCACGGCGCCGTCGCTGGCCACCATCAGCACGGCGTCGAGCCCCTTGGAGCGACGCAGCGTGTCGATCGCCTGGTTCGGTGTTTGTGCAATCGGACCCGCGACATTGAACGACGTGTTGACGGACATCTCGACGCCGATGTGGCGACCGAGCGCCTTCAGATAGGCATGCGTCAGGGCATCGTCTTCCGCGCGGACGATCTGAATTCGTCCGGTGCCGTCGGCATGGATCACCGCCGGGATTTTGCCAGCCGCCCGCGGCTTCGAGCGCGCGGTCAGCACCATGAAATTGTAGGCGTTGTAATTGGCATCCGATCCGCCCGGCGCGAGATCGAAATATTCCAGGGCTGCTTCCAGCGTGGCCATCGGCGCCAGCGGCCGGATCGCCTCGCGGTATTTGACGCGCTCGTTGAGCCGCTCGCGCGCGTCGGGATCGCAGGGGTTGGCGAAGATGGAGCGGTGGCCAAGTGCGCGGGGACCGGTTTCACCAGCGCCTTGATAGAGCGCGATGATGCCGTTCCGCGCCACCATAAACGCCATCAGGTCGGCGATCGCGTCGCGCCCTTCCGGCGTGGAGATGTCGCCGATCCGCATCGACGTCACGTCGCTGGTTTCGATCGATGCCGCGATCTCCTCCGGGGAGGGCGGCAGGCCGCAATAGAACGCATGCGTCAGCGGCGCACCGCGCGGAGCGCCGGCGAGATGGGCAAACAGCCACGCCGCGCCGATGGTCACGCCGGGATCGCCCGGCGTCGGCGGCACCCACAGATGAAGGGTGGCAGTTGCGCTGCTGGGCCTGCGCAAACCATGCCTCGTCGAAATGTTCGAGCAGCCGCATGTTGCCGACGGCATTCAGCGCCACGCCGCCAGTCAGCACCAGCCGGTTGGTGCCGGTCATGCGCAGCAGATGATCGGTCACGTGGATCATGGCGTCTTCGAACACGAGTTGGGTCGCGGCCGCCTTGTCCAGGCGATCTGACGTGTCGGGCCGGTGATGGATGTCCTCGACGCGCAGTACGGCGTCGGGATTCCAGAGTTGGTCCGGCGTCAGCGGCTCACCGAGGATTTCGATCAAGGCGGCCTTGTAAGGATGATCGAAGGGGTCGCAGTACCAGTTCGCCATCGCGCGATTGATGCGGATCTCGCCGTCACGGCCAAAATCCAGAACCCGCTTTAATCGGCCGTAGTAGCGATTGCTGTCGCGGTTCATGTCGCCCCAGGCGGCCGCGCCCATATAGCGGCCTTCGCTGGATAGCCAGGTCCAGCCGCCCTGGGTCGACGAGATCACGCTGTAGAACGCGCCGAGTGAATTGAACATGCTGTCGTTGCAGTACAGCCGCCGCATCGTCCCATTCTCGGCGACGTAGAGCGAGATCGATCCGATATCGCCGGTGCCGTCGAGCACGGCGATCGCGACCGGTTCGTTGCTGCCAGCGAAAGGCGAGGCGGCATACGAGAACCAGGCGTGATTGTCATGATGCGGCATGCAGATCAGCGGCACGCGTTCGGGAAGGCCGAGCTGCCTGCCGAGGATCTTCGGCGTGCGGGTCATTCGTTCGAGACGGCGGCTATCGAATCCGGCAGCCTCGGTGGTGCGCAGCAACCGCAGGCTTTGCGGAAACTCTTCCAATACCGTACGGGCCAGTGTGCCTGCCAGCGTCGGGTAATCCCAGGTGGTCAGCCATGCCGCGATGTCGCCGACGTCGCGTCCGATGCCGCGCAGCGTCGCTGCGACCGCGTCGATCGAGGCTTGTGGATATTCAGTGGTGTGCTTGTTGCCGGAAAAGCGCTCTTCCTCGTTGTTGACGATCAGCCGCGGACCGCTTGCCTGCGTCACTTCGACCAGCGCTACGCCCGAATTATGCGTACCCGGCGCTGCCAACCCCGCGAGATAGATCGTCTCGCCGCGCGCCAGCTTTTCGCGGACCGCCGCAATCCGCTGGTTGGCAAAATCCGAACCGAGCTGGTGGAATCCCGCGGCAGCCATGGCTCGGGCAGCGAGCCAGTGTGCCGCGCGAAATCCGGCCGCGCCGAGCCGCGGGTGCCGCGGGCCAATTCGTTTCTTCGGTTCCAACCGGGAGTGCCTTCGAAAATCCTGATCTGTCAGGCATCAATCACAAATGGCGGCGGTCAACAATGCTGTTGGTTCCGGCGGAAATAAGCGCCCTTGGCGGACGAGCCGCTGCTTGCACGCGAACGACTGGAGACCGATCAAACAGATCACGGAGCGGGCGATGCGGTTCGGCGATATCATCTCCGACTAAATCGGTCACGAGGCCAGCCGTCGAAGCTGCGCGATGCGACCATCACCCTGCGCTGAGCCGCACCCCGGCGCGGAGGAATTTCTGCGGATCGACCGCTTCGCCGTCGATCCGTGTTTCATAGTGCAGATGCGGACCGGTCGATCGGCCGGTCGAGCCGACGGCGCCGATCACCTGTCCGATCTTGATGGAGTCGCCGACCTTGACGCCGATCTCCGACAGATGACCGTAGCGCGTCGACAATCCGTTGCCGTGATCGATCTCGACCATGCGGCCGTAGCCGCCCGCCCATCCGGCTGACGCTACTTTGCCGTTGGCGGTAGCGCGTACGGGATCGCCCATCGCGGCGCGGAAGTCGAGGCCAGTATGCATCGCGGGGCGGCCGAGGAACGGATCGCTGCGAATGCCGAAGCCGGAGGTGAATTCAACTTCGCCCACCACCGGCTTGCGATACGGCACCAGCGCCAGCGTCCGGTTCAGCCGGTCAACCTGCGCGTGGGTGATGTTGATGCGGGAGAGCTGGCGTTCGAACGGTCCGGCGTCGGCTGGCAGCTTGACCGGAATGAATGGACCGCCCATGCCGGTGTGAGGCGTCGCGGCTTCCAGTTGCGCCATGTCGAGGCCGAGATCGGAGAACACACCGCGCATGCGGCGCATGCGCGATTCCAGGCTGTCTTCAGTCGAGTTGAGCGTTGCGAGCTGACGGCTCTCGACCTTGTCAAGCGAGCTCTGCAGTCGACCGAGAACACTGTCAACGGCGCCAGCCTTGGCGAACCTGGTAGCGGGTGGGTTGACGATTGCAGGCGCGCGCGATTCCAGCCGCGCCTCGCGATCGGGGGGCGCCACGAAAATAACCGTGTCGCTGATCGGGGAAGGCTTCGGCACTCCCGAAAGGGCATGGGCACTCCCGAAACGGGCATGTCATTCGCGGTGGCTCCGCCGCGCGGCGGCGGCCGGATCGATCCGGTGATGTCGGACATCGCGCCAAGTGCGGTCGCGCGAGATTCAAGCGTCGCCTCGCGTCGCATGATCTGGTCGAGCTTCTTGTCGAACTGTTCCTGGTCGAGCAATTGCCTGCTGGTGGTGCGATCGACCTTGGCGCGCAGTTCGGCGATGCGATCCTCATAGGCATATTGCATCTCGGCCTGTCGCGCGATCAGCCGCGTCAGCACGTCGTCGCGGAAGGTAAAATAGGTCGCGGTCGCCGCCGACCATATCCCGAGCAAGATCACCGTGCCGACGACGATCCAGAACACGACGGGACCGAAACGCACCTGTTTGCCGGCATGGACGAGGGTATAGCCGTGCCGTGTGTGAGCGGAAGCGGCGGAGGTTTGGCTCACCGCCGGGCGACGAGTCGATGCTCTGCCATGATCATGCGGACGATGATGTTGAGGATACTCGGAATGATGACCGGTACGGTACGACATCGGCACTCCCGCGCCGGTCGGAGATGAGTTCCCCACGGCTGAATTGGCGGGGGCGATTTGACCCTGTCATGGTTAATTTTCAGGAAACGGCCTCCGTTCAGGAGATTTGGGCTGCGGCCAGCACCTCGTCGGCATGGCCATCGACCTTGACCTGGCGCCATATCCGGATGATCCGGCCATCGGCTCCGATCAGAACCGTTGTTCGAGATATTCCAAGGAAGGTTCTGCTGTACATCGATTTTTCGCCCCAGACCCCATAGGCTTCGAGCATCTCGTGCTGCTCATCCGAGGCGAGAGGAATGGACAATTGATGCTTGTTCCGAAAGGCCTCCTGGGTCCGCGGCGCGTCAGCCGAAACCCCAAGCACCGCGGTCCCGCTTTCGGCGAAGGCTCGCCGACAGGCGGGTGAAATCGATGGCTTCCCTGGTGCAACCTGGCGTGTCCGCGCGGGGATAGAAAAACAGCACCAGTTTCTTGCCGGCGAAATCCGACAGCGAGACCGATGCACCGCCATCGCGCGGCAAGCGGAACGCCGGCGCCTTTGTGCCCTCGGCAAGGCCGGAGTGAGTCGTGGCCGCCAGCCGTCGCGTCGCTGGAAGAGCCCGCGCGGATTTAGCTGCCGCGGCTTTCGATTTCGCGGTGGTGCTTGATTTTAACGATTTGGACGCACCCTGGTGAGATGCTTTGGTAGCGGAGCGTTTTCCGACATTGCCGGACGTTTTGGCGGCCACTTTTTTCGATCGCGCGCCGGCGGCCCTGCCGCCGGAGGATGGTTTGGAGGGTTTCTTAGAGATTTTCTTTTGAGTTTTCTTTTGAGTTTTCTTGGACATACGCCTTCCTTTCGTCGCTTTCGACAGTTCAATCATCAGGTTATTGCAGGAGATGTCCTGACCAAGTCGAATCGAGTAGGCCGCTGGGCAAATCTGATGGCCCCGGGGTAAGGTTACAAGAATTCGACACTCACCGCCCGTCCGCTCGTTGAATGTGCTCCTTGAATGGGTTCTTGGGCCGGCTCGCGGGTAGCGGCGGTATCAATCGAGGGATTGGCAGCGATGCCGACACGGGAGCGCACGTTAAATATCAACGAGCGCGATCCTGACGGCGATCAATCTTACAAGCAGCGCCGGCACCGAGAGGCAATGCCAAGGAATACGTCGCCCGAGGAGTCCAGTCCGAATGCCGACGTCCGGCAATTGCCGTCGGACGATGCCGATTGGGATCACGAACATGACGAAGCAGCCCGCCACCGCGCGCATCGGCTGCTCTCACGATCCAATTCGAGTTTTCACCGGGTCGGCGATGGTTTTGCCACCTTCAGCCGATGGCTCGCGGGCGAACGTTGGCTGAAGCGCGTTGCCGTCGTCGTCGCGGTGCTGATGGTGATCTTTGGCGGATGTTTCGGAGCGCTGTGGTGGCGACTCGGCGCGGGTCCCATCAATCTCGATATGGCAACGCCGTGGCTTGCCGCGGCGATCGAGCAAAATATCGGTCACGAAAATACCGTGGAGGTCGGTGGCACCCAGATCGAGCGTGCCGGCCGCATCCGCGTCGCGGTGCGAATCCGGGACATCATCGTCAGGGATCGCGACCACGCCATCGTGGCGAGCGCACCAAAGGCCGAGGTGCGGCTATCCGGCATGGCGCTGTTGATGGGGCAGCTTCGCGCCGAAAGCCTCAATTTGGTTGATGCTACGCTCGCGGTGCGTATCACGCCCGATGGCTATGTCACGGTTTCCACCGGCGACAATGCGCGACCGCTCGCAACCGGCGTGACCTCGAAGCGCGCGCTTGGCGTGCCGCCGCCGCCTGGTCAATCCGCGCCGATGGCTGGAGGGTCCTCGCCATCGCCTTCTTCGCCATCTGCTGCCGCGCCCCAGAGCGCCACACCGGCGACGCCTGATAAAGGCGCCACGTCCAACGGAATGCTGGCCGGCCTCGACTGGCTCGACAGCCTGAGCCTGACCGGGCTCAACGGACAGAATCTCAGTGAAATCGGCTTGAAGAACGGCAGGTTGATCGTCGACGACCAGCAGCGCGGCAACAAATGGAATTTCGACAACATCACCGTCGGCCTGCGCCGGCCGAGAGGCGGCGGCGTAGCGCTAAGCATCGGCGAAGAGGGCAGCCATGCCTGGTTGCTGCGCGTCACGGTGGGAGCTCCCAGCAACGGTGTGCGATCGGTCGATATTCGGGCCGACAAGGTCTCGGCGTCAAATATCCTGCTGGCCCTGCGGCTGAAGGATTTGACTTACAGCGCCGACCTGCTGCTGACCGGCGAATTGAAGGGTGAACTCGGCCGTGACGGCTTGCCGACCTATTTCCGGGGCAAGATCACCGCAGGCGCCGGCCACATCATCGACAGCGACACGCCTGACTATCCGATGGCGATCAATTCGTTGGAAACCGAAGTGGAATGGGACGCCGGACGGCGCGTGCTGCTCGCGCCCTTCAAGATTGTCTCGGGCGCGAACCGGATCACGCTGCTTGCGCATCTGGAACCACCGAATGGCGACATTACCGACTGGCAGATGGGTCTCAGCGGCGGCACCATCGTGCTCGCGGGAATCGACGACGAACCGCCTTTGATCTTCAACCGCATCGCCGTCGGGCTGCGCTTCGATACCGCAAGGCACCGCGTGCTGTTGACCCAGGCTGACATCAGTAACGGCGAAATCGGTGTCGCCGGCACCGGCAGCATCGATTATTCGGGCGAGCCGCGGCTGCAGCTTGGCTTTGCGGGAACCCCGATGCCGGCGTCGGCGCTGAAGCGGATGTGGCCGATCCTGATCGTGCCAGAGGTCCGCGAATGGGTGATGGAACGGGTCGAGCGTGGTGCGCTTCAGCGCATCGAGATCGGCGTCAACTCGCCGGTGCACAATCTATCGCGGCGCGGACCGCCGATCCCGGATGACGGCCTTTCCGTCAACATCGTCGCATCGGGCGTGACGCTGCATCCGGTAGATGATCTCCCGTCCGTGCACGATGCTGACCTGAAGGCGCATGTCACCGGCCGCACTGCCACGGTGACCATCGGGCAGGCGGCGGTCGATACTCCCGCAAACCGCAAGCTCAGCATTTCGGACCTCGTGTTCGAGGTTCCGGATATGGCGCCCAAGCCGTCGCCGGCGCGGGTCAAGTTCAGGATCGACGGCCCGGTGCCGGCCGCGGCCGAAATCCTCGCCTCGGATCGTCTCAGCGAATTTTCCGGCACCTTGATCGATCCCAATTCGAGCAAGGGGACCGTTTCCGCTCTTGTCACGCTCGGGATGCCGATCAAGCGCGAACTTACCAAGGCTGACACCACCTATTCCGTCACCGCTGATCTCGGCGGGTTCGCCGCCGACAAGCTGGTGATGAACCAGAAGCTCGAGGCCAACACGCTGAAAGTCGTGGCCAGCAATCAGGGCTATCAGGTCAAGGGCGACGTCAAGATCAACGGGCAACCCGCCCAGCTGGATTATCGCAAGCCGAGCGAGGGCGATGCCGATATCAAGCTGACCGGGACCCTCGACGACGCGAGCCGCGCGCGGCTTGGCCTCGATCTCGGTCCCGCAATCAGCGGCGCCATTCCAATCAAGGTGACGGGTAAGATCGGAACCGACAGCCGGGTCGGCATCGATGCCGATCTGACCGCGTTGAAACTCGACAATATCCTTCCGGGCTGGGTCAAGTTGCCGGGCAAGTCGACCCATGCCACTTTCAATGTGGTGCAGAAGCCGCAATCGACCCGTTTCGAGGACATCGTCATCGAAGGCGGCGGCGCATCGATCAAGGGATCGCTCGAGGTCGACCAGAATGGCGATCTGATGAACGCCAACTTCCCGACCTATTCTCCATCCGAAGGCGACAAGGCTTCGTTGAAGGCCGACCGCAACACCGACGGCGTGATGAAGGTCACCATGCGTGGCGACGTGTTCGACGGTCGCGGTTTTCTCAAATCGGCGATGTCGAGCAAGGAGGCCGATTCCAAAAGCAAGACCAGGAATCTCGATTTCGATCTCGACCTGAAGCTAGGCGCGGTGGCCGGCTATGACGGCGAGGCATTGCGCGGCGCCGACCTCAAGGTGTCGCGGCGCAATGGAACGATCAAGAGCTTCACGCTGAACGGCAAGCTCGGGCGCGATACGCCGGTGACCGCTGACATGCGCGGGCGCGCGTCGGGTGGCCAAGGCCGCGAGGTGATCTATCTGGAGACCAATGACGCCGGCGCTTTCTTCCGTTTCACCGACACCTATTCCAAGATGATCGGCGGCCAGCTTTCCCTGGCGATGGATCCGCCAACGACCGAACCGCGGGCCACTGAAGGCCTGATCAATGTGCGCGATTTCACCATCAAGGGCGAGGCTTCGCTCGACCGGGTCGCCGCGGGCGCAGCCGGCGGCGCTGCCGAACGGCGTCTCGTTCTCGCGGTTGCGCGCGGAATTCACCCGGCAAAACGGCCAGTGGACGATCCGCGAAGGCGTCGTGAAGGGACCGACTGGTCGGCGCCACCATCGAAGGCAACATCGACTATCCGGGTAACCAGGTGCGCATGAGCGGTACCTTCGTGCCGATGTACGGGCTGAACAACATGTTCGGCCAGATTCCGATTGTCGGTCTGTTCCTGGGCGGTGGCAGCAATGAGGGCCTGATCGGCGTCACCTATGAGGTGGTCGGCACCCCCGGCGCGCCGGTATTGCGCGTCAATCCGATTTCGGCAATGGCGCCAGGCGTGCTCCGCAAGATCTTTGAATTCAATACCGGCAAGCAGAACAACTCGGTCGAACTCCCTCCTAACAATTGATACTGCCCGACAGATTGTCCGGCGCGGCTTTAGCGCCGCAGTGCCGGCACCAGCAGGAATGGAATCATTCCGAGGAACACCGCGACCAGCGAGAACGCAATCAGCGGATTATAGCTCTGGGTCCAGTCGTGGATCAGCCCGCCGCTCCAGGAACCGAACGCGGAGCCGAGGCCGCTGCCAATCGAAATGGCGCCGTAGATGGTGCCGACGCGTTCGCCGCGGAAGATCTTCATCGCCGTCGCCGTCAATAGTGGCCCGCGCGAGCCGATCATGCTGCCGAAGGTGACCACGAAGGCGCCAAGCAGCCAGAAGTTCGGATACCATTGCAGCAGCCAGAGCAGGCCGATCCCGATGATCGAGATGGCATAGCTGATCAAGACCGACGGCCGACGACCGATCATGCGGTCCAGTTGGGTGACGCCGATCATGCCAAACAGCAGCACCACACCGCTGAAACCCCAGGCGGTTGCCGCCTGTAGCGGCGGAAAGCCGGCGTCGATCAGATAGGCGACGATCTGAGCCGAGATTGCATACATGCCGATCGCGGTGAAGAAGAAGGTCGCAAACAGCGCCCAGAAGGCGTGGTGGCGCATGGCACTCAACAGCGTCCAGCCTTCGTCGACGAAATCGGGATCGCTTCTTTTCACGACATGCGGCGATCCCGTGGAGAACAGCCGCCACGGCAACAGCGAGAGCGGAACCAGCAGGCCGAGCGCAATGATGCCGAAAATCTGGTAGGCGCCGCGCCAGCCGACTTGGTCGATCAGGATCTGCGACGCCGGCAGCAGCACCAGTACGCCGGCGCCGGTCGCGGAATACACCACGGCCATCGCGGTCGGCAGCCGCGGACCGAACCAGCGTCCGAGCAGGATCGAATTTGGAACATTGCCGATGAAGGCGATGCCGATCCCGACGCATAGCCCGATGCTCAACTGGAACTGCCAGAGCTTGTTGGCGTGCGAAGCGGCGAGGAACGCCCCGCCAAGCAGCGCCAATCCCACCGCATAGACGGCGCGCGGGCCGGAGCGGTCGAACAGCCGGCCGATCAAGGGAGCTGTCAGTCCTCCCGCCAGCCACGTCAGCGAATAGACGGATACGATCTGCGCGCGGTCCCAGCCGAAGTCTTCTGAAATGGGTTTCAGGAAAACCGTAAAGCTTTCGCCGAGGCCGCGGCCGATCAACGCCAGCGCAAAACAGAGCGCGAGCACATTGAGCGCCACGCGCGCCGGCTTCGGTGCTGGTCGTCGGGATATCCTGCAGCGGCGTATTCTTGTCCATGACGGCAGGGAGCGCATTTCCGCACTTCCTGACAAGGCGCGAAAAGCGAATGCGGCTATGCAGGCTTGAGCAGCACGTGACGCTTCTTGCCGAAGCGACAGCTTGATGACGCCTTCCGGCGTGATATCCGAAGCTTTCAGCATCATCTTCTCGTCGGTGACCGCCACGTCATTGACGCGCAGGCCGCCGCCCTTGATCTGCCGCCGCGCCTCGCCGTTGGACGCCACAAGTCCGGCCCGGACGAACAGCGCCAGCACGCCGGCGCCGGCCTCGATCTCGCCACGCGGAATTTCCACCGTCGGCAGGTTTTCCGCGATCGCTCCTTCCTCGAACGTTTGCCGCGCGGTTTCCATCGCGGTGTTGGCGGCCTCGCGGCCGTGGAGCAGGGCGGTTGCTTCCGTCGCCAGCACCTTCTTGGCTTCGTTGATCTCGCCGTCTCTGAGCGCCGCCAGCTTCGCGATCTCGCTCATCGGCAGCGTCGTAAACAGTTTCAGGAATTTGACGACGTCGGCGTCCTCGGTGTTGCGCCAGTACTGCCAGAAATCATATGGGCTGAACTGGTCTGCGTTGAGCCAGACCGCGCCCTTTGCCGTCTTGCCCATCTTGTCGCCCGACGCGGTGGTGAGCAAAGGCGTGGTCAGCGCGAACAATTGCGGCGTGCCCATGCGGCGGCCGAGTTCAACGCCGTTGACGATATTGCCCCATTGATCGGAACCGCCCATCTGCAGCCGGCAGCCGGTTCGGCGTGACAATTCCACGAAGTCGTAGGCCTGGCAGACCATGTAGTTGAACTCGATGAAACTCATCTCTTGCTCCCGTTCGAGGCGCAGGCGCACCGAGTCCATCGTCAGCATGCGGTTGACCGAGAAATGCCGGCCGATGTCACGCAGCATCTCGATCCAGTTCAGCTTCGTCAGCCATTCGGCGTTGTCCAGCATGATCGCGTCGCTGGGGCCGGAGCCATAGCGTAACACCTTGGCGAACACGCCGCGGATGCTGGCCTTGTTGGCTTCGATCTCGGCGACGCTGCGGATCGCGCGCGTCTCGTCCTTGCCGGAGGGGTCGCCGACCATGGTGGTGCCGCCACCCATCAGGGTGATCGGCTTGTTGCCGCTTTGCTGCAGCCAGTGCAGCATCATCATGGTGAGATAGTTGCCGATATGAAGCGATGGCGCGGTGCAGTCATAACCGACATAGGCGGTGGCTGCGCCCTTTGCGGCCAGTGCGTCCAGGCCGTCGAAGTCGGAACACTGATGGATGAAGCCGCGTTCCGTTAAAATGTTCAGGAAATCTGATTTAAAAGCTGTCATGTCTCGGCGACTCGAATCATTCTTATTTCATATTATTTGCAGGGATTTGCGGAACCATAGCAGGAAACGCTGCCGCTGCCGGGCGCGCTGTGGCATTATAAGATGTGCTTGTTCGACACAAGCCGGGCGTCATTAGGCCAAGAATCAGGGTGACTAAGGCTAGGCGCGTATCTGGGGCAGGGCGTCGCGAAGGCGTTTTGGCGATGATATTGACGACGATCGGTCTGATGAGCGGCACCTCGCTCGACGGGGTCGATGTCGCCTTGATCGAAACTGACGGCAAGCAGATCAGGGGTTTTGGTCCCTCGGGCTATCGGGCCTATACCGACCGGGAGCGCGGGTTGCTGCGCCAGGCCCTGACCGAGGCAGTCCATCTGCCGCAGCGCGATGCGCGGCCAGGCATCCTGCGCGAAGCCGAGCTCGCCGTCACCACGGCGCATGCCGAGGCGGTGGCGGCCTTTACCGCGCAGAACCACATCACCTGCGAGGATATCGATATCGTTGGCTTCCATGGCCAGACCGTGCTGCATCGACCCGAGCGGAGACTGACGGTCCAGATCGGCGACGCCGCGGCTCTTGCCAAGGCCATCCATATCCCGGTCATGCATGATTTCCGCGCCGCCGATGTCGCGGCCGGCGGCCAGGGCGCGCCGTTTGTGCCGGTCTATCACCGCGCGCTGACGCAATCGCTGGGACGCGAAGGTCCGATCGTCGTGGTTAACATCGGCGGGGTCTCCAACATCACCTATGTCGACGGCGCCGACACCCTGATCGCCTGCGATACCGGGCCCGGCAATGCGCTGCTCGACGATTTCATGTTCCGCGTCATGAGCCAGCCGTTCGATTGCGAGGGCCGTCTGGCGGCGCAGGGGCGTGCCGATCAGGCCTGGATCGCGCGTGCTCTGGAACTACCGTTCTTTGCACTGCCGCCACCGAAATCGCTCGACCGCAATGATTTTGCGGCGCTGAAACTCGATGCGATGTCGCCGCCCGATGGCGCTGCGACGCTGACCGCGTTGACGGTTGCAGCGATCGCCCGGATCGTGCCGCTGCTGCCAAAGCCGCCGAAGAGCTGGATCGTGGCCGGCGGCGGCGCGCGCAACCTGACGATGCTCAGGATGTTGCGCGAGCGGCTGCAGCCGGCGACCGTCGAGGCCGCCGACACGTTCGGCTGGTCGGCGGATGCGATCGAAGCACAGGCGTTCGGCTTTCTCGCCGCGCGCGGCCTGAAAGGCCTGCCGCTAAGCTATCCCGCGACTACCGGCGTCCCGATTCCGATGACGGGCGGCATCGTCGCACGGCCTTAAACGAGGGCGGCCTCGATCGATCGTCGCGCACAATGACTAGCAGATCGTAGGATGGGTGGAGCGAAGCGATACCATCAAGCCGCGGTGCATGGAGGTGGTGGGTTTCGCAAAGAGCTCCACCCATCCTAGAGGCTAGCGCACGTTGGCCAGTCGCATGTCGAGATAGCCGGTCACTGTTTCCATCAGCGGCTCCAGCTTGCCGTCGAAGAAATGGTTGGCGCCCGGGATGATCTGTTGATCGATCACGATGCCCTTCTGGGTCTTGAGCTTCTCGACCAGCGTGTTGACGTCCTTTGGCGGCACCACCGCGTCCTTTTCGCCATGCACGATCAGGCCCGATGACGGGCAGGGTGCCAGGAACGAGAAATCATAGAGATTTGCGGGCGGTGCGATCGAAATGAAGCCTTCGACTTCGGGGCGGCGCATCAGGAGTTGCATGCCGATCCAGGCGCCGAACGAGAATCCGGCGACCCAGCAGGCGCGCGCTTCCGGATTGATGGTCTGCGCCCAGTCGAGCGCGGAAGCCGCATCCGACAATTCGCCGGTGCCGTGATCGAACGAGCCCTGGCTGCGGCCGACGCCGCGGAAATTGAAGCGCAGCACGGAAAAGCCGCGATGCGCGAAGGCGTAATAGCACTGGTAGATGATCTGGTGGTTCATCGTGCCATGAAACTGCGGATGCGGATGCAGGATCATCGCGATCGGCGAGTTCTTCTGCTTGGCCGGATGATAGCGGCCTTCGAGGCGGCCCGCGGGGCCGGTGAAAATGACTTCAGGCATTGATGATCCCTAGGTAATCAACCGATCAACTCAGGCTCCATGCTCCATGTGGCATGAGAGAAAGTTGATCAGGCGCTTGGCGCTGCGCAAACGGCGCGGGGTGAACTGGTGGCTGCGTTCTAACATGAGGCGAGGGGCGAAAAGCAAGCTTCTTGAACATCTGGCAATGCATTCAAAGCGTTAGCCCTGCGGTTGCATGGTGTGCTGCAATCGCCAATTGTGAGGGCGAGCGAGATGGGCTGAAAAACGCATCGAAGCGCCAGCTTCGGGCCCCGCATCGTAACGGTAATATAATAATCTATGCCTGACCGCGTGTATCTCGACTGGAATGCGACCACGCCGCTTCGGTCCGAAGCCCGGGCGGCGATGGCCGCCGCGCTGGATCTTAGCGGCAATCCGTCGTCGGTTCACGCGGAGGGCCGCCAGGCGCGCAGGCTGGTGGAGGAGGCACGCGCCGCGGTCGCCAACGCCGTCGGTGCGCTGCCGCGCAACGTCGTTTTCACGTCAGGGGGCACCGAAGCGAATGCGCTGGCGCTGAAACCGGGGCTCCGGCACAGCACGGGGATCGCAGCCGAACGACTGGTGGTTTCGGCGATCGAGCATGCTTCGGTGCTGTCGGGCGGGCGGTTTTCGCCCGAAGCGATCAGTACCGTCGGGGTCACCCGTTCAGGCGTGCTGGATCTGGACCAACTTCGCGCGGCACTCGAAGGCAAGCCGCCGGCGCTGGTATCGATCATGCTCGCCAACAATGAGACCGGTGCGGTGCAGCCGGTGCCGGAAGCGGCAGAGATCGTCCATGCCGCGGGCGGGGTGCTTGCACGTCGATGCGATCCAGGCGCTCGGCAAGATCGCGCTCGATATAAATGCGCTGAAGGCCGATTTGCTGACGCTGTCGGCGCACAAGATCGGCGGCCCCAAGGGCGTCGGTGCCGTCGTGCTGGCCGAGGGACTGCAGGGCTTTGAACCTCTGCTGCGCGGCGGCGGCCAGGAACTGGGCCGGCGGGCAGGAACCGAGAACGTCGCCGGCATTGTGGGTTTCGGTGCCGCAGTGAAGGCTGCCATCGGCGCGCTGTCAGCCGATGCAAGCCGCCTCGCAGGTTTGCGGAACCGGCTCGAACAGGGATTGCGTCAGACGTCCGGTATGATCGTATTCTCCGAAAATACCGAACGGTTGCCAAATACCACTCTTTTTACAGTCCCCGGCCTCAAGGCCGAAACCGCCGTGATCGGCTTCGATCTGGCCGGCATTGCTGTATCTTCGGGTTCCGCCTGCTCGTCCGGCAAGGTGCAGCGGTCCCATGTGCTGGAAGCCATGGGTTTTGGCTCCGAAATCGCCCAAGGCGCGGTGCGGCTCAGTCTGGGCTGGTCCACCTCCAGCGCAGACATTGATCGATGCCTCGAGGCTTGGCGAAGGCTCTCAGGCCGCCTACTTAAGGATAGCGACGAAACATGGCTTGAACGATTCTAAGCAGGTGATTTCCTCGCGGGGACGTGTAATAGTGTTCTTAGAATTAATCCACCGCGGTCCTTGAAACCGCGAGCGGAGGTTTGGAATGGCTGCCGTACAAGAGACGGTCGATCGGGTTCGCCGGATCGACGTCGATCAGTATCGTTATGGATTTGAGACTCTCATAGAGTTCGGACAAGGCCCCCAAGGGCCTGTCGGAAGATACCGTCCGCTTCATTTCGGCGAAAAAGAACGAGCCGGCGTGGATGCTGGAGTGGCGACTGGAAGCCTATCGGCGCTGGTTGACCATGACCGAGCCGAAATGGGCGCGGGTTCATTATCCGAAGATCGATTACCAGGATCTCTATTACTATTCCGCGCCGAAGGCGAAGAAGACGGTATCGTCGCTCGACGAAATCGATCCGGAAATCCTGAAGACCTACGAAAAGCTCGGTATTCCCCTGCGCGAAGTCGAGGTCCTCGAAGGCGTGGTGCGGCCGGAGGGCGAAGAAGGAACGGGTCAGCGCAAGATCGCGGTCGACGCCGTATTCGATTCCGTTTCAGTGGCGACCACCTTCCAGAAGGAACTGAAGAAGGCCGGCGTGATCTTCATGCCGATCTCGGAGGCGATCCGCGAGCATCCCGAACTCGTAAAGAAATATCTCGGTTCGGTCGTGCCGACGTCGGACAATTATTTCGCCACGCTGAACTCGGCGGTGTTCTCCGACGGCTCGTTCGTTTACGTGCCGCCCGGCGTACGTTGCCCGATGGAATTGTCGACGTACTTCCGCATCAATGAGCGCAATACCGGCCAATTCGAGCGCACGCTGATCATCGCCGACAAGGGCGCCTATGTCAGCTATCTCGAGGGCTGCACCGCGCCACAGCGCGACGAAAACCAGTTGCACGCCGCGGTGGTCGAACTGGTCACGCATGACGATGCCGAGATCAAATATTCGACGGTGCAGAACTGGTACCCCGGCAACTCGGAAGGGGTTGGCGGTATCTTTAATTTCGTCACCAAGCGCGGTGATTGCCGCGGCAACAACTCCAAGATTTCCTGGACCCAGGTCGAGACCGGTTCGGCGATTACCTGGAAATATCCGAGCTGTATTCTGCGCGGCGACAATTCGCGCGGCGAGTTTTATTCGGTTGCGATCTCGAACGGCCATCAGCAGGTCGATTCCGGCACCAAGATGATCCATCTCGGCAAGAACACCACGAGTCGCATCATCTCCAAGGGCATCGCTGCCGGCGTTTCGCAAAATACCTATCGCGGTCTGGTCACCGCGCACCGCAAGGCGACCGGGGCGCGCAATTTCACCGCCTGCGATTCGCTTCTGATCGGTGACAAATGCGGCGCGCATACCGTGCCTTATGTCGAAGCCAAGAATTCGTCGGCGTTGTTCGAGCACGAAGCGACCACCTCGAAGATCTCCGAGGATGTGCTGTTCTACTGCGTGCAACGCGGACTGACACAGGAAGAGGCCGTCGGCCTGGTGGTCAACGGTTTCGTCAAGGACGTCCTGCAGCAACTGCCGATGGAATTTGCGGTCGAAGCGCAGAAGCTGATTTCGATCTCGCTGGAGGGGTCGGTTGGCTAAGAGGCCATCCGAGAGTCTGCGCTAGCGGCCGTCTCAAGGGATGTCGGGGATTTATCTATCCTGCGAGATGCGCCGGGCGGCACTGCTCGGGTCCAAGCACAAATGGAAAAAGATGATGTCTTTGCTTGAAGTGAAAGATCTGCAGGTCCGTGTCGACGAGCGTGAAATTCTGCACGGGCTTTCGCTCGACCGTGAACCCCGGCGAAATCCACGCGATCATGGGGCCGAACGGCTCCGGCAAGTCGACGCTCTCGCACGTCATCGCCGGCAAGCCGGGCTACGAAGTCACTGGCGGCGAAATCCTGTTCAAGGGCGAAGATCTGCTGGAGATGTCGCCCAACGAGCGCGCCGTCAAAGGCGTGTTCCTCGCGTTCCAGTACCCGGTCGAAATCCCGGGCGTGACGACCATCAATTTTCTCCGCACGGCGCTGAACGCCCAGCGTAAGGCGCGCGGCGAAGCGGAATTCCTGGTGCCGGATTTTCTCAAGAAGATGCGCAGCGTCGCTGGCTCCCTCAATATTCCCATGGATATGCTCAAGCGTGGCGTCAATGTCGGCTTCTCCGGCGGTGAGAAGAAGCGCAACGAAATTCTGCAGATGGCGCTGTTCGAGCCGAGCCTCTGCATTCTCGACGAAATGGATTCCGGTCTAGACATCGATGCGTTGCGGGTCGCCGCAGACGGCGTCAATGCGCTGCGCTCGCCGGACCGGGCCATGGTGGTGATTACGCACTATCAGCGGCTTCTGAACTACATCGTGCCCGACGTCGTGCATGTGATGTCGAAGGGACGCGTCGTGAAGAGCGGCGGCAAGGAACTGGCGCTGGAGCTCGAGGCTTCAGGTTATGCCCAGTTCGAAGACGCAGCCTGACGCAGCGGAATAGATGATGAACCTGGTATTGGCAAAAACCGAAACCGGCCGCGCGGTGAGCGATATCTTCGACGTCGCCCGCGACCGTCTGCCCGGTGCGGGCAAGGTCGCTGACGCTCGCCGGGAGGCATTCGAGATCTATCAGCGCGCTGGCCTGCCGCACCGGCGGATCGAGGACTGGAAATACACCGACCTGCGCGCGCTGATGCGCGAAGTGCTGCCGTCGGCGGCTGCCCCCGATGCGACGGCGGTCAAGCGTGCCGGTTCGGCGTTGAAGCCGCATACCATCACAGGCGCGCGCCCGCTGGTGCTGGTCGATGGCGTGTTTGTGGCCCAGTTGTCCGACGCGGACGATTTCGAGCCAGGACTTTCCGTTCGTACGCTACGCGAGGTGCTGGAAGCCGGCGATGACGCGGTGCAGGCGCAATTGCTGTCGCCTGACAGTTCCGACCCGATGGTGGCGCTGAACACTGCGATGATGACGGACGGCCTTGTGATCGAGGTCGCCGATGGCGCCGTGCTGACGCAACCCCTGCATATCGTTCACATCGCCACGGCTGCGCAGCCGGTGGCAATGTTCACGCGTTCGCTGTTGAAGCTCGGCAAGAATGCCGGCGCGACCTTGGTGGAAAGCTATATCGGCGCCGACGGCGTCAACACCTATCAGGTCCATGATTCGCTGCTGCTTACGATCGGCGACTCCTCGCGGCTCGATCATGTCCGGCTGATCGAGGATGGTCGCGAGGCGTTCAATATTTGCGCTGCCGTCGTGACGCTCGGCGCCCATGCACATTTCAGCACGTTCGGCATGACCAGTGGCGGCAACGTCAGCCGCTATCAGGCCGTGATCACGGTAGCCGGCGAGCATTCCCGCGTCGAGACCAGCGGCGTCAATCTGCTCAACGGCCGTCAGCATGCCGACACCACCCTGTTCCTGGATCACGCGGTGCCGCATGGCGTAAGCCGCGAGGTTTTCCGGGCGGTGGTCGACGATCGCGGGCATTCGGTGTTTCAGGGCCGCATCATCGTTCGGCCCAAGGCGCAGAAGACCGACGCCAGGATGATGACGCGGGCACTGTTGCTGTCCGACGATGCCGAGGCCGACAACAAGCCGGAGCTCGAGATCTTCGCCGACGACGTGGCCTGCGGCCATGGCGCCACCACCGGCGCGCTCGATGAAAGCCTGTTGTTCTATTTGCGTGCGCGCGGTCTGTCGGAAAAGGAAGCGCAGGCGCTGTTGATCCAGGCCTTCGTCGGCGAGGCGATCGAGCAGATCGCCAGTGACGAGTTGCGGGGACTTGCGATGTCAGCCGCCGAGCGCTGGCTGGCGGCGCGGAGTTGACGATGCATCCGGCGGTCCTGAACGGTTCATACGATATAGCGAAGGTGCGGGAGGATTTCCCGGCGCTGTCGCTCAAGATCTATGACAAGCCGCTGGTCTATCTCGACAACGCCGCTTCCGCACAGAAGCCCAATGCGGTGCTCGACCGCATGACGCAGGCCTACAAGAGCGAATACGCCAACGTGCATCGCGGGCTGCACTATCTCGCCAACGCGGCAACCGAAGCTTATGAAGGGGCCCGGGCGAAGGTAGCCCAATTCCTCAACGCGCGTCGTAACGAGGAGATCGTCTTCACCCGCAATGCCACCGAGGCGATCAACCTCGTGGCGTCGTCCTGGGGCGGGCCGAATATCGGGCAGGGCGACGAGATCGTCCTCTCGATCATGGAGCACCATTCCAACATCGTGCCCTGGCACTTCCTCCGGGAACGTCATGGCGCCGTCATCAAATGGGCCCCCGTCGACGACGAGGGCAACTTCCTGATCGAGGAATTCGAAAAGCTCCTGACTCCGCGCACCAAGCTGGTGGCGATCACCCAGATGTCTAACGCGCTCGGCACCATCGTGCCGGTCAAGGACGTGGTGAAAATCGCGCATGCCCGTGGCATCGCCGTGCTCGTCGACGGCAGCCAGGCTGCCGTGCATCTGGCGGTCGATGTCAGGGATATCGATTGCGATTTCTATGTTTTCACGGGGCACAAGGTCTATGGCCCGAGCGGCATTGGCGCGCTCTACGCCAAGCATGAACATCTGGTGGCGATGCAGCCGTACAATGGCGGCGGCGAGATGATCCGCGAAGTGGCCCAGGATTGGGTCACTTATGGCGATCCGCCGCATAAGTTCGAGGCTGGCACGCCGGCGATCGTCCAGGCGATCGGTTTCGGCGCGGCGATCGATTACGTCAATTCGATCGGCAAGGAGCGCATCGCCGCTCACGAGCATAATCTTTTGACCTACGCAGAGAGCAGATTGCGTGAAATCAATTCGCTGCGGCTGATCGGCACCGCGCGCAACAAGGGTCCGGTGATCTCGTTCGAAATGAAGGGCGCGCATCCCCACGATATTGCGACCGTGATCGACCGGCAGGGCATCGCGGTGCGCGCCGGTACCCATTGCGTGATGCCGCTTCTGGAGCGGTTCAACGTGACGGCGACCTGTCGCGCCTCGTTCGGGATGTACAACACCAAGGGAGAAGTCGACCAGCTGGCAAAGGCGCTGATCAAGGCAAGGGAATTGTTTTCATGACGGTCGCGGCTGCAGCCAAAGCCAGCAACATGGAAACCCGGTCGGCGCTTGCTCCGGAAGAGACCGAACGGCTCAGCGGCGAGATCGTGGCGGCGCTGAAGACGGTGTTCGACCCGGAAATGCCGGCCGATATCTATGAACTCGGCCTGATCTACAAGGTCGAACTGAACAGCGATCGCGGCGTCGATGTCGTGATGACGTTGACCACGCCGAATTGTCCGTCGGCCGAGGAAATGCCCCAGATGGTGGAAAACGCGGTCGCCAGCGTTCCCGGCGTCGGCGTGGTCAACGTCAATCTGGTGTGGGAGCCGGCATGGTCGCCGGAACGGATGAGCGACGAGGCGCGCCTCGTCCTCAATATGTGGTGAGAAAGAGTTTGTTAGGTTCACAGCACACATGATCGGCATTGATTTGCCGCTGGGATAGACCACATGACTGAAATGACACCTGCGTCACCCGCTTCGCCATCCAAGCCGAAACCGCGGCCCCGTCCGCAGGTCATGAAGCTGACCGACGCCGCGGCGCAGCGGATCACCGAACTGACAAACCGCGCCGATTCCGAGATCGTCGGCTTGCGGGTCGGGCTGAAGAACGGCGGCTGCGCCGGGCAGACCTATACGGTCGAATACGCCCATGACGTGCGGCCGACCGACGAGGTGGTCGAGGACAAGGGCGTCAAGGTACTGGTCGATCCGAAGGCCGTATTGTTTCTGCTCGGCACCGAGATGGACTACAAGGTCGACAAGATGCAGGCCCAGTTCATCTTCAATAACCCGAACCAGGTCAGCGCCTGCGGCTGTGGCGAATCCGTGCAATTGACGCCGGCCAAGATCGAAAGCTGACGACGGCGGTGAAGCCGCGATGGATCGTGATTTCCTGATCGATCTGTTTGCGGATTTCGGACCGGTGACAATCCGACGGATGTTCTCCGGCTTCGGCATTTCCGCCGACGCCACCAATTTCGCGCTCGCCTTGCGCAGCGGCCTTTATTTGCGGGCCGATGAGCAGACCATTCCGCGGTTCGAGGCGGAGGGCTGCAAACCGTTTCAGTATCAGACCCGGGCCAGAACGGTCATCGTCAATTCGTATTGGCAGCTCCCGGAGCGGCTGTACGACGATCCTGAAGATTTGACTGCGTGGGCGAGGGCATCGTTGGCCGCTGCACAGCGCGCAGCGCTGCGCAAGCGACCGAAGGCGAAGAAGAAAGCGGCCGGAAAAGTTGCGGCGGAGAGGCCGGCGGCAAAGAAAGCTCGGCCAAAGAAAGCAGCGAAGAAAGACGTCAAAGCGAAGGCGCGTAAAAGAAAAAAGACTTCATCTTGAAGACCTCATCCTGAGAGTCTTCGTCATGGCCGGGCTAGCTAGTCTAGCTGGACGGCCGTTGCTGTGAGGTGGCATTGAAGCCGCTGACCGAGCCATCGATCGCGGCCAGGCGCGTTTGGAATCGCATTCCAGACGATGTGCGAGCACAGATGATCGACCTGGGCAGGGAATCTCATTCCGCGCCTTAATGCGACATGAAAACGGGAACCGTCATCGCCGACAGTATTCCGCGCGTCGCTCCACCAAACACGAATTCACGGAGACGCGAATGTCCATAGCCGCCCATCACAAGCAGGTCCGTCGAGCCTTCAGCAACGTGCGACAGAATGGCATTCGCCACATCGATATCAGAAGCAGGCACCGTTTTCACCTCGACCTTAATATCGTGTCGCGCGAGATGCCGGCCGATCTCGATTCCACGAAGCAACTGCTCATTCGCGGTCTTTTCATTTTCAACGGTAAACAGTTCGACGGCACTGGCTTTTTTAAGCAACGGCAACGCATCATTGATGGCTCGCGCTGCGGTACGGCTTCCATCCCAACAGCACACAACCCGGTCGAGCTTCAATCCACCCTGCTGGATGTAAGGAACGATGACGAGCGGCCGGCCAGAATCAAGCAGCGTCGTTTCGATTAGAATGCTGTTATTGATGCCATTATTATCGTCAGATTGCATGATGACGCTTAGATCGAAACACCTTGCCATCTCCGAGAACGCCTTAGGCAATCCATTGATAAGCCGCGTTTCAACCGAAAGATCCGCGCGCTTCATGGCCAATTCAAAGCGGTCAATTGCACCGCGCGCTTCGGCCTCGCTCTCGGCAAATAGATCGTCGAGAGCATCTGCGGGAAGGTTCGTCGCAAAGGTAAATATGACCCCAGTCAGATGCGCGGTGAAAGCTTCGGCTATCGAAGCAGCAAAATCGCGAACGGTATCTCGCGAGCAGTCACGCTCCAGATGAAAAATAATGTCTTTGATCATACAATTCACTCCCAATCTGAGGCACCACTGCATGAGATATGGCATCGATACATCAAAGCAAGCCGCCGTTTCAATCGGTGCTATTGTTATTTGGTGAAGGTCGAATGGCGGCGCCGCTCCCATCCATGCTGGCCTCCTTCCCAGCTAGCGCATGGTGAATCAGAAACGCGCTGATTTGGGAATCCAAAATCGATTCAGATTAATCTCGTCTCGTTTTAGTCCCGGCCATCCACGTCTTGCTTGCTTTCGCTCAGACAAAGACGCGGATGACCGGCAAAAGGCCGGCGCATGACGACTTGGCTGACCCGCCAATAGCTTCGTCTCGAAGGAGAGGGCGCGGTAGTGGGGTGAAACTTACGCCACCTGGCTCTGGGTTTCCGCGACATATTCCGGATCTGCTTCGCAGATCACGCGGTTGCGACCGTTGCGTTTGGCGGCATAGAGGCAGGCGTCGGCGCGTTCGATCAGCGAGTTGGTAGCATCGCCGGGCTTGAGGATGCGAAACCCCGACCGAGATAGTGACGCGGCCGAGGATTTCTCCGGTCGATTTCTTCTTCAATTCCTTCGACATCACGGCGCGGCGGATGTGATCGGCAACCGTCAGGGCCTGGCGCAGTGCGGTGTTCGGCAACACCACGGCGAATTCCTCGCCGCCGTAGCGCGCGGTGATGTCCTGGCCCTTGATGGTCTGCTTCAGCGACATGCTGACCAGGCGCAATACCTGGTCACCCGTCAAATGTCCGTACGAATCGTTGAACGACTTGAAATGATCGATATCGAACATCAGAAGCGAAAGCGGCTCGCCATCGGCAAGCGCTTTCTGCACGGCGCTTTCGATCGAACGGTCGAAATATTTGCGGTTGCCGAGGCCAGTGAGGGGATCGGTCAGGCTCTCCGCATTTATTGCCTCGAGGCTCTGTTGCAGATTGTTGATCTCGGTCTTCGATAGCAGCAGCCGATCTTCCAGCGCCTTGTTGGTCTCGCGCATTTCGCGCGTGGACTTCACCAGCATTTCGATGATCGACCTGATCTGGCTTTGATTCTTGGCGACGGCAAGCTTCTTCTCGGCGCCCGACAGGCTCGAGTCGTAGCTCGCCGACATACCCAGTGCGTCGGCGATCAGGGCTATCACGTCGTCGATCTCGCCGATGACGCGGGTGCCGACCTTGTCGATGCGTTCGGTGGTCTTGATGTGGGAAAGATAGGTTTCGTAGATCTGCTCGAGATCGGACTCGGTCAGCTTGCCGTTGCAGTTCAGCGTTTCGTTGACGATCTTGTTGAGCGCCGGATTGTATCCGGTGGCGTAGACGTACCAGATTTCATAGTTGCGCGGGATCGCGGTCTGCCGCAGCGACTTGATCTGGCCAAGCGCCAACTTCCGCGAAAGCCATCGTGCGTTCGTGATCGTCCAGCACCTTCTCTGTCCCCAAATAGGCGGGCGTCGTGCCCGTCCCCCTGAACGCGCAATGTCCGATATATCCCGCTCAAGCTAACGGAGGAGGGTGAACGACCGGTAAACGGGTTCCAGCGAAGGTTGCAGGGATCGAAGGATGATATCTCCCAGGGTCAGGCCCCGGTCGCGTCACATGCCGGACGCTGCCGGATCAGATCGATTGATCAGACTCGATCGAACCGGACTGCCGGACTAAACTCTGGCGCGAACCGGTCGCAGCAGGAATGCCGGAAGATGCGAGTGATCGGCGGGCTCCGAGAGGGTTTCGCGCTGCACGGGCGCCCTTTCTGCACGGCCGATCGAAGGCGGGCGCGGGGGAGGCGAATCGGCCGGCGGGTTGAACGCAGCGGTCGGCTGGCTTTGCGGGGCGGGACCACGGCCGCCATGCGGGCGCCGGGGCTCGCGTTCACGCTCGCGCCGCGGCTTGCGGCCGCCGCGTGAACCTTCGCGGCTGCGCTTCTCGCGCGGCTGCTCGGAACGGTCGCTGGAGGCTTCCGTCGGGGCGTCGGCGGGAGCGCTGCCTTCGGCATGGGGAATGGTCTGCCCGGTCAGCTTTTCGATCGCCGCCATCGATTTCTGATCGAGAGGGGTGACGATGGAGATCGCGGTGCCGGCGCGGCCGGCGCGGCCGGTGCGGCCGATGCGGTGGACGTAGTCGTCGGCATGATGGGGGACGTCGAAATTGAAGACGTGGCTGGTCGTGGGAATATCGAGGCCGCGGGCCGCGACGTCGGAGGCCACCAGCAGCGGAATCTCGCCCTTGCGGAATTGATCCAGCGCTTGCGTGCGGGCCGATTGATCCATGTCGCCGTGCAGGGCGCCGACGCTGAAACCATGTTTCTGCAGTGATTTGTACAGCACAGCTACTTCGCGCTTGCGGTTGCAGAAGATGATGGCGTTCTGCAGGTCCTTGGCGTCGCGCAGCAGCCGTCGCAACGTCTCGCGCTTCTCATGCGGTTCACGGCCGACTGCGACCTGGAACTGGGATACGCCGACGGCGGTGGTGGCGGGCCTGGAAACTTCGACCTTTTCGGGATTGTGCAGGAAGGTTTCGGTGATGCGGCGGATTTCCGGCGGCATCGTTGCAGTGAAGAACAGGGTTTGCCGGGTGAACGGGATCATCTTGCAGATGCGCTCGATATCCGGAATGAAGCCCATGTCCAGCATGCGGTCGGCTTCGTCGATCACCAACAGTTCGACGCCGGTCAGCAAGCAGGCCGCCGCGTTCGGTATGGTCGAGCAGGCGGCCGGGCGTTGCAATCAACACGTCGACGCCGCGCGTCAGCTTGCTGTCCTGATCGCCGAACGAGACGCCGCCGATCAAAAGGGCGACGTTGAGTTTTTGGCCGACACCGTATTTGTCGAAATTCTCCTTCACCTGGGCAGCGAGTTCGCGCGTCGGCTCGAGAATGAGGGTGCGTGGCATCCGGGCGCGGGCGCGGCCCTTTTCCAGCATGGTGAGCATCGGAAGGACGAAGGCTGCGGTCTTGCCGGTGCCGGTCTGGGCGATGCCGAGAACATCCCGGCGGGCCAGAACATGAGGAATCGCCTGATCCTGAATGGGGGTAGGGGTGGTGTAACCGGTGGCCGCCACGGCGGCGAGGACCTTGTCGGAAAGGCCGAGATGGGAAAAAGACATTGAGCCTCTAGTCGACACCGCCGTTCGGAATCGAGGGTAAAAAGGCTGTCGCGTTTAGCCCCGAAACGGCGCGCTTTAGGAAGCTGGGGGCTGTGTCTTACGCTGACGAGCGGCAAACCAAGGAATCGCGTTTCGATCCAAAGGCCGCGTTGCAGCCGAAACATAGGGGCCGAAATGGCCAAAGTCAATGGAGCAGTCGCGGGAAGCACCGAAAAAGCTTAATGTTTTTGCATAAATGCGACCGGCTGGGCGCTTCTCGTGCGCGGGTTCCCCGGCCTTAGCCGGCCGCTGCCCTACCTGGAATTTGGGCGAGCCCGTCGCAACGGCGCTTTTGTCCCCATCCGGCATTTGGTTGGCTACGCTTCGGCCGCCGACTCAAGGGTGGGGCGGACGGCCATGCACACGGGGATGACAGCATGTTTTCAAAAGCACGGCTGGATACGCTCAGCGACGGAATCTTCGGCGTTGCCATGACACTGCTGGTTCTCGATCTCCGGCTGCCGGACAATTTTCATCCGCATGACGGCGGCGAACTGCTGCAAGGGCTCGCCGGTCTCTGGCCGAAATTCGTGCCCTACGTCCTGAGCTTCGGTGCATTGGGTTTGCGCTGGCTCGCCAACGTCGAGATCAGGTCGCGCGCCGAGTACGTCAACCGCGAATACGTCAATTGGTGGATGCTCTATCTGCTGCTCATCACCTGCGTGCCGTCTTGCTGGCGATTGCTGAGTTTTCCGAGAGGAGCCTTGTGGGCACTTGCGCTGAATTTTGCCGCGCCGGTCATGCCGTAGATGGAGTAAGCCTGCGGCGCCAGCCGATTGAACCGGACGTATGGCTTTACCGACTATTGCAATTGACGGTTTGCGCGTCGCCAATGAGCAGGTCAAAGCGAAAAGAGGCTCGATGAACTGGTTGCCGTTCAGGGTCGCGTTGGTCTTCAGCTTCGTTGCGTCGCTATTGGCGTTCTCCGCATCTGCGCATGCCGAAAAGCGCGTCGCGCTCGTGATCGGCAATAACGACTACAAGAACGTTCCCAAGCTGCAAAAGGCCGTCAACGATGCCCGCACCATGGGCGATACCTTAAGGCAGCTCGGCTTTGTTGTGATGGTGGCTGAAAACCAGACTCGCCAGGCCTTCAGCGAGAGCCTTTTGGCGTTCGACAAGGCGGTCGGGCCCGGCGACACCGCGTTCTTCTTCTATGCCGGCCACGGCTTCGAGATCGCCGGCCAGAATTTCCTGCTGCCGACCGACGTGCCGGCCGCGAGCGAAGGCCAGGAAGAGCTGGTCCGCGATGCTTCGGTTCTTGCCGATCGTATTATCGAGCGGCTGCAGAACAAGAACGTGCGCACCGCGATTCTGGTGTTCGACGCCTGCCGCAACAATCCATTCGAACGTGCGGGTACTCGCGCCTTGGCTGGCGGCGGCGGCCTTGCGCCGATGACGCAACTGCCAGAAGGGGTGTTTTCGGTCTTTTCCGCCGGGCCGCGCCAGACCGCGCTCGATCGCCTGTCGAACAGCGACGACAATCCCAATTCGGTGTTCACGCGGACCTTCGCCAAGGAATTGCTGAAGCCCGGCGAAAACCTGGTCCAGGTCGCCCAGCACACCCGGCGGGCCGTCAGCGAAATGGCCGAGACCATCAATCACAAGCAGATCCCGGTTTATTTCGACCAGATGGTCGACGACGTCTTCCTCAACGGCATGGCCAAGGGCCCCGACCCGGCCAAGGAAGCAAACAAGGAAGATGCAAAGCCGTCGCAGCAGATGGCGGCCTTGCCGCCGGTGCAGCGCATCTCGCCTGCACCCTCGGATTCCATCAACGCGCCGATCGCGATGTTTTCCCGCCATAATGGCGGGTGGACCGTGGTGTTCTCGATCCTCGATCCGGCGCTCGGCATTTCCTGGCGAATAGGCGATACCGGCGATTTCCGCGAAACCGGCTTTCTCGACACGCTCGATCCGCGCACCCGCAAGCGGATTCCCAATCCCTCGATCGAGCTTGCCGCCGACGCGCCGGCTGCCACCATCCAGGTTCGCTATGTCGATATATCGGGCGAGATGCAGGGACCATTCCCGATCAAGTTCGATCCCGAGGCGGCGCTGATCCACGACCAGCGCAAGATCCTCGACATGACCGCGACCAGTTGGCTGTCGTTCCGCGAATTCAATGGACTACTGGTCTATTATACCCAGTTGATGTCCTATCGCTGCGCCATCCGCGAGGCCCGCGTCGGCATCGATACCGCCGTGCCCGACAAGGTCTTGAAGATGCCGCCCTGCGACCCTCGGGACCCCAGTTCAATTCCGGGCGATGCGGTGCCGTATCTGAAGCTGCCGGCTGCAACCAAATCGGTGTCCGTCGAATTGACTTATCGCGACGGCAGCGTGTCTGAGATAAAAAGCTTCCGGCGCTGATTTTTTGCCGAAATCGAATATGGAAACCGGTTCATGGACGCGGGTACAGCCCCGGAGCGCAAACCTTCACGCACGATAACAACCCGTTGCTGCATTGTTGGTGGCGGCCCAGCCGGCATGATGCTGGGCTATCTGCTCGGCCGTGCCGGAATTGAAACCGTCGTGCTGGAAAAGCATGCCGATTTCTTTCGGGATTTTCGCGGCGATACCGTGCATCCGTCGACGCTGCAGATCATGCATGAACTCGGGCTGATCGACGACTTCCTGAAATTGCCGCATCAGCAATTGCAGAAAATGGATGGCATGTTCGGTGGCACCAAGATCCGGATCGCCGATTTGAGCCGCGTCAAGGCGAATTATCCCTTCATCGCTTTCATGCCGCAGTGGGATTTCCTCAATTTTCTGCGCGCCCGAGGCGAGAAATTTCCGCAGCTCAAGGTGATGATGAACGCGAATGCCACCGACCTGATCTGGTCTGGCGATAGTGTTACCGGGGTGATCGCCGATACGTCGGAAGGACCGGTCAGGATAGGCGCGGAGTTGACCATCGGATGCGACGGCCGGCATTCGATCGTGCGCGAGCGCGCCAATCTCAAGGTGGAAGAAATCGGCGCGCCGATGGATGTGCTCTGGTTCCGCGCAGGCCGCCGTGCGGATGAGAACGAGAGCCTGTTCGCCCGGCTGGAGCCGGGCAAGATGATGGTGACGTTCGACCGCGGCGATTATTGGCAATGCGCCTATGTGATCGGCAAGGGGCAATACGCTGCGGTGAAAGCGCGCGGCCTCGATGCGTTCCGCGCGGATATCGCCTCGATGGCGCCGATTCTCGGACAAGGCATGGTGGACGTGAAGACGTGGGATGACGTGAAGCTGTTGACGGTGACGATCAACCGGCTGATCCGCTGGGTCAGGCCCGGGCTGCTTTGCATCGGTGACGCAGCGCATGCGATGTCGCCGGTGGGCGGCGTTGGCGTCAACCTCGCGGTTCAGGATGCGGTTGCGACTGCGAATCTTCTGGCGGCACGGCTCGCCAAGGGCTGTCCGTCGGAGGATGAATTGGACGCGGTGCGCCGGCGCCGGGAATTTCCAGTACGGATGACGCAGGCGATGCAGACCGTGATCCAGAACAGGATCATCAGCGTCGCGCTGAAGCCGAGCGATCACGTGTTCAAGGCGCCGCTATTCGTGCGCGTGATCAATGCGGTCCCATGGCTGCAGGGCATTACCGCGCGCTTGATCGCGATCGGCATCCGGCCCGAGCATGTGCACTCGCCGGCGGCTTCGGCAACTAATGCCGTGCGAGGCTAACGAGGCTAATCAGCATGGTCCGCATCTGACCGAATCAAAGTCGATCGGACTTTAGCGTTTGCTTTGCCAGATCAGGATCAGGCCGAATCCGGCGAGCGCCGCGCCGTAGCCAGCCCACTGGATCTGGTTGATCATGAAACTCTCCGAGGGCCATTTGATCACGCCGGTACCCTGGCCGATCCAGAGCAGTCCGGCGGCCAGCGCCAGAAAACCAACGATCAACAGCAATCTGCGCATGTCCGGTCCTCACACTGGTGCTCGCGCGGCGATCTACGAAGGGCGCAGAGTGACGTCCGGACACAATCAAGGCAAGTGCTGACGGGTCCTTTCGGCTGGCTTCGGACCGTCCCACCGTCCAAAAAGAGAGGCACAAAAAAGCCCCGGACAGTGCCGGGGCTTTTTCAGACTAGAAGCTCTGATCAGTAATTCGGGACGGCCGGGCCACCCCAGTTGAAGCGATAGACCAGCGAGGTGCTGATGGTTTGCACCAAAGGCCTGAAGGTGATGTCGCGGCCGTTCGACACGTTAGTCCCGTCCGCCAGCTCGGAGAGGTTCTTGGTGTCATAGTAGGCAGCGCGATATTCCGTCTTCATGAACCAGCCAGGCGCTGTAATGCCGAAGATGTTCAGGTTGTTCTCGACACCGCCGCCGATGAACCAGCCGTTGCTGTCAAAACCGTTGACGTGCCCACCCGCCGCAAGACCGTTGCCGGTGTTGAACAGCTCGGCACCTTGCCAATGCGAACCGCTGTAACCGCCGTTCACGTAAGACAGGACATTCGGTGCCACCAGATAGCCGAGGCGCACACCAGCCGCCCAAGACTCGTCGTTCTTGATGTTGGCGGCAAAGAACGGGACCTGATCCTGAACGGTGCCCTTGAGGCTGCCGAACTGAGCATCACCGAAAATACCGGCGACCCAGTTGCCACCGAACTGCCAGTCGTAGCCACCACCGACGGTGCCGTACCAGCCGTCGCCACCCTGCTTCTGGTTGAGGCCGAGGAGATTGGCACCCGTCGTGGTCGACACGATGCTGGTGTTAGCATCCCAGACGCCACCGCCGACACCGCCGAAGAGGTAGAAGCCGGTCCAGCTCGGCGCGACTACCATCGGGGGAGCCTTGGTGTAGGGGCGGGCGGCGAGGTCAGCCGCAGAAGCCGATCCGCTGAATGCTGCAACCGCCGTTAGAGCGAGCAATACCTTTTTCATTTTAAATCCCTCAGCCATTTCAGCGTCCGATTTCGATCGCTTGGAGAATCGTGAATTCGTGATCCTGTTATAGAGCGTTCCGCCGGGAATGCTGTTGCGCCAGCACCACAGTGGACGGAAAACGGTCTGTGGAGAGGTTTTTCACAAGCCGACGGTTTTTGCCATAAATATCTGTTTTTATTGATTAAAATAGACATTATCGCGGGTGCGCCAGAATGCCTCATACATCCAGTAAGTCGTCGCGGGCGAATTCGGCCTTGTCGGAGATGAAGGCAAACCGTGCTTCGGCCTTGGTGCCCATCAGCCGTTCGACCGAATCGGCGGTGCCTTCGCGGTCATCGGCCAGCAGCACTACCTTGAGCAGGGTCCGCGTGGCCGGATCCATGGTGGTCTCTTTCAACTGCTGTGACATCATCTCGCCGAGTCCTTTGAAGCGGCTGACGTCGACCTTGGCGTTGGCGTTGAACTCGCTCTTCATCAGCGCGTCTCTATGCGCTTCGTCGCGCGCATACACCGACTTGCTGCCATGCGTGAGTTTGTAGAGCGGCGGCACAGCAAGATAGAGATGGCCTTCGTCGATCAGCCGTGGCGTTTGCCGGTAGAAGAAAGTGATCAAGAGCGAGGCGATATGCGCGCCGTCGACGTCGGCGTCGGTCATGATGATGATGCGTGAATAGCGCAAATCCTCTTCGCGATAATGCGGGCCCATGCCGCAGCCGATCGCCTGCACCAGATCGGATATCTGGGCGTTGGCCGTAAGTTTGTCCTTGGTCGCGGAGGCGACGTTGAGGATCTTGCCGCGCAGCGGCAGGATCGCCTGGGTCTTGCGATCGCGTGCGTGCTTGGCGGTGCCGCCGGCCGAGTCGCCCTCGACGATGAACAGTTCGGAGCCTTCCGCAGCCGTATTGGTGCAGTCGGTCAGCTTGCCGGGCAGCCGCGCCTTCTTGGTCGCTGTCTTGCGCGCAATCTCCTTTTCGGCGCGGCGGCGCAGCCGTTCGTCGGCGCGCTCGATGACGAAATCCAATAGCCGGCTGGCCTGCGCCGGATTGCCCGACAGCCAGTGGTCGAACGGGTCCTTGATCGCCTGTTCGACGATGCGCTGGGCCTCTGCGGTGGCGAGACGATCCTTGGTCTGGCCCTGGAATTCCGGCTCGCGCACGAACACCGAAAGCATCACGGCAGCGCCCACCATGACGTCTTCCGAGGTGACACTGGCGGCGCGCTTGCCTTGCCCTGCGCGCTCGGCATGATCCTTCAGGCCTCGCAACAATGCGCTGCGCATCCCCGATTCATGGGTACCACCATCGGGCGTCGGCACCGTGTTGCAATAGGACGACAGAAAGCCATCGGCGTCGGCGGTCCATGCGACGGCCCATTCGCAGGCGCCATGGGCGCCGTTGCGGCCCGATTTTCCGGAGAAGACGTCGGGGTGCACCAACGTGTCGGCATGAACGGCAGCTGTGAGATAATCCTTCAATCCGCCGGCGAAGTGGAACGTGTCTTCGGCGGGAACGTCCTCGAGGCCCTTCAGCAGTTCGGGCGCGCAGCGCCAGCGGATTTCGACGCCGCCAAACAGATAGGCTTTTGAGCGGGCCATCTTGAACAGCCGCTGCGGCTTGAACGCCGCCTTGGCGCCGAAAATTTCGCTGTCCGGCTTAAAGCGGATAGAAGTGCCGCGGCGGTTGTTGACCTTGCCGAGGTCTTCGAGTTTACCCTTGGGATGGCCGCGCTCGAAACTCATGCGATAGAGCTGCTTCTCCCGCGCCACCTCGACTTCGAGCCGGGAGGACAGCGCGTTGACCACAGACACGCCGACGCCGTGCAATCCGCCCGAAGTCTCGTAGACCTTGGAGTCGAATTTGCCGCCGGAATGCAGCGTGCACATGATGACTTCGAGCGCGGATTTTTTCGGAAATTTCGGATGCGGGTCGACCGGGATGCCACGGCCGTTATCGGTCACGGTCAGGAAGCCGTCGGCGCTCAATTCGACTTCGATGAAGGAGGCATGGCCGGCCAGCGCTTCGTCCATGGAATTGTCGATGACCTCGGCGAACAAATGATGCAGCGCCTTTTCGTCGGTTCCGCCGATATACATGCCGGGTCGGCGGCGCACCGGTTCCAGGCCTTCGAGCACTTCGATATCGGCCGCGGTGTAGCCGGCCTCGGCACTGGAACCGCGCGTTGCGGCCTTCGGCGAGGCCCGGCCCTTGGGTTCCGTGGCCGCGAACAGGTCGTTCGATGACTTTTTTCTCTCGGCTGATTTCAATGATTTAGGCATATTTCTTCATGTGTTGCGCGCAAGGAATACGCGGCGAATCGGGCTTGCCTGACTATGCCACGGCTGGGTTTAAAAAGTGACCGGCGGAACGGGATTCGGCCGCAGCGTTTGAGAGATAGGGAACCGGGCTCACACCCGCGAGGTCCGAAACACAATCAGCGCGAACAGCGCGGTTGCCACGACCACCACCAGCGATCCCACGATCGGCAACGCGATGAAGGCCGGACCTTTAAGCACGACCACGGCGACGCCGGCCGGAAACAGGATGCCGCCGACGATATGTAGCCAGCCCTGGAGCTTGGCCAGCTTGTCGGCCGCTGCGGCCGGAAAGAGGCGGTAGTACATTCCGAACAGGAATAGCAGGACGCCGCCGACCAGATTGAGATGCGCGTGGGCCGGCTGCAGCGTGAAATCCTGACGGATGCCCATCGCGATGCCGGCCAGCATCCCGGCCAATAGAACAACCACGCTCACGCGCATCATCAACGAACCGATCATCGGATTTTCCCTGGATTTTCTTGGAGAGGATTGGCGCCGAAACTCGGGGTTCCGGACAGGCCTTCACGGACTATAGCCGCCTTTGTGACTTGAAGTCACGCAAGGGGCCGGCTTACCTGTTGCTCCGCACCCGACCCCGTTTAAAGGTTCAAGGGCCGGGACGGGATCGCGGAAGGGCGAGGGTTGATGGAAGAATATGCGCGCGCGCTGACCGATTTCGTGCGCGACCATTCGGCTTGGGCCGCACCGATCGTGTTGCTGCTGGCGTTCGGTGAATCGCTCGCTTTCATCTCGCTGTTGATCCCGGCCTGGGGCGCGCTGGTGGCGATCGGCGCCTTGATCGGCGTCAGCGGCATCAGCTTCTGGCCGGTCTGGATCGGCGGGGGAATTGGCGCAGCGTTCGGCGATTGGCTCTCTTATTGGTTCGGCTACAAATACAAGGAACACGTCGCCCGGATATGGCCGCTGTCGCGCTATCCGGAAATCCTGCCGCGCGGGGAGGCGTTCGTGAAAAAATGGGGCGTACCCAGCATTTTCATCGGCCGGTTTTTCGGACCGCTGCGCGCCTCGGTGCCGCTCGCGGCGGGCATTTTCGAGATGCCGTATTGGAGCTTTCAGGTCGCCAATTTCGTCTCCGCGCTGGTGTGGTCGGCAGCCCTTCTGTTGTTCGGCGACGTCATCGGCAGATCGTCGAATGGCTGTGGCGAAGGGTGTGATACCGCTCGAACGAGCGTTCACCTTGACGAAAGCCGGGCCCAGTCTTATAGCCGCGCCAATGAAAAACGCCGTGACCATTTCGATCGTTCGCCGCCGCCGTACCATCGCGGTACGGGCGGATGTCTGCGTTTAAGATTTCGCCCCTGCCGCCGGATCCGTCCGCGGCTTTTCTCCTCCCGGAATAACGCGGTTTGATCCGACGGCTCCTACGTCAAGCAGGAGTTTGAATGTACACGTCTCCCATGTTCAGGTCCGATCGCGCCGCTAGCCTTGCGCTCGCCGACGCGCGCGGATTCGGCGCGTTCCGCGCATGGAACGGCAACCAGCCGGTCGTCGCGCGCGGCAATCCGCTGATCGGGCTGGCGGACGGCCAATCGTGCTGGCTCGTAGCGGTGAACGGTGCGGACGCCTATGTATCGCCTGACTGGTGCGTCTCACCGGACTTGGCCGCGATTGCATCTGTGCTGGCCGGACAGCACAATGAAGCAAGGGCGATCGGGCAACGGGTGGTCGCCCTACGGCGGCTGTTGGATTACAAATCACCAGCGCCTGCCGGTGCTCCGGCGGCTTGAAGGAACGCGCCATGAATTTTTCCGATACCAGGCAGCCGCAAGGCCACGCGCCGGCCGAGAGCATTCCCGCGCGGCCCGCGATATTCGTCGACGGCGCGGCTGGAACGACGGGGCTCGGCATTGCCGAGCGTCTCGCACGGCAGAACGACGTGGTGGTGAAGGGCATTGCGGACGACAAGCGCAAGGATGCCGGCGCCAAGCGCGCGTTGATGGAGGAAGTGGATCTTGTGATCCTGTGCCTGCCGGATGACGCCGCGAAGGAGACCGTCGCCCTGATCGACAGCATGGGAGCCTCGGCGCCCAAGGTGCTGGACGCATCGACCGCCTTTCGCGTCGCGCCCGACTGGACCTACGGTTTTCCCGAACTGGAGCCCGATCAGGCCGACAAGATACGGGCGGAACGGAAAGTCTCCAATCCGGGCTGCTATCCAACCGGTTCGATCGCGCTGTTGCGGCCGCTGGTCGATGCCGGTTTGATGCCGAGGGACTATCCGGTCACCATCAATGCGGTGAGCGGTTATTCCGGTGGTGGCAAGTCCATGATTGCGAGCTTCGAGGATGGCAGCGCGCCGGCCTTCGAACTGTACGGACTCGGTTTCGAGCACAAGCATGTGCCGGAGACGCAGCTTTATTCGCACCTGACGCGGCGGCCGATCTTCGTTCCTTCGGTGGGCGATTTCCGCCAGGGCATGCTGGTATCGGTCCCGCTGCATCTCGATACGCTGCCGGGGAAGCCTGATGGTGCCACGTTGCACGCCGCGCTGGCGAAGCGTTATTTGGGAAGCAAATACGTCTCGGTGATGCCATCAGACAATCCCACGGCAAAGTCCGGACGGATCGAGCCGGAAGCGCTCAACGAGACCAACAAGCTCGAGCTCTACGTGTTCGCCAGCGAGAAGCGCGGCCAGGCGGTTCTGGTCGCGCGGCTCGACAATCTGGGCAAGGGCGCGTCCGGCGCGGCCGTGCAGAACATGCGGTTGATGTTGGGCCTAGCCGACCCGTAAGACATCTGCTGGACGCCGGCCGCGGGCGCTGAAGTCTCGAACGCGGCTAAGGTGCCGGCAAGCATGCCAGCCGCGGCGACGGCCGCTCAAAACACCCGGAAAATCGCCAGCGCCAGCACGGCCTGTGCGAGGAAGCCGACGGTGAACGCCAGCGTGCGGAACACCGGCAGGCCCATCGTGTAGACGATGAGGTGCGCGACGCGGGCCCAGAAATAGACCATGCAGGCGATCGCCGTCGCGTTGCTGGAGTATTCGATCGCGTTGAGGATCAGTACCAGCGGCGCGAACACGGCAAGGTTCTCGACGGCGTTGTCGTGGGCGAACATCAGCCTGGTCGCCCATGAAGAATGCGGCTTGTCGTTGCGCGAGGGATTGGCCATGGCGCCGCCGAGACCGCGAACCATGCAACGATTGAGAATGTAGGGTACCCACAACAATCCGGTCAAAATCACCGTCAGCGTCAGCCAGAACAATTCGCGCGTCATCACAATTCCTTTCGGCTCCAGTGCGGCCGCCCGGCGGGACGGCCCCTATATCCAACAGGCAGGAGGATGCTAGGCGCGCACCCTTACATAGCTGCCCGGCGCATCCTCGATCGGCGGCAGCGAGTCCGAGCCGACCCTACGCGCCGGTACTTCCTGGGCATCGATATTGCCGAGCCATTCGCGCCAGTCCGGCCACCACGATCCCTTGTGCTCCTGCGCTCCCTTGATCCACTCCGCGAGCGACACGTCCTTGATGTTGTCATTGGTCCAGAACTGGTATTTGGCCGCCGCCGGCGGATTGATCACGCCAGCGATATGGCCGGAGCCGGACAGCACGTAACGCACCGGGCCGCCGAAGAATTGCGAGCCGTGCAACACCGAGTCCGCCGGCGCGATGTGATCCTCACGCGTCGCCAGATTGTAGACCGGAATCTTGACCTTCGACAGGTCGAGCAGGGTATTGTCCAGCACCATGCTGCCGGCCGACAGCCGGTTTTCCAGATAGCAGTTGCGCAAATAATAGGAATGGTTAGCCGCCGGCATCCGCGTCGCATCCGAATTCCAGTGCAACAGATCGAACGAGGAGGGGGGCTGCCCCTTCAGATAGTTGCTGACGACGTAGGACCAGATCAAATCGTTGGAGCGCAGCATGTTGAAGGCCATCGCCATCTTGCTGCCTTCGAGCACGCCGGTGGCCTGCATGTCGCGTTCCAGTGCCGAGATCTGGCCCTCGTCGACGAACACCAAGAGATCGCCGGCATGGGTGAAGTCGACCTGCGCGGCGAAGAACGTCGCCGATGTCACCCGCGTCCGACGCTTTTCCGCAAGCCAGGCCAGCGTTGAAGCGAGCAGCGTGCCACCGACGCAATAGCCTGCGGTGTGGACCTTCCTCTCGCCGGTCACCTTCTCGATGACATCCATCGCCGCTAACGGACCTTGCTTCATGTAGTCTTCGAACGTCTTCTGGCCGAGCTCCCTGTCCGGGTTGACCCAGGAAATCACGAACACCGTGATGCCCTGATCGACGCACCATTTGATGTAGGATTTTTCTGGCCTGAGATCGAGAATGTAGAACTTGTTGATCCAGGGCGGCACGATCAACAGCGGCGTGCGCAGCACGTTTTCCGTGGCCGGGCTGTACTGGATCAGTTGCATCAATTCGTTCTGGTAGATCACCTTGCCCGGCGTCGTCGCCATGTTGACGCCGACCACCAGATTGGACGGATCGGACTGGCGGATGCGCAAGGTGCCGTTTCCGGCCTCGATGTCCTCGGCCAGCATCTTCATGCCGCGCACCAGATTGTCGCCATTGGAGGCCAGCGTCTCGCGCAGCACTTCGGGATTGGTCAGCACGAAATTCGACGGCGCGATCGCGTTGGTGATCTGCTGCACGTAGAACTCGGCCTTCTTGCGGGTGTGTGGATCGAGGCCGTCGGCGTTGCGCACCAGATCCTGCGCCCATTGCGTGGTCAAAAGATAAAGCTGCATCACGAAGTCGAAGAACTGGTTCGACTTCCACTCAGGATCGCGGAACCTTTTGTCGCGCGGCGAGGGCTCTATGGTGGGCGGCGCCTGTTCGCCGGCCATCCGGCGCATCGCGGAACCCCACAGATCGAGATAGGCCCTGCCCATCTTCAACTGCAGTTCGGTCGCCCGTTCCTTGTCCGTCAGCCAGTATTCCGCCACCGTGGTGAAGGTCCTGACCACCTCGCCGAGTTCGTTCGGCGGCTTGTCTTTGGGCTCGCCTTGTTCCCGCGGCTTGAGATAGGCCGCCAAGGCTTGGCCGCTGCTCTCCATCGCCTTGGCGAGGTTCATCGCGAAGGCTTCGGGGTCGAACTTCTTGTTCGACGCGGTTTCGGTCGTGACGTCGCTCATGTTCGCAACATTACAGGGTCATTGAGGGTTCGTCACCGCGCCCAACCGAAGACCTCGGCGGCGAAGGTTAATCCCGACAGATCGCGTGCTGCACTGCGACAAGTTATCTTGGTTTGGTCATATTGGAGCCCCAGCGGTCTGATCTATTGTTCATGAATTAATCGTTTCCGGCGACAGGGGTTGAACTGTGCGGGCGGCTGATGAAATAAGCGCCAGGTAGCCGCTGGGTTCACGTTGCAAGATTTCAAGTTGGGAGCGGGATTGCGGGAACGTATGTCGGTGGATCGAGAGAAGAGGGCGCTGGTCCGGGGCGCGCTGTTGTTGTCGGCGCTTGCGCTTGGCGGCTGCTCGACATCGATTGCGGATCTGCCTGTGATAGGCACACCGGCCGGCGCTCCAGCGCGTCCAAAGGAAGCAGGCAGCTTCCTTCCGGTGGAAGATTTGCCGCCGGACCGCGATGAAGCGGCGATTCCGCCGGCGGACCAGGCCAAGATCAAGGCCGAATTGCTCGCTGCGCGAGATCGCCAAGCCTCCGCCGCAGCCAAAGATGCGACAAATCAGACGACGAAGTGATCGCCAGCGTCGTCTCGGTCCGGGCGCCGGGCTCAGCCTCGAATCAGGATCAAAGCTGGCGCAGCCGGGCGTCCGTGCTAAAAGAACCCAATTCAACCGCAAATCAGGTCGAAGACACCATTGTTGCGCCTGAATTCTCGCTAAATCACTGATTGAGCGCGATTTCTGTACGGCTTTTCCGTTTCGACGCCACGCTGTCGGCGATTTTGCCACCGGTTGCCGGAGCCAGGACCCATGGAAGATTTTTACCGCATCCGCCGTCTGCCGCCTTACGTGTTCGAGCAGATCAACCGAGCCAAGGCGGTCGCGCGCAATGCCGGCGCCGATATCATCGACCTCGGCATGGGCAATCCGGATTTGCCGACGCCGCCGCATGTAATCGAAAAACTGAAGGAAACGCTGGGCAAGCCGCGGACCGATCGCTACTCCGCCTCGCGCGGCATCACTGGCCTGCGCAAGGCGCAAGCCGCCTATTACGCGCGGCGTTTCGGCGTGAAGCTCAATCCGGAAACTCAGGTCGTGGCGACGCTGGGCTCGAAAGAGGGCTTTGCCAATGTGGCGCAGGCGATTACCGCGCCGGGCGACGTCGTGCTGTGCCCCAATCCCAGTTATCCCATCCACGCCTTCGGATTCCTGATGGCGGGCGGCGTGATTCGCTCGGTGCCGTCGGAACCGACGCCGCAATTCTTCGAAGCGGTCGAGCGCGCGATCATCCATTCGATTCCGAAGCCGCTGGCGATTGTCGTCTGCTATCCCTCCAATCCGACCGCCTATGTCGCGAGCCTCGATTTCTACAGGGATCTGGTGGCGTTCGCGAAGAAGCACGAGATCTTCATCCTGTCGGATCTGGCTTATGCGGAAGTATATTTCGACGACGCCAATCCGCCGCCCTCGGTGTTGCAGGTTCCCGGCGCGATCGACGTGACGGTGGAATTCACCTCGATGTCCAAGACGTTCTCGATGGCGGGCTGGCGCATGGGATTTGCGGTCGGCAACGACCGCATCATCGCGGCGCTGGCGCGGGTCAAGTCCTATCTCGACTATGGCGCGTTTACGCCGATCCAGGTGGCGGCGACGGCCGCGCTCAACGGTCCCGACGATTGCATCCGCGAGATGCGCGACACCTACCGCAGGCGCCGCGACGCGCTGGTCGAATCGTTTGGCCGGGCAGGCTGGGATATTCCGCCGCCCGACGCCTCGATGTTCGCATGGGCGCCGCTGCCCAAGGCATTCCGCGACCTCGGCAGCATGCAGTTTGCGACCCTGATGGTGGAAAAATCGGGCGTCGTGGTCTCGCCGGGCGTGGCCTTCGGCGAACATGGCGAGGGCTATGTCCGCGTTGCCATGGTGGAAAACGAGCAGCGTATCCGCCAGGCGGCACGCGGCGTGCGTCGCTTCCTTGAAAGCGGCATTGAAACGTTGCACAACGTGGTTCCTCTCGCCAACCGGCGGTAGGCATGATCCCCAACAGAGGTCATGCCTGAATACGCTCTCGTCTATCGTCTCGCCCGTGTTTTTTCCTGCAGGTTGTTCTCGTCATGGTCGCACCCCTGAAAGTGGGTATTGCGGGGCTCGGCACCGTTGGCGCCGAAGTCGTCCGCCTTATCGAGCAACAGGCCCGTATCCTGTCGGCGCGCGGCGGGCGGGGCGTGCGGGTGGTCGCGGTGACCGCGCGATCGAAGGCAAAAAAGCGCGGCCTCGACCTGCGCGGCGTCACCTGGGCCAAAAATGCGCTGGAACTCGCCAGCGATCCCGGCATCGACTGTTTTGTCGAATTGATGGGTGGCTCCGGCGATCCCGCTTTGTCGGCGATCGAGGCCGCGCTGAAATCCGGCAAGTCGGTGGTTACCGCCAACAAGGCGCTGATCGCCAAGCATGGCTTGCGGCTGGCAAAATGGGCCGAGCAACACGGCGTCGCGCTCAATTTCGAGGCCGCGGTCGGCGCGGCGATCCCGGTCATCAAGACCTTGCGCGAGGGCCTGTCCGGCACCGGCATCAACCGCGTCTACGGCATCCTCAACGGCACCTGCAACTACATCCTGACCCGGATGGAGCAGGAAGGCTTGTCGTTCGCCGAATGCCTGAAGGATGCGCAGCGGCTTGGCTACGCCGAGGCCAATCCGTCATTTGACGTCGACGGCCATGACACCGCGCAAAAGCTTGCGATCCTGGCCAGCCTCGCTTTCGGCACCAAGGTCGCGCAGAACGCGGTCTATGTCGAAGGCATTTCGTCGATCAAGCCGGAGGACCTGCGCGCGGCGGAGGAACTCGGCTTTCGCGTCAAGCTACTCGGGGTCGCGGTGCGCACCGCCAAGGGCATCGAGCAGCGTGTGCATCCGACCATGGTGCCGAAATCATCCTCGATCGCGCAGGTGATGGGAGTCACCAATGCCGTGACCATCGATGGCGAGGGCATCCCGCCGATCACGCTGGTCGGACCCGGCGCGGGTGGAGCTGCGACCGCGTCTGCCGTCGTCGCCGACATTGTCGATGTCGCGCGCGGCATCTGCGCCAAGCCGTTCGGGCGGCCGGTGGAGCGATTGCGCACGACGATCAAGGCGCCGATGGAGCGGCACGAAGGCGGCTACTATATCCGCCTGATGGCGCGCGATCTCGCCGGCACCGCCGCCACCATCGCGACCCGGCTTGCGCAACAGAAGATTTCCATTGAATTGATCGTGCAGCGTCATCCTGACGGCGTTGACGCCATAGGTGCGAATGGCAAAGCTTCGCCGGTGCCGGTCATCCTGATTACCTATGCGACCAGCGAGGACGCGGTCCATCACGCGCTCGAGGCGGTGCAGCGGGACAAGGTAATCAGCGGGCGGCCGCAGGTGATACGGATCGAGAAGAACTAACGTTCAGGACGGACCGAAAGGTTCAAGAGCCAGATTCAAGGGAGAGTTAGCCGATGTCGACCCAAATTTCCGTTCCGCCGCAACTCCTGCTCGAGCGCATTCTCACGCTGGAGATCGTACGGGTAACGGAACGCGCGGCGGTGTCGGCGGCGCGTCTGCGCGGGCATGGCAATGAGAAGGCGGCCGACCAGGCTGCGGTTGACGCCATGCGCCGCGAACTCAACAAGCTGCCGATCGACGGCACCGTCGTGATCGGCGAGGGCGAGCGCGACGAGGCGCCGATGCTGTTCATCGGCGAGCAGGTCGGCATCAAGGCCGGCCCGCAGGTCGATATCGCCGTCGATCCGCTCGAGGGCACGACGCTGTGCGCCAAGAACATGCCGGGTTCGATCGCGACCATGGCGATGGCCGACGGCGGCACGCTGCTGCATGCTCCCGACGTCTACATGCAGAAGATCGCGGTCGGCCCCGGTTACGCCAAGGGCGTGGTTGAGCTCGATGCCACGCCCGCCGACAATGTGCGCCGGCTCGCCAAGGCCAAGGGTGTCGATGTCTCCGCGATCACGGTGCTGGTGCTCGATCGTCCGCGCCATGCCGACATCATCCAGGGCGTGCGCTCGACGGGAGCAGCGGTGCGCCTGATCACCGACGGCGATGTCGCCGGTGTGATCCATTGCGCCGATCCGGAAAATACCGGCGTCGATATGTATATCGGCACCGGCGGTGCGCCCGAGGGCGTGCTGGCGGCGGTGGCGCTGCGCTGCATTGGCGGCCAGATGCAATGCCGGCTGATCCTCGACACCGAGGAAAAGCGCGAGCGCGCCCGCAAGATGGGCGTGACGGACCCGCGCATGATCTACGGCATCGAGGATATGGCGAAGGGTGACTGCCTGTTTGCGGCGACCGGCGTGACCACAGGTTCGCTGCTCTCGGGCGTCAAGTTCCGCAAGGATGTGATCGAGACCGAGACCGTCGTGATGCGCTCCGTGACCGGCACCGTGCGTTACATCAAGGCCGAACACCGGCAGCTCGAGAAATTCCACCTCGACTAGAGCCTTTTCCGTTCCAATGGAATCGGAACGGGGCTCTAGATTCTGTTTTGACGCGTTTTCTTTACGCGAACCGGTATCCACTTCGCTCGAAAACGCTCTAAGCGCGCCGGGCGGGCACCGGCTCGATCAAGAACAACGAAATCCAACCTGCCGGACTCGGGAGTGAGTATGCCTGATGTTTCCGAGCTCAAAGCCCTGGTGTTCGACGTCTTCGGCACTGTCGTCGACTGGCGTACCAGCCTGATCTCCGACTTCACCAGATGGAGCGGGACCCGCGGCATCAAGGCCGACTGGACCGTGCTGGTCGACGGCTGGCGCGCGATCTATCAGGCCTCGATGGACGAGGTCCGAAAGCATCCCGAGCGCGGCTACAAGATCCTGGACACGCTGCACCGGGAGTCGCTGGAAAAACTGGTCGCGCAGCTCTCCATCACGGGATTGACCGATGCCGACCTGCATCATCTCACCATGGGTTGGCACCGGCTGCATCCGTGGCCGGACAGCATCGCCGGACTGACCCGGCTGAAGAAGAAGTTCATCATCAGTCCGTTGTCGAACGGCAATGTCGCGTTGTTGACCGAGATGGCGAAATTCGCCGGCCTGCCCTGGGATCTCGTGATGTCGGCGGAGCTGTTCGAGCATTACAAGCCCGATCCCGAAACTTATCTCGGCGCCGCGCGGCTGCTCTGCCTGAAGCCGGAACAAGTGATGATGGTCGCTGCCCATAACAACGATCTGCGGGCCGCGCAGAAGCAGGGGCTGAAAACCGCCTTCGTGTCGCGGCCGACCGAATATGGTCCGCTGCAAAACAAGGATTATGAAGCCGACGGCGACTGGGACATCGTCGCCGACGATTTTGGCGGCATCGCTGACAAGCTCGGCTGCTAGGCGGAAGTTTGGCAATCCGGCCTATGAGCTGGCGTCGCGAAGCCGCTCATTGGTCCTTGCCGACCGAAAGATTCCGATCCCTCGGCCGGTTGACAAAATAGGCCGCCGGGTTTTTATTTGCGACACGGGGATCGGCGATCTCCCCGCGAGGCGACATGCCCAAGAATCGCGTCCTCTCAGCAAGGGCGCAGCATGTCTTCATATACCTCGATCTCATCTGAAAAACTTTCTCGTCTTATCGGCACCGTCAACGCGCCAACGCTCATTGACGTCCGCACGGACGAGGATTTCGCGGCACACCCTCGGTTAATCCCGGGGGCCAGCCGGCGAGCCCATCAGGACGTCCAGGACTGGGGCCCCGGGCTTACCGGGCAGTCAGTGGTCGTGGTTTGTCAGAAGGGCCAGAAGCTCAGCGAAGGAACCGCCGCCTGGCTTCGCCACGGCGGCATCGCTGCCGAGGTGCTCGAAGGCGGTCATCTGGCTTGGACGCAAGCGGAATTGCCGACTGTCCCTGCCGACAAGCTTCCGAAGCGCGACGGCCGCGGCCGCACAGTCTGGGTGACCAGATCGCGCCCGAAGATCGACCGCATCGCCTGTCCGTGGCTGATCCGCCGCTTCATCGACCCGACGGCGGTCTTTCTCTTCGTGGCATCCTCGGAGGTCGAAGCCGTTGCACAACGTTTCGACGCAGCGCCTTTCGATATCGAGAACGTGTTTTGGAGCCATCGCGGCGAGCTCTGCACCTTCGATGTCATGGTGCAAGGAGTTCGGCCTGTCAACGCCGCCGCTGGAGCGGCTCGCCACCATGGTGCGCGGGGCCGATACAGCGCGGCTCGACCTTTCCCCGGAGGCGCCGGGTCTGCTGGCCGCTTCGCTTGGCCTATCGCGCATGTTCGACGACGACCTCGAACAGTTGAGCGCGGGAATGTTGCTCTACGACGCGTTCTACCGCTGGTGTCGGGACGCGACGAACGAACCCCACAATTGGCCAACCAACAAGGTGAAGCCATGAGCAAAACTCCGATGATAAGCCGTTTTGCATTGCCCGCGTTCGGTACGCCGACGCGAAGGGCCTGCGTGCGGCGGCGCTCGACAAGCCGCAAGCACAAAAAGCTGAAGACGGGCAGGGACGGATGACGACGACAACGACAACCGAGCCCGGCCGGATAGGCGAACTCGTGCGCTACTTCCTGCGGCTGGGCTGTCTCGGCTTCGGAGGACCGGTGGCGCTGGTCGGACAGATGGAGCGCGAGCTCGTCGACGGCAAGAAGTGGCTCGACCAAGGAGCAGATGCGCGAGGCCATCGCCATCTGCCAGTCGCTGCCGGGGCCGCTCGCGATCCAGGTCGGCATCTACGTCTCCTATCTGCGCGGCGGCTTTTGGGGCGCGTGGGCCGGCGGCTGGTGCCTTCATCCTGCCGAATTTCGTCATCGTCGCCGCACTCGGCGCGCTCTACGTCTATCTCGGCGACCTGCAGCCCGTCACCGCCATTTTCTATGGCGTGAGCCCCGCGGTGATCGCACTGATCCTGCATTCCTGCTACCGGCTCGCCAAGCTCGGTATGGAGGACTGGCTGCAATGGGTGATCGCGGCGGTCTGCCTCGCCGTCACGGTCATCCTGCAGGCGGAAGTGGCGCTGCTGTTCATCGGCGCCGGCATCGTCGGCATTCTCTATTACGGCAGTCTGTCGCAAGCGCACGCCGGCGGCGCTCACGGTGCACCGCGCCGGTGCTGGCGCAATTCGCTCCGAATGCTTCTGGCTCGGTCCTGGGCAAGCTCCTGCTGTTCTTCCTCAAGGCAGGCTCGCTTACCTTCGGCAGCGGTCTTGTGATCGTGCCGTTCCTTGAACAGGGAGTCGTGCAGCAGTTCGGCTGGCTCGACCAGCGTCAGTTCCTGATCGCGGTCGCGATCGGCATGATCAGCCCGGGGCCAGTGGTGATCACCGCAACTTTTGTCGGCTATCTGGTCGCGGGCTTCTGGGGCTCGCTGGTATCGACCATCGGTATCTTCCTGCCGTCCTTCCTGCTCGTGCTGATCGCGGCGCCTCTGCTCGCGCGGCATCGCGGCAACCCGAATGTGCAGGGTTTTGTGAAGGGCGCCTATGCCGCCGCGATCGGAACGATCCTGGGGGCGTGCATCCTGCTCGGACGCATTGCGATCGGCGATTGGCTGACCGCATCGATCGGGATCGTTTCGCTGGCGGTGCTGTTTCGCTGGAAAGTCAGCAACCCGCTTCTCATCGCAGCGACCGGCGGTCATCGGTCTGGTCGCCTATCCAATCCTGCAACCGAACTGGGTGATGGTGCATTAGCCGACGCACAACCTGTCTGAGCAAATTTCAGGACTTTGGGGATTTGTAGCCTCCCCATCAGATGGATTTCCATCCAAGCGCTCGCCGCCTCGTTTGGGGGAGCGAACCTATGAATGGACTTGTCTTTACTCTCTTTGCGCTTGCGGCCTTCGTGGGCGGCTTTGTCAGTGGCTTTTCCGGCTTCGCCATGGGCCTCGTCGTATCGGGCGTATGGCTGCACATCATCACGCCGATGCAAACCGCCACATTGATCGCCGGCTATGGCCTGCTCACGCAAGGCTACGGCATATTCAAACTGCGCCACACCCTCGATTTGCAGAGGGCTTGGCCGCTCGCGCTTGGGACGATCATCGGCATACCGATCGGCGTCAGCACGCTTGCTTACCTCGACCCGACATACCTGCGGTTCGGCGTCGGTGTGCTGCTCGTGCTTTACACGATCTACGGCCTAACGCGGCCTGTGTTCGCTCCGATGAATATCGGAGCCGGAGCCGACATTGCGATTGGCGTCTCCAACGGCTTGCTTGGCGGCCTGACGGGACTCGGCGGCGTGATCTCGACAATCTCGTGCCAATGGCGTGGCTGGCCAAAAGACGTGCAGCGCGCGGTGTTTCAGCCGGTGCTGTTTGTGGCGTTTGTGGTTATCTCGATATCGCAAGCCGTTGCTGGCACTATCACCAAGGAAACGTTGGCGTTGTACGCATTGGGAGCCCCATTCATGGTCGCCGGTCTTTGGTCCGGCTTCAAGCTTTTTGGAAAGATCGACGACGAGACATTCCGAAAGACCGTGCTGGTGCTGCTGCTGTTCGCAGGCCTGTCGCTGATCATGCCGTCGTTGGCAGTTGCCTTGCGTTCGCTGGCGTTTGTCTCTGCCGGAATGGTTCCACCGACTTGAATCAAGACCTAAGGCCAGTGGTGACGCTGGATAATACGGTCATTATTGTTCGATAGGCCGCGGCATAGCCGGGGAAGTCCACCGACTGCCGCACTTCACCGCTAGCGCCGCTTCTACGCGGCTCACCTGAGCGCCATCGCTCACATGGCGGTTATCTTCACGCTAGGAACCTTCTTGCGCGTCCCGGAGGAGGTATGCGCCCGCAATGTAAGGGTGGATGCGGATTTCAGCACGGCGCAAACGGCGGAAGAACTTCTCCGTCCGGGTCGTGCAGGTACCACCCAGAGAACGGGTTTCCTGGTGGTTGATCCGGTCAACTTCGAAACGCTCATGAAAGTTTGCCCCATGATTCGGTTCGTCGGCATACGTCACAGTCTGTCAGCAATACGGACGCAAATGAAGGCGAAAGCTTGGCTATCACAACTGAATACAGGCTGGAACCGGGTTCCAGCCGCGCTTGCGACCGATCACGGCAGGTTTGCCATTCTAATTGTGGGAAAGTCACGTCGCGGCGTGCCCCCTGGTCGGCTTTGCCTTGGGGGTAGCCGCGCGTTCAAGTCCGCGCCCATGGTTGACCTTGCAGCGCAGCACACCGTAAAGGGTGAGCCCTAAATGAGGATGTATCCAATGAGCGGGTTGAAGGTGCTTCTCGTCGAGGACGAGGCCACGATCAGGATGGCAGTCGCGGACATGCTGCGGGCGATGGGGCATTCGATCGCTGCTGAAGCCGGCCATATTCGTGAGGCGATGGCGCATGCACGGTCGGGCGAGTTCGACCTCGCCGTACTCGCCTTGAACATCGGCGGTCAGATGACCTTTCCCATGGCGGATCTAATCCAGACTCGCGGCCTGCCAATTATTTTTACGGCGGGGTATGGGCAAGGCGTTAGCCCGAAAAGGTTTCAGAATCGTCCGGTGCTGCGAAAGCCCTTCTCATCGGAGGCGCTGTCAATCGCTATCAACCAACTGCGCACGGCGCCGGCCAGATGATAGACCGCTAGCCGCGCTCAAAACCCCATGGGCTCGCGCCGAGCGGCGAAGACCTGATCGGCCGCTTCTCAGCAATCCGACCAGTCATAACGGTCGGCGCCCATTGCAACGCATTGGGCTTTCAGTCATCCAGGGATGTGCATCCTCCCTTCGGCGGATTGCAATCGAAACCGGGCGACTTGCAATCGTCGAATGCTTTTTCCGGCGTCGCGCCGAGTCCGAAACGCGTGGCGTGAGGATTTTTGCCGACCGAAACATAGCCGCAGCCGCCGTGTGAGAACCGGCGGACGATATGGCAATTTTTTCCGTCGCGAAAACATGCGTCGTTGGCGGCATCTTCCGCGCGCCGGGGCGAAGGAGCATTCCAGGCGGCCCCCGAGGTAACGTGTAGGACACCGTTTTCGTCCTTCCAAAAACCGGCGGAAAGCGCACCGTACTGGCCGGCGGCTGTAGGCGCCGCTATGGCTGCGCTCATCAGCGAACCAAACAGCATGACCGCGAAATCATATTTCCTAAAAAACATCATTGACTCCCTAATTGCTGAATCAAAATTTTGCAGGTGGCTTCCCGCAATATTCATAAGAACATATTTTGCCCGTATCCAAAAGGTGGCACGCTTGGACCTCAAGGAGGGCCACGTTTTCGCGGAGCTAAAATTCGCGCTCCTGCGCCGACGAACGATCTGTCGGAGACATGGTGAGAAATATCCTCGGCTTCCCGACCTCGGCGATGCCGCACTGCAAGGGATGTTCAATGCTCCCGTTCACATTGACCGCCTATGGTTCCTGCTTTTAATTTGTGTTGCGCGAGTTAACGCTGGGAGGCCGTCATGAAAGCTTACAAAATAGGTTTAGCAATGCTTGCGAGTTTTGGTCTCGGTGCTGGAGTTGTTGAAGGGCTTCATGCTCAAGCATCACCGCCGGCTTATGTCATTTCAGAAATCGACGTGACCAACGCGGACGCTTACGCGAAGGAATACGTGCCGCTCGCAAGCAAGGCGCTGGCGGATAGCGGCCAAAAGCGACTCGTATCGGGAGGCAAGACGATTTCGCTTTCGGGAGCGCCGCCAGCGTCGCGCATCGTAGTGTCAATGTTCGAAAATCTGGAAAAGGCCAAAGCGGCTTACAGCTCGCCGGCCTATCTGGAAGCACGGAAGATCGGCGATCAGTACGCCAAACTGCGAATTTTTGCGGTCGAGGGCATCGCACAATAGACCGCGGCTTCGCGAAACCCTCCAAAAGCCAGCGCGGGACGAACTGATCCAACATTTGGCTGGCGATCTGACGAAAGGCGGTCGCATTTGCCTGGATCGTGCCCGGTGGTCGGCATCGGCAGCCATTAGAAGCCGTAAATTGTTTTCCAGTTTCTGCGCTGTCCCTCGGCATTTCCCACAATCAGTCAACCACGAGCCCATGAGGCATTCGATGACAAAAGAACTTTGGGGGTGAAGTGGATCACACGACACGAGATAAGTTTTTGGTACTAATTTTTAGACGGTTGCAGGTTGCAGTATCGTCCACGCATATTAACTGGGTGCGGCATCGTCCACGCAACCATGTAGCCAGTCCTGGCTAGAGGAGAATTGTCATGGGTGCGGATGTCAGGGTTAAAACGGGTGGGTATACAATTCCTGCTCACAAGAGCCAGGAGTTTACTTTCTGGTGGGGAGCGGACTATCTGCCGGCCGGCTATTTTGACGTATCGATAGAGCCAAACGCAGAGGGTCTTGACATGATTCCGTTGATAGAAGAACGGAGGCAAGTTACCACCATCGCTCCTAACGGACAGTCTCGTCAGCCGATGCTGATATTGACGCTAAGAAACAATAACCGTTTTGATGTACCTTTTTTCGCCAACCACATCCTCGTTAACGGATGACCACGTCCAGATGTCTGGTTATGGCCCAGGCTGTGTGAAAACTCTTCCCATGCCATGATCCCCTACTGAATTGGCGGGGGATTTGATGCCAGGCTTTGTGGCGGGACTGGATCGCGGGCAGGCGACGTTGCTGCCAGAATGCCTTGAGGATTGGGTCGACGAAAGCAATCCTGTTCGGGCGGTCGATGTGTTCGTCGATGCGCAAAAACTCCGCGACCGGGCGTGATGGGGTCGATCCGGCGCGACCGTCTGGCAGCGTATATCTTCGCGATGCTCAAGCTTACGTCTACGGATTCAACCGGGCGCAATCGAGCCGGGGGCGAGCGTGAGGCTGGGCGAGCTGGAAGTGATGGGTGACAAAACGCTCGTACGGATCACAAGACCACGCTGCTTCCGCATGTCCGGATCGCCGCGTCAGGAACGGTTTGACGACCGACGATGTTATGCACGCGCGTGAGGTTGTAGGCGAAGCCAGCGTGCAGTCGACGGGAGCATCTCAAGGCCGCGCACCTTCGCGCAGCGTCTTCACGCAGGGCAAAGTGCGATCGCCGCCATCAGCGATCGTCAGGGTGGCGCGCAACGTGAGCCAGCTCGACGCGCGTTCGCGGCGCGCACGCATGGCTCGCGGAAGCGGTGCTGATCGAGCCGCGTCTGCGCGGCCTCAGGACGAGCGTGTTCGAAGCTTGCAGACGTATTGAAGCGGCGGCTGCGATTGAAAAGCCCTTGTCGGGCGAGGCGAGCAATGCCGCTTACGCGGCCAGCCGATTGCACGTTCGATGGCTTCAAGCGGGCGAAAGCTCATGCATAAGCCGCGTACATTGGTGCAAAGCGCGTCGCTTCCGACGGGCCTTCTGCCTGCGGCACGAGGTCCGACGGTCGGACGGATAGTCGCAGCTGGCGTCGATGGCGCAGGCGGCGAAAGCCGCGCTGCTTAGCGATACTGGACGTCTGGCGGTCGTTTGATTTCAAAGTGAGGAAACCCTGGCGTGAAAGGTCGTTGTCGCGATCACGCTGCACAGGCCGTGAACTTCGGGCGCCAGTCGGCAACGCTGGCTTTGGCCAGCAGATCCCGTCTTGCGGCCAACGCGACGAGTCTATCGCGCAGACTGTCGTGATCGCGGGCGCACCACTGTCACTTGCGTGAAGATCGGCAGAAAATGCGGATTTCTGTGATCCGGAAGGCGAGCCGCCATGCGCGGTCAAGGCCAGTGCATCACGTCCAACGATTGCGGCCAGCATCAACGCTGGGAGCCGACCGGCGTCGAGGCCGCGCAGACGCGGCTGATCAGAACCCGTAGATGCAAAGCGTGAGCATCGGCGAAACCGCGATGCATACGCAGGCCGGCCGGTCGCTGCGGATGGCGACGACGTCAAACCCGAGGTGCGGAGCTGCCGAAGGTCGCGATCGAGACGGAACACATCGACCGCCCGAACCCACGCGCGGATGAACATGTCGGTATCGACCCGATCCTCAAGGCGATCTGGCATGAGCAACGTGTCATGTTGTACGCGTTTTGTGACCGTTCATCTCGCCCAGCGCGATCCAGGTCCGCGCCGATCAAAGCCTGATGCATCAAAAATAAGCTCAGACGGTCGCGTCGAGAGGCCCCATAGCGCCCGGTTACATGCAGTCATGGAGAGACGAAGAACGTTTTCACACAGCCTGGACCCATCGCGACGGATCGGGGCTGCTCTGGAAATCCGGTGGTTCGAACGGAGAGCTCACGCGGACGTTAGCCGTGGCTACTGGTCGCCTGATGTCTGCCCAATGTGGAAAATAGCGCAGGGACCATGTCGGCGGGCGGAAAGAGACCACTAATTCTTTTCGAATCTGCTCGGATCAACTTTCAACGTAAAGATTGCCATTTCCATTGCGATAATCAGAGCCGTTCGTGGATCAAGGACGTCTTTGACTTGTCGTATGGTGGCGCTCGTCACCATGCCCGTGATAGTTGGCCACCAATGAGGCTCCACGACGACCATTCCTGGTGGCGCCTTCGCGCCAGAGCCCATCCCGATTAATAACTGCTTCGCGATCGGCCAAAGACGCTCCAACAACGCTTCCGGAGCCAGATGTGGCCAGTGTTCTTTCGGCACCGAAGGCATTCCTTCAAGGCCGCCTTTAATAGAACGATTTACGTTCTCCCACATCGTCAAAGTATCGGGCGCTTCTGATTTGTCGAGGCCCGCAGCAATTGCGCCTCCGACCGCCCATTCCCATAATCTGGCCGTGGTCTCTGTCGGCGGCTTTTCTTTACAAAAAACCATCTCTTTGAGGGGGTCGCCGTAGATGTATCGATCGCCGCGTGGACCGCGTGCGATAAACAAGCCGTCGCTGGTAGAGGATTCGTTCAATGCTTCGATCGAAAAGCTCGGCTTTTGCACTAACAGCGTTTGTTGTGCAGCGAAACCCGCTATAGCACCGCTGGCCGCGACGAACGTTTCAGCGTGAATCTTGCCATCGATCGTCAGAAGCCGCGGAAGATTATTTGCCAAATCTGCATAGGCAAAATTACAACCGATAAAATTCTTGGCATCATCCTTCCAGGGAAGCCTTTCATGTTGATCGCTTACCATTTTGATTCCGTTTCTTGGGTACAAACCTGCGGTATGGAAGAAGCACTCGGTACGGTTGTGCAGCTGCAGACTACCAGTAGGTTGAGCGCGCCGCGAGAGCCATTTCGCATCGCGCGGGCAGCTCTTCCGCCGCTATTAGGCTTACAGCGACCTCAGACCCGCCTGAAAGCCATCGCGCGTAGCGGCTAATTTATCGAGCCGGATCAAGCTGATTTGGCCTGTCCAGACCACGTCAAAAAAATATTCCGATTTCCTTTCAACCCAAATCACCTCTCTATTCCCGCCGTCTCATCCCCCACGAGGGGGCGTATCGCGATCGTCACGAACGTTGGGATGAGATGCGGTGGCCGCGGCTGCGTCGTCGCGCGAGGAGATCGCAGGGCAGGGCAATCTGTGAGCGGTCATCCGGCGTGTGGACGAACGGCGCAGCGGCGTACGGCAAAACTGCGTGGTTCTGGCACCCGTTGCTGGTGTCAAGTTCGTGGACGCGCTGCGAAGTCCAACCGGATTTTGCTGCGCAAGTGGTTCGCGGACGACGGTGACAAAAGGAATTCGTCGCCGGGAAGAGCGCGGCATAAGCCGTTAAAACCATTGCGTGCGGGAATGCCGGGTGTTCCGGCGCGACCGTGGTGACTACCGTGTGCTTACTACCTTTGCACACGGGTCGCGGGTGCATCGGGCACCCGGCATTCCCCGCGCCCTCATTTGAGGGTCGCGCCGCGCCTCTCTTGAGGTCGCCCGCGCCCTCACGGGCGTAACGTTTTGCAAAACTTCGGGCGCGCCGCGCCGCGAGATTGCGAAGCTGTGTTTTATACCTGCGCCGCCCCCGGCGGGATGATGGGCATAAGTAGCGCAAGGTCCGCGCGAATCATTGATCTCATGGCCTGCTTGCCTATCTGCTGCGGACATTATGGCACTTCCTGCATCCGCATTGCCTGTCGAAGTACAGCCCGCTTTCCTGGGCGTGTCGCAATCCGCGACCGGCAAGGTGTGGCGCGATCGGCTCGATGCGCGCGGCGCGGCGCGGTCGCTTGCGATCACGCAACGTTATCAATTGCCGGAAATGCTGGCACGGGTGCTGGCCGGTCGCGATGTCGAGATCGATGCGGTGGCGGATTTCCTGGATCCGACGATCCGCAAACTGATGCCGGATCCCCACACAGTGACGGAGATGGAAACCGCGGCCAAGCGCATTGCAGACGCAGCGCAGCGGCGCGAGAAGGTCGCGATCTTCGGCGACTACGACGTCGACGGCGCAACGTCGGCGGCACTGCTGACTTGGCATCTGCGCCATTGCGGCCTCGATCCGCTGATTCATATTCCCGACAGGATTTTCGAAGGCTACGGCCCCAATGTCGAGGCCGTGCGGATGCTCGCGGAAAAGGGCGCGACGTTACTGGTGACGGTGGATTGCGGCACCACCAGCCTCGAGCCACTGAAGGAGGCGAGGCGGCTCGGCATGTCGGTCGTGGTGATCGACCACCATCAGCCCGGCGACGAACTGCCCGAGGTCGATGCTCTGGTCAATCCGAACCGGCCAGACGATCTCTCGGGCCTCGGCCATCTCGCCGCTGTCGGGCTCGTGCTGGTCACGCTGGTCGCGGTCAATCGCGAGCTGCGCGGCCGCGGCTTCTGGACCAGCGAGATGCCGGAGCCGGACCTGCTCGGCATGCTGCATCATGTTGCCCTCGGCACGGTCGCCGACGTTGCGCCGTTGATCGGGCTGAACCGGGCATTTGTCGCCAAGGGCCTGATCGCGATGCGCCGCCGCGATCATGTCGGCCATAC
>CAWDWT010000020.1:0-64504 GCA_963806075.1 uncultured Alphaproteobacteria bacterium
CCGTCGGAATCCTTGCGACGGCCTTGTGACGACCACGCTGAAAGGTATTCGACATCATTCGAAGACCCAGTTCTGTATCACAGACGATCCGCGCAAACCGCTGGAGCGCAGTGAATTTCGCTCTTCGGCGAGTTGAAGGCGCGCGACGGCGGTCGCGCCCAAGGCTGGCGTTATAGGATTGCTGGCCTCCAATCTCGTATGGATCAACTCTTACACTGCTTATCTTTAAAACCGCCGCCGAGCTCGATGGGTTCGTTGATGCGCGCAACACCCTGAGCGTAGGGCTGACCTGCGGAAAAATACCGTCCACGGACGGTATCCAGTTTCCGAAGTTGCATAGGCGGATCGCGGCTGATCTTTCATCCTGCCTGTTTGGCCGGCGCCGAAGGCGACGGTGGCACGCTTCGAATGAGATAATTCGGATGGCGGAGAACGGCACGGCCAATTTTGCCAGTCCCGACGAATACAGCGCTGCAATTGGAGCTGCGAAGCTCGATCTATTCGTTACCGCGGGCGGAGAGTTCAAAGGACGATTGACCTGGCTGAATTTGGGTGGACTACACGTGCTTAGAGGGCGAGAGAATCTTCCGCGCATTGCCTTCGTTGCATTGCCGCCGGCTCACGTGTTCATCTCATTTCCAGCGAGTGGCTTATCGGGCTTGGTATATTGCGGGCTTGGCTTGAACCCTGGTGACGTGGTTTTCCATGGCCTCGGCGAGCGGGCGCATCAGCGGACAGTTGGAGAAGGGGACTGGTGTTTCATTTCCCTGGCGCCAGAGCAGCTGGCCGCATGCAGCAAAGCCTTGACCGGGCAAACCATCAGACCGCCATCGGGGGCCCGGGTAATAGTGCCTGCGCCCAGTGCCTTCAGAGCGTTGTTGAGCCCGCTTTTGAAAGCATGCCAGCTCACCGAAACCCGACGGGAGTTGATAGCCAATCCCGAGGTTGCGCGATCCCTCGAGCAGGAGTTGCTTCATGCGCTCGTCAATTGCCTGGAAACCGAGAATGCTGACAGGGTCTCGAGATGGAGACGGCGCCATACCGACATCATGGTTCGCTTTGAGGAGGTCATTGCGACACTAAGCGGGCCGCATCTGAACCTGTCGGAAATCTGCACTGCGATCGACGTGCCGGAGCGGACCTTGCGGCTTTGCTGCGCGGAATTTCTGGGAGTGAGCCCAATCCGGTACTACCTATTGCGACGGTTAAACATGGCGCGCTCGGCATTGAGGCGCGCCAATCCAGAAACGGCAAGCGTTGCCGAGATTGCGCGAGATTGTCAGTTCGTGGAACTCGGGCGCTTTGCCGCGGCCTATCGCGCCATCTTCGGCGAGACGCCATCATCAACACTGCGCCGCGCTTCAACCAAAACGGAATAATTGAGAACCGGCCTGCCGAATCCGCATAGCACATTCAGGGCAAGCCGAGGAAGGTTGACGTCGATAGCGAGCGGATAGCTGCGGCGACAGCCGTCGGCAACCGTGACTATTTCCTGCAGCCAACGACCAAACTTCGAAAGAAGACTGTCAGTTCACGCATAACGAAAGTTAGGAGCTGGAGCGATGAAGATCGGTAAAAGAATAAGAAATATGCTGGTTTCAAGCGCCGCCCTGGCGGCGGTCAGTTTGCCCGCAATGGCCTTGCCGGCCTTTGCGCAAGCGCCGGCCGGCAAGCCCAACATCCTGTTCATCATGGGCGACGACATCGGCATCATGCAGCCGAGCATCTATCATCGCGGCCTGATGGTAGGGGAGACGCCTAACATCGACCGCATCGGAAACGACGGCGCGCTCTTTATGACATATTATGCCGAACAGAGCTGCACCGCCGGGCGCAATGCCTTCTTCACCGGCATGCATCCGCTTCGTACGGGCATGATTCCTCCGCAACTGCCCGGCAGCCCATCCTGGCTGCGGCCTGGCACTCCTGCCATCGCGAAGTTTCTGCTCGATCTTGGTTATAATACCGGCGAGTTTGGCAAGAATCACCTCGGCGACAACGTCGAGGCGCTACCAACTGCACATGGTTTCCAGGAATTCTGGGGCTACTTGTACCACCTTGACGCGATGCAGGGCGTGAGCTTCCCCGACATCAACAAGAGCCCGACCGTGCAAGGGGTTGCGCCACCGTGCAAAGCAAGTCCGGTCCCGGGCCTCAGTGAGGTGCCGGGTGCCGTCGACCCGCGGACAACGACGTGCCTGACGCCACCGCGGCCGGTGCTCGCATGCAAATCGTCGAACGGATCGCAACAGAACCAGACCTGCAAGGACGAGGGGCCGCTGACGCTGGAACGATCGAAGACGGTGGACGAGGAAATCTCGGGCAAGGTGATCGATTTCCTCGACCGCAACGATCCCAAGAAGACCAACAAGCCGTTCTTCGTCTGGTACAACCCGGCGCGCATGCACATCACGACCGTGTTGCCGCCGAAATACGAGGCGATGATCGGCGAACCCGGCGGCAAGGACTGGGGCCTCAACGAAGCCGGCATGAAGCAGATGGATGACAACATCGGCTACGTCCTCAAGAAGCTCGAGGACATGGGCCAGCTCGACAACACTCTTGTCGTCTTCACCACCGACAACGGCGCCGAGAACATCACCTTTCCCGACGGCGGCACCACCCCCTTCAAGGGCGGCAAGCTGACTACCTGGGAAGGCGGCATGCGCGCGCCGTTGGTGGCTCGCTGGCCGGGCCACATCAAGCCGGGTACGGTCAAGGACGAGATGATGTCCGCACTCGACTGGCTGCCGACCTTGGTTGACATCGCCGGCGGCCCGAAGGGCGATGCGCTGAAGAAGCAGATCGAGGCCGGAAGCTATCCCGGCATCGTCAAGACCACGCTCGACGGCGTCGATCAGCGCGCCTATCTCGAAGGCACGGATAAGTCGGCCCGCGAAGTCTTCTTCTACTATACCGGCGCGCAGCCGTCAGCGGTGCGCTACAAGAACTGGAAGTTCTACTACACGATGGTGCCGGACACCGGGACCGGCGGACTGTTCGGGGCCCAATCCTTCCACTGGACCCAGATCGCCAACATCAAGCGCGATCCGTTCGAGCAGACGGTTGGTTCCGACGCCAAGTCGCTGCTGGGCTATGCCGGTTCGATCGGCTCGCCGAGCACGGCTTACTTGTATGACTGGAATATCCTGCCCATCGGCCAACTGCTCTGGGAAAAGGAGCTCTTCTCGTACAAGGCTTTCCCGCCGATGCAGGCGCCGGAAACCTACAACCTCGACGGCATCCTTGCCGAAATGAAGAAGGCCGGTCATCAGAGCGAGTAACCGGGCGCGCTGCCGACATCCAACACCAGTGGCCGGCCCGAAGGGCCGGCTACTTTCAGCAAGACAAGGGACTTCCTTTACGCCTCGAGCCCGCGGCGACCGGAAGACAGTCCTTTGTTCGAAGCCGCTTCCGATGCAATCAGGAATCGGGGGAATGCGCCATGAGCTTTGCACGCAACATTCGGTCAGGACTGCTCGCTCTGACAGCACTGACTGCGATCGGGACAATCTCGGGCGAGCCAGCCCTGGCCCAACAGCCGCAGAAGCCAAACATTCTTGTCATCATGGCCGATGACATCGGCTACTGGAACATCAGCGCCTACAACCGCGGGATGATGGGATATCGAACGCCCAACATCGATCGCATCGCCAACGAAGGTGCGATTTTTACCGACTATTATGGCCAGCAATCCTGCACCGCGGGCCGCTCTGCTTTCATCACCGGACAGAGTCCGTTGCGGACAGGGCTTCTGAAAGTAGGCCTGCCCGGAGCGAAGGAAGGACTGTCCGCAAAAGACCCGACGATCGCCGAGCTTCTGAAGCCGCAGGGATATGCGACCGCGCAATTCGGCAAGAACCATCTTGGCGACCGCAACGAATTCCTGCCGACCGTTCACGGCTTCGATGAATTCTTCGGCAACCTCTACCATCTGAATGCCGAGGATGAACCGGAGCATGAAGATTATCCGAAGAATCCCTCATTCAGGGCGCAGTTTGGTCCGCGCGGCGTCTTGAAATGCATCGCGACCACGACTGACACGCCCGGCGATGACCCTCGCTTCGGCTCCTGGGGAAAACAGAAGTGCGAAGACACCGGGCCGCTCACCAAGAAGCGCATGGAGACGATCGACGCGGAATTTCTTGCCGCTTCAACGGATTTCATCGATCGCTCAAACCGCGACAAGAAGCCGTTTTTCGTCTGGTTCAATCCGAGCCGCATGCACATTTGGACGAGGCTGAGAGCCGAATCCCAAGGTAAAACCGGTCTCGGTCTCTATCCCGACGGCATGGTGGAGCATGACGGTCAGGTCGGCCAATTGCTCAAAAAGATCGACGATCTCGGAATCGCGAACAACACCATCGTGATCTACACCACCGACAACGGTGCCGAGACGTTCACCTGGCCCGACGGCGGCACCACGCCCTTCAAGGGCGAGAAGAACACCAACTGGGAGGGCGGATATCGCGTCCCGGCGATGGTGCGTTGGCCCGGACTGGTGCCGGCGCATACCGAGATCAATGACATCTTCTCCGCGGAGGATTGGGCAACGACACTGGTTGCCGCGGCCGGCGAGCCAGCCGTCAAGGAAAAGCTGCTGCAGGGCTATGACGCGGCCGGCCAGAGCTTCAAGGTGCATCTGGACGGCTATGATCAACGCGACCTTCTCTCGGGCAAGGGTCCGGACAAGCGCCGCGAATTCTTCTACTGGACCGACGACGGCAACCTTGCCGGACTTCGTTACGATCAGTGGAAGGCGGTGTTCCTGGAGCAAAAAGCGGAGGGTTTCAGTGTCTGGCAACAGCCGATGATTCAACTTCGACTGCCCATGCTGTTCAATCTGCGCTCCGATCCGTTCGAGCGGGCGCAGCACGAGTCCGGCGACTATGTGCGATGGTTCATCGAGCACGCATTCGTCGTCGTGCCCGCACAAGCGATCGTGGGACAGCATCTCGCCAGCTTCGCGCAATTCCCGCCGCGCCAAAGACCGGGTTCGTTTTCGGTCGAGCAGGCGCTGGAAAAGCTGAGACTGCCGCCTTCAAGTAACTAGCGGAGGAGCCAATGTTTGCTCCTTTCCGAGGGCAAATTCTGCCGAAATCGCATAGTGCGAGCGGCGGCGCTTCGGCAATGTGAATGCGAGCAGTCCCCTCTAAGCGGTAGGCGGGGTTTCTGATGAATTTCGCCAGTACGAAATCGAACTTACCCCAAACGGTCGCGCGTTTTTCGGAAGCGATGGTCTATATCCCCGGCGGGACCTTTCGCATGGGATCCGACCGGCACTATCCGGAGGAAGCGCCGGTCCACCGGGTGACCGTGGACGGGTTCTGGATGGACCGGACGCCAGTCACCAATCGCCAATTCCGCGAATTCATTAACGCGACCGGCTATGTCACTTTCGCCGAATTGACACCCAAGGCCGAGGATTATCCGAACGCGCTCCCACATATGCTCAAGGCCGGCTCGCTGGTTTTCACTCCACCCAAGGAGGCTGTGGACCTGCGTTATTGGGGCGAATGGTGGACGTTCGCATTTGGCGCCAACTGGCGCCGGCCTTACGGACGGCATAGCAACATCCGTGGGCTCGACGACCATCCCGTCGTTCACGTCGCCTATCGCGACGTCGAGGCCTATGCCAAATGGGCCGGCAAGGAATTGCCGACTGAAGCCGAATGGGAGTTCGCTGCGCGTGGCGGATTGAGCGACGCCGAATTCGCATGGGGAGACGAACTAACGCCTAACGGCAAACACATGGCAAACACCTGGCAGGGCGATTTTCCTTGCCAAAACCTGGCGAGCGACGGATTTGAACGCACTTCGCCGGTCACAGCATTCCCGGCCAATGGATATGGCCTCCACGACATGATTGGGAATGTCTGGGAATGGACGACCGACTGGTATTCGGTGAAACACGAAGCTGATGCGCCCAAAGCCTGCTGCATTCCGGAAAACCCGCGCGGCGCGCCTGAGGCAGCGAGCTACGACCCTCGTGACCCGAAGATCAGGATTCCGCGCAAGGTGCTCAAGGGCGGCTCTCATCTGTGCGCACCGAATTACTGCCGTCGCTATCGGCCGGCGGCACGCCATGCCGAGCAGATCGATACTTCTGCCAGCCATGTCGGGTTCAGGTGCATCATCAGGAGGAGCGTCGCGTTTTGAGCGCCGTCTCTTCCGTGACGGTCTGTAGAGTGATCGTCGATGCGTGAACCGCCATGTAGTGAAGTTTTTGCAATACATCCGCTTTACTGGGCGCAGCTAGAAGAGCCGGAGGCCCGAGGCCTATTTCGGTCACCAATATCGTAATCAGTTCATACTCGTCGTCGCAGTTGCCGATAGATGCCAACATTCGATATCTCCCGAAGCTGCGAGCTCGACCTGGCTGCAACTGCAGGACGAAAGAAGGGCGCAATCAGAAGCTGGCGATCCAATGGTCCAAGTTCTCCACCCCGAGCAAGGCGGAGTGCATTCCGCAGGAAAGCGAAGTCGGTAACCTAGCGCTGCGTATCGAATGACCAGTCTGCAACGGCCGAACCTCGCGGCTAGGCCCCCCGTCGTCTGCATGGCAGCTCATAACGCAATCCGCCAGCATCAGGGAGCATCTTACGCTGCCCTACGCAAAAACTGCGATAGGGTACCAATGCTTCGCTACCCCATGAATATCATTATAGAAAGTGGAATCGCGTGCCGCAGTCCCTATCCTGCTGCGCGCAGCAAAAGTAACCGCTGAGATGGCTCACTAGGTCCTGTCCTATAATCTGAAATGGGTCATGAACAATGTGGGGACTAAGCCGCTGGATGACGAATCGCGCAGCATCACAGTCGATAAACGTTTACATCGAGCGGCAACTGGGGCGGTCGATCAAGGCATGACTTAGAAATTTGGCGCACCGACACGATTCGAACGTGTGGCCTTCGCCTTCGGAGGGCGACGCTCTATCCAGCTGAGCTACGGGGGCTTATTGCTTACGCAGTGCTTACGCAGATTTCGCGTATGAGTTAACCCAACGCGCAACCCTCGAAAGCCTTTGCACTGCAACACTCTTTGTTCCTCACTTAGAGCCGGCTCCGCAAATTTGAACAGGACGATAAGTGGAGTTTTTGCCTGAAGGCGGCGATAATCGCTGCGATCAGGAGAGACCATGAACAGACGACCGCGCCGGAACCACACACCGGCCTTCAAGGCGAAGGTGGCGCTTGCCGCCGTCAAGGGCGACCGGACGATAGCTCAACTGGCCGAGCACTTTGACGTCCATCCCAATCAGATTACGGCGTGGAAGGCCCAGCTGGAGGGTGGAGCTTCCGGAGTTTTTGGACCTGGCAGTGCCGCGCCGACTGTGCCTGCGATCGACGTGAAGTCGCTGCACGCCAAGATCGGGGAGCTGACGCTGGAGTTTTAGAAGGAGCGCTCACCAAGGCGGGATTGCTGAGCGCAAAGCGATGATCGACCGTGAGCACGATCTGTCGATCACCAGGCAGGCTGAAGTTCTGCGGATCAGCCGGGGCAGCGTCTATTACCTGCCGCGCCCGGTGCCGGACGCCGATCTCGCAATCATGCGGCACCTCGATCGGCTGCATCTGGAATATCCCTTCGCCGGTTCGCGGATGTTGCGAGGCCTGCTGGCTTTGCAGGGGTGCAAGATCGGCCGCCGGCATGTGAAGACGCTAATGAGGCGGATGGGGATAGAGGCGCTCTATCGCCGTCCGCGCACGACCAAGCCCGAACCCGGTCACAAGATCTATCCATATCTGCTGCGCGGCATGGAGATCACGCGTCCGAACCAGGTCTGGGCCATGGACATCACCTACATCCCGATGGAGCGCGGTTTCGTCTATCTCGCCGTCGTGCTCGATTGGGCGACTCGCCGGGTACTGTCGTGGCGGTTGTCGATCACAATGGAAGCTGCCTTCTGCATCGAGACCCTGGAGGATGCCATGGCTCGTCACGGCAAGCCGGAAATCTTCAACACGGACCAGGGCTCGCAGTTCACCGGCGCGGCCTTTACCGGCCTGCTCGCCAACAACGGCATCGCCATCAGCATGGACGGCAAGGGCGCCTGGCGGGACAACGTCTTCGTCGAGCGGCTGTGGCGTAGCATTAAATACGAGGAGGTGTACCTGCGAGCCTATGACAATGTCAGTGAGGCTCGCGCCTCGATCGGCCGATATCTCGATTTCTACAACGGCCGCCGACCGCACCAAAGCCTTGACGACGCCACACCGGATCAAGCCTACTTCAACCAGCCGCCATTCCGCTTGGCGGCCTAACCCCGGCAGACGCTCCACTTATCCAGGCGGAGGTTCTGTTCAGACAACCGGGACCAGCTCACTTTTCGCACCAGCCGGCTTGACACTTGCCTTCGGAGGGGCACACGGCGCGAATTATCTTTTTTCGTATAGCGCGTGACACGCACACGATTTGGGTATGGCGACACAGGGTCGCACCCTCCCGGCCGCGAAGAGAGCGCCGGGTCCACTGATAGGTACACTGGAAAGTTGCCATTCAAAAAATGATGTATTTTCAGTTGGATAGGCGAAGGTTCGATTCCGCCCCTGGGCACCATTCCTGAACAGATTTGGGAACCATGGGCGTAGGTTGGCCATTGGGGCCTAAGGTGGCCCGGATATTATCGTTTGAGCCGATGATGCGGATGGTAGTGTGTCGGACACGATGATCGCATCCACGATCGCGCTGAGATAGGCCTTTCGGGCGGCGACATCCCCCTGACACGAGCTGTTCGCGCATCAGGCGGGTGAAGCGGTCGACGGCGACGGGATCGACTTCGATATCGACTTCGATCGGGAGCGCGCTGGACTTCTTGGCATAATCGAGGGCTTCGAGAGCCCGATCCCGGGTCGCCTTCAGAGCTGCCACGCGTTCCTTGAGCATGGGATCGGTACCGTCGATGGTGCCGGCCTCGATCGAGGCATAAAGCCGCGACAGCCGTTCACCTACCTCGGCGACCTGCCGGCCCAGATCGACGAGGCGGCGGTCGCAGTCCAAAAAAAAGCTTTCGCAGCCCACAAGAAGCTGCTTTGAGAAAACCAGTCCGGCACACTGGCCGCCGAACAGGCTCTTGGACTGGCGTCCAAGGAGGTTTGAAGATAGGCGCCGGTGACAGCGTAGATAGGGAGATAGGATAGCGTGACCGATTATCGAGTCTACATCCTCAACGACAAAGGCCACATCCAGAGCGACACGGCTATAGTGAGCGCAGATGACGCTCAGGCGATCGAAGCTGCAAAGAAGATAGTCGGCGCTCGTAACGTGGAATTGTGGGACGGGGAGCGCCTGGTAGGACGCTTCAAAACGACGTCCAATAGCTAGGGTCAGGACTTATCTGTGGACGCCCCGCGAGATGCAAGCGATTTTTGAAGAAGATCGGCACGTAGTCGGAAGCTGCCATCTGTCCGGCCTCTGGATGCAGCGGTGGAGCTGCCGGCCTGTATGGGAGTTCGCGGATCGGAACCAAATCATTGACGCGTGCTCTAGGCACGATGAGTCTCTTCTGGTTCTTCCGACCCCGTCTCGCCGACCGTTGCGCCATACCCTCCTTCGACCGACTACACCTCTGACTACCTCTAGAACAGCGTCCCTTTGTCAGGTTTAAATCATGGTGGCACACTTCCAAACGGACACGCTTTAGTTGTTGTTGTAGAAGCTTTGTGGTAGGCTGTCCCTGATTAGCGCGGTATTTCCGGGGAGGAACGGAGATGCCAATCAAGCGTTTAGGCGCGGAACGCAATCTGCGCCCCGATGAAATCGCCAAATTGAACTTGGCTTTCAGTAAGGCTTTGCGCGCGCTGCACCTTGTCAATCGGAACGATCCCGTTACCGAGATCGTCGCAAGAAAGATCATTGAGATCGGCGCGACGGGTGTTCGCGATGCGACGGAAATTGCCAAGATCGTCGTCAAGCAGCTTAAGGTGAGCTAACGCCGCTTATTTGGAAGTGGGGCGCTGGTTGCTGCGTCTTTTAGTCAGTCGCCAACCAACCCAGGATCCTTTCCACTGAGGCCCCGCCGTCTCCCGCGTGCTGCTGGTTTGCAAGGAGGCAACCTTCGGCCAGCCGCGCTTGGATCTGAAGCTTTTCCTGGCCCGTCCTTCCACAGCGAGAGAATTAAAATGCGCATCAATGAAACCTACGAACTGCCCATCGGCGAGCCTGATATCGTTTCCGGCGGAAGCTTCTTCGACTTTCTTACAAATGTCGGAACGCTCGTTGATATTGCACAGGGGATGCAAAAGACGATCCAGGCTGGCGCCGTTGCTCACGCAACCTAGGTCGTCAATCAGGTTGGCAACAGCGTCAAAAATACTCCGCACTAGAAAACTAAAATCGTGGCGCTATGCCGGGCGGCAACCAAAGGCCCAGCCGCTCGTCCCCTCAAGGGCCGCCGGTCTCAAGACGGGCGGCGCGCCCCAGGTCCGCGGCAGGGGCGGCATGCCCCAGCGCATCGGGATCATTTCTTGCGCGTCGCCGGCATTGCGGACGACGGGCGCCGGATAATCCGGAAACACACTCGGCCATCGGCGCCAGATTGCCGACGTAACGGTTCGAGCGGCGGACGATGCCGCCCGCGTCGATCACTTCCATCGTCGCTGCCGCCTCGACCGCCCGCGTTAGCGGGCCGCTGCGTTCCGCAGTCGCACGGCCTCGGTTGATAGCGTCGCGCGCGACTGGCGATCCGACGCGTCAGTGTCCTGGTCCAATATTGAAGTGATGGCTTATTCGGCGCTGACGACGGCGTCGCTGGTTGTGGGCGATATCTCCTCGATCGATGGTACGATCGAGGGCGCGCGTTCCAGTCGCGGCAGATCGGATTTTTCGAGCTCGGCAAGCCTATCGATCAGATCAAGCAGCCGCGGGGGAATATCCGAAGCCGGCTTCATGATGAAATGAAGCCGCTCGCCGATCTCATCGCAAATCGCACGGCAGTGCGTGTGATCGAGGTTTAAAAATGCAGCGTTCTGCATCGCCATGGAAGACGCCCTGTTTTGCGCCTTCAATTCAATAGAACCGGCGTATCCGGAGCGTAAATTTCTTCATCGAGGCTGTTTGGTTGGTGAATGGCCGATGAAATATGTGGCGCAAGGCCGCCTTCGCCGGGGCGAACATGGTAAACAACTACAAAACGGCTGGATGATTTGGCTCGCGGGTGCACCAGCGACTAGCGAAGTGCACCGTGTCCAACGACTGGACTTGCCCGATCGCCCGGCAAGCAGAGCGGGGACAATTCAGATGTCGAGAAGGTCAGATACCAAAAAGCGCCGGCTGGAGGACGCGGCGCGGGGGCTGTTTGGCGCCTTACCAGCTAAAAACAGCCCAAGCCGCCGGGGGCCAATATCATGGCCCTCCGCGGCAAAAGCGACGATAGTAAAAGCTTTAACTGAACTTAGTGGCCGTGGTGGCCGTTCTTTGCTGCGGCGGTCGCGAGCTCGCTTAACAGCTTTTGCGCCAACAGGTCCGTTCCCTGCTGATCGATGAACGTGCCATAGGTGCCCAGAGGCGCACTCTTGGCTCCCAAGGTGCCGGAGCCGGCATGAACGATCTTGCCGTCTGTCGTGTACGAACCCTCGACCTGAGCCTTGAGCTTTTCATCGTAGAAAGAGACGTGTTTCGGCATAATTGCAGCTCCTTTCTGTCGGAGCCACTGATGTAATAATATAAAGAGTGACCGTATAGCCAACCAGTTTACTTAAGCGGGATTTAATATGGTCAAGTACTTTACATAGCAGTATTTTATTTCACATGACCTATTTCGTGAAGGAGCCCGGCAATAGTCTGTCGTATTCCTGCCGGATCGTGCGATAGCATTCGCAGGATTTGCGCTCCAAAAGTCGCCGGTCCAATATCGTGACGATGCCGCGGCTGTATGTGAGCATCTCCAGTTCCTGAAAATGTTTGAGTTCGGCGTTTACCGCTACGCGGCTGACAACCAGCATTTCGGCGAGGAACTGCTGCGTGAGGTGAAGCTCATCACCGTCGACACGGTCGTGACTCTTCAACAGCCATCGGGCGCAGCGCTGGACCAGCGTATGACTGGCGTTGCACGCAACGGACTGCATCACCTGAGCGAGGAACGCCCGGGAATAGGCGTTGAGCTTGCGGCGGAATACGGGCAGCCGCGCCTGCAGTTCCTGAAAGTCGCGAAAAGAAATACGCGTGCTGTCACCGGGCACCTGGACGACTGCCCGGTGCAGTGACTGGGAGTCGCCCATGATCGCTCCGACGTTTATCAGCCCCTCCCGGCCAGTGGTCGACGTTTCGGCGGTCTTGTCGGCCTTTAGTGGGGCAACGTTGGCGACAATCGCTGTTTCCGGGAAGTATACATAGTCGAATGGGCCGCGCGGCTCGTACAGCACGCGGCCAAGCGGCAGTTTGACGGGCTCGCACAGGCTCTGAACTTCGATCCATTCCGAAGCGGGGAGGCTTGCCAACAGGGCGTTTTTTGGGTTCTGCACCATTGTCCCGCGATGACTGGTTCTTTCAGCAGGTTCGAACCAGCCGGCCGGCCCTGGGTTTTGGTTTTGGGAGAGCCGAACGCAAGCCGCCGCGCGGCGTGGACACCACTCCGACAAGCCGCACCCGCTCGCTCGGCTGTCCGCGCGCCGCCAGCGGCCAAGCCGCGGCCGCGTTGCCGCGGAGCGTGATGAAGTCGCATCGTCTCATGAGCGTCCCCAGTCGGGCGCAGCCTGCCACGTCGTCAATTGGAAAGTATTGTGCCCCAGAGCAAAAACAGACCGCCGATGCCGCGCTCGGGGTCTATCGCAAGCGGGTCGATCCGGCAACGGCTCTGGCTGTTCGCTGCGCTGCACAAAGCCCACGCGTTAACTATGTTCCCTCGTCCGCGCCCCGCGCCCTTCGATCGGATAGGCCGGATCATTGAAGCCCGGCGTCGACGGATGGCCGCTGGCGACGAGGCGGTCGATCAAGGCTTCGTCCTCGGCGGTGAAGCGATAGTCGAGCGCGCCGATGTATTCGTCCCATTGCTGTTCGGTGCGAGGGCCGGCGAGCACGGCGGACACGAATGAGGAATTCAACACCCACGACACCGCGAACTGCCCCGCGGTGATGCCCTGCTTCTCGGCGTGCTGCTTGATCTCCTGCGCAAGCTGCAGCGATTCGTAACGCCACTCGGTTTGCATCATGCGCTTGTCGTTGCGGCCGGCGCGGGTGTCCTTGTCGGGCACGGCGTCCGGCCGGTATTTGCCGGTCAGCACGCCGCGCGCCAGCGGGCTATAAGGCACGATGCCGAGGCCGTAATAGCTGCAGGCCGGAAAGTGCTCCACTTCAGGGATCCGGTTCATCGCGTTGTAATAGGGCTGGCTGACCACGGGGCGATCGATGCCGAGCCGGTCGCAGATGTTGCAGATCTCGGCGACACGCCAGGCGCGATAATTCGAGACGCCGAAGTAGCGCACCTTGCCCAGGCGGATCAGTTCGCCCATCGCGCGCACGGTCTCTTCGAGCGGTGTCGAGTGGTCTTCCTTGTGCAGATAATAGATGTCGATGTAGTTGGTGCCGAGCCGCCTCAGGCTGTCGTTGGCGGCCTGAAATACCCAGCGCCGCGACAGCCCGCTCTGGTTGGGGTCGTCACCCATGGGATTGGCGAGTTTGGTGCCGAGGATCCAGTCTTGCCGGCTGCTGGAGATCGCGCGGCCCAGCACCCGCTCGGAATTGCCGCCATTATAGACGTCCGCGGTGTCGATGAAGTTGACGCCGGCGTCGCGCGCTTTCGCCACGATCCGCTCCGAGGTCGCTTCATCCGTCGGGCCGCCGAACATCATGGTGCCCAGGCAGATCGGCGAAACCTTCAGGCTGCTGCGGCCGAGGGAGCGATATTGCATCGGGTCCGGTCCTTCATGCGTGGAAACGGTCAGCAGGATAGCGTTTCAAGTCGTCATTATCTTGAACACGCCGTTGGCCATGACGATAGCGCGATTATTGGCCCTCACCTCGGGGCGCACGAAACGAGACTCCGGGAGGTGCGGATCACGCGTGGTCCCGTTCCGCTGAAGTCTGGTTCCGGTCGTTTCGTCGAACGCCGACGTGGTGTAGTCAAGCTACATGGTCAGGCCTTTCGATGATACCACCCGGCGGAATATCGCCGAGCTCTGCGCGGCGTTTGTGCGATCATCCGCAAGCCAGCAGGCTTCCGCGTTGAAGCGGGCGTCGGTCGCGATCGTGCTGGTCGAGGCGGAGAAGGCAGCCGATGGGACGGCGTTCGTGCTGACCCGGCGCGCGTCGAGCTTGCGCAGCCATCGCGGCCAATGGGCGCTGCCGGGCGGCCGCTGCGACGAAGGCGAAACGCGCTGTTGCAGCGGCCTTGCGCGAGTTAATGGAAGAACTCGGTCTCTCCCTGAACGAGCAACATGTGCTCGGCATGCTCGACGATTATCCGACCCGTTCCGGATATCTGGTCACGCCTGTCGTGCTGTGGTCGAAGCGCGGCGCGCTCCTCACGCCGAATCCCGATGAGGTCGCATCCGTGCACAGGATCGCACTCGCCGACATCGAGCATGCGGATGCCTTCGACTTCACGGCAATTCCCGAGAGCGCGCGGCGGGTGATCCGGTTCCGTCTCGCCGGCCAGTTCGATCCACGCGCCGACGGCGGCGATGATCTATCAGTTCAGCGAAATGCTGGCCGGTCGCGACACCCGCGTTGCCGAACTCGAACAGCCGGTGTTTGCCTGGAAATAACCTGGTTGCATCCAGAGGAAAAGAGCGTCGCGGAACATCTCATCTCCGTCGCGGTACGGGCTGACTTGACGGATGCGCCTGCTACAACGGCTCCATGCGCACGCAATTGATTCGCAGCGGTCTGGGCCTGGTCGCGCTGGCGCTGCCGGGACTTGCATCCCACGCGTTAGCCGCGGATGCGGCCGCGCTGCCGGTTCTGCCGAGCGACGCGATGGCCCAGATGGCCTCGCCACAGGCGATCGCGGAATATCGGCGCAAGCTTGCCGCAATATCAGCAAGCGCGCGCCGCGTTCGAACAGGACGCCAGCGCCTACTGGAGTGCGATTGCCGACAAGCGGCGCACCCGCAATGCCAAGCGGCGCGATCACCAGCCGATCGATGCCGAGGACTATGTGCTGACCCAGCCGCCGGTCTATACCGGCCCGAAGCGGCCGATCAATCCGGCGCCGGAGCCCGAGCCACCGCGTCCGCCGCACAAGGCCATTCCCGTCGTCGCCGACCTGTTGCAGGCCGCCCAGCAGCAATTCCAGTTCACGCCACAGCGTCCGTCCAGCGAACTCGAGTTCAAGCGCGCCTATGCTCGCGTCGCGTCGGCCGCCGGACTGACGCGCGAGCAGGCGGTGCGGGTCTATTCGTTCGAGACCGGCGGCACCGGAAATTACGACGTGCAGTCCGGTATCGAACATGGCGGCACGCGCGCCATTTCCACCGCGATCGGCTACAACCAGCTCCTCACCACCAACAGCGTCGAACTGGTCGCCGAACAGGGCGGCGAAATCGTTCGTGCGCTGACGGCGAAGGCCGCGCAATTGTCGGGACCGGCGCGCAAGGCGATGGACACCAAGATCGCGGTGTTCAAGCGGATGCTCGCCGTGGCGCGCTCGGTGCCGGACGACTGGTCGGCGCACGCCAGGATCGCGGACACCCAGCAGGGCTGGGCGATCCACGCGATGGTGCTGGATATCGATGTCGGTCCGCTGCTGCAGACCCACAAGCTGCTTACCTCGGTGATCTTCGCCCGCGAAAAGGGATACACCAGGCCACTTACGGCAGCCGAACTCGAGATGATGAATTTGACCGGCGACGGCACCGGTCTCGACATGGTGACGATGCCGCAGGCGCTGCGGGAACAGGTGCCGACCTCGAATTTTTTCCAGCGCAGCGGCTATGAGCGCAATCCGGTCGCGATCCGGCACAACACGGTGGCGAAGCTGTTGGCGGTCACCGACGCGCGGATGGACAGCAACAGCAACCTGCCGGGCGCCAGGGATCTCGCCGCGGCGTTTTAGTTTGCTCGCCGTCCTTTTCCCCTCTCCCGCAAGGGGAGATTTTGCGTCCCACAGGGCCTCTTGATATATCATGGGACTCAGTGATACGCAGCGAGAGATTCTTCTGAGCGATCCGCAGTGCGCGTCTGGCGCACACGGGGAGCGGACATCACGTCATCACCTCGACCCGATCCGAGCGATCAACGAGGGTGTCCGCTTTTGAGGGCCAAGGTAGGCACGCCTCCTTTGATCTAGGTCAACGTCAGCGATCCTTTGGCGCTCACGCTATGGTCAGCCGCACCGGCTCCCGTCACCTTTCAGTGACGCAAGCGCGAAGAGGGAGGTCCCGCCATGCATCCGAGGAAGCGTCTTTCGATCAAGTCAGCGACTGTTGCCGGGCTTGCTGCTAGCGCCTTGTTGGGACTTGCAGGTCTCACTCTCAATCCAGCCCCAGCCAAGGCGGTCGTGTACTGCGAATACGTCGGTTATCCCGCCCATTGCATCGCTAGGGCTGGCGTCGTGCTACGGCCTCGTCCGGTGGCGCGCGCTGCGGTCCGTCATCACGCCGGTGGCAACATGAACGGTGGCGTCAATCGCGTTGGGGTGCGGCGGTAAAGGCTTGTTTCGCGGGTCACGAGCGAGAAAGAAGCCGCCACTGCTTCGTCCCGGTGGCGGCTTTTTCGTCGTCCGATCACCATCGCCAGCCGTCGCGTGCATCGCGGCGGACAGGCGCGGCATCACGCCATCACCACGCGACGGCAGGCAATGAGTTACAGAGAGGCCCATCTTCCCACAAGGGGAGAAGGAAAGAGATGTCACTCCGGTCCGAACATGAAGGTGCCATCGCCTTCGAGGTATGGCGCGGTCCGCATATAGAGCTGGCCGTTCTGTCCAACAAAGAACAATGTGCCCTTCGGCACCTTCTTGGCGCCCTTCAGAAGTATGTCGGCATTGTTGGTGCCCATCTTGTAGGAAAACGTTTTGCCGTCCTTGCCGTAGCCGTAGCCCATGTCCGGGCTCAGCACCCACGGCGTCGGCGCTGCAGCCTGCGCGAACGCGGCGGTCGCCAGCGCGCTAAAGGCTGCGGCCATCAACAGGGTCTTCGTCCTCATCGTCCTTGCATCCTCGGGCAATCGAAACCGTCAAAGCTCGTTTGAGCAGATCACGAACGCCTTTTTCTCGTCAATATGACGATGGTGTCATCCGCCCCGCATGTCTTCCGCGACTTTGTGATTTCCCGCAGGCCGTGCCTTGCGACTATCTTCTGAGTCTGGAAGCCTTGCTTGCAAGGTCACAGGGATGATTCGGATGAACTTCGTCATGAAAATTTGCCTGAGCGCCGCGCTGTCACTGATCGCGCTCGCTCCGCTCGCCCATGCCGATGACTTCGAACTCAGCCACAACCAGCGCATCGCTTGCAGCCGTGGCCTGAGCGCGGGCAAGCTCAACACCGCGACGTGCAGATCCTACGCCTATATTTTCAACACCAAGACGTCGGAATATTTCCGCTGCGCCGTCTCCCTGGCGCTGACGCGGGACAACAAGGAAGTGATCAACGTCCAGACCGATGGCGGCTGCGTCAAGAAGCCCCGCATCTTCGATACCGATTCGCATTATTCGTTCGACGCCACCGAGACCGAGGCGCCGAATACCAATTCGTTCTTCGGCCCCGGCGGCTATGCGATCTGGGCCAGCGACACCACGGCGCAAAAGGTGCGCGGCTGCATCACCATCAGCTCCGGCCTCGGCTCCGACATCTCCAAATGCCTGGATATGACATTCCAGTGACGCTGCGGCCCGCGACGGTCCCAGCCCCCGCCTGATCGCGGATCCGTGGCTCCAGGCATTTAAATACCATTCGTCGCGGGTGCGTCTTGGCCGGTTGTAGGATTGACCCCGCGATCGCCTGCGGTCAATTTCCGGTCGTAAAACTTCGGGGATATTACCCATGCATTTGAGGTTGATTGCGGCTGCCGTTGCGGCAGCGGCGGTCCTGTCGGCGCCTGCGATGGGAGCCCAGCAATTCGTCAACGTGCTGACCGGCGGCACATCCGGCGTGTATTATCCGCTCGGCGTCGCCATCGGGAAAATCTTCAGCGACAAGCTTCCGAACGTGAAGACCCAGGTGCAGGCCACCAAGGCGTCGGTGGAGAATCTGATTCTGCTGCAGCAAGGCCGCGGCGAGATCGCGTTCGCGCTGGGCGATTCGCTGAAAGCCGCCTGGGACGGCGACGCCGAGGCAGGTTTCAAAACCAGGCTGGATAAGCTGCGCATCATCGGCGCGATCTATCCGAACTACATCCAGATCGTGGCGACCGCCGACAGCGGCATCAAGACACTGGCCGACCTCAAGGGAAAACGCCTTTCGGTCGGTGCGCCGAAGTCCGGCACCGAACTCAACTCGCGCGCCATCCTGGCCGCTGCCGGCCTGAGCTACAAGGATCTCCGCAAGGTCGAATATCTGCCATTCGCCGAGTCCGTCGACCTGATGAAGAATCGCCAACTCGATGCCACGCTGCAATCGGCCGGTCTTGGCGTTGCTTCACTGAAGGATCTCTCGACCTCGATCGACATCGTCGTGGTGTCGGTGCCCAAGACGGTGGTCGACAAGATCGGTCCGCCGTTCACCTCGATGGAAATTCCCGCCAACACCTATGCCGGCCAGGAGAAGGATGTGCCGACCGCGGCGGTGATCAACTACCTCGTTACCAGCACGGCCGTCTCCGACGATCTCGCCTACCAGATGACCAAATTGATTTTCGAGTCGTTGCCTGAACTGGCGAAGGCGCACGCGGCCGGCAAGGACATCAAGCTGGAGACCGCGGCGAGTGGCAGTCCGATACCGCTGCATCCCGGCGCGATCCGCTACTACAAGGAAAAAGGTTTACTCAAATAGAAATTTGACCGGACAAGCAGAGGTTTGACCGGGCAAGCCTTACACGCGCCAGCCTTGTCTCGCGCCGTTCAGCGGCAAGATCGCGCGACGTGCGGACGGATCTTCCGACACCAATCATTAGGATAGATTTCATTAGGATGGATTACCGTATCAGGGATGCGGCAGGGCCCGAATGGGGCACGATAAATGAGCGTCGCGGCGAACCAGGCAGGGGATAGACGGATGCCGCCGGCAGAAGCTGCCGACGAGCCCGTCAAAGCCAGATTCGATAATTTCGAACACGGATTTCCGGAGGGTTTTGGGCCACGCGGCTGGGGCCACCTCGGCTACGTCGTCGCCATCCTGTTCGCGGCGTTTCAGCTTTACGTCGCGGCGTGGAACTATCTGCCGAGCCAGGTGGTGCGCGGCGTCCATGTCGGCTTCCTGATCCTGCTGACCTTCGGCCTGATCGCCAATTTCACCGCCAAGAGCAACGCCGGTCGCGCCGCCGGCTGGCTGATCGGCGGCATCGGATTCCTGTGCGGATTGTACCAGTGGATCTTCTATGCCGATCTGATCGCGCGCGACGGCGATCCGACCGGGCTCGATCTCGCGGTCGGGACCTTGCTGGCGATATTGATCTTCGAAGGCACGCGGCGGCTGATGGGCCTTGCGCTGCCGCTGATGTGCGGCGCCTGTGTTCTCTACTGGTACTTCGGCAAATATCTTCCGGCGCCGTTCAACCATCGCGGCTACGATTTCGATCAGATCGTCAGCCATCTCTCCTACGGCACCGAGGGTTTCTACGGCGTGCCGATCTACGTCTCGGCGACCTACATCTTCCTGTTCATCCTGTTCGGCTCGTTCCTCGAACGCGCCGGCATGATCCAGTTGTTCACCGATGTGTCGCTCGGCCTGTTCGGCCGCACCCGCGGCGGGCCGGCCAAGGTCGCGGTGTTTGCGTCGGGCATGATGGGCACGATCTCCGGCTCCGGCGTTGCCAATGTCGTCACTGTCGGCCAGTTCACGATCCCGCTGATGATCCGATTCGGCTATCGCCGCGCCTTCGCCGCCGGGGTCGAGGCCACCGCCTCGATGGGCGGACAGATCATGCCGCCGGTCATGGGTGCGGTCGCCTTCATCATGGCGGAGACGCTGAGCGTCGATTATTCCGTCATCGCCAAGGCGGCGGTGATCCCCGCGATCCTTTATTTCGCGTCCGCGTTCTGGATGGTGCATCTCGAAGCCGTCAAGCACGGCCTCACCGGCATGAAGCGCTCGGAGATTCCGAGCGCCTGGAAGGCGCTGGTGACGCGCTGGTATCTCGCGTTGCCGCTGGCGGCACTGGTCTACATGCTATTCGAAGGTTTTACGCCGCTCTATGCGGGCAGTATCGGACTCGCGCTCACGGTCGCCCTGATCCTCGGAGCCTGCATCGCGCTCGACCTTTCGAATATCGTGACGCGTTACTTATTCTGGCTCGGGCTGGCATTGTTGGTCGCCCTCGTTTCGCGCGACGGCCTCGAGGTCGTTCCGGTCGCGGGCGTGGTCGGCGGACTGGTGTTGATCGCCGCGATTACCCGCGGCGGCCCCGCGACGCTCGCGGCCTGTCGGGATTCGCTCGCCGACAGCGCCAAGTCGGCGCTCACCGTCGGCATGGCTTGCGCCATCGTCGGCAGTATCATCGGCATGATGACGCAAACCGGCGTCGGCACCCTTTTCGGCAGCTGGATCATCGGGCTTGGCTCCAAGAGCCTGTTCCTCGCGCTGGTGATGACCATGCTGCTATCGATCCTGCTCGGCGCCGGCATCCCGACGATTCCGACCTACATCATCACCGCGGCATTGGCCGCGCCCGCGCTCGCCAAGCTCGGCGTCGCGCTGATCGTCAGCCACATGTTCGCGTTCTACTGCGGCATCATGGCCGATCTCTCGCCGCCGGTGGCGCTCGCCGCGCTGGCGGCGGCGCCGATCGCGAAAGAAAGCCCCGACAAGATCGGCTGGGAGGCAATGCGCATCGCGCTCGCCGGCTATGTCATCCCGTTCGTCTTCGTCTATTCGCCGGCATTGATGCTGCAGGCCGGCGATCCTTTGCAGCCGGTGCTCGGATTCTACGGCGCGGTGGCGTTTGCGACCGTGAAGGCGCTGGTCGCCATTGGCCTGTTCGGCATGGTCGCGATCGGCTTCCTGTTCAGCAGGTTGACGCTGCTCGAGCGCGCCATCGCTTTCGTTGCCGCGCTCTGCCTGCTTGGCGATTTCGGTTTCAGCGACGCCATTGGCTTTACCCTCGCCACCGCTTGCGTGCTCTGGCAGTGGCGGCGGCGCCAGCGTCTCGCGGTAGCGGCGGCTTGAGCCTTTGCCTGACATCCGCCGGCGTCGTGAAGACGCTGTCCCTTGCAGCCTTTACGCTCGCCTGGACCCATTCGGTCGAAAAGATTGACTGGCAGGAAGACTGGCGCGTCACGCCGCAAGGGCTCGAACTGGTGCAGGCGCGCGTCAAAGGCTCCGGCGCCGGCATGGAGCCGCCGCCCGAGGCGCGGTTGGCCGATGGCTGGTTTCAATGGGACCCGAAGCGTGCGCCGATGCCGGAACTGGTGCTGGGCAATTCCGGTGCCGCCGGTGAATGGCATCTATGCCATGACGGGAGTTGTCCGGCGCTGTCGCAGATTTTTGGCCACCCGATCGGTGCTAATGTTACGACCCTGCGCGGCTGCGAACCACCGCGGGAGTAAGCAGGGGAGAAGTCGATGCAACGGCTCAAGGGCAAGATAGCGATGGTGGTCGGCGCCGGTTCGATCGGGCCCGGATGGGGCAATGGCAAGGCTACCGCCGTAACCTTTGCGCGTCAGGGAGCGCAGGTGTTTTGCGTCGATCGCAACGGCGCTGCCGCGGAAGAAACGGCTGGCATCATCACTTCGGAAGGCGGCAACGCCACGGCCTTCACCGCCGACGTCTCGCGCGCCGCCGATGTCGAAGCGATGGTCGCGGGCTGCCTCAAAGCCTACGGTCGGGTCGACGTGCTCGACAACAACGTCGGCATCGCCGAGATCGGCAGCGTGATCGAGGTCAGCGAGGCCGAATGGGACCGAGTGTTCGCGGTCAATCTCAAGAGCGCTTTCCTGTCGATGAAACATGTTATTCCGGTGATGCAGCGGCAGGGTGGCGGCTCGATCATCAATATCTCCTCGATCGCCTCGATCCGCCATCTCGGCATTTCCTACGTCACTTACGCCACCACCAAGGCGGCGATGAATCAGATGACGCGCACCACGGCCGTGCAATACGCGCCCGACCATATCCGGGTGAACGCCATCCTTCCCGGCTTGATGAAGACGCCGATGGTCGAGCATTCGGCGGGGCTTGCGGAAAGCTACGCCAGGGGTGACGTCGAGGCGATGTGGCGCGCGCGCGACGCGCAGGTGCCGATGGGCCACATGGGCGATGCCTGGGACGTCGCCAATGCGGCGCTGTTCCTCGCCTCCGACGAATCTAAATACGTCACCGGCATCGAGCTCGTGGTTGATGGCGGCATTACCTGTAAGGTGGGTTGATGCGTAAGCGGGACATCGACCCGAGCGGAAGCGCGCACCCTCTCCCCGGGGGAGAGGTGAACACGCCGATACGTCATACATCATCGCTCAGAGCCAGCCCATGTCGCGACTAGTCTCGATCCGCACCGCCTTCCTCGCCGTCGTGCTGTTGTCGCTGCTGCCACACGGCATTTCCGCCACCAGCACCGAGCCCGCCGCCACTCCGCCGGTCGATACCGCGCCGTGCATCGCGGCGATCACGGCCAATGACGACGACAGGATCATTGCGGCCTGCGGCGTCGTGATCGACGGCGACAAGATCGAGAAGGCCGACCGCATCAAGGCGCTGATCGCTCGGGCCGGCGTCTACCAGCGCCGGGACATGATCGATCGCGCCATCGAGGACTACGGCGCGGTGCTGCGGTTCGATCCGTCACAGGCCGATATCTTACAATGCGCGCGGCGAGCTCTGGCGCAAGGAGGGCGACCGGCCAAAGGCGTTGCAGGATTTCGGCGCCGCGATCCGGCTGAACCCGAATCATGCGCTGGCCAAGGCCAGTTACAAATCGCTGGCACTGGAACTGGAGCGGCTCGGCGCGCTGCTTGCGGTCAACAACAAGCCGAGCTTCAATTGCGCGGTGGCGCAGCGTCCCGTGGAGAAAGCGATTTGCGGTAGTCCGGAACTCGCCAATCTCGATCGCGAGATCAACGCGGTCAACACCCGCGTGGTGAGCGACGCAACCCGCGCCGATCGGCGCGCCGGCCGCGCCCTGCAGCGCGAGCAGGACGATTTTCTCGCGCGTCGCAACGCCGCGTTCGGTCAGGGCGACTACGACCTGCAAAAAGCCATGCGCGAGCGTCTGGATCATCTGCTGGCGATCGGGCATTAGGCCGCTCGCGCCGCGTTAACCGAAAGCCCTGTGATCGGCCTTCGGTATTCGAACCTTCGCCATGACTCAGGCGACACAACAGCAACGCCTCGCGTCTTTCCCGCGTACATCGCCGCATTTCCAAGAGCCGATCATGCGATCCATTGTTCCGACCTTTGCCGCGACGGCAGTATGGGCCATTGCGATTCTTTCCTCCGCCCACGCCCAGACCGCCACTGACACGCCGGTCACCTGTGCGGCCCTCAGCAAGGCACCGCCCGCAAAACTGATCGAAAGCTGCACGGCGGTAATCGACAATGCGGCGACATCGGAGGCCGATCGCCTCGACGCCACGATCACCCGCGCGGTTGCGCTTCAGAACAGCGGCCAGAGCGACAAGGCGCTCGCCGAAATCGCCGATGTCCTGGCAAAGGATCCGCACCAGGCGAGGGCGTTCCGCGCCCGCGGCGAAATCTTCCGGCAGACCGGCAAATTCGATGCCGCCTTCGAGGCATTCAACGAAGCCATCAGACTCGATCCCGACAATGCCAATGCCTATGAAAGCCGCGGCAATACCTTCAACAACACCAAAAAGTACGACCGCGCCATCGAGGACTATAACGAAGCGCTGCGGCTGAAGCCGGATTTCGCGCAGGCCTTTTCCGACCGCGGCGCGGCCTTGTATTTCAAGGGCGAGTATCAGAAGGCGATCGCCGATTACGACGAGGCCATCCGCCTGGAGCCGGAGAATGCGCGAGCCTACACCAATCGCGGCTCGGCCTACCGCAAGATCGGCCGCACCGATCGGGCGCTGGACGACGACACTTCCGCGATCCGGATCGATCCGACCCGGCCGGAATTCTTTGACAATCGCGGCCTGCATCTCGCCGCCAATGGCGACCATGCCGATGCGATCGCCGATTACAACGAAGCGATCAAGCTGCGTCCCGATGATGCGAATTTCCTGACCAATCGCGGCGATGCGTATCAGGCCGAGAAGGACTACGACCGTGCGATCGCCGATTATGATGCGGCGCTGAAACTCGATCCGCAATTCCAGCGCGCCTGGAACAACCGCGGCGCGGCCTGGCGGGGCAAGGGCGATCATGCGCGCGCGTTGCAGGACTACGCCGAGGCCGTGCGTCTCGACCCCTCCGACAAGACCGCGGCCTCCAATCACGAGGAGATCGCTTTGGAGATCGAGCGGCTGGGATCGCTGAACTACCAGAAGAATCTGCCGAGCTTCAATTGCGCGACCGCGAAGCGGCCGGTGGAGAAGGCGATCTGCGCCGATCCTGGCCTCGCCCAGCTCGACCGCAACATCAACGACGTGTTCCTGCGGGCGATCGCGAGTGCGGAAAGCGACAGCCATCGGGCGGCGCTGGCGCTGACCCGGCAGCAGCGCGACTTCATCGACACGTCGCAATGCCTCGTTCGGCCGCCGTGGCTACGATCTGCGTCAGGCGATGCAGGACAGGCTGGATCGTCTCAATACAATCGCGCGGTAGTCGTCGTGCCGCGGCGGAAACACCTTTACCTCTCCCATAGGGAGAGGTCGAATTGCGCAGCAAATCGGGTAGGGGATAAAACCTACCGATGGGCACGAACCCAAGCACTTGTTCCGGCTTGATCTGGCTGCGCTTCCCGTGACAATAGCGTCGTGCAGGTTGCGGGAGAGACGCCATGAACATTCCGGGAAAAAGCCGGTATCACGAGGTTTATGCCCGTTCGCTGCGAGATCCCGAGGGCTTCTGGGCCGAGGCGGCGCGCGAGATCGACTGGATCGAGCCGGCGCGGAAAATCTTCGATCCGGCAATGGGACTTTACGGCCGCTGGTTTCCCGATGCCGTGGTCAACACCTGCTACAACGCGCTCGACCGCCATGTCGCCGGTGGACGCGCCGATCAAATGGCGCTGATCCACGATTCGCCGCTGGCTGGCCGCATCACCAAATTTACCTACGCGCAATTGCTGCATGAGGTGCAGACGCTCGCGGCCGTGCTGCAGGATTTCGGCGTCGGCAAGGGCGACCGCGTCATTCTCTACATGCCGATGGTGCCGGAAGCCGTGGTCGCGATGCTGGCTTGCGCGCGGATCGGCGCGGTGCATTCGGTGGTGTTCGGCGGCTTCGCGGCGAAAGAACTCGCAACCCGCATCGACGACGCCAGGCCGAAACTGATCTTTTCGGCAAGCTGCGGGCTCGAGCCGGGCCGCCTCGTGCAATACAAGCCGCTGCTCGACGAGGCGATCCGGCTTTCCAGCGTCAAGCCCGATGCCTGCATCATCCTGCAACGCCCGCAACAGACCTGCGAACTGACCGCCGGCCGCGATCACGATTGGGCGACGCTGCGCACCGATGCGATCGCGGCGAAAAAATCCGCCGCCTGCGTGCCGGTGAAGGCGACCGATCCGCTCTATATCCTCTACACCTCGGGCACGACCGGAAAACCCAAAGGCGTGGTGCGCGACAATGGCGGGCATCTGGTGGCGCTGAAATGGTCGATGTTGAACCTTTACGGCGTCAAGCCCGGCGAGGTCTGGTGGTGCGCCTCCGACATCGGCTGGGTGGTCGGCCACAGCTACATCGTCTACGGGCCGCTGTTCCATGGCACCACGTCGATCATGTATGAGGGCAAGCCGATCGGCACGCCGGACGCCGGTGCGTTCTGGCGGGTGATCTCCGAACACAAGGCGGTGGCCTTCTTTACCGCGCCCACCGCGTTTCGCGCCATCAAGAAGGAAGACCCGGAAGGAAAATTCATCCGTCAGTACGATCTTTCGAAATTTCGCACGCTGTTTCTCGCCGGCGAGCGCGCTGATCCGCCGACGGTGGAATGGGCCGAGCAGCGGTTGAATGTGCCGGTGATCGATCATTGGTGGCAGACCGAGACCGGCTGGTGCATCGCCGGCAATCCGATGGGTCTCGGCCAGTTGCCGGTCAAGCATGGCTCGCCGACGGTGCCGATGCCGGGCTATCAGGTCGACGTGGTCGATGAAGCGGCGAAGCGGCTGCCTGCCGGCAGCATGGGTTCGATCGTCATCAAGCTGCCGCTGCCGCCGGGTTGCCTGCCGACCTTGTGGGAGCAGGACGAGCGCTGCAAGGAAGCCTATTTCAACGAATTCCCCGGCTATTACAAAACGTCCGATGCGGGCTACAAGGACGAGGACGGCTATCTCTATGTGATGGGTCGCACCGACGACATCATCAACGTCGCGGGCCACCGGCTCTCCACCGGCGGCATGGAAGAGATTCTCGCCTCCCATCCGGACGTCGCCGAATGCGCGGTGCTCGGCATCAAGGATGCCGTCAAGGGCGAAGTGCCCTGCGGTTTCCTGGTGCTCAAGGCGGGTGTGACCCGCGGGCCCGCCGAAGTCGAAAAGGATGTAGTGGCGCTGGTGCGGGAAAAGCTCGGACCCGTGGCGGCATTCAAGCTCGCGATCACGGTCGGTCGGTTGCCGAAAACCCGGTCCGGCAAGATCCTGCGCGGCACCATCAAGAAGATCGCCGACGGTGAACCCTGGACGATGCCCGCGACCATCGAGGACCCCAAGGTACTGGACGAGATCGGCGAGGCGCTGAAGGGCAGGGCGTGAGGCGGATGGCGAGGCGGAGGAATTGCGCTTCTACGCCCGACGCGCCTCACGTCGCCTCACGCACCGTCGTCATGCCCGGGGCTTGACCCGGGCATCCATCCTCTTCCAAAGAAAGCTTGCCATCTTTTTGATGGATTGCCGGGTCATCTCGACGTAAAGACGCGCCTTCGCGCTTTTGCCCGGCAATGACGAATACTGAGAACCGACTGGATTTCGTATGCGCCTGCACCTTGCCACACCTCTGATCGCGCTGCTGCTGATCGCGCCGTCTGCTCGGCGGCTGCCTCGAGCGGGGCAATTCGGTGATGCGCAATGCCGATGGCGATGACGACGACGCGTTCTGCCGCGCCAACAATGTCAAGCAGGGCTCGCCGGAATATATCGCCTGCCGCAAGGATCGCGACGTCCAGCGCCTGAACGCCGAAGCCCGCTCCGACCGCGCCCAGCGCAATCTCGGCGAATACATGCTGAACCATCCGAACACGCCGTAACGGAGCGTCAGGCGCGTCCGGTCCTCGTGATATTCCGCTCGATAGCAGCAGGCTTTCAACGTCGAGCGGGTGTCGCTGGCTAGGAAGCGCCGACCGAAATTTCGCCGACGGCTTGTTGAACAGGAGCGTCGCTCCCAGGCGCTCGGCACGGACACCATCTTTGCTGCGACTGCAGCGTGGGCGCATGACGCGCGAGACATTCTCTCGCGCCTTGTCAAGCATGGTGCGGTTTGGCATGCTTGGTCGCGGCGGAGACCGTCCAGTTCCGCAGTGGCGTTTGCCACTTTTCGCTCGATCCGCTGGTCTAATTCGAAGCCGATTTCGTCCCTTCAAGACAGGGAGCCCGAACATGGACACGGTCGCTCCCATTCCTTCTGGCCTCGCGATGCGTGTGCTGCTGGTCAGCACGCTCGCCTTTGCGGTCTGCTTCGCGGCTTGGCTGATGTTCGGAGTTACCGGCATCCCGATCCGCAAGGAGCTCGGACTCAACGCTTCGGAATTCGGCCTGCTGACCGCCACGCCGGTGCTGACCGGCGCCCTGTTTCGCCTGCCGCTGGGCATCTGGACGGACCGGTTTGGCGGTCGCATCGTCATGTTCATCCTGCTGGTCGTGTGTGCCGTGCCGCTCTGGTTGTCGTCCTACGCGACCGAACTTTGGCAGTTCCTGCTGTTGGGGCTGGCACTGGGGCTGGTCGGCGCTTCGTTTGCAGTCGGCACGCCCTATACCTCGCGGTTTTTCCCAAAGGAGAAGAAGGGTCTCGCGATGGGAGTATTCGGCGCTGGCACGACCGGGGCCGCCATCAATATGTTCGTGGCGCCGCCGTTGGTGGCTGCGTACGGGTGGCAGAGCGTGCCCCGGGTCTATGCCGTCGCCCTGCTGATCACCGCGGCGTTGTTCTGGCTACTGTCAGCCCCGGACCCGGGACGGTCGGGCAACGCCGTGCCGATCCGCCAACAACTCGCGGTTCTGCGCGACCCCCGCGTCTGGAAATATTGCCAGTATTACTCGCTCGTGTTCGGCGGGTTTACGGCGATATCCATCTGGATGCCGCAATATTTCGTCAATGAGTATCATTTCCCGATCGATCAGGCCGCACTGATGGCGGCCAGTTTCGCGCTGCCGGCGGGTGTGCTGCGCGCATTGGGTGGATATCTGTCAGACCGGTTCGGGGCACACAACATCACCTGGTGGGTGCTGTGGGTCGCCTGGATCTGCCTGTTCCTGCTATCATACCCGCAGTCCGATTTCGTGGTCCAGACCATCCACGGGCCGGCGACATTCCATCTGGGTTTGCCCTCCTGGAGCTTTGCGATGCTGCTGTTTGTACTCGGCGTCGCCTTGGCCTGCGGCATGGCATCGACCTTCAAATATATCAGCGATGATTTTCCGGCCGACATGGGTCCGGTGTCGGGCATTGTCGGCCTTGCGGGTGGCCTCGGCGGTTTCCTGCTGCCGGTTCTCTTCGGCATGCTGCTTGATCTGCTCGGCATCTACTCAAGCTGCTTTATGCTGCTCTACGGCATCGTCTGGGTTTCCCTCGTCCTGGCTTACATCACGGAGATCCGCCGGACGCGTGTGATCGGCAACGACAGTCCGGTTCTATCCCGCGCCGATGCCGTGGGCGCCCCTGCTACGTAAATCGGTGCGATGGGCGGCCCTGATTGGGGACGATGTCGTCATCGCGCGAGCTAATCGGAAACTCTGGAAGAACAGCTTCGCGAAAGAGATTGAGGTAGCCTCCGGGTTCGAACCAGCGCCTTCCCGTACGGCCAATACCGGCATCACGCTCGCCGCGTAGACGAGAATTCCGGATGATGGCAAAACGTTTGCGACGTCGGGCTGACGTCGCTAGCTCAGGCTGCCCTGACTTAATCCCGTCGGCAGCTTATTTGAACAGGAACGCCGCTCCCCCAAGCAGCAGCGCAAGTCGAAAAGAGGTTCCTGTCAAAGATGCGCCCTCCGTATCGGCGCACTTGCCATCTTTCTGCGGATCAAAACAATCCGTAGCGTTACGGGGCAGCCGCCGTCGTTCCGGGGCGCGACGAAGTCGCGAGCCCGGAATCGTACTCGCTGTTTTTGTGTTGAGCGCGGAACTCCGTCATCATGAACATCGCCAAAGGGCGTATGGATTCCGGGCCCGCGCGACGCGCGTCCCGGAATGACGGTTCTTTTGCAATGACGATTGTACTCGTTGTGGCAATCCGTTGTTGAGTTTCCTTCGTCGTGGCCGAGCTTGTCCCGGCCATCCACGTCTTTCTTTTGAGTCGTAGTTGAAGCGTGGACGCCGGGGACAAGCCTGGACAAGCCATGACGAAAAGAGAGTCTGTGCACCTCAAACAAAAACGCGGCGGGGTGAGCCGCCGCGTTCCGAATTGCATCTGTTGCGAGGGCGAGAGCTTACTCGTCCTCGGGCTTCTTGCCGCCGATGTTTTTCAGCTTGGCGAACACCGCATCGACGTTGAGGTCGTCGCGCTCCTTTTCCGATGGCTCGAATTCCGCTTCCTTGCGCGTGGTTTCGGAGGCCGGCAGCAGGGTCGCGCCGCCATAGGTGGTGTCGGCCGGTTTTTCCTTGGCCGCGCGCTGCACCTCGAAATCGAGCTCGATCTGCGAGCACAGGCCGAGCGTCACCGGGTCCATCGGGGTCAACGTCGAGGCATTCCAGTGGGTGCGGTCACGGACGCTGGCGATCGTGGTCTTGGTGGTGCCGACCAGCCGCATGATCTGGGCGTCCTTCAACTCGGCGTGGTTGCGCACCAGCCACAGGATCGCGCTCGGCCGCTCATGGCGACGCGATACCGGGGTGTAGCGCGGGCCCTTCTTCTTGGCGGCCGGCGGCAGCGTCACCTTGCTTTCCTCGAGCCTGAGCCGATAGTTCGGGTCGCTCTCGCCCCTTTCGATCTCATCGCGGGTGAGCTGGCCGGTCGAAATCGGGTCCATGCCCTTGATGCCCTGGGCGGCGTCGCCGTCGGCGATGGCGCGGACCTCGAGCGGATGCATCTTGGTGAAATCGGCCACCTGGTCGAAGGTCAGCGCCGTATTGTCGACCAGCCACACGGCCGTCGCCTTTGGCATCAGCGGTGCATTGCTCATGGCAAATCTCCTTTGCGCTTCGCCCACCTCTTTTGGAGGCGAAGCCGTGGTCATCAGCGATGACTGGAATTACACGCAATATAAGCTGTCCGGGGCTAACCGCGCAATGGCCTGCTAAACGGCCTTGACAGCGCCCGAAAGCGGTCCCAAGTCGTTAGCGCAACTACCTCTTCCCCGTACCATGGGCGAGGGGTGATTCGGTCCGAGATCGGGTATTTATGCAGGCAAAACCGGCCCTGAAAATCGTGCTTTGTTCGCCACGGGGCTTCTGCGCCGGGGTGGTGCGGGCCATCGACACGGTGGAACGGGCGCTGACACTCTATGGTGCCCCGGTCTATGTGCGCCATGAGATCGTCCACAACCGCTATGTGGTCGACAGCCTGAAGACCAAGGGCGCCATTTTCGTCGAGGAACTGGCCGAAATCCCGGATAATACCACTGCACCGGTGGTGTTTTCGGCCCACGGGGTTCCCAAATCGGTCCCCGCGGACGCCAAGTCCCGCAATTTCTTCTCGCTCGATGCGACGTGCCCGCTGGTCACCAAGGTGCACCGGGAGGCGGCGATCCATTTCAAGCGCGGCCGCGAAATTCTCCTGATTGGGCATTCCCATCATCCCGAGGTGGTGGGCACGCTTGGGCAGTTGCCGCCGGGCGCGGTGACTCTGATCGAGACGGCACAAGATGCTTTGACCTTCGCTCCGAAGGATCCGAACAACCTTGCCTTCGTGACCCAGACGACGTTGTCGATCGACGACACTGCCGAGATCGTCGCGGTGCTGAAAGGCCGTTTCCCCAATATCTCGGGGCCGCACAAGGAAGACATCTGCTACGCCACCACCAACCGTCAGCTCGCGGTCAAGAAGGTAGCGCCGGTGGTCGACGCCCTGATCGTGGTCGGCGCGCCGAACTCGTCGAATTCGCAGCGGCTGCGTGAAGTCGCCGAACGCGAGGGCTGCCCGATCGCGGTGCTGGCGCAGCGCGCCGACGATCTCGATTGGGAGCGGTTCGAGGGCATCAGGAGCCTCGGCATCACCGCGGGCGCTTCCGCGCCGGAAGTGATCGTCGAAGAGATCATGGGCGCGTTCGCCGAACGCTTTGAATTGCATGTGGAGACGGTCTCGGCCGCGGAAGAGAACGAATTCTTTCCGTTGCCGCGCTCGCTGCGGCCCGACGCAGCCGAGTAGCCGCGATGGCGGTCTATACCGACGTCGCCGCCGACGAGCTCGCGGCGTTCATTGGCCAATACGACATCGGCGAACTCTTGTCCTACAAGGGCATTGCCGAGGGCGTCGAGAACTCCAATTTCCTGCTGCATAGCGGCGCGGGATACTTCATCCTGACGCTGTACGAAAAGCGCGTCGCGCGGGCCGACCTGCCGTTCTTCCTCGGCCTGATGACGCATCTGGCCTCGCACGGAATCAATTGCCCGCAGCCGCTCAAGAACAGGAACGGCGAGACGCTGAGCACGCTGGCCGGCCGGCCCGCGGCGATCATCAATTTCCTGGAAGGCATCTGGCCGCGCAAGCCGACGGCAGTGCATTGCGCCGGCGTCGGCCAGGCGCTGGCGAAAATGCATCTCGCCGGGCAGGGTTTTGCGATGTCGCGCGCCAACGCGCTGTCGGTCTCCGGCTGGCGTCCGCTGTTCGAACAGGCCGCCTCGCGCGCCGACGAGGTGCAGCACGGTCTGCGCGCATTCATCGGCGCGGAGCTCGATCATCTCGAAGGCAATGTCTGGCCGACGAATTTGCCGCTCGGGGTCATTCACGCCGATCTGTTTCCGGACAATGTGTTCTTTCTTGGTGAAAGTGTTTCCGGGCTCATCGACTTCACCTTCGCCTGCAACGACATGCTCGCCTATGACGTCGCGATCTGCCTCAACGCCTGGTGTTTCGAGAACGATTGCTCGTTCAACGTCACCAAGGCGCGCGCTTTTCTCAACGCCTATGGCCGGGAGCGCGAATTGACCGGCGCCGAGCAGGACGCGCTGCCGTTGCTGGCGCGCGGTGCGGCGTTGCGTTTTCTGCTGACCCGGCTGGTGGATTTTCTCAACGTTCCCGAAGGCGCGCTGGTGCGGCCAAAGGATCCGCTGGAATACGTCCGCAAGCTACGCTTCCAGCAGGGCGTCACCAGCATGCGCGACTACGGCATCGCGGTCTCGGGGCTGGTGGCGTGAGCGAGCTTCCAACGGTTGTCATTCATACCGACGGCGCCTGCTCGGGCAATCCCGGGCCCGGCGGCTGGGGCGCGATTCTCAAATTCGGCGACGTCGAAAAGGAATTGAAGGGCGGCGAGCCGCACACCACCAACAACCGCATGGAGCTGATGGCGGCGATCTCGGCGCTGGAGGCTCTGAAAAAACCCTGCACCGTCGATCTCGTCACCGACAGCCAGTATGTCCGCCAGGGCATCACCGGCTGGATTCATGGCTGGAAGAAGAACGGCTGGCGCACCAGTGACAAGAAGCCGGTCAAGAACGTCGATCTCTGGCAACGGCTCGATGCCGCGCTCAAGCCGCATCAGGTGCGCTGGCACTGGATCAAGGGCCACGCCGGCCACGACGAAAACGAACGCGCCGATCAACTCGCCCGCGAAGGCGTCGCGATGGCGAGGTTGAAGGGATGGGTGAAGATGAATAGAGTTGCGCGTACGAGTTTTTGCGAGCGAGAGGCGTCTCTCTCTTCCCATCTCCCCATGCGGGAGAGGAATAAAGCCACCGCCGTCATCGCACGGTGCCCGTTCCAGAATCGATCGGGGATTGACCGAACGACACCAGCATGTCCAGCGCGCCCGCATTAGTCGAAGAACGCTCTGGAATACTCGATCGCCCGCCTTCGCGGGTGATGACGTCGGTACAGGACGTTCATAGAGCCGCCCCTGATGGCTGGTCATCGAAGCTTCGATGTCGCGAAGCGAACAAGCGCCCGACAATTGCCCATACAACAGCGCCAGCAATTGACGTTTGGTTGTGAAACTACGCGCCAGCTCGTCGCTGCCGTGCAGCTTCACAAGCTTGTCGAACTCCAACCAGGGAATCAGTTTCAAAATGTCGCGGAAAACAGTATTCATATGCGGCACGGCGCTGATCCTTTTCATGTCCAGTTGAGTCGCAAAACTCTGGACACTATTAGAATCAATGCCGTGCACCTTGCCCAGCAAAAAACGAGCCGGACAGCCGTGGGCTCGTCCCGGCCATCCACGTCTTCTTCGGTCGCAAAGACGTGGATGCCCGGCACAAGGCCGGGCATGACGTCATCACTTGACTTGGTCGCGTCTGGTCAGCGCTTACAGCTGTCCGAGCAGCGTGTCGCCGCCGGAAACCTCGACCTTGCCGGGCGCCGGCTCAAGGTTGAACGTCTTGACCACGCCGTCGTCGACCAGCATCGAATAACGCTTGGAGCGGATGCCGAGCCCGTTACCGGATGCATCCAGCTCCATGCCGATCGCCTTGGCGAATTCGGCATTGCCATCGGCGAGGAAGGTGGCTTCGTCGCGCTGATCGGTATCGCGCTTCCAGGCGTTCATGACGAAGACGTCGTTGACCGAGACGATCGCGATGGTGTTCACGCCCTTGCCCTTGATGGCGGAGGCGTTCAGGAAAATGCTCGGCAAATGCATCTTGTGGCAGGTGCCGGTATAGGCGCCGGGCACCGCGAACAGTGCGACCTTCTTGCCCTTGAAGATATCGTCGGTGGTCTTGACCTGCGGGCCCTCCGCCGTCATCACGCGAAACTTCGCTTCGGGCAGCTTGTCGCCAACTTTGATGGTCATCGTCAATTCTCCTTGTGGTGCGAGAGGAGTCTTAGATCGTTTTGCAAGCCGGGAGTAAATCCGGTTCACGTGCTGTGATGACCGAGGATCTCATCCCAGGCGCACGGCGCGCATCCCGGAATCGCATGGAGCATCACGCTGCCTAAGCCGCGGCCTTCTTTTCGTCGCGCAGCTCGCGGCGCAGGATTTTTCCGACATTGGTCTTGGGCAGGTTGGTGCGGAATTCGATCTGCTTGGGTACCTTGTAGTTGGTGAGTTGGGTGCCGCAGAACTTGATGATGTCCTCGGCCGTCACGGCCGGGTTCTTTTTGACGACGAACGCCTTGACGGCTTCGCCCGATTTGGCGTCCGGAACGCCGATCACGGCGCATTCCAGTACGCCGGGATGGCCCGCGATCACTTCCTCGATTTCGTTAGGATAGACGTTAAAACCCGACACCAGGATCATATCCTTCTTGCGGTCGACGATCTTGGTGTAGCCGTCCGGCGTCATCACGCCGATGTCGCCGGTGCGGAAATAGCCGTCCGCGGTCATCACCTTCGCCGTCTCGTCCGGCCTGTTCCAGTAGCCGGCCATCACCTGTGGGCCCTTGGCGCAGATTTCGCCGGCCTCGCCGAGCGGCAATTCGTTGCCGTCATCGTCGCGGATCGAGAGCCAGGTCGAAGGCACGGGAATGCCGATCGAGCCGGAGAAACCATCGGCGTCGGCGGGATTGCAGGTCAGGGTCGGCGAGGTCTCCGACAGGCCGTAGCCTTCCGACAAAGGGCAGCCCGTGACCTTGAGCCATTTCTCCGCGACCGCCTTTTGCGTCGCCATGCCGCCGCCAACCGAGTTTTTCAGCTTGGAGAAGTCGAGCTTGTCGAAGCCCGGGCTGTTCAGGAGCCCGTTGTACAGCGTGTTGACGGCCGGGAAGCTGTTGACCTGGTACTTCGACAGTTCCTTGATGAAGCCCGCCATGTCGCGCGGGTTGGGGATCAGGAGGTTGACGCCGCCGGCGCGCATTGCCAGCAGGAAGCACGCCGTCAGGGCGAAGATGTGATAGAGCGGCAGCGCGCAGACGATGAACAACTGCTCGACATGCGGCGGCTTCTTCAACGCCGGCTGTAGCCATGCATCGTTCTGCAACACGTTGGCGAGGATGTTGCGGTGAAGCAGCGTCGCGCCCTTGGAGATGCCGGTGGTGCCGCCGGTATATTGCAGGAAAGCGACGTCGTCGGGCGCGAGTTTCGGCTTGTTGAGCTTCATGTTGCGGCCGGCGGCGACCGCGTCGTTGAAGCTGGTGGCGTTCGGCAGCGAAAAGGCCGGAACCATCTTCTTGACCCGGCGCACCACCAGATTGACGATCACGCCCTTGAGCCCGAGCAGATCGCCCATGCTGCCGACGATGACATGCTTGACCTGGGTGTTGGCGATCACCTTCTGCACGGTGCTGGCAAAGTTTTCCAGGACGATCACGGCTTCCGCGCCGGAATCCTTCAGCTGGTGCTCGAGTTCGCGCGGCGTGTAGAGCGGATTGACGTTGACCACCGCATAGCCGGCGCGCAGCACGGCCGCGGTCGAGATCGGGTATTGCAGCACGTTCGGCATCATCAGCGCGATGCGGGCGCCCTTTTGCAGGCCCCTGCTTTGCAGGAAGGAGGCCAAGGCCAGCGACATCTGATCGAGATCGCGGTAGCTGATCGACTTGTCCATGCAGATGAAAGCCTTGCGATCCCTGAATTTCGCAAAACTTTCTTCCAACAGCTCGACGAGAGAGGCGTATTGGGTCACGTCGATATCGGCGGGCACGCCAGCCGGATATTGCTTGAGCCAGATCCGCTCCATGGGTTTCCCTCCGATTCACCTTCCGCGGATTGCGGCAGAATGTTTTTCGGCATCGCTGATTTGGAACGATATTGGGCAATCGGGCCGCCCGTGGCAAGCGGCGGCCAGTGCCAGCAGCGATACCGGGACTGGCACGATGACAGGCGTATCGTTGGCGGATCGCCGCCAGCCAAGTCGGGGGAGGGTACGCTATCAGCCGTTGGTATTTTTTGGTGCAGGCTTGGCGCCGGGTTTGGCGGCCGTCTTCGGCTTTGCCGGCTTGGCAGCCGCCTGATCGGTGGATTTGGACGAGGCGTCCGACTTGGCATTGGCATGCTTGACGGACTTGGCGCCCGTATTTTTGGCGGTATCCTTCCCGTTGTCCTTGCCGGCATCCTTGGCCTCGGCGACAGCGTCGGGCTTTTTCGCTGCATGGTGCGATTGCTTGCCGTGCGGCCGCGACGTCTGCGTTGAGGTGTCGGCAGCGATCGCGGCAATCAATGCCGCGCCCGTTCGCGTCGGTCCGGTATAGACCGGAATCGGCTCCGACGCCGCGGCCGGCCCTGCCAGCAGTTCCGAAGGCTTCGGCATCGGCGCCTGCAATCCTGCTGCAAAGAACGTCACGCTGGATTCGCCGGTGCCGGAAGCGCCGGCGTTGTTGGCGACGGTGTCTTCGTCCTCGTCGCTGGCCGGCCGTTTGCGGTGCGGACCGCACATCTGCTCGTGCAGGTCGGGCGGCGACGCATCGATCGGCACCAGGTTTTCCACGTTGCCGAGCGAGGGCTGCAACCACGACAAATTGTTTCCGGCAAAGCCGCGATCGAGCAATTGCGCGGCGCGCACCGCGCGCATCATGCCGGACGATGCACCCATCACCACCGCAATCAGACGCTTGCCGTTACGCGTGGCCGAGCCGATCAGATTGTAGCCGGATGCGCAGATGAAGCCGGTCTTGAAGCCGTCGGCGCCGGGATAGCGTCCGATCAGCTTGTTGAAATTCTGCGTCACCCGGCGGCCGAAACGGATCGAGGGAATGTGGACGAAATATTCGTATTCCGGCAAATCGCGGATGATGGCGCGGGCGAGGATCGCCATATCGCGCGCCGAGGTGATCTGGCCGTCGGCAGGCAGGCCATTTGGATTGACGTAGCTCGTCTGCGTCATGCCGAGATGTTGCGCGGCTTCGTTCATCTGTGTCGCGAAGCCGTCGATCGACCCTCCGACGCCTTCGGCCAGCACCACGGCCATATCGTTGGCCGACTTCACCAGCATCATCTTGAGCGCGTTGTCGACCGTGACTTGGGTGCCGGGCTTGAAACCCATCTTGGAGGGCGATTGCGAGGCGGCGACAGGCGAGACCGTCAGAAGCGTATCGAGCGAGAGGCGTCCTTCCTTGACCGCCTTCAGCGTAACGTAGGCCGTCATCAACTTGGAGAGCGACGCCGGGTACCACGGCATGGTGGCGTTTTCGGCCCGCAGCACCTTGCCGGTGTCGGCCTCGATCAGCAGCAGCGCTTCCGCCTGTGCTGCGCGCGGCGCGGCGACCGCAAGCGCCACGCCGACAATGATCCATTTCAACGACGAACTACGCAGCAGGCGAGAAAAATGCACTATCCGATTTCCGGTCGTTTAAGTCCCCATCCAGGAGGACATGTGACTTCGGGTTTTGAGCTTGCGGCTTTCGGGCGCGTCTTGCGCCGCAGCTCACGGCGGCTGCAAACCTATACCGGCTTGCCGATCCAGAACAGAGCTTGTCCGCTTAAATCATGGACGAAATGGGCCGAATTTCGACGCGGCTCAAATCTTGACAGCCGTGCCTGTCATGTCCTGCGCGAGCGCGCCACGCGCAGTTTTCTGCGCCATATTCGGCTCGACCATGAATTGGGCGCGTGCGAGTTCCGCGAAACGACCGCCTTTTGCCACCAGTTCATCGAAGGTTCCGCTTTCGATCACCTGGCCGGCTTCGAACAACAGGATACGCGTGGCATTGCGGATGGTCGAAAGCCGATGCGCAATCACGAACGTGGTGCGCCCCTTCATCACTTCATCGAGAGCGGCATTGACCTTGGCCTCGGTTGCGGCATCGAGCGCGCTGGTGGCCTCGTCGAGGATCAGGATCGGCGGATCCTTCAGGATCGCACGCGCGATCGACAGTCGCTGGCGCTCGCCACCCGACAGCATCCGTCCGCGTTCGCCGACATTGCTATCGAATTTCTTCTCGCCGCGCTCGATGAATTCCAGCGCCTGCGCGCGCGCCGCGGCGGCGCGCATTTCCTCGTCGCTGGCGTCCGGCTTGCCGACACGCAAATTGTCGGCGATCGAGCGGTTGAACAGCAGCGCTTCCTGGAACACCACGCCGATGTTTCGCCGCAGCGATGCCAGCGTCAGGCCGCGGACATCCATGCCGTCGATCTTGATGAAGCCGGATTGCGGATCGAAGGCGCGGTGCAGCAGCGCGATCGCGGTCGACTTGCCGGCGCCGGTCGAGCCGACCAGCGCGATGGTCTGGCCGGGCAGGGCGGTGAAGGAAAGGTCTTCGACCGCAGGCCGCTTGCCGTCATAGGAAAAGGTAACGTCGTTGAATTCGACGAGGCCTGACAGCCTTCCGGTATCGATCGCATCCGGGCGGTCGCGGACGGCAGGAACGGCATCGAGCACGTTGAAGAATTCCTGCAGCCGCGGCGCTTCCATGAACACGCTGTTGATGAAGCTCGACCACCTGTTCGAGCTTCTGGATCAGCATGGTCGCAAAACTCACGAACATCACGATCTCGCCGACCGAGGTGAGGCCCTGTTGGTTCAGCATGATGCCGACGGTGAAGATCGCCAGCACCGTGATGGTGGTCGACGCGCGGGTGATCACGGTGACCAGCGCCCACCACGACAGAACCGGCATCTGCACCGCCAATAGCTTGTTGGCGACAAAACGCAGGCCCTGCACCTCGGCGTCGATGCGCACGAAGCTTTGCACCAGCGCGACGTTGCCGAGCGCATCGGAGGCGCGGGCGGAGAGGTCGCTGTAGTGCGCCTCGACCTCGCTCTGCATGCCGTAGGTCTTGCGCACCACCAGCGTGGTCAGCACCGTGAACACCACGCATAGCACGAACAGCAGGATGGCGAGCCGCCAGTTGATGTAGAGCGCGAGCGGCAGCAACACCACCAGCGACATGATCGCGGCGAAATGCTCGCGAAAAAATCCAAGCCACAATCGCCACAGCGAGTCGGTTCCGTTCAACATCACTTTCATCAGCCGGCCGGAATGGGTGCCGGTATGGAAAGTCAGCGGCAACTGCATGATGTGCTCGAAATAGTCGGTCAATACCGCCTGACGCTGGCGATGCGCGAGCCGGTCGGCATGCAGCGCGACCACGGCGCTGCACAGAATGGTGAACAGGCCGAACGCCGCCCAGGCCGCCAACAGCGGCCACGCCGAGGATGATCCGAACGTCCCGGTCGCGGGCTTGCCGGAGAGCACGTCGACGATGCGGCCGAACAGGACCGGTTCGGCGAATTGCGCACCGGCCAGCAGCAAATTGGCGCCGGCGAGAATCCAGCCCAGCCGCGCTTCCTTGCCGAGCAGTTTCAACACGCGAGTGTAAAGGCGAAGCAGCGACATGAAACGGGCGCCCGGGGCAAAGCATGAAACAATGCGGCGAGCATGATCCGGAACGACGGATGTCACAAGCCCGTGTGGATGGCGCGTCGACCGGGATTTCGCCCGGCAGGAATGCCGGTCATGCCATTTCATCCTTGATCCATCCGTCGGGTCCCGCCGGCCAGCGGCTGCAAGGCATTCACCGAATGATCGGCAAATAATCGGCATCGGCTGTCTCCGGGCGGCCGATGAATCTTTTGTGACATTTGCAGTTTGAAACCGGTTGTTAACACGCTGTCCATGGGTTTGGACTAGCCTCGGAGCGATGAGTGATTCGCTCGAACGGCTTTACCAGGCAGTCATCGCGGCCAAGGATCTCGATCCGGCAATTTCGCGAACCGCACGGCTGTTTCAGCGTGGTCCGGCCAAGATGGCGAAGAAGCTGGCCGAGGAAGCCATCGAGGTCGTGATCGATGCCGTCAACGGCAAGCGCGACGCCGTGGTCCGTGAGAGCGCCGACCTTCTTTATAACCTCACCGTGCTGTGGGCGGGGTCCGGCGTGGTGCCCGAGGATGTGTGGCAGGAAATGGAGCGGCGCGAGCACATGCTCGGAATAGCCGAGAAGCTGCCGAAATCGCCGGTCAAAATGCCGAAGGCGACCACCCCGCCTCGGATCGCCCGGCGACCGATTGTCGCGCTTGAAAGCCGGGCGCTGCGCAAGCGTCACTAGGCATTTCGCGTCCCTCGCGGGATCCCACCTAAATTGCTGGCTAAAATTCCTGGTCCGTCCGGCATGGACAAATTCGTCCCATGATGGTTGATCGCGCCATGCTGAGACGGATTTACGACTGGTGCATCGACGCCGCCCACAAGCCATATGCGCTCTGGATTCTCGGAGCCGTAGCCTTCGCCGAAAGCTCGTTCTTTCCGGTTCCCCCCGATATCATGCTGCTGCCAATGTCGCTGGCGCAACCCCGACGGTCATGGCTGTTCGCGGGTGTGTGCACGGCGGCGTCGGTCGCCGGAGGGATACTCGGCTATCTGATCGGCGCGGTCCTCTACGATTCGCTCGGGCACTGGCTGATCCATCTCTACGGCCTGGAAGGCAAGGTCGAGGCGTTTCGCGCGTCCTATGCGCAATGGGGTGCGGTCATCATCCTGCTGAAGGGACTGACGCCGATCCCCTACAAGCTCGTCACCATCACATCCGGATTTGCCGGCTACAACATCTGGCTGTTCGTGCTGTGCTCAATCGTTGCCCGCGGCGGACGATTCTTCGTGGTCGCAGTGCTGCTCAACAGGTATGGCGATTTCATTCGCGCCGAACTGGAAAAACGACTGACCTTCTGGGTGGCCGTCCTGACCATTATTTTGCTGCTGGGATTCTATATCGCCTATCGGCTGATCTAGCGTGAAGCGCTTTGCCGGCAGATCGCTTCGGGTTACGCTTCGGTCATGATACTTCGATCCAGTCATCCGTTGGTGTTTTCCGGAAGGCATGTTGCGTCCGCGGGGCTGGCGATGCTGGTGTTCATGATCGCGACAGGGCCGACCTTGAGCCAGAAGATGCCGGCGCCGCTCCAGCAAGCGCCGGCTCAGCAGCCAGCGGCCGAGGGGACGGCGACGACGCAACCCACGCAAAACGAAACGGCGCCGGCCAATACGCCCGCACGCGAAGAAAATCCGGGCCTGATCAACGAAATCGGCAAGATGTTCGGCAAGCTGCCGACGCTGAAGAGTCCGGGCGAGAGCATCGACGATTTCAATGAGCGCGCGAAAGATACGGCCAAGGACGCCAGCGATACGTTGTCGCGCCTGACCACGCCGCTGATGGTGACCGGGCGGACGGTGTGCCCGGTCTCGGCGAACGGTGCGCCCGACTGCAAGACCGCCTCCGACAAATTATGCCAGGCCAAGGGCTTCAAGGAGGGCAAGAGCCTGCTCACCGATTCGGCTGAGACCTGCTCGGCAAAAGTGCTGATCCCTGGCCGCACGCGAAAGCCCGGCGATTGCCGTACCGACACCTTCGTCACCCGCGCGTTGTGTCAGTAACGCGCCGGGCTACGGCAATCGCGGGTTGCCTTGTTGATATGACGTCTGGCAGCCCGGATGTTGGCGTCGCTTTCCGCCCGGGGCCGGCTTTAACCGCCATCCAGCCACGACAGCGCCTCGCCATCGTTCCGCGACTTTTCCACATTAACGCGCCGTTAACCAATTTCGCCGCAAAAACCGTCAAGGCAGCCAAAAGGGGGCGGCTGTGCCAAAAAGATCCAACGACGGGGGCATGACATGGATTTAGAAGCCAAGAGGGCAGCTACGCTCGACGAGATCAGGTGGCGGGTTGCCCGTGCGCTCGATCGGCACCCCTTGTGCCGTAACGTGCAATTCGACGTCGTCAGCCTGCCGCGCTCCAGGAAGGCCAACTGGACCATCACCTTGCAATCGGTGGCGCCGGAGGCGCTGTGGGAGGCCTCCGACATCGTCGCCGACATCCAGGATGCCTATGAACTGGCCGTCGCGGCCTGATTGTCGGCTTTTTCGCCCCGAACAGCGCCGTTAGAGCGTGCGAAGCCGCTGCCGGGGCACTGTTAAGCCTTAATTCGTACCCAGTTCTGGGGAAAGTAGCCTTGGTTCGTCAACGGAAACGGAGAGCTGCTTGACGCGGGCGATTACGATTATCGCGCTGACCTGCTTCCTGGTTGTCGGCGTAGCAGCCACCACCATTCTCGGCCGCACCAGCATGCCGGATGCGAGGCCGCAAACGGTTTCGCAGGCTACCGACAATCCCGAATCGAACAAAGCGGCCAAGACCGACCGGCTGGCAGTTGCAACGCTTGCGCTGGCCTCGTTCGAGCCGGCACCGTTGCCGGCCGACGCGACCACGCCCGACGTGACACAGTCGCTGCGACAGGCATTTGCCGCCCAGACCCCGGCCGCCGCCGAGGTCGCGCCGCCGCAAATCATCGCACCACGGGGTGTGGCGCCTGCCGCGATGCCGCAAACGCCGCTCGTGCCGCCAGCGCCGAAAGCCGCCGCCAGGCCTGCGCCACAGAAATCCTATGCGTTGCTCAGTGACGCTCAGATCGCCGGCATCAAGGAACGCCTGAGGCTTTCGCCCGATCAGGAATCCTATTGGCCGGCGGTGGAAAGCGCCTTGCGCGCGGTGGCCCGCAAGATCCACGCGAACCGCCAGGCCGACCCGCATGCGACGGGTACGCCGATCGACCCCGACTCCGCGGAAGTCCAGCAGCTCAAATCGGCCGCGATGCCGCTGTTATTTCAGCTGCGCGAGGACCAGAAGAACGAGGTGCGGACGCTCGCTCGCCTGATCGGCCTGGAAAAGGTCGCCGCGCAGATCTGACGCGGGCGCGCGGATTTATCGACTGACCTGAACCGCCTTGGCCGTCCGGGTAACCAGCTCGCCCGAAGCTCCCCGCATGCGATGCGAACTGCCGCCATTGTTCTCCCGTGCCGCAATATCGGCAAATCTGATTCCCTTCCGAACGCGGCATTTCAACACGGCCGGATATCGGGCTATATGACGGCCGCGCAGACGAACGAATCGCGAGATGCCCAACCAGCCAAGCCCATCCCTTGAAGCACCCCTGCCGATCACGCTGGCTGACGTCAGGGATGCCGCCGTAACCATTCGCGGCGCGACGATCGTCACCGAATGTAACGAAAGCCGCACGCTGGGCGGCATTCTCGGTTGCCGCGTCTGGCTGAAATTCGAAAATCTCCAGTTCACGTCCAGCTTCAAGGAACGTGGCGCGCTAAACCGCCTGCAGGCGCTGTCGCCGGACCAGCGGCGGCGTGGCGTCGTGGCGATGTCGGCGGGCAACCACGCGCAGGGTGTCGCCTACCATGCCCGGCGGCTCGGCATTCCCGCCGTCATCGTGATGCCGATTGGTACGCCGATGGTGAAGGTCGAGAACACCAGGCGGCACGAGGCCGAGGTCGTCATTTCGGGCGCCACCTTTGAGGAGTCCGGCGAGTTTGCGCGCGCGCATGCGAAAGCGCACGACATGACCTTGATCCATCCCTACGACGATCCTCTTGTGATCGCCGGGCAAGGCACCATCGCGCTGGAAATGCTCGAAGCGGTGCCGATGCTCGATACGCTGGTGGTTCCGATCGGCGGCGGCGGGCTGATCTCCGGCATGGCTGTTGCCGCCAAATCGCTGAAGCCGGACCTGCGTATCGTCGGCGCCCAGGCCGGGCTTTATCCTTCCATGCACAACGCCATCAATGGCGCACAGTTGCCGATGCGTGGCGACACGCTGGCCGAAGGCATCGCCGTCAAGACGCCCGGGCGGATCACCACCGAGATCGTGCGCCGTCTGGTGGATGACGTCATCCTGGTGACGGAGGACCAGTTCGAGCGCGCGGTGTCGATGCTGATCTCGATCGAAAAGACGGTCGTCGAGGGCGCGGGCGCGGCGGGGCTTGCGGCGATGCTGTCGGCGCCGGAACGCTTTGCCGGAAAGAACGTCGGGCTCATCCTGACCGGCGGCAATATCGATACGCGGCTGATCGCGTCAGTGCTGACCCGCGAGCTCGCACGCGAGGGCAGGCTGACTCAGCTTGCAATCGACATCGTCGACCGGCCCGGCCAGCTCGCCGCCGTTGCGGCGCTGCTGGCGGAAGCCGGCGCCAACATCGTCGAGGTTTCGCACCAGCGGACGTTTTCCATCCTGCCGGCCAAGGGCACGCTGCTCGAACTCGTGATCGAAACCCGCGATCGCGCGCATCTCGACGATGTGATGGCGAGACTCTGCGCATCCGGTTTCAAGGCGTGGCTGCCGGGCCGGCGAAGTGTCTCGACGATCTGACCGCTGCGGCGAACAAGGTTGGCGGACGGCTATTGCCCCACGGCCGCGGCTATTTCTCGCTCGACGAGTTGCGTGCCTACGCGCGCGAGGCGCTGGCTGCACAGGTATCGGGCGTACGCATCGGCACCAATCCCTGCACGGAATGATCGAGCCGCTGTGTAACCGTCACTATGCGATGGTCAGCTGCCGCAGCAAGCGAAGTCCATGATTGCGCCTGGAGGCGCACTTGCGATTGATGGGAGTACTCGCGGGAATGACGGCCTCGCAGGCCACGACGCGTCTCGCCCGGTTTATGTTGATCGTCGCTCAGACATCGTCTAGCATCCTGCGATCCAAGGGGATGGGGTTCCCCAAAACCGCCTGATGAAGGCTGATGACTCCTGCCGCGTCGAGAATGCGGGGGTTATGCTATGGCGATCTGCCGCTCGGGCCTGCTTCTTCATCTCAACGCAAAGTCGGATAGCTGCGTCGCGCGCGAAACAGCGATGATGCGCGCTACCGGCGAGATGTGTTGTTGAGGACGATTGCCGCGGAGCAAAGGATCAGGCTTCCTGCCGCGTTGAAAGTGACCGACCAGGGGTCGATCGGCGAGCGAGGCATGCGATGGATACGATCAACGGAGCGATGTGGGTTGCCCTTGGCAGCATTGTCGGCGGGACAGCGAGATTTTGGCTGTCCGGTTTTGTGGCGCGGCGTGTCGGCGAGACATTTCCCTGGGGGACGGTGGTCGTCAATGTCAGCGGCGCGTTCCTGCTGGGCATGCTGGGAGCATCGGCCGCCAGCCACGGGATTTTTGCCGCCGAAAAAGCGTGGCAATTCGCGGCGATCGGCATCCTCGGAACTTACACCACGGTGTCATCCTTCAGCCTTCAAACCCTGTCGCTCGCCCGTGACGGCGACATGATGCGCGCCGCCGGGAATATCGTGCTGTCGCTTTCTCTCTGTCTTGTTGCCGTTGCTGTCGGCTTTGCTACCGGCGCCCGCGCGTTCGGCTGAGGCTCGGCCTATGCAGGACAACACGCCACCGGACTCTTGCGGTCGACAAGCGGATCGACAACCGTCCGCTGCCTCGTCCCCGCCCGTCCTGGTGGCGGTCCTTCTGGGACAGGAGCGGGTCTTACATTGCGGTCGCACTCGGAAGCGTCATCGGCGCGGTGGCGCGTTTCCTGGTTTCCGTTCTCTCCGTGAGCCAGTTCGGCGACGGCTTTCCCTGGGGGACATTGTTCGTCAACGTGACCGGCTCGTTCGCCATCGGATTTTATGCGGCGCTGACCGGTCCCGACGGCAGATTGTTCGTCAGTTCGCGACAGAGACAGTTCGTCATCGTCGGGATTTGCGGAGGTTATACGACGTTTTCCTCGTTCAGTCTGGAAACCTTGCGGCTTGTGCAGTCCGGCCATGCCTGGACCGCGCTGATTTATCTGTTGGTCTCGGTCATCACCTGGCTCGTCGGCGTATGGCTCGGTCATGCACTGGCGGCACGCCTCAATCGTCTTGTAAGGAGCTGAAAATGCAAATGCCGAAACAAGCGTTGCTTCTGCGGATTTTCACCGGTGAAAACGACAAGTTCGATGGCCGTCCGCTCTATGAGGCCATTGTCAAGAAGGCGCGGGAAATGCACCTGGCGGGCGCCACGGTGTTGCGGGGTCCGATGGGTTTCGGCAAATCGAGCCTCATCCACACCGACAAGATTCTTCGCCTTTCGATGGATTTGCCATTGGTCATCGAAATCGTCGATTCCGAAGAGAGGATCAATGAGTTTCTGCCAGTTCTCGACGGCATGATGGATAGCGGTCTCGTCACGCTGGAAAAATTGCAGGTGCTGCAATATGGCAATGATAAAACAACCGTTGCCTGACGATCGATTGACGATGCCTGCAAGAGTCCTTTTTCTTCAAAAGTCCTTTTCTTTAAGGGTAATTTTCTTTGGCTTGGCCCCGCTGCCACTGAACGCTGTATCAGACAGATCAAAAGGCCACGAGCGTCGATCCGAAGATCGGCAGCACCAAGTCGAGCCGCCGAATAGCTGACGGCAAAAGGCCCCCGGCATAGCCAAGGGCCTTCATCACCGGGCACATCCTCAGTGATGCCAGAACAATGCGAGCAGTATTACGATGGGGAGCGGCACTCCCAAAAGCCAAAGCAACGCGCCTCTTCCAAATCCCATGACTGTCTCCTCCTCCAATGATGCCCGGACAACGTGGCATCGGACGATTCCGTTCCCGGCGTGGAACAGCTTTTTTCGCGGTTGACGCTTGCTGTGCGGCTGCACCCGGCGATGGAATCTCGAAATCTTTCACCCCATATGCAGCGGATGAAAAATCTCCGCACCCATGATCGTAAAGTCGCGTCGTGCCAACCTCGTTCTGGTTTGCAGGAAATGCCTCAAGCGCGCGTACGACGGCAAAAGCGTCAAACGCGGTTTGAAAGCAGAACTCAAGGGCAGGGGTACGAAGAAAAGCCAGCGGCCGCGACTGATCTTGACGAATTGCTTCGGCGTTTGCCCGAAGCGAGCGGTCGTCACCGCGAGTGCTCATACCTTGCGCCGTGGCGAATTTCTACTGGTCTCGGATCGCAGCTCGATGTCGGACGCGGCCGACGCCTTGCTGGAGAGTCAGGACTGACTGAAGGTGCCGCTGCATACGGACACCGCTTCCCGGTCGAGTACAGGTAAGCCGGACGCGCCTGCCACGCGTGCTTCTCGTGCACGCCAATCCGCATCTGCGATCAGTGTCACGAGCCGCGCGACGCGCCGGTCGCGTTAACTCTAATTAAAGACGGCAACGCGCATCGATCGATTCGATCTTGTGAATAACGCTCTATTAAGGTTGATTGAGTGCGTCGACCGACGTGGCGAAAATGGAATTGCCGGTCACGCAGGAGTTGTCGAAGTGGGGCTCGAGTTGATCAGAACGATCTGGTTTGCGACGTTCGGCCTTGCGCTCCTCGGCGGCCTGTTCGCGACGAAAGTGGTGTTCGCGCCGCCTTCCGATCGTTCTGCGGTGGCCAGTCTCCCGGCGGCTGCGGAGAACGGCTCGGCTCTCCGATACGTCGAATAACTCTGAGAAGATCAACGTTGAACGGCGCGGAACTTTAAACGAGGTTCAGCAGCAACATGCAATGGTATGTGTATCTGGTTACGATCTCGGCCACCGCGGTCCTGAGCTGGTTTGTTTCCGAATTGCTGAGCCAGCCGTTGCGGGCGTTCTTCGAGCTTCGGCGCACGGTTCTGCGGCAAATATCCATTGTCGAGAGCCTCTCGTTTCCAAAGCCGAGGGAGCTTGCGGTCAGTTCGCGGGAGATCCGCGACTATGATCAGGCCTTGAAAGACGTCAGGGAAGCGCAGCGCGCCTTCAGCAACCTCGGCTTCCGGCTGCTTGCTTTTGGCGAGAACGAACCTGTCGCGTCCAACGTCCTGGTTGCGATCGGACTCAATCCCGTCGCCGCGGGCAGTCGCTTGATCGAACTTTCGATGGCCTATTCCCGGCCTCACATGGATCGCGCCGACCTCTGCAATCAGGTCGGCAAGGCGCTTCGTTCGGACCATCCTGCACCTCGCCGGCCGAAAAACCTGATGACAGGTTCTGCGTTTCGCGCGCCCGCGACAGCCGATCTTTTGAATACGTAAACGCTGCGGATTGTCACTCTAGAACGGCATCGCCATGCGGGCACGCGCCGACCACAGGTCAAAGCTTCCGCTGCCGATGCCACCGAGTTCACCGCCAACGGCGATCTGGGCGCCACTGGCCATCGCGACCGTCAGGCCTGACGTCGCGCGCAGCGATGCGCCGTCGAGCGAAGGCACCAACAGCGCTGTTGTAGTCCCTCGAAAAATAGTAGTCGCCGTACAGGCCGAAATAGGGAACGACCGACAGTTCCCCCCATTGCGAGCGATAGAGCCATTTCGCGCCGACGCTGGCGCGGCCGGTCGAGAAGTTGCGATCGCTTTGCGCGGTCCCGAGGCTGTCGATATAGGCTCGCTCCGTTTCCAGCAGCGCGAAAACCTGCATCGACGGCTCGAACTCCAGCTGTGGGGTGATCCTGTAATTGCCGGTCAAGCCCGCGGTGGCCAGCATGCGGTAGCCGGGGAAAGAGCCGCTCGCGCTTCCCGCGACGCCATCGAGGCTGAGCGCCGAATAGGCCAGACCGGCCTCGAAGCGCAGGTCGGGCAATGGCTTCCATCCCAGGTAGGTGCCAGTGGTCCATCCTGCGCCGTGAAAATGACCGTGAGCGGCTGCGAGGCATAGTCGAAATTTTCATACCCCGCGAGCATTCCAACCAAAAAGTCGTTCGTCGCGCGAAAGGTCATGCCCGCCAGTCCATTCCATTGCTGTGGAAAGCTACTGCCATTACGTCGCTCGCGGGCTATTGCCCCAGCTCTTGAACGACGCCAAGGAAAATCCCATCACCAGCGCCATGAGGGCCACGCATGAGCTGCCTGTCGGCGCTCATATCAGCGTTCCGATCCGGCTGTTGAATGGATCGATCTATGGCACGTTTTGCTGCTTTAGCCGTCAGCCAAATCCCGCCCTTGGCGAGAAGGAGCTTGAGGTCGTGCGGGTGTGCGCCGATGTCGTTTCAAGCCTGATCGAGGACGCCGTTGCGTTCGGAAACGGCCTCCTGGAAAAGCGACAACGGATCGATGAGCTCATCGAAGGCCGAAATGTGGTGATGGTCTATCAGCCGATCTACCGGCTGTCGGACAACAAGCTGATGAGCTTCGAGGCGCTGGCGCGCATCCCGGCAGAGCCATCCCGCCCGCCGAATCACTGGTTCGACGAGGCGGTCGAAGTCGGGCGTGGCACGACGCTTGAATTCATGGCCGTCGAAGAAGCGACCAAGGGTCTGCTGGCGCTGCCACAACAGTCGTCGCTATCGCTCAACCTGTCACCGGATGCGATCTTCAGCGACGAATTCGAGAAGGTGTTCGATGAGCTTCCGTGCGAGCGTCTGATCATTGAACTGACCGAGCATGAACCGGTCGTGGACTATGGGGCCCTGCGCGCCCGTCTGGAGAACTACCGGTCAGCCGGCCTGCGGCTTGCCATTGACGACGTCGGCGCGGGCTATGCGAGCTTTCGGCATATTCTCGACCTTAGTCCGGATCTCATCAAGCTCGATATCGCGCTGACGCGCAATATCGATTCGGATATCGCTCGCCAGACATTGGCCCGCGCGATCACCATGTTTGGCCGGAAGATGGGCTGCGAGGTCGTCGCGGAAGGAGTTGAAACCGTTCAGGAGCTTGAGACGCTCCGCAACATCGGCGCTACCAAGGTCCAGGGTTTCCTTCTCGGCCGGCCGATGATCCTGAGCGACGCGGCACAGCTTGCTCCCGTCTTCGAATGCAAGAAGCTCAAGTGCAACTGTGCGAAGGATCTAAGGAAGGCTTCTTGATCGTTCGGATTTTTTGTCAGTGGGGCCTTACGCGGTTGCAGCCGTCGGTTTGACGGCTTCCGTGCTTGGAAATGCAGGTGCGCGGTCAGGGGAGACCGCGCGCATCCAACTGGCTGATCAGTTGCCGCAACCGTTCGTGTAGGGTTCCGCTGGAGCCGTCGAGATCGAATACCGAAGCAGCGTTGCCGGGCTTCTCGAGCTCGGCCGTACGGGGGCAGTGCCCGGCATCGCAAAAAATCTTCTTCATGCTCTCGTTCTGCGCTTTGACATCGAAACCGTCGTTCCTCGACCAGGCCAATATGATTGGAATGGGAATCTCGGTAAGCTTTCGTCGATTTCGGCCCGGCATCGCCGCCTTCCCGCACGCCGAGCGACGCCGACACGAACACCAGACCTGCGATGTTGTCGTAGCTCAGACCGGCGTGCCCGGCTAAGAGCGCATCGAAAAGGTTCGAACCGGCATCGCCGTAACCGACGGGGACGATTTCGTAGACGTTGCCGCCGTAAAGATCGGCATTCTCCACTATCCACGACAGTCCGGCGGCGACGGCCTTCGACGCCTTGGATGAGTTCCTTGCCTTCGCGGAACCTGATGTTGAACACGACCAGGCCGTGTTCGGCCGCAAAGCACATGGCCGACGACACGACGGAGGACGGAAGATCCGATGCCTTTTCCGAACCGCTGCCGCGTGCCGTGAGAAACGCGACGATCGGGTGCCTAACGGAAGGGTCAACCGGAGGCGTCGCGGCGTCCAGCACGTCCGCCTCGTCGCCGTCGTATCTGACACCTCGCGTGAACGCGACGCCGGCGGCACACCCGGAATCGGTCGACGGCCGGTCTGCGGCAGCATTCACTTCGGATCCGGCAGCCGATGGCGGATCGTCCGAGACAGCTGCTTCCACCGAGGAATAGGGCGCGGCCATGGCGCCGTGCGCGACAGCTACCGCGATCAGGATCGAAAGGACGAGCGCCGCACGTCGCAACATTTGACCGACTGCCTATCTGGCTGCACCGGTTGGAACCAGGAAATATTCCGATCGCTACGCGGCGATATTGTGGTCTAAACGTTGGTGTGGGGCGCAATATGGTCGTTCGAGGTTGTAGCGTCTTCGTATACCGTCGAAACGGCCTCGCCGACCCTCTTCAAGGCAACGCTGAACGGTCCTTCGACGACGTCTGGACCCATGCTTGCCGAAGGTGCACCGATCTCCGGCCCCAGCAACGCCAGGATGACATTCCCGCCAGGGTTTTTCTTGCTCAACCGGCGAACGGAATATTGCATTCTGGCATGAGAGGGCCGCTCGACGTAACAAATGCAGATCAGTGACGTATCGGCCAAATCCAGCGAGAAGAAGCGCGTCATCGATAGAGAGTCGGCCTTTTCCGCCGCGGCGCCAAATCCGCGACGCCTAAGCATTTGAGCGAGAACAATCGCGGCAGCTTCATCGAGCTTGCTCGATCCGGGAATGCAAAGGATTGCGCGTGGCGATTTCCATTTCTCCGGCACTAAACCGGTTGTTTCAGCTTGTTCGATGGCAACAAGCGCCCCGAGATTGCCGCCGCTATCGGGCGTGGCGTCGGCCACCTCGACATCGTTGTGGGCATCCAGGTCACCGGTTAATTCTGCGACGGTCGTTAAAATTCGATCCAGTCTTTCGTCATCGAGATGACCTAGCCGGCTGTCCACCGCGGCCAGACTCAATCCATTTAGCAAGATCGAATCGTAGTAGTCTTCCAGCGGGGCATCCTTCAGAAATTCGCGCGCCTGCTCGGCGGCCTCGATGGGATCGCCCGCAAGCAGGCGCTGGTAGGCCAGCTGAGGCGGCGTCAGTGGCGGCTGATCCCCCAACATGATGTCGAGAAACTGCAGCCGGTCCACATGCCGCCCGACGACCACGAGGCAGACGGTAAGGGGCGTCGCCAGGACCAGGCCAACCGGTCCCCAGAGCCACGTCCAGAACGAGGCTGATACAATAATGGCAACCGGCGAAAGCCCGGTGCTGTGGCCATAAAGCAACGGCTCGATGACTTGACCCGCCAGAAATTCAAGGCCGGCAAAAAGCCCGGCCGTAAGCACCAGCATGTGCCAACCCGTGCCGACCGCTGCAGCCAGGATCAACGGAAAAACCGCGGAAATAAGCGCCCCAATATACGGCACAAAGCGCATGATCATTGCAATCAGACCCCAAAGGGGTGCCGACGGCACACCGATTAACGTGAGTCCAATGCCGACCGTCAGTCCAAAAGCAGCGTTGAACGCAATCTGCGTCAAGAACAGCTTGCTCAAGCGCTGGCCGGCCTCATCGAGCGCTGCCGTTGTGCGCTGGATATCCTGCGATCCGGCCAGCCTGACAAATCGATTGCGTAGATCCTGCCATTGAAAAAGAATGAAGACGACAAAGATCACGACGATACTGGTGGTGGTCAACGGCGACAAAAGAGGTTCGATGATCGCGACCAAAGTCGTGAGCGAGCCGGGATCGGGCTGCTTCACTTCGACGGGGATCGGTTTGTCGACCGGTTGCCGCAACAAGTTGCCGCCACTGGGAGCTTTGCCGGATTCGGAATTCTCGAGTTCGGTCTTGAGTTCTTTGAGGACCGACGATGCCCGCTCCAGGGTGCTCGAGCCGCCGGCGAGCCCGCGAATGCTGTCGATCTTGTCTTTGAGCGTTTGCTGATATCCGGGCAGCTCTCCGGCGAGGCGTGTCGCCTGGGAGACCATCAACCCTCCCAGGCTGAAGATGACTGAAAATCCGAGGAAAACGACGACCAGTACGCTTAAGGTCCTGGGGATTCGCCACGACTGCATCTTGATAGCGAACGGGGCGAGCACAAAGCTCAGAAGTACCGCCAGCGCCATCGGAACGAAAATCTCGCGGCCGACATAAAGGGCTGCGATGATTAAAGTGGCGACGGCCAGGTTGATCAACGTGGTGCCGCGCTCCTGGATCAGTTTTATTTGAGCGGGCATCAAGCGTCTCTCTTTTGTTGGAAACGCGCTGCAGGCGTAAAGGCCACACCCGCGTCCGGCACTTAGGTTAGAGGGCGTTCTTCGTGCCGCCGGTCGTCCTTTGTGCTTCGCCCGATACTACTCGCGCCGCGCCATAGGTCTTTGTCTTGTCGGAGTTGACGACGTTGCCGATAGCTTGCTTCGCCCCGCCGATCATCATCCCGTTGGCCATGCCGGCCGCCCTGGCTGAATTCCGCTCAGGCCTGATCGGAAGGCATTGCAGGGATGAACTGGGCGATGATCCGTTAGTTCCCACCCCGACCGCTGTGCTCAACGATTTAGCCGGCAATTCTGGTCGTCGCCCGTCCCTGGTTGTCGGTCGTTGAGGGAAGCCGCCACACCCTGTTGAGGTCTATGAGAGATGTAAGTTGAAAGCGGGCTATGTTGGCGATGAATGTATCGCGTATCGCGTATCGCGATCTGCCGAAGGCGAGAGAACTTGCTATGAGGTGCGGAAGTTCGTCGCGCACCGCACATCTTGCAGGTAAAAAATACTGGTGCCCTGGCCGGCGTCCAAGAAGCGTTCTAACTAGCTGATAGTAAATTAGTTTGTGACGAGAAGAAACCACGAATACCAGAAAGGCTACCAGGGTGAAGCGGGCCAATTCGGGTTCGAATCCCGGTCCGCCCGAATATTCTAGTTTCGCAGCTTACCAACAGCTATTCTGATCCATTTCTGCTGGAGCTAGCCGCAGGACGATAGCAGACCGCAAATCTCCGATGAGTCTCGCCCAGCAAGCTTACAACCTCGTCAGGCTCATAACCTTGAGGTCAGGGATTCAAATCCCTTCCCCGCAACCACTTTTGTTATAACTCACTCACCGTCCCGGTTTAATCGCCGGGACGGGTGCGAACTCTTTCGGGGAATACACGGCGAGCGACGGAGTCGGTTCGGCTGATATTCAGATAGGAGCCCCTCCGGGATTGCGTAAATCAATGCAAAATGATGCACGCTTATTGGATGGAATGCATAAGAAGGCAGAAATTTGCAGTTCTCACAGCTGTGCATCTGGCAATCGGCTAAGATCAAGCCCGATCCTCGTCTTCCGCACGGGCCTGCCAGGGGTGAACAAGGCCGGTGATCGACAGATGGTTTTTACGCCGTGGCCAAATTAAGGTGATACCGGGTGTGACGCAGCTCTCCGGTCTTGGTCAATGCTCCCTTCTCGATAAGATCCTGCAAATCTCTTGTCGTTGTGGCACGGGACGTTCCGGTAATGCTGATATAATTCTCTGCGCTTAAGCCGCCCTTGAAACCGTCGATGCCTTCGCGGAATATCCGGGCGATGACTTTCTCCTGACGCTCGTTGAACGTCCCGCGATGCCTCTCGTAGAACTTCGCCTTGGCGACGTAGAAATCCACACGCCTGATGGTGTTGTTCTGGGCTTCCAGAACCATGTTCGCAAAATATTTGAGCCAGCTTGTGATCTCGGTTTCTTTGTTATTGCGCTCCAATGATGCGTAATAATCGCTACGCTTGCGCTCAATCGTGTAGGCGAGCGCAATCAGGCTAGGTTGACCAAGATTTTGCGCGAGGGATTTTTCCGCGAGGGCACGACCTATGCGGCCATTGCCGTCTTCGAACGGATGAACACACACGAAGTACAGATGGGCAATGCCGGCGCGCGTCAGCGGCGACAACGGATTCTTGCCTCCAGGGGCAGTATCGTTGAACCATGTGATGAACTGCTTCATCTCGTCCGGCACGTGGCTGGACGGCGGAGCCTCGAAATGCACGGTGCGTTTATGGATCGGGCCCGAAACCACTTGCATGGCATCGGCATGCGCCCGGTAGCCGCCAATGACCTGGATGGATGTATCGCCGCTCAGCAACATGCGGTTCCAGTCGAACATCGTCTTGTCAGTAAGTGCGTCCGCAAAGCTGCGGTAGAGATCGACCATCATCTTTGCGATGCCGCGTTCAGCCGGTGGAATGCCCGGCATTTCTGCTCCCAGCCCAAGCTGATGGCGCAGTGACGATTGAACGCTATCGCGGTTGAGGATCTCTCCCTCGATTTCGGCGGTTTTTACGGCCTCGTCGCTGATAAGCTCGATTTTGAGGGTATCCTGATCATCTGACCCGATATGCTTGAAAGCGCCGACGAATTCCCCGGACTGGAGCAGGAACTGCTTTTCCAGTGGCTCCAAAGCCTTTAAATCATATGTGAAATTCGGCCAATCCGGCCTTTCCCAGTTCCAGCTCATGAGTTATAGATGCCCCTTCTATAGCTCATAATATTAGAAATAGTGAGCTATAGCAATAAATTCTATAGCTCACTGGTCTCCGGTTAGGCCTCGATGAAATCGGTAGCTTCTGAACAACTATCGGGTGAAGCAAATTTGCGTCAAGCTGATGTTGGATAATGTTGGCGCAGGCCAACCTTCACGATGACGCAAATGGACGCCAGAATTGCCGAACTGGTGGCGCGGCTCACGGCACTGGAACGCGAGTGCGCGGAGATCGTAGCCGAGATCGACACTCTACGATCGGCGCGGAGTGGGAAGACCGCGGCTATAAGAGTGGTCCGTTCCGCAAAAGCCGGCGATCCCATCGACCGGAATTCGTCAATCGAAAAGAAGATTGCCCTGTTTCGCCGGCTTTTCCGTGGCCGCTCAGATGTCTTTCCCGTCCGTTGGGAGAATTGTACGACGGGACGTAGCGGCTACGCGCCCGCCTGCGCGAATGAATGGCAGCGTGGGATTTGCGAAAAACCAAAAGTCAAATGTTCGGCATGTCCAAATCAGGCATTCCAGGCCGTCAATGACGTGTTGATCGAACGCCATTTACGCGGAATCGACGCGAATGCCGCTACGTTCGTTATGGGTGTCTATCCGATGCTTGCGGACAATCCTGTTCGTTCCTGGCCGCGGATTTCGACGAAGGGGAATGGCGAAGAGATGTCTCCGCTTTTAGGGATACCTGCCAGCGCCACAAAATTCCCGTTGCTATCGAGCGGTCGCGGTCCGGAAACGGTGCTCACGCTTGGATTTTTTTCGAGGAGCCGATACCGGCAGCGTCGGCGCGCCGTCTCGGGGCATTCCTTATCACCGACACGATGGAACGTGTCCCCGATATCGGATTCAGATCTTACGATCGGCTCTTTCCAAGCCAGGATACAATGCCGGCGGGTGGGTTCGGCAATTTGATTGCGTTGCCGCTTCAAGGACTCGCGCGAAGCTCTGGTAACAGCGTGTTCATCGACAATTCTTGTTCGCCATATTCGGATCAGTGGGACTTCCTTTCAGCGATCGAACCTATGGCACGATCGAGGGTGGATCATCTAATCGATGAAGCAAGTGCATCTGGAAAAATTCTTGGCGTACGTATTCCTCTCGTTGACGAAGACGAAGAGCCGTGGTTTGCCCCGCCGTCGCGCCGACAACCATCGCCAGCAATGGACGGGCCACTGCCAAGTGCGATCACTATCGTGCAGGCTGACCAAATTTACATCCCGCGTCACGCGTTGCCACCCTCGTTGATCGCACGTCTTATTCGCCTTGCCGCGTTCCAAAATCCTGAATTTTACGCCACACAAGCCATGCGCCGATCGACCCATGGCAAGCCTCGGATCATCTCTTGCGCAGAATTGACGAGCCATCACGTTGCGCTACCTCGCGGGTGCTTCGACGCCGTCCGCGATCTGTTTGCATCAGTCGGAATTGCCGTCACGGTCGAAGATTTCCGCACGACCGGTGCGCCGATCCCATTCGCATTCGCCGGGGTGCTACGTCCAAGCCAGGAGCAGGCGGTTGCAGCCCTGTTGCCGCACGATACCGGCGTGCTTGCGGCGTCGACGGCGTTCGGCAAGACGGTCTTAGCCATCCGGATGATGGCCGAACGCGGAGTGAATACGTTGATCCTCGTTCATCGCCGTCAATTGATGGATCAATGGATTGAACGGCTCACAACGTTCTCTAGCCTGCCGCACGATGCGATAGGTGTGATAGGCGGTGGTCGTCGGAAACCAAAGGGGCAGGTTGATGTCGCACTGATCCAGAGCCTTGTTCGCAAAGGAGAGGTCAATGATATCGTCGGCAATTATGGGCATCTCATCGTCGATGAATGCCACCATTTGTCGGCGGTGAGCTTTGAACTCGTCGCGCGCCGCAGCAAGGCACGTTACATCCTGGGCCTGTCACAACGATGACCCGAAAAGACGGGCATCACCCGATCATCGTTATGCAATGCGGCCCCATCCGCCATCGCGTAGATTTGCGATCTGAGGCCTCCAAGCGCCCATTCGATCACGTGGTGCGGATCAGGGATACTAGCTTCCAACTTCAAGCCACATTGGACACCCCTTCTCCCTCCATCCAGGATGTTTTCAAGGAAATGGTCGCCGATGAAGCGCGTAATGATCTCATATTCGATGATGTTCTGTGGGCGCTGGAAGCGGGCCGTTCGCCTGTCGTGATAACCGAGCGTACCGCCCACTTGGAGATCATTGCAAAGCGTCTTGAGCGTTTCGCAAGGCATGTGATCGTATTGCGCGGTGGGCAGAGCGAGAAGCAGCGCCGCGATATCGCCGCGCGGCTCGCAGCAATTCCCCAAGCCGAGGAACGTGTCATAGTCGCGACCGGACGCTACCTCGGCGAGGGTTTCGATGATTCCCGCCTCGATACCCTTTTTCTTACTATGCCGATCGCATGGAAAGGCACGCTTGCTCAATATGCCGGCCGGTTGCATCGTCTCAACGACGCCAAGCGCGAGGTGATCATATATGATTATGTCGACATGAGAGTGCCGGTTCTGGCCCGCATGGCTGCGAAACGCCGCATTGGTTATCAGGCAATTGGTTACAAGATATTGGGTACGCGCGATTTGTTTTCCGGGCGGGTTCTCGCATCGAACCTGCTTGCCGAAGCTACGCGATGATCAAGCAGTCAGCAATTAGATTGCAATCTCAAAAAATAGGAGTTCCGCTTCCCTATCTCCCTCGCAAACTCTCCAGCAACGGTCGCAGCTTGTACTTGCGGCGGTGCCGCTCGATCAGTTCGTCGAGGCAGGCCCGCCAGTCGTCCTCGCGACCCATATGCTCGTGCGCTAGCGCAGCCTTCTCCAGCCATTGGGCTGCAAGCGTGTAATGGCCAGCCCGGTTCGCGTCCATGATGCTATTCGCCTGATGCATCGCGAGACGGATCACCCATTCGGGATGGCTCGCATGCGCCGCGCTGGCGAGATGCATGAGGGATTCGTCGTGAGCGCCGTGCCCAAACCGATCGCCGACGGCGTGGACCGCTTCATCGATTAAGCCTTCGGAGAGGTAGATGCGAATCCTGTCATAGGCATGTAGGGCGCGGGCCAGGTGCGCCAGCAAGTCCTTGCGGATCGCATGCCAATTGGCGCCTGCCCACGCCTGGACGGCACGAAAAGCCTCCAGCGACAACGAATGTTCGAATGCCACCCGCGCGGCCTTCAGAGCGACCGCCGTCCTGCCGATGCCGCCTGCGTAGTCGCGCAGCCAACATGCAAGCGGGACGACGGAAGAACCTTCCATCTCATTTTCGTCGTCACCGGCAAGCCCAAGGCCCGCGTCGGCGATCTTCAGCGCATCGTCATGCGCCGCAGCTTCGCGCAGCGCCTTTGCGAGGACCAGCGCCTCATCGGGCCTCGTGAACGCTTTCACCGCATAGGCGATGGCCTCCGGCGTCCGCTCAAGTTTGACAAGCATGCAAGCGTAGCTCGGATGCGCCCCCGCCGCGCGGGCGAGATTCAGATATTCCTCCGTTCGGCCGCAAGCCTCAAGAACCCGCAGCCGCACAGCCGCCAGCTGATCCTCCAGCCAGTCGTGAGCGCCCGAGGGCGGCCATGACCTGCCCTTCCCGGCGAGGACCGCGGCGAGTACGGGATCGTCCCAACCTGTCTGCAGCGCCCGAATGGCGACGTGAAACCCCTCGTCGATACCATACTCCTCAAGGCGGCCCTGCCATTCCTCCAGTGTCTCCGCCAGGGCGTCGCGCTCGTCGGCGGCAAGCTCACTCGTCAGCGCCGCCTCTGCCATGAGGCGGCCGAGATCGGCGAAGAGCTCGTACATGTGCTCGTCGGAACCCGAGGCGTGATCGAGCCAGTCGTCGACAAAGGCCTCGCCGATCGGTTCCAGGATCCGCAACGCATTGGCGCCATCCCCCACCTCGAGAAACGGCACGGCTTTTTCGACCAGACGCTGCAACTCCTCGATGTCGCCCGAAGACCGATAGCCGTCCCAATAGCGCCCCCGCCGATTGCGCGCGGCGAGCAGGACGCGGGCCTGTTCACGTACCGGCGCTGGGTCGATCTGCGTTCGCCGCCGACCGGCGTCCAGGCGGTGCGACGGTCCCGCCGGAACGGCAGTTGCAAGTTCTGCCTCGATCCAGGTTGCAAGCCCAGGATCGATCTCGGTCCGCTTTTCCAGTAGCTCAATCAACCGCGGCTGATCGAGCTCTGCAAGGAGTTCGGCAATGGGCTTCCGTTCGACGACAGACGTATTCTCGTCGGCAAATTTCAGCAAGACAGCGACAATATGCTTACAATATCCGCCCCAATCGTAGGGGCAGGTGCAATGCGCATCCGTAACGCCATCACCGTGCAGCCGGATTGAAACCTGGTAGGGGTCGAACTCGCTGCCCTCGACTTCCGCGGTCAATCGGTCGCCGCGTCGAAGCAGGTCGGATACAGCGCCGTCGCTAGCGTAGCTCCGACCGCGCGCAAAGGATTCGGCGTTCGCGAGTGCGCGAATCAATTCTTTTGAGATGCGTTGTTTCGCGACTTTATTGGCGTTCCGGGTCGCGTTCATGTCGATGACAATCTGCAAATAGGGTTCAAGTTTTCAGGCCCCGCCTGATGGATTTTTCGCAAATAAATCCCGAAACCTCTGCTCGGCCTTCTCCAGCCCTTCGTCTGTCAAAACCACTGATTTGGCGCGCCCGACCGGGTCCGAGATCAAACCCTTCTTGTGAAGCCGATCCATCGCATCCCAGTCGAACGATTTCCAGACGCGCTGGCCATTATGTCGCCCCAGCAGAAGCAGAGCGAGCACGTAGTCATCGATTCGGTCGGTGTCGATCACCATGGCGGCACTCGTCGATCGTCGGAGGATCGGAGGAGAAGCGAAGTGTATTGCGGGCTCGTGGTCCTCAAGCGGATTGAATTTCGCTCACCATAACGTGAGTCGGCCAGCTCACAAACCGCGGTACCGATGGGTCGGAGAGAGCGGCAATCCTCAGGTTTCCGCGAAAAGCTTTCGGTTGGGGAAACGCACGGCCTGACGCCGCGTCCGCCATTCCGTGCGGGCGCCGCGCAGCATAGGTTGTTCCATGGAGTGCACGCCCCGTGCGGTTCGTACGCCTTAGGTTCGACGGACCGCCGCCGACCTGGCCGCGATCGACTGGGTCCTCCGCCGCGCCCGAACTGGCCTGGTTTTACGCCGCCGCAGTGGGCCGGATTCCGACCGCCGTTACAGGCAGGCCATTGGTGTCCACCACCGCGTGAATCTTGCTCGTGAGGCGTCGCCTCTGATGCTTCTGACGGACGCCATCGCAGACAATTTTACTTGCCCTGGCGCGCGCCTCGTCAATGCGACGGCGCAACACTTCCAGCGCACTCTCCACATTACTCAATGTCGGCACAACGTCGCGCAGCTGTCTTGAAAGGGCGGCGAGACCATCGCTGGGACCTGCCCAACGGATTCGTAACAGCGGAAGCCAGAACACGCGGACCAGAAGCCTTTGCCGCCTCGAATCGGCACACAGCCCCGCCAGGGCGTTAAGGCCACGAGCGAACGAATTCGATCGTTGATCTGCGCGCATCGGGATCACCGCGTCTTGCCATGTCGACGACAAGGTTGAATCCTTCCGCAGCGGTGCGCGGAACAGAATCGGGCGTGGTCAGGAATGTCAGGCGGCCAGCGACAGAGACTCGTAAACGATCACAGATGCCCATCTGCATCCTTCATGTGGCCCCGCCCGGGCGTGATGCGACCGGCATGCGAGACTTGTTGCATTCGGCCTGAGGCCCAGATCGCTTATCTGCGGCCGCGGGAGCGGCTCCTCAGTTGTAGAGTGAACACACCACGAAGGCCCGCCAGCAGCGGGCCTAATCGGGTTCAGGAATAATTAAAAAATACAAAATCTCCCGTTCCGGTCACAATGCGTGGGGCGGGAGGGGTTCCGGCGGCCTTACTTTATGCGTTGCAGCACAGATCATGAGCTACCCGGCAACTGTTAATGGCACCAGCATCAGGAACTGATGCAGCGTGCGGCATAACCGAACCGTGAGCAACTAAAATCAGAGATAGGGAGTAGGATGGCCTACAGGTCGCGGCAAGACCAGAATTCCTTGCTCTCGCGTCTGGGCTTGATCGTGATCGTTTCCGAAGGGGGGAACTCGTGGCTTCTGGCGGCCCGAGGACTGCTCCGCGAAAGGGAGACAACGAACATGGCCACTTATTTTCCTATTGACGACACGTCACACCTACGACCAGGAGCGGTCGCCGCAGACGGACTCGTGATCCGTCACATCGACTTCTCCGACCTTCTCGATGCGTTACGGCTGGGCTGGGAAGACTTCAAAGCGGTACCGAGCCACGCCATCGTCCTTTGCGTAATCTATCCCGTGATCGGAATTCTGCTGTGGCGGATGGTGCTCGGCTACTCGGTCGTGCCGATGCTGTTTTCGCTCGCCGCCGGCTTTGCCCTGATCGGGCCGTTTGCGGCGCTCGGACTCTATGAACTGAGCTATCGGCGCGAAATCGGCATGGAGGCGTCCGCTTGGCAAGCGTTCCGCGTGTTGCGGGCACCGTCGATCGGATCGATACTTGGACTGGGCGCGCTCCTGCTTGCCATTTTCGTCGCCTGGGTGGCAACGGCGCACGCGATCTACGTGTCCACCTTCGGCAACGAACCGGCATCGGTAATTCCCGATTTCCTCACGCGGGTTTTCACCACGTCCGAGGGCTGGCGCCTGATCATGGTCGGCTGCGGCGTCGGATTCCTGTTTGCAGCCGTCGCCTTGTGCATCAGCCTCGTGTCGTTCCCGCTGATGCTCCACCAACACGCCGACATGACCGATGCCATGATGACGTCGATGCGCGTGGTCGCGAAAAATCCAATCGCAGCCGCGGAATGGGGTTTGATCGTTGCCGTTTTGCTGGTGATCGGGTCGATCCCGTTCTTCCTCGGCCTCACGATCGTGATGCCGTTGCTCGGTCATGCGACGTGGCACCTCTATCGCAAGGCGATCGAGAGCCCGTTGACGACATCAGCACACGAAATCCCGCCGAAGGAGAAGGAAAAGCGCTACGCGGCAGATTTCCCGTCCGTCTTGTTGCCCCCTTACGGGCACAAGGACCGATACTTCGATAGTTCGGATTGACGGAAAGACGTGCGCTCTCGCAAGGCTGTCTCGATGTCTGCGGCTATTGAGCTCGCTGGCAATCGAGGCGGCCGCTGCGCGCGTTAGGGGCGGCTTCGGCTTCCGTTGGCTAAGAACTGCGCTCGGCGTTCCTCAAAGTCTTTTCGCTGCTCGTCTCTAGCTTTGAATCAACGTCGCGAAGACAAAGGCTCGCGATGAGGTCCAGATTCCTCGAATTTGGTCTTCGTGCTTTTCAGCTTGGGCGCGTGCGGCAATGGCCGCACCGGGCTCTTGTGAACCGAGCCGCCTAGCGTCTCGGGCGGCGGCCCGGACAAAGCTTGTCACGCCTCCGAGCTCATCGGTTAGCTCGCCCGGGCACTGCCGAGCCAACTATCAAGCAAGGTCTCGGTCGTGACGCATTCCACCTGCTGCCCGAAACGGTTCATGTAGATATTCATCATTGAGTCGTGCGTCTCGTCCGCCGAGCTGCAGAGCGCATCCGTCACGAGAATGACGCGGAAGCCCCAGTCTATAGCGCCAAGTACGGTTCCGAGCACGCACACATCCGTCTCCCCGCCAGTGATGATTACTGCATCGACGCCCGCACTGCGCAGCTGATCGTGGAAGTCACTCCCGGTCCACGGTGAGTAGACATTCTTGTCGAACACCCGTGCAGGCGGGACAAACCGCGCGAGATCGGGCACAAGGCCGATCATCTCAGGTCCGAGCTGGTCGATGGTCATTGTACCCCAGCGCTCATAATAGTGCCGCCACATGCCGGTGCCCTGGCCGGGCTTTCTGGCTGGGATAAAGCGGGTGAAGATGGTTCGCTCAGGATGGGCGGACGCGATTGAGACAACGTTCGGCAGGACACGTGGCAGCCACGGCATCTTCCATTCCGTGTCCTCCGCAAACATTCTCTGCATATCGACACAGATATGAACCGCGTTCTCTCCGGGAGCTCCGTAGCGGAGCCCGTCGCTCTTTGGCATGGCCCCTATCCTTGAAAGCCAGCTCCAACGGCGCGGGCGGAAGTTGGTTCCGGTTACGAAAAAGGTGGGTTCTGCAATCCGGGCCTTGCAGGCATCGCCGGGGAAAGTGGCCATGGGCCGGGACTCCCTGAGTTGTTTCGGACAACCCCGGACGCGACCCGGGAACCGTGAGGCTTCTCAGCGTGTTGGGTGCTGGGAACCTTGTGCTGGAGGGCGACGTGAAGAGAATCACCAAGTGGCGGGCAGCAGCTCGAAGCAAGTCTGCCAAACGCGAACTGATCGCGCCGCGCGGCGACAAGCGCTACATCCGCCGCGACGCCAAAGGCCGAATCAAGGAAAGCGACGACGAGAGCCGCTCGCTCTCGCGGGATCGCCGCAAGAAAGCAAAGGCGGCCGCTAAGCCGGGGCAAGGCGACAAAGGGGACTGGAAACCCGCTAAGGCCAAGTCGCGGAAAAAGACGAGTGTCCGGAAGTAGCGCAACCCTCGATATCTTCGGAGAAAGCCTCCTTCCGGAAGGCATGAAGTATAAGCCCGACTTTCTCACCCGTGAGGAAGAACGAGCCCTGTTGCGCAGCATCGAAGACCTGCCGTTCAGGGAAATCGAATTCCATGGATTCACTGGAAAGCGCCGGACCATTTCGTTTGGATGGCGCTACGATTTCAACGGCGGGGGCCTCACCAGGACGGAGGACACGCCCGAGTTCATCAGCTGGCTTCGCGCCCGTGCAGAGACGTTCGCCGGCAATGCGCCCGGCAGCTTCCAGCAGGTTCTTGTCACCGAATATGCACCGGCTGCAGGGATAGGCTGGCACAGGGACCGCTCAGTCTTCGGCGATGTGGTCGGGGTGTCGCTGCTGTCTTCCTGCACATTCCGGCTGCGTAAAAGAACGGTAAAGGGGTTCGAACGCCAGAACCTCGTTTCCGAGCCGCGCTCCATCTATCTTCTACGAGGTCCCTCGCGCACTGAGTGGGAGCACAGCATCCCCGCCGTCAAAAGCCTGCGTTACTCGATCACGTTTCGCAACGTCCTCGAACGGAGTGCATCCTAGTGTCCCGCGTTTCCACGTTGCCGAAGCGGATGCAGCCAATGCTCGCAACATTGACCGACGCGCCGTTTGACGACAAAGACTGGATATTTGAGGACAAATATGATGGCTTCCGGGTGGTCGCTAAGATTGAAGGCGGCAAGGTCACGCTCTACAGCCGAAACGGAAAAATCGTCAGCCACAGCTACATGGAAGTGGCGAAAGCGCTCGAAGGTGTGAAAAGCGATGCCGTTATTGACGGCGAGCTCGTCGCCATCGGCAAAGACGGCGTTTCGCATTTTCAGCTGTTGCAGAATGCGCTTCGGCAT
>CAWDWT010000021.1:0-58166 GCA_963806075.1 uncultured Alphaproteobacteria bacterium
AGAGAAGGGAAAAAAGAGAGCCGGGCGATGACAGCTCGCCTTAATGCGCCTCGTCCCAGTTGCTCGCTGCGCGGGCGTCCACCTGCAACGGCAGCGACAGCAGCACGGCGGGGAATGGCGCGTCCTGCATCACGTGTTGCACCACAGGCAGCGTCGCCGCGACCTCGCCATCGGGCACCTCGAAGATCAATTCGTCATGCACCTGCAGCAGCATCTGCGCCGAGAGCTTGTGCTCGGCGAGCGCCTCTTCCATCCGGATCATGGCGCGGCGGATGATGTCGGCGGCGGTGCCTTGCAGCCGCGCGTTGATCGAGGCACGCTCGTTGAAGGCGCGGACGGAAGCATTGGAAGCCTTGATATCGGGGTAATACATCTTGCGGCCGAACAGCGTGGTGACATAGCCGTTCCTGCGGCAGGATTCCTTGGTGTCATCCATGTAGGCGCGGATGCCCGGAAAGCGCTCGAAATACTTCTTGATATAGGCCGAGGCTTCCTCGCGCGCGATGCCGAGCTGATTGGCAAGCCCAAAGGCCGAAATGCCGTAGATGATGCCGAAATTGATCGCTTTCGCGCGCCGCCGCACCTCGCTCGGCATGTCCTTGATCGGCACGCCGAACATTTCCGACGCCGTCATGGCGTGAATGTCGAGGCCGTCGCGGAACGCCTGCTTCAGCACGGGAATATCGGCGATCTCGGCGAGCAGCCGCAGTTCGATCTGCGAATAGTCCGCCGACACCAGTTTATGGCCGGGCGTGGCAATAAAGGCGCGACGGATCTTGCGGCCGTCCTCGGTGCGCACCGGAATGTTCTGCAGGTTGGGTTCGTTCGACGACAGCCGGCCGGTTGTGGTCGCCGCCAGCGCGTAGGTGGTGTGAACGCGATGGGTCTGCGGATGCACGTAGGTCGGCAGCGCGTCGGTATAGGTCGATTTCAGCTTTGAAACCTGCCGCCATTCCAGGATCTTCTTCGGGAATTCATGGCCCTGTTCGGCGAGGTCGTCGAGGATTTGCGCCGAGGTCGACCATGCGCCGGTCTTGGTCTTGGTGCCGCCGCCAATTCCCATCTTGCCGAAGATGATATCGCCGATCTGCTTGGGGCTGCCGACATTGACCGGTTCGCCGGCGATCTGCTGGATCTCGGCCTCGACCCGTGCCGCGGTCTGGGCGAAATCGCCCGACAGCCGCGACAGCACCTGGCGGTCGATCGAAATCCCGCGCCGTTCCATCCGCGCCAGTACCGAGATCAGCGGTCGTTCCAGCGTCTCGTAGACCGTCGTCATCCGTTCGGCGACCAGGCGCGGTTTCAATATCCGCCACAGCCGGATGATCACGTCGGCGTCCTCGGCCGAGTACGCGGTGGCCCTGTCGATCGCGACCTGATCGAAGGTAAGCTTCGCCTTGCCGCTGCCGGTCAGTTCGCCATGGGTCAGCGTGGCATGGCCGAGCCAGAGTTCGGCCAGCGTGTCGAGCCCATGCGCGTTGCGGCCGGCATCGAGCGCATACGACATCAACTGCGCGTCGTCATGGTTGCGGAGGGTGATGCCGTGCTGCGCAAACAGCACCGCGTTGAACTTGATGTTGAAGCCGATCTTCAGGATACCCGCCGATTCCAGCACCGGACGCAACGCGGCAATGGCGTCCGCCGTCTTGATCTGGTCCGGCGCGAGGCCGGCATCGAACAGCCCGGCGCCGCCGCCCGATTGCTTGTGGGTGAGCGGAATATAGCAGGCGTCGTTGGGCGCGAGCGCCAGCGCGATGCCGCAGATATCGGCCTGCATCGGATCGATGCTGTTGGCCTTGGCGTCGATGGCGACATGACCGGTGTCATGGATTCGCGCGATCCAGGCCTTGAGCTGATCGAGGTTTTGGATGGTCTGGTATTTGCTGCGATCGACCGGCAATTTGCGCGCGGCTTCCGCGCGCGCCGCGGCGAGCGAGATCGGCGTTCCCTTGGGGCTTGAGGCCTTGTCCTGCTTGTCGGCGTCCCGGCTTTGGCGTGGCCGGCGCAGCAAACAGATCGCCGGAACTGTCGGACGATTTTGCCTTGGCCGGGAGCGGGCGACGACGCGCCGCCACTCTTGTTGCTCGCATCCGCCTCCACGTCGGCGGGATCGATCTGCGAATATTCGGCGACCCGGCGGGTGAGGGTGGAAAACTCCATTGCCTTCAGGAACGCGATCAGCTTGCGCGCGTCCGGCTCCTGCACCGCGAGCTCGTCGAGCGGCACATCGAGTTTGACCTTGTCGTCGAGCAGCACCAGTTGCCGCGAGATCCGCGCCTTTTCGGCGTTCGCGATCAGCGCCTCGCGCCGCTTCGGCTGCTTGATCTCGCCGGCGCGCTTGAGCAGCGTTTCGAGGTCGCCATATTCGACGATCAGTTGCGCCGCGGTCTTGATGCCGATGCCGGGCACGCCCGGCACGTTGTCGGTGGAATCGCCCGCCAGGGCCTGCACCTCGACCACCTTTTCGGGAGGTACGCCGAATTTCTCGATCACCTCGGCGATGCCGATGCGGCGATCCTTCATGGTGTCGTACATCACGACCTTGTCGGTCACGAGCTGCATCAGATCCTTGTCCGAGGAAACGATGGTCGCGGTCGCGCCGCGCTCGCCAGCTTCGCGCGCATAGGTGGCGATCAAATCGTCGGCCTCGAAACCGGCCTGCTCGAGACAAGGCAGCTCGAAGGCGCGCACCGCCTCACGGATCAGGGCAAATTGCGGAATCAGGTCATCCGGCGCCGGCGGCCGGTGCGCCTTGTAGTCGGGATAAAGCGTGTTGCGGAACGTGACCTCGGATTTGTCGAACACGATGGCGAGATGGGTCGGCCGGTTGTCCTGCGGCATATCGCGCAACAGCTTCCACAGCATGTTGCAGAAACCGAGCACGGCATTGACCTGCAAACCGTCGGATTTGCGGTTCAGCGGCGGCAGCGCGTGATAGGCGCGGAAAATGTAGGAGGAGCCGTCGACCAGAAAGATGTGGTCGCCCTTTGCGGCGGCCCTGGCAGGGACAGGTTTGGATGCGGCTTGGGGGGCTGATTTCGGCATGGCCGAAACTTAAGGAGTTTTGCGCGGATTGACAGCCTTGGCAGAGGGATTTTGGGCAGGCCGCACAGCCAAATTATCCGTCGTCCCGGCCAAGCGAGCGAAGCGAGCGCGAGCCGGGATCCATACCCCCTTGCGGATATTGTTGCGCAGGGCTGGAGCAACGTTCCAGCCAATAAGGATGCGCGGTGGTTATGGGTCTCCGCGTGCGCGGGGACGACAGAGTTACTCCGCCGCCTGCAGTGTGGCGCGGGGCTTTTTCGGCGCGATCCAGAACGCCGCCGGCCGCTCGAACAGGAAATTGGCGCCGGCCGCGAGCGCCACGTACCAGATCAGGAGCGCCCCAACCACGCCGGCGACGGTGACGACAAGGGATACCGTGCCGATGTCGTGGATCAGGCTGGTCCGCAGCAACAGGGTCCGGGTCGTCGCCATCGGCAGGAAGAAGGCAAGATAGATCACGATGGAATGCTCGCCACAGAAGCGCAGGAAGCTCAGCCATTGCATGCGCGCCAATAGCGTGCCGATCGTGATGATGGCGCAGGCGCCCGAAAGCCCGAGCAGCGAGCGACACCAGCGGCCATTCGCTGACGCCAAATCTGACCAGGCCGCCGTTGACCAGCGCCCAGAGCGCGAGTCCCGCAAGCGCGAGAGCAGGGTACGTCCGCGCCCGGTCCGACAAGGCGAACACGTATCGGCGCAAACAGATAGCCGGAATAAATATAGACGAAGCGCGCGCAGAATTCGTCGATCACGGTCCAGCCGGTGGCGACATGCGCCATCTCCAGCAGCGCCGCGCCGCCCCAGATCGCAAGCGCGGGCATCCGCCGCGTCGCCTTGATGACCACGAAGAAGATCGGCAGCAGATAGATGAACCACAGCGTGCCGAACGGCTCGATGAAGGATTCAAGATAGAGATAGCCGACATGAACCCAGCTCGTCTCGGCGGCAAAGGATGTCGCCTTGAAGCCGAACTGGATGGTGACCCACAGCACGTAGAAATAGGCGAAGTGAACAACCTTGCGGTCGAGATAGGTGCGCCAGTCGCGGTCGATCACGACCGATAAGAACAGCCCCGAGATCAGGAAGAAGTCCGGCATCCGGAACGGCTTGGCGAACATCACGACCAGATGCATGAAACCGGTATGGCCGGCCGCAAGTTCAACGCCCAGCACCGAATGCATCATGACCACCATCACGATGCAGATGCCCTTGGCATAGTCGACCCAATCGACGCGCTCGCCGCCCAGGCGAGCGGAACGATTTGTCACGGTCGATGTGCCGTTTGCTGCCATCGCTGTCCTCTTTCGGCGCGATATCGGCGGCATCATCGGCCGGATCGGTTTCATTCTCCTTTATTCATACAAACGTCATGCCGCTTTTCTGGAACCAGGCCGGTTTCCGATTCGACCGAAATGATCTAAGACCGCCTCAAAATCGGGACCGTCATTAACCATTACAGGCAGGTTGTCTTATGCGGATTGCCATGATTGGCACGGGCTATGTGGGGCTGGTCTCCGGCGCCTGCTTTTCGGATTTCGGCCACCACGTCACCTGCGTGGACAAGGACGCCGACAAGATCGCGGCGCTCCGTCGCGGCGAAATCCCGATCTTCGAACCGGGCCTCGATGCGCTGGTCGCCTCCAACGTCAAGGCCGGCACGGCTTGATTTCGCCACCGACCTGGCCGACGCCGGTGGCCGAAGCCGACGCGGTCTTCATCGCGGTCGGCACCCCGTCGCGGCGTGGCGACGGCCATGCCGATCTGTCCTATGTCTATGCCGCCGCCCGCGAGATCGCATCGGCGCTGTCCGGCTTCACGGTGGTGATCACCAAATCGACCGTGCCGGTCGGCACCGGCGACGAAGTCGAGCGGCTGATCCGCGAGGCCAATCCGTCCGCCGATGTCGAGGTCGCCTCCAATCCGGAGTTTCTGCGCGAGGGTGCCGCGATCCGCGACTTCAAGTTTCCCGACCGCATCGTGGCCGGCACCGCGGACGAGCGCGCGCGCAAGGTGATCGGCGACATCTACCGGCCGTTGTCGCTCAACCAGGCGCCGCTGATGTTCACCGCGCGGCGCACCGCCGAGCTGATCAAATACGCCGCCAACGCCTTCCTCGCCACCAAGATCACCTTCATCAACGAGATCGCGGATCTGGCGGAAAAGGTCGGCGCCGATGTTCAGGATGTCGCGCGCGGCATCGGGCTCGACAACCGGATCGGCACCAAGTTCCTGCATGCGGGGCCGGGCTTCGGCGGCTCGTGCTTTCCGAAAGACACCCGCGCGCTGGTCAAGACCGCGCTTGATCACGACGTGCCGTTGCGGATCGTCGAGGCGGTGCTGGCGGTCAACGACAACCGCAAGCGCGCGATGGCGCGCAAGGTTTCCGGCGCTGTCGGCGGCAGCCTGCGCGGCAAGACGGTTGCCGTGCTCGGCCTCACCTTCAAGCCCGACACCGACGACATGCGCGAGGCGCCGTCGATTCCGCTGGTGACGGGCCTGCTCGACATCGGCGCCAAAGTGCGCGCGCACGATCCGGTCGGCATGGAGCAGGCCCGGCGCGAATTGCCCGATATCGAATATTGCGACGATCCCTACGTCTGCGTCAGCGGCGCTGACGCGCTGGTGATCGTCACCGAGTGGGTGCAGTTCCGCGCGCTCGATCTCGATCGCATCAAGCGCGCGATGGCGCAGCCCGTGATCATCGACCTGCGCAACGTCTACCGCCCCGAAGACATGGTTGCGCGTCGGCTTTGTCTACGAAAGCATTGGCCGCGTGCCGGTGCGGGGTTGATGCTAACTTCTCAACGCTAATTTCGTCATGGCCGGGCTTGTCCCGGCCATCCACGTCTTGTTTGCTGAGCGCATGAGAAAGACGTGGATGCCCGGCACGCGGCCGGACATGACGAATGGAAAAGTCCTTGCCTCGCAGTTTCGACACGCCCCTTCCGATCGACGCGGTGCTCGACGATCTCGCGCGCACGCTGGCGGTCACGAATGCCGCGGTGCTCGTGGCCCCACCAGGCGCCGGCAAGACCACGCGGGTGCCGCTGGCGCTGCTCGACGCACCATGGTTAGGAGACAGGAAGATCATCATGCTGGAGCCGCGCCGGATCGCGGCCCGCGCCAGCGCCGAGCGGATGGCGAAGACGCTCGGCGAGCCGGTCGGCCAGACCGTCGGCTACCGCGTTCGCTTCGGCTCGAAAATATCGCGCGCGACACGGATCGAGGTGGTCACCGAAGGGATTTTCTCGCGACAGATTCTCGATGATCCTGAATTGTCCGGCGTCGCCGCCGTGCTGTTCGACGAATTCCACGAACGTTCGCTCGATGCCGATATCGGGCTGGCGCTGGCGCGCGACGCGCAAACGGGCTTGCGCGAGGATTTGCGCATTCTCGTGATGTCGGCGACGCTCGACGGCGCGCGGGTCGCGAAACTGCTCGGCGAGGCGCCGGTCATTGCCAGCGAAGGCCGCGCCTTTCCGGTCGAGACGCGCTATCTCGGCCGCAAGGCCGATGCGCCGCTGGAGCGGCAGATGGCGGACGCGATCGCAACCGCGCTGCGCGCCGATCCCGGCTCGGTGCTGGCGTTCCTGCCGGGCGCCGCCGAAATCCGCCGCACCCAGAATTTTCTCGCCGAGCGAGTTCAGGACGCATCGATCGAGATCGTGCCGCTGTTCGGCGCACTGGATGCGGCCGTGCAGGATCGCGCGATCGCGCCGGCGCCGAAGGGCCAGCGCAAGGTCGTGCTGGCGACCTCGATCGCCGAGACCTCGCTGACCATCGAGGGCGTTCGCATCGTGGTCGATTCCGGCGTGGCGCGGGTGCCGCGCTATGAGCCGGATATCGGTCTGACACGGCTGGAAACCGTGCGCGCCTCGCGCGCCGCGGTCGATCAGCGGCGCGGCCGCGCCGGCCGCACCGAGCCCGGCGTCTGTTACCGGCTATGGGACGAACCGCAGACCGCTTCGCTCGCGGCCTATACGCAGCCTGAAATCCTCAGCGCCGATCTGTCGTCGCTGGTGCTCGATCTCGCGCAATGGGGCGTCAGCGATCCCGCTACGCTTGCGTTTCTCGATCCGCCGCCTGCACCCGCGCTGAAGGAGGCGAGGAGCCTGCTGCGCGAACTCGGCGCGCTTGACGGCGATGGTCGGATCACGGCCGAGGGCAATAGCCTGCGCGCGCTGGCGCTGCCGCCGCGGCTGGCGCGCATGATCGTGGATTCGCACCGGCTCGGCGCCGGCGAGGAAGCCGCCGAGATCGCCGCGATCCTTACCGAGCGCGGCCTCGGCGGCGACAGTGTCGATCTCGAGCATCGGCTCGATCAATTCCGCCGCGACCGTTCGCAGCGCGCCAGCAGCGCCCGCAGCCTGGCGCGGCGATGGGCGGAGCAGGTGGCGGAAGGCGAGCGGCGGGCCTCCTCTTCTCCCTCCCCCCTTGCGGGGTCGAGGCGAGCAAGCTCGCTCCGAGGCGGGATGGGGGTCCACAAGCAAGGCCTCCGTTGTGGCTACCCCCACCCCGGCCCCTCGCCCGCAAGGGGGAGGGGAATTGACGACCGGCGTGATGCTCGCTCTCGCTTTTCCCGATCGCGTTGCGCGCAACCGTGGCAATGGCAGCTTCGTGCTCGCCAACGGACGCGGCGCAGCGGTCGATCAAACCTCTTCGCTGGCGCGGGCGCCCTATATCGCGGTCGGCGAACTCACGGGCACGGCGGCGCAGGGAAAAATCCTGCTGGCGGCGCCGATCGCGCAGGCCGATATCGAATTGCGTTTTGCCGACGAGATCGAAACCGCCGACGAGATTTCGTTCGATCGGAACGCGATGGCATTGCGGGCGCGGCGCAAGCGCACGCTGCATGCGATCACGTTGTCGGAAGCGCCACTGGCGTTGAAGCCGTCGGCGGAGACCGCGCGGGTGCTCGCCGATGGGCTGATCGTCGCTGGTCTCGACAGATTGCCTTGGTCGAAAGCCGCCAAGCAATGGCGCGACCGCGTGATGTTCCTGCGCAAGGCGGACGGCGATTCGTCGGCTTGGCCTGACCTTTCCGATAGCGCCCTCGCCGAGCAGCGCGAGAATTGGCTCATGCCGGCGCTCCACGACAAGTTGTCGTTGAAGGATTTTTCGCGCCGGCGATCTGTCGGACGCGCTGCTGACGCTGCTGCCGTGGGATTTGCGCCGGCGACTGGAGCGGGAAGCGCCGACACATTTCGAGGCGCCGACCGGTACGCAACTCGCGATCGACTACGAGGCGGAGCAGGGGCCAACGATCGCCGTCCGCTTGCAGGAGCTATTCGGGCTCAACACCCATCCTTCGATCGCGAAAGGCAGGATAGCGCTGGTGCTGGAATTGCTGTCGCCGGCGCATCGGCCGGTGCAGGTGACGCGCGATCTGCCAGGTTTCTGGCGCGGCAGCTACACAGCCGTGCGCTCCGATCTGCGCGGGCGCTATCCCAGGCATCCCTGGCCGGAGGATCCCGCAAGCGCGACGCCGACGCGCCGGGTCAAGCCGCGCGGGACATAGCTACCGCACGCGCTGCCGCTCCGCCAAGCGCGCGGCGAGGCGAGAAGTGCGGCGTTAACACTTCTCTCATCCTATTCGCCGAAACAACTGCCTCCGTCACAGCCGTTAGTCGCGGTTTGGCGGCGGACGTGGTGTTATCGCCTGTCTGGATCCAGTGTAGCGTATCGGGTGTAGCGTCATGCGTAACATCATGATCTTTGCCGCCATCATGGCCGGCTCGGGCGCTTTCATGGCCCAGATCGCCGACAAGATGACGCCTGCGCTCGCCAACTCCATGCATCAATCCGCGCCTGTCGCGATGGCTGCTCCCATGGCATCTGCGTCGGGCCGCACGCTCAACATTCCGCATGACTCCCGCGGCCACTTTGCGGCTGAAGGCCAGATCGATGGGCAGCGTATCAACTTCATGGTCGATACCGGCGCCTCCGTGGTGGCGCTGAATGAGAGTTCCGCGGCGCGGTTCGGCCTGCGTCCGTCGCGCGGCGACTACAACGCCACGGTCAGCACCGCCAACGGCACCATCAAGGCGGCGCGCACCCGGATCGCGATGGTCGACGTCGGTGGCCTCGTGGTGCGCGATGTCGATGCCATGGTGCTGCCCGATGAGGCGCTGTCTGAGAACCTGCTTGGCCTGTCATTTCTGTCCAGGCTCAGGCGTTTCGAATACGCCAACGGCATGATGGTGCTGGAGCAATAGGCGGCCTTCGGCTGCCGATCCGCCGCAATTAATTCTCACAAAACGCCGATCCCGCCTTCCGCCCCGCCATCGCATTCGCTATGGCTGCGAGGCATCGCTTTCATGACGAGGCCTTTTCCATGTTTCCAAAGCCGAAACCCATGCTGGTTCCGAACACCTATGCCTATGAATCCGAACCGATGGTGAAGGCGACCGGGTTTCGCGAATACGACGCCCGCTGGTTGTTCGGCAAGGAAATCAACCTGATGGGCATCCAGGCGCTGGGCATGGGGCTCGGCGCGCTGATCGCGGAACTCGGCATTAAACAGGAAATGGTCACCGGGCATGATTTCCGCGGCTATTCGGCCTCGATCAAATATGCGCTGATTTCGGGGTTGATGGCTTCGGGCTGCAAGGTGCACGACATCGGACTTTGCATGACCCCGATGGCCTATTTCGCCCAGTTCGAACTCGATGTGCCCTGCGTTGCGATGGTGACGGCCTCGCACAACGACAATGGCTGGACCGGCGTCAAGATGGGCGCCAACCGTCCGCTGACCTTTGGCCCCGACGAGATGACCCGGCTGAAGGAGATCGTGCTCAGCGCCGATTTCAAGAACAAGGTCGGCGGCTCCTATCAGTTCCATGAGAATTTCCCGGACCGCTATATCGCAGACCTGACCAGGCATCCGAAGCTGAAGCGCAAGCTCAAGGTCGTCGTCGCTTGCGGCAACGGCACCGCGGGCGCGTTCGCGCCAAAGGTGATGGAGGCGATCGGCTGCGAGGTGGTACCGCTCGACGCCGAACTCGATCATACTTTCCCGAAATACAATCCGAACCCCGAAGACATGAAAATGCTGCATGCCATCCGCGACGCGGTGCTCCAGCACAAGGCCGATGTCGGATTAGGGTTCGACGGCGACGGCGATCGCTGCGGCGTGGTCGACAATACCGGCGAGGAGATCTTCGCCGACAAGGTCGGCGTGATGCTGGCGCGCGACATGTCGGCGATCCACAAGGATGCGCATTTCGTGGTCGACGTGAAATCGACCGGGCTGTTCGTGACCGATCCGGTGCTGCAAAAGCAGGGCGCCAAGGTGACCTACTGGAAGACCGGCCATTCCTACATGAAGCGCCGCACCAACGAACTGGGCGCGCTGGCTGGTTTCGAGAAGTCCGGACACTTCTTCTTCAACAAGCCGTTCGGGCGCGGCTATGACGACGGCCTGATCTCGGCGATCGCGATTTGCGAGATGATGGATCGCGCGCCCGGCAAGTCGATGGCGGACCTGAAGAACGCGCTGCCGAAGACCTGGTCGTCGCCGACCATGTCGCCGCATTGCGCGGACGAAGCCAAATACGGCATTGCCGATGCCGTGATTAAGCATTTCGAGGCGGCACAGAAGAAGGGCGAGAAGGTTGCGGGGCAGCCGATCCGCGATCTCGTCACCGTCAACGGCATCCGCGTCACGGTTGAGGACGGCAGCTGGGGCCTGGTGCGAGCGTCGTCCAACAAGCCCGAACTGGTGGTAGTGGTCGAAAGCCCGGTGTCCGAACAACGCATGCGCGATATGTTCGAGGCGATGGATTCGGTGCTGCGAACTCACCCCGAGGTCGGCGAATATAACCAGAAGATTTGAGCTTGGTTTTTACGCCGCGCGGCCGCGCCTCCTACCGTCATACCCCGCGAAGGCGGGGTATCCAGTATGGCGCAGCTTCCCGATTTCATGACGAGCGCTCCGGAATATGGGATCACCTGCTTTCGCGGGTGATGACAGCCTACATTGGACTTTACGCGGTCCGCACCGAGTTCAGGAAGCTATGAATTTCCGACTTCAACCGCTCGGATTGCGAGGACAGTCCGGCAGTGGCGTCCAGCAGTTTCGAAGCTGAACTGCCGATCTCACCGGAAGCTCGCGTCACGCCCGCAATGTTTTCGTCGAGCGTGCGGGTGCCGCTGGTGGCCTGCCGCACATTGCCCGAGATTTCGCGGGTCGCGGCACCCTGCTGATCGACGGCCGCCGCGATCGCACCGGAGATTTCGTTGATTTCGCTGATTGTGCCGCCGATCGCCTGGATTGCGCTGACGGCTTCGGTGGTCGCGTTCTGGATACTTTGAATTTGGGTCGAAATTTCTTCGGTTGCTTTCGCGGTCTGATTCGCGAGCGCCTTGACCTCGCTGGCGACCACTGCGAAGCCCTTGCCATGCTCGCCGGCACGCGCTGCTTCAATCGTGGCATTGAGCGCCAACAGGTTGGTCTGGCTGGCGATGTTCTGGATCAGGGTGACGACTTCGCCGATCTTCTGGGTTCCGCTCGCGAGGCCTACGATCACAGTATTGGTGCGGCGGGCTTCCTCGGCCGCCTTGCCCGTGACTTCGGCCGAGCGCGTTGCCTGATGCGCGATCGCGCCGATCGAGGCGCTCAGTTCGTCGGCGGACGAGGCCACCGTTTCGACGTTTATCGAAGCTTGGGTTGATGCGGCGGCTGCTGCCGCGATCTGCCGCGCGGCCTGGGCGCTGCTATTGCTCATCGATGACGACATACCCTGCATTTCGCGGGCTGCCACTGTGACGGCTTCCACGATGCGGCCGATCTTGCTTTCGAATTCGGCAGCCACGCCACGCATCGCAGCGTCACGCTCCAACCTGGCGCGCTGCTGCTCGGCTTCGCTGCGTTCGGTGGTGGCGCGGGCTTGGACGGCATGGCTGGCTTCGGCTTCTGCGATCTTCTGCGTCGCGGCCATGAACAGCGTCGCCAGTTCATGGGCAACCCAGATCAGCACGCCGGCTTCGAGCAACAGGGGGACGATATGCAGCACGACACGGCCGAAATCGGCTCCGTTGGGGAAGATCGCTTCCGGAAAAATAAAATTCAGCAGCAGATGATGCAGCGTGACGGCGACGGTGCCGGCGAGGATCGGCCGGTAATCGCAATAGGCGATCAGCCACGCCAGCGCGACGAAGAAATACAGCTGCATGTCGACTTGCCAGGGATGTCCGCGGAGCTGGAATGCAAACACCGAAACGCCGCCCATCAGCGCAACTGCAACGACAAGGCTCGTCGAAAGGCCGTTGCCCGCCATGCGCCATGCCAGTGTTGCGGCAATAGCCATGACCAGCACCAGAGTGGCGGGCATCAACCAATCCCCTCCCAGCGCCATACCGATGGCAATAGCAATGGGAACATGCAGCCAGAGCAGCGCCATCGATGCACGAGTGGCATTTTCGCGCAGCGCATCAAGGTTCTTGCAATCAACGTTCATGCTCAAATTCCCATATCGTGAAGGTTAGAACAGCCGGCAGCGGTTTGCGGATCGATTGTTGCCACGCGCCGCCCTTGCCTGGACAAATCATGCCGTCATAGATCGTCTGGATCTGACCACGAGAACCGCCGGAATCGCGGTTGTCATGACAGTCGCGGCAATCGCCGGAAGCGCTGCCTCGAAAATCTCGTACGTGCTTGCTCAGGTTGAAACGCCACTGCGACGGTGTCGGAATGGACGTGCAATGAAAGCGCGATCGCCCGACCACGTTTGAATAGGAGTATCAGAAGTAGCCTAATCGAGCGTTAAGACGGTGTTTACTATCTTGGCGGGTAGGGCGGAGGCTGAGCAGCCTTCTACGGGCGCAAAACACCGCTCGAGCCTCGCGAAATCGGGGATCGATACGCTGCGGACTCCCAATCCAATTGGATTCGACGCGCTCTCGCATGCCGGATCGCCCTTTCGCGGGCAATAGCGAGAGGTCGGCGATGAAAGCGGAAAAGGCGCGGGTTTTGCGATCGGTCGCTATGCTGCCGGCACTGGCAACGCGGTGACCGATTTGATCTTCTCCATCGCGAACCGCGACGTCACGTTCTTCAGTGGCACCGCACTGATCAGCTTCTTGTAAAACACGTCATAGCCCTGCATGTCCGCAACCACGACGCGCAGCATGTAATCGACGTCGCCGGCCATCCGGTAGAATTCCATCACTTCCGGCATCGCGCTGACGGCGTCGGCGAATTTCCGAAGCCAGCTTTCGGAATGATCGGCGCTTTCCACCGACACGAACACCGAGATTCCGAGCCCGATCTTGTTCTGGTCCACCAGCGCCACCCGGCGCAGGATCACGCCATCGGCTTCGAGCCGCTGGATGCGCTTCCAGCATGGCGTTGACGACAGCCCGACGCGGTCGCCGATCTCGGCGACGGAGAGCGAGGCGTCATCCTGCAATACGGTGAGGATCTTGCGATCGATAGCGTCGAGGCGGCGATTGGGTTCAAGAACATGAACGGCAACGTCGGTCATAAGAACTTTCTTCCATATTCAGGGCTGACATTCCTAATATATAGAAAAATCTTCTATGACAAGTCCGTTAGGGCCCCGAAGAGGCCGTGCCGGCGGCTTGGCCTTGGGCCAAAAGTTCTTCAACTTCAGCACGTTGGGGAGCAGCGAAGGCGCCGCCGAACCGGGTGCATTTCAGCGCCGCAGCGGCGGAGGCAAACCGCAGCGCGGCCGGCAGATCCTGGCCTTCGGTGATTCCTAGCGCAAACGCGCCATGAAACACGTCGCCCGCGCCCAGCGTGTCCACCGTATGCACGGGGAAGGCCGGCGTCTGCTGCAGATCGTTGTGCTCGTCGAGCCAAAGCGTGCCCAGGGCGCCGCGGGTGCCCGCGAGAAATGAGGGCGTCAGCTTGGCGATTTTTTTCAACGCCTCGGCGTCGTCGGCGATCCCGGCGGTGGCCTGCAACGCTTCGCTGGAAAATACCAGATGCGACGATGCCGTCAGCAGCCCTTCGCGCAGCGACATGGTGCGATCGACATCGACGATCACGGGAATGCCGCGGTTGCGGGCTTCGGCGCAGAGATCGGTGCAGAATTCCGCACAACGGCTCTCGATCAGCACGGCGCCGCAGTCTTCGAGCAACTTGTCGGCCAGAGGCAGCCGGACTTTCCACAGGTCCGGATCGCGGAAGGTGACGATGGTGCGCTCGCCGCTTGGGTCGATCATGATGTTCGAGATCGGCGTCACCAGTCCGGGCATATGGATGAGGTGTTTGGTGTCGATGCCCTCATGAGCGAGCTTGTCGAAAATATAGCGGCTGGTGGTCTCGCGGGCGTCGCCCATCGGTCCGCAGAGCGAGGCCCGACCGCCCAGGCGAACGATACCGATTGTCGCGTTCAGCGCATTGCCGCCGCTGATCTCCTCGAAATGGCTGGCGTTGGCCTTGAAGCCGCGCGCGGGCAATTCCTGGATGCGAAACGTCAGGTCGCGTACCGGTATGCCTATACAGAGAATGCGCGGCGGAATTTTCGGTGCAGCGTCGTGAAAGTTCATGCCTCGATCCGTCATGAAGGCTCCGGCAAGCTGCCCGAACCTGGGTTAATCGATCGGGCCAGCTCCGGGTTCCCGCCACGCATCGGTATTAGCTGCGATGCATCCAGCGGCCAAGTAGATGATGCGCTATAGCAAAAGGATGCGGCGCCGCAAGGCCGTCCGGATGTTGCCGACTGACCATCTGAGCGACCTCGGTGCGGTCGAACCATCGTGCGTCCTCCAGTTCCGAGTAGTCGACGATAATGTCTTCATTGGTCGCGTGCGCGGTACAGCCTATCATCAACGATGACGGGTAGGGCCAAGGCTGCGTCATGTAGTAGCTCACGTCGGTACAGCGAATGCCGGATTCCTCGAAGATTTCACGACGCACCGCATCCTCGATCGTTTCTGCCGCCTCGATGAAGCCGGCGAGGCAGGAATACATTCCAGGCGGGAATGGCTTCTGCCTGCCCAGCAGGCATTTGTCGCCCGAGGTCACCAGCATGATCACGACCGGATCGATACGCGGAAAGTGTTCAGCCTTGCAGTTCGGGCAATCGCGCTTCCAGCCACCTTGCGTCATCGCGGTGCGGCTGCCGCAATTGGCGCAATAGCCGTGGCGCTGATGCCAGTTCACCACCGATTTCGCCATCGCGATCGCCGAGAGCTGGTCCGGCGGCACCACGCCCTGCATCGCCATGCCGCGCAAATCAATCACTGCAACATCGTCGCGGCTCGAGAGTTTCTCGGCGGCCGGGGCGCCGATACCCATGCCGAAGATCGCCGCGCCCTCACGCAGGCCGAGGAAGATGGTGCCCGGATTGGCGCCGTATTTGATCGCCTCGTCGATCGTCAACAGCGCGCGCGAACTACCGTTTTCCTTGTTCACGACCAGCGAGTCGCGATGCACCACATAGGCGCGGGTATCGCGCCTGCCTTCAAACGCTAAAAGCTTTGCATCGTCATTGCGCAGATGCGCGGCGCGATCGAGCACATTTGTGACGAAGGCCGGTTGGCCCAGCGGAAACGAATCGAACGCGGTCATGGATTACCCAGCCAGATTTTGCGGCGAAGCGTGCTGATGAATTGCTGTGCTTCCTCGGCATCATATGCAAGCGGCGGCGCTACGCCCCAGACCGGCCGCGGCCACGCAGCGTCGCTGGAGCGGCGTGCGATGACATGGATATGCAGTTGCGGCACGACGTTACCGAGTGCCGCGATATTCAATTTATGGCATTTGGTGATGTCTTTCAGGGCGCGCCCGACCCGGCTGATTTCGGTCATCAGTTGCGCCCGTTCGACCTCGTCGAGATCGATGATCTCAATCGCTTCCGGCCGCCGCGGCACCAGCAATAACCACGGATAATTCGCGTCGTTGATCACAGAGCACGCGGCACAGCGGCAGGTCGCCGATGTCGATGGTGTCCTGCTTGAGCTGCGGGTGAAGCGACCAGGCAGAGTCGGGCATCGGCTTCTCAACATTTCCTATAGAGTCGCAGAGGCTTGGCCCGCGAACAACTCCCGTGATGCCCGGCTTTAGGCCAAGCATCCACTTTTTTGTTTGCAGGGCCGGGAAAGCGCGGCGCGAGACACGATCTGGACGGCCGGCGCATCCCCGGACATCGGGGAATAGTGAGCGGCTGCCCCGCTTGCTTTCCGCCTCTTTTGGCCCCAAATAGGGATTGGGAGATTGGCGGTGGACGAGCCACTCGCCAACCGGGTCAGGTCCGGAAGGAAGCAGCCCTAACGAGTTCCGGATCGGGTCGCTCGTCAGTCTCCTACCTGTTTTTCGAGCAGATCGCGCCAAAACGGACAATCCGTCCTGCGCCTGGTTTTTCTGCTATTCCGCAAGCCGGCTTCGAGAGACACTCAATTGCGGATCGATCGATGACCGACGCTGGCACGCCTCCGATGTCTCATGATGCTGCCCCGGGCGCTTCCGATAGCAGCCGGCAGGGCGGCTTCGATCTGGGCGGACAGCCTGAGGCGGGTAAGCCTTATCGCGTGCTGGCGCGAAAATACCGTCCTTCCAGTTTCGATGATTTGATCGGCCAGGATGCGGTGGTCCGCACGGTGTCCAATGCTTTCGAAACGGGGCGGATTCCGCAAGCCTGGATTCTGACCGGGGTCCGCGGGGTCGGCAAGACTACGACTGCACGCATTCTCGCCCGCGCGCTGAATTACGAATTGCCTGACGGGTCGGTGAAGGGGCCGACCATCCATATGCCGGTGCCCGGCTTGCATTGTCAGGCGATCATGGAAAGCCGGCACATGGACGTATTGGAAATGGACGCCGCTTCGCACACCGGCGTCGATGACGTGCGCCAGATCAATGACAGCGTGCGCTATGCGCCGGCGAGCGCCCGCTACAAGGTCTACATCATCGACGAAGTGCACATGCTATCGACCGCGGCGTTCAACGCCTTCCTCAAGACGCTGGAAGAGCCGCCGGAACACGCCAAGTTCGTGTTCGCGACCACTGAAATCCGCAAGGTGCCGGTGACGGTGCTGTCGCGCTGCCAGCGTTTCGACATGCGCCGGGTCGAGGCCGACGTGCTGATGAAGCATCTCGCCAGTATTGCTGCCAAGGAAAACGTCGAGGTCGAATCCGAAGCGCTCGGCATCATCGCCCGTGCCGCAGAAGGCTCGGTGCGCGATTCACTGTCGCTGTTCGATCAGGCGATCGCGCACGCGGCGGGCCCGGTGCGCGCCGACGCAGTGCGGCAGATGTTGGGACTGGCCGATCGCACGCGGGTGATTGATCTGTTCAATTCGCTGGCGCGTGGCGACATCGAAAGCGCGTTCAGGCAATTCCGCGAGCAATATGACACCGGCGCCGATCCGATCGTGGTGCTTTCCGATCTCGCCGAATTCGTCAATTTCGTCACGCGGGTGAAGATCGTGCCCGCGACCGCCGACAATGTCGCCTTCGGCGAGACCGAGCGGTTGCGCGCCCGTGACTTCGCCGCGAAGCTGTCGATGCGGGTGCTGTCGCGGATGTGGCAGATGCTGCTGAAGGGCATTACCGAGGTGCAGGCCGCGACCCGGCCGGCCGCGGCGGCGGAAATGGTGCTGGTGCGCATCGCCTACGTCGCCGACATGCCGACGCCGGACGAAGCGATCCGGATGCTCGATCCGAACAGCGATGCGTCGCCTGTCATCGCTTCAGGCACTAGCCAACGCAGCGCGCCGGCTTCGGCGGCATCGTCGATGGCTTCGTTATCACCCGCGCCGATACGCGCGGCCTCGCCGCCGCGCAGCGGAGCTGAAGCTTCTGCCCGTCCGCAATTGGTCGATGCCGCGCCGGAATCGCAGGCCACGCCCGCGCTGCGGATCACGAGTTTTCCGGAACTGGTGGCGCTCGCCGCCGAGAAGCGCGACCTTCTGACCAAGGCGGCGCTTGAATCCGATCTCCGGCTGGTGCGGATCGAGGACGGGAGACTTGAAGTCGCGTTGGAGCGCAATGCCGCGCGCACGCTGGTCAATGATCTCTCGCGCAAACTCGAGCAATGGACCGGCCGGCGCTGGACCGTGATCGTATCCAATGAGCCGGGGCAGCCGACGCTGCGCTCCCAGATCGAAGTCGAGAAGAACCAGCGCGAGCGCGCTGCCGAATCCGATCCAAGGGTCAAAGAGGTGCTCGCCCGGTTTCCTGGCGCCAGGGTCGTCGAAGTTCGTCGCCTTGCCCCCGAACCGCTCGAATCCGATGCTAGCGGTGAAGACCCTGACGAGAGCCCCGACAGCGACGAATAACGATCTCAAGAGGAATGCTCGATGGCTGATTTTCTTGGCATGATGAAGCAGGCCGCACAACTGCAATCGAAGATGCAGGCAATGCAGGAAGAACTCGGCCAGGTCGAGGTCGAGGGTGTTTCAGGCGGCGGCCTGGTCACGGTGCGGATGTCCGCGAAGATGGAAGTCAAGGTGGTCAAGATCGATCCATCGTTATTGAAGGCGGACGAGTGTGGAATTCTCGAGGATTTGGTGGTCACCGCTCTTGGTGACGCGCGGCGCAAGGCCGAAGCCGCGATGCAGGAGAAGATGGCGGGCCTGACCGGCGGTCTCGGGCTGCCGCCGGGACTGGGGCTCGGCTAAGCGACATGGCCTCTGCGGTTGCCGGCCCCGAGATCGAGCGTCTGATCCAGCTGCTGGCGCGGCTGCCGGGGCTCGGTCCGCGCTCGGCACGGCGCGCGGCGCTGCATCTGATCAAGAAGCGCGAAGCATTGATGACGCCGCTTTCCTCCGCGCTGCAGGTCGCGATCGACAGGATCCAGATCTGCAAGACCTGCGGCAACATCGATACCCAGAATCCCTGTACGGTATGTACGGATTCGCGGCGCGATCCCGCGATCATCGTGGTGGTTGCGGATGTCGCCGATCTCTGGGCGCTCGAGCGCGCGAACGCGACCAACGGATTCTACCACGTGCTCGGCGCGACCTTGTCGCCGCTCGATGGCGTCGGGCCGCAGGACCTTACCATCGATGCGCTGGTGGCGCGCGCGCATGATTCGCGCGTGAGCGAAATCATCCTGGCGCTGAACGCAACGGTGGATGGCCAGACCACGGCGCACTACATCACCGACCTCTTGCAGAACGCCAACGTCAAGGTGACACGGCTCGCCCATGGCGTGCCGGTCGGCGGCGAACTTGATTATCTCGACGAAGGCACGCTATCAGCAGCGATGCGGCAGCGAACGCTGTTCTGACCTCACCGGATGGAAATCAACATGACGAAACGACGATTCGGCAAGCGCTGGAGCTTTGTGGTGGCGATGGGCGTGGCGGCCTTCTCACCCGTATCGGCGCAGCAAGCCGAACCCGCGCCGAAAGCGGCCAAGCTGATCAAGGCCGGCGATGTGCTGACCGGTGAACTCAACGTCATGAAGCTTCGCGGCGGCAAGAAGGGCAAGCGGGTCGCCACCTACCAGGTCACCAGCGAACCGCGACGACTGTCGACCGCGAATGGACTGTGTGGCCTGGAGACCGGACCCGAAACTTTCCAGATCGTCACCAACAGCGACGCGCAGGCTTCGCAACTGAAGAATTTCCTCGGCAAGGAAGTCTCGCTGAAAGTCGACGAGGTCGCCTGTTCGCAGCAGGCCGGACAGATGAGCGACGCCGTGGTCTCCAAATGGAGCGTGGTGACGCATTGATTGGGTTTGCCGTCACCACCCGCGAAAGCGGGTGGCCCGGTATTGAGCGCTTGCGTTGAAAAACGAGAGGCTCTGGAATACTGGATCGCCCGGTCAAGCCGGGCGACGACGATATTAATTGCGTCACCTCGAACGCACTAGACCTTCACCGGTCCCAATTCGTCGAAATGCCCGCGCCGCTGCAGCCAGAGCAGCAGGATCAGGCTCGGGATCGCAACTAGCACGCAGATCGCAAAGAACAGCGGCCAACCGGTCGCCTTGGCGACATAACCCGCGCCCGATGAAAGATAGGTCCGACCCACCGCGGCGAGCGCCGTGAGCAGGGCGTATTGGGTCGCGGTATGCAGCGGGTTGCGGCACAGCGCCGACAGGTAGGCGACGAAGATCACGGTGCCGATCGCGCTGGTGAAATTTTCGGCCGTGATCGCGAACGCCAGCGCCCATTGATTGACGCCCGACAGCGCCAGCCAGGAGAACGACAGATTGGCGATCGCCTGCAATATGCCGCCGATCCACAGGCTCGCCGCCAGCGAATAGCGCCGCGCGACAAAGCCGCCGGCAAAGCCGCCGATCAGCGTCGCGGCGAGGCCGACGCCCTTGACGATCGCGGCGTAGTCGTTGCGGGAAAAGCCGAGGTCGATCACGAAAGGCGCGGTCATGGTGCCGGAAAACGCATCGGTGAATTTGAACAGCACCACGAACACCAGCGCCGCCCAGGCATCCTTGCGGCCGAGGAATTCGGAGAACGCGCCGATCGCGGCATGCAGCACGCGGTCGAACGGGTCGTCGGCGCCGGTCGCTCTTTCCGCGCGCACCGATTGCTCCGGTTCGGTGGCGACCAGCGCGGTGACGGTGCCGATCAGGACCATCGCGGCCATTACCACATAGCCCCACATCCAGGCCGAGCCGCGTGGAATGCCGGTGCTTTCAAATCCGCTGACGATGAACAGCGCGCCGGCGGTCGAGACCAGCATGCCGATCCGGTAGGCCGCGACATAGGACGCCATGCCGGCGGCCTGTTCGCTCTCCGGCAGGCTCTCGACCCGGAAGGCATCGACCACGATGTCCTGGGTCGACGAGGTCGCGGCGACCAGCAACGCGCCGAGCGCCACGAACAGTGGCGAGCGTGCCGGATCGGTCAGCGCCAGCAGCAGGATTGCGACGATCAGCAGCGCCTGCGAAAACAGCAGCCAGCCGCGCCGGCGGCCGAACTTGCGGGTGAGCAGCGGCACATGCATCGCGTCGACCAGCGGCGCCCACAGGAACTTCAAGGTGTAGGGCGTGCCGACCAGCGCAAACAGGCCGATGGTGCCGAGATCGACGCCGGATTCGCGCATCCATACCAGCAGCGTTGATCCCGACAGCGCCAGTGGCAGTCCGGACGAGAACCCCAGCAGCAACACGATCAGCACGCGCCGCTGCAGATAAACCGCGAAGGCGTCGCGCCAGGAAGGCCGGGGAGTGGGTGTGGCCGATGTCGGGGGCCAGCTTCGTGTGAGGTCATGACTGGGTGTTAGCAAATTCCGGCCGCCGCATGACAAGTGTCGTCGCCCGTCACCCCCGATCAAGTCGGGGCAGGCGTCGGGCGAGGACAGGTGTTTTACTCCCCCGCCTGTAGCGTGCGCGACATGGGAAACAGTTCGGGTGCGCGCGGCTCGACGAGGCGCGGCGTTTCCACCGGCGCATCGCCCTTGGAGAAATCAAGTTCCTCGATCCGTCCCGCGCGCTTTTCGATCTTGTCGGCGGAAATCAGGATCTGACGCACGTCCTCGTTGGCTTGGGAAAAATGGTTCTGCAGCTTCAGCACACGCTCGCGCAGGCGGCCGAGGTCGTCCCCGAGGTTGAGCACCTCGGTGCGGATCTGGTCGGCCGCATCGCGCATCCGGGCATCCATCAGGATCTGCTGCATCACCTGGATCGCCAGCATCAGCAGCGAGGGCGACACCAGCACGACGCGCAAGCGGTACGCCTTCTGCACGACATCGTCGAAGCCGTCGTGGATTTCCGCGTAGACCGATTCCGATGGCACGAACATCAGCGCCGTGTCCTGGGTTTCGCCGGCAATCAGATATTTCTCGGCGATATCGCTGACATGCCTCATCACGTCGGTGCGCAGCCGCTGGCTGGCAATCTTTTTTTCCTCGTCCGAACGCGCGTCATGCAGCGCCGTGAGCGATTCCAACGGAAATTTCGCGTCGATGCAGAGCGGACGCTGGTCGGGCAGGAACACCACGCAATCCGGCCGCTTGCCGCTGGAAAGCGTGAACTGGAATTCGTAGGAGCCTTTCGGCAAGCCGTCCTGGACGATCGCTTCCATGCTCGCCTGGCCGAACGCGCCGCGCGACTGCTTGTTGGACAGCACGTCACGCAACGTGGTCACCTGCGAGGTCAGGTCGGTGAGATTTTTGTGGGCGTTGTCAATGATGCCAAGCCGCTCGTGCAGCACGCGCAAGGAGTCCATGGTATTACGGGTGGTTTGCTCCATCGACTGGCCGACGCGATGGGTGACGGAATCAAGCCGCTCGCTGACCGCGCGCGTCATCTCGGCCTGACGACCGGCCAGATGCTGTCCCATCGCGTCGACGCGGCCCGTGGCCTCGTTCTGCACACGCAGCATTTCATTCAGGCGGTCTTCCAATTCTTCGGCGCGGATCGCTTGCGCCGTCGCCAGTTCCGCGCCGCGGCGGCCGGACCGCGCGATCACGATCGCAATGCTCAAAAGCAGCAGCAGCGCGAGGCCGGCAAAGCCGATCAGCGCCGCGCCGACGCGAACCGGCAGGTCGCCGATCATGAAAAGGATCTCGTTCATGCCACCGCTTGTACCCGATTCGTGGAGTGGCACGAACGAAGAGCGAACATTTACGGTTAACCAGAGCGAAATTTCCATCGCCAACACCGGCCCAAAATCGCGGGCGGAATGCGAAGGGCGGCGGCGTGGCTGGATTGACCCCGGCAAATCAGCAGCTTAAATCGCCGACCATGGCTATCAGAGAAATCATCATCCTGCCCGACAAGCAGTTGCGGCTCGTCTCCAGGCCCGTCGAAAAGGTGACGCCGGAGATCCGCAAGCTTGCCGACGACATGTTCGAAACCATGTATGACGCGCCCGGCATCGGACTTGCCGCGATCCAGGTCGCGCAGCCTTTGCGGATGATCACCATGGACCTCGCCAAGCGCGACGAGGACGGCGAGACCCAGCCGCGGCCGCGCGTCTTCATCAATCCGGAAGTGATCTCGTCCTCGGAAGAGACGTCGGTCTACGAGGAAGGCTGCCTGTCGATCCCCGAATATTACGAGGAGATCGAGCGGCCGGCGCGGGTGCGCGTGCGCTTCACCGATCTGGACGGCAAGATGCACGAGGAGGACGCGGAGGGGCTGTTCGCGACCTGCATCCAGCACGAGATCGACCATCTCAACGGGGTGCTGTTCGTGGACTATCTGTCAAAACTGAAGCGCGATCGCGTGCTGAAGAAGTTCACCAAAGCCGCCAAGCGAACGGCGGAATAGGCCGCTATCGCCGTCATGCCCGGCCTTGTGCCGGGCATCCACGTCTTTCCTGCGGGACGGCCTTTAAAAGACGTGGATGGCCGGACAAGCCCGGCCATGACGAAGTCGTTTTCGCCAAGGTAATTTTACGTTATGTCTCTTCGTCTGATCTTTATGGGCACGCCTGATTTCGCGGTTCCGACGTTGCTGGAGCTGGTGGCCCATGGTCATGAGGTCGCGGCGGTCTATACCCGCGCGGCAAAGCCTGCCGGACGCGGCATGAAGCTGCAAGCCACGCCAGTAGAGCAGGAAGCGCGGCGCCTCGGCATTGCGGTGTTGACGCCGTCGACGCTGAAGACGCCGGAAGCGCTCGAGGAATTCCGCGCGCACAACGCCGATGCCGCCGTGGTCGTCGCCTATGGCATGATCCTGCCAAAAACCATTCTCGATGCGCCGCCGCTGGGCTGTTTCAACCTGCACGGCTCGCTGCTGCCGCGCTGGCGCGGCGCGGCGCCGATCAACCGCGCCATCATGGCCGGTGACGCCGAGAGCGGCGTGATGGTGATGAAGATGGACGCAGGCCTCGACACCGGCGACGTGGCGATGGCCGAACGCATCGCGATCACGGACGCGATGACCGCGGCCGATCTGCATGACGCGCTGGCCCCGCTCGGAGCCGACCTGATGGTGCGGGCGATGGGCGCGCTCGAGCGCGGCAAACTGCAGCTGACGCGGCAAAGCGAACAGGGCGTGACCTATGCGGCCAAGATCGACAAGGCCGAAGCGCGGATCGACTGGAATCAGTCGGCACACGCCGTGCTGCGCCATATTCACGGGTTGTCGCCGTTTCCAGGCGCGTGGTGCGAGATCGCCATCGAAGATGCGCCCGCGCGGTTAAAAATCCTGCGCTGCGAACAGGTTGATCGCGCGGGTGCGCCGGGCGAGTTGCTCGACGACCGCCTCACCATTGCTTGCAAAGGCGGCGCGATCCGACTCCTCGAACTGCAGCGCGCCGGCAAGGCGCCGATGAAGGCCGAGGAATTTTTGCGCGGCACGCCGCTCAAGCCGCCGATGCGGTTCGTCTGACCCTGTCATACCCCGCGAAGGCGGGGTATCCAGTACGCCGCGACCTTGGAGTTTGAACCGCGACTTCGCGTAATACTGGATCATCCGCCTTCGCGGATGATGACGACCATACTGGATCGATATGCCGCGCTACAAACTCATCATCGAATATGATGGCGGACCGTTCTGCGGCTGGCAGCTGCAGGATAACGGCGCTTCGATCCAGGGCGCACTGGAGGCCGCGGTCAAAGCGATCTGCGGCGTGGAGGTTCGTGTGCATGGCGCGGGGCGCACCGATGCCGGCGTGCACGCGCTAGGGCAGGTCGCGCATTGCGACATCGCAAGGCATTTCGTGCCGGGCCGGTTTCGCGACGGCCTCAACGCGCATCTGCGCCCGCATCCGATCGGCGTGATTTCCGCCGACGTGGTGCCTGACACGTTCCAGGCGCGGTTTTCGGCGAAAAAGCGCCACTACCGCTATCGCATCAGCAATCGCCGCGCCAATCTCGCGATCGAGATTGGCCGCGTCTGGCGGCTGCCGCGGCCGCTCGATACCGACGCGATGCATGCGGCCGCGCAACGGCTGCTGGGCAAGCACGACTTCACGACTTTTCGCGATACCGAGTGCCAGGCCAAATCGCCGGAAAAGACCCTCGATCAGTTCGACGTGATCAGGGACGGCGATGCCGTCGACATCGTGACCTCGGCGCGCTCGTTCCTGCACAGCCAGGTGCGCTCGATGGTCGGCTCGCTGGTCTGGGTCGGCGAAGGCCGCTGGAGCGCTGACGATCTTGCCGCCGCGCTCGCCGCCCGGTCACGTGCCGCGTGCGGTCCTGTCGCGCCGCCCGATGGGCTCTACCTGGTGCGAGTGGATTATTAGCTGCGCGGCGCTCTTAACCTCGCCCCGCGGTTGCGGGGAGAGGTCGGAATGCGAAGCATTCCGGGTGAGGGGCGAGGCACAAGATCAATTTCGAATTCAGAATCTGCGGGGCGGAGTGCCCCTCACCCCAACCCTCTCCCCGCAAGAGCGGGGCGAGGGAGAAGCGACCGCTCGCGTCGCAACCTTATCCGAAATACCGCTCCAACAACCCGCGATAAATCTTCGTCAGTTTCTCCAGATCGGAAACCGATGTGCGTTCGTCGACCTGGTGCATGGTCTGGCCGACCAGGCCGAACTCGATCACCGGGCAATAGTGCGAGATGAAGCGCGCGTCCGACGTGCCGCCGCTGGTGCTCAGTTCCGGCTTGCGGCCGGTGACTTGCTCGATCGCGGCCACCGCAAGATCGGTAAAGGCGCCAGGCTTGGTCACGAACACGCCGGCGTTGGATGGCTCCCACACGACGCGGACGCGCATCCAGTTGCCGGCCGTCTTTGCCACGCGCTCTTCGATCAGACGGCGCAACGATTCATGGGTGTGGTTATCGTTGAAGCGAATGTTGAACTTGGCCCGCGCCTGGGCCGGGATCACGTTGCCCGCGGTATTGCCGACATCGACGGAGGTGAATTCGAGGTTGGACGCCTGGAATTGCGCACTGCCGTGATCGAGCGGCTCGTCACTCAGCGCCACGATCAGCCGCGAAATATCCGGTACCGGATTGGCGGCGCGCTGCGGATAGGCGACGTGACCCTGGACGCCATCGACGTAGAGCGTGCCGGATTGCGAGCCGCGGCGGCCGATCTTGATGCAGTCTCCCAACATTTCGACGTTGCTGGGCTCGCCAAGCACGCAATGATCGAGTTTCTCGCCGCGCTCGGCGATCCATTTCAAGAGCTTGACGGTGCCGTTAAGGGCAACGTCTTCTTCGTCACCAGTGATCAAAAACGAGATCGAGCCCTTCGGCTTGCCGCCATGCTCCGCGAGATAGTCCAGCACGGCAGCGACGCTGCAGGCGATACCGCCCTTCATGTCCACGGCGCCGCGGCCATAGAGCAGGCCATCCCTAACCTCGCCCGAGAACGCGCCGTGGCTCCATGCGGTCTCGTCTCCGGGCGGCACCACGTCGGTATGCCCGGCGAAGCTGATGTGCGGCGCTTGATCGCCGATGCGGGCATAGAGATTGTCGATGTCGGTCGTGCCGGGCTCGCTGAAGGTGACGCGGTGTACCTCGAAACCCGCTTCTTTCAGGATGTGTTCGAGCACGCCGAGCGCGCCGGCGTCGGCCGGGGTGACCGAGGGGCAGCGGATCAGGTCGCGGGCAATGGAAACGGCATCGTTCATGGCTCCCGCTTAACATGGGCTCCCGGCGATGGGCCAGTACTATGCGGCACGAATTGCTGCTCGCGGGCCTGATCTTGGCGCGGGGCCGGTTTCGATCGGCTTCAGCGTCGCCACGAACATTAATCCCGCAATAGCTCGTTAATGCTGGTCTTGGCGCGGGTGCGCTCGTCGACGCGCTTGACGATCACGGCGCAGGCGGTCGACGGGCCGGGCTGGCCGTTCTTCAACGGCCGGGCCGGCAGCATGCCGGGCACCACCACGGCATATTCAGGGACCTCGCCCACAAAGGTCTCGCCAGTATCGCGATCGACGATCTTGGTGGAAGCGCCGAGAAACACGCCCATCGACAGCACCGCGCCCTTGCGCACGATGACGCCTTCGGCGACTTCCGAGCGCGCGCCGATGAAGCAATCGTCCTCGACGATCACGGGTCCGGCCTGCAGCGGCTCAAGTACGCCGCCGATGCCGACACCGCCGGAAATGTGCACGCGCTTGCCGATCTGCGCGCAGGAGCCGACCGTCGACCAGGTATCGATCATGGTGGCTTCATCGACATAGGCGCCGAGGTTGACGAAGGACGGCATCAGCACGACGGTGCGGGCGATGAAAGCCGAGCGGCGCACGATCGAGCCCGGCACGGCGCGAAAGCCGGCGTCGCGAAAACGGTTTTCGCTCCAGCCGTCGAATTTCGAGGGCACCTTGTCCCACCACGCGGCCTTGCCGGGGCCGCCGGAAATCGCGACCATGTCGTTGAGGCGGAAGGATAGCAGCACGGCCTTCTTCAGCCATTGATGCACCTTCCATTTGCCGCTGGCCTCGCGCTCGGCGACGCGCGCCTCGCCCTTGTCGAGCAGCTCCAGCGCGTGCTCCACAGCGTCGCGAACTTCGCCCTTGGTGGCGGTCGAGACGCCGTCCCGGGCTTCGAACGCCGCATTAACGGTGGATTCGAGGGAGGCGAGAGACATCGATATTTCCTTGATTCCCGTTGGGGTGGGCGAGTGCGCGATGAAAATTTGCGGGGCTTTTGTCGGGATTTGGGACCGCAGAGTCAAGGCAAGTTCGGCGTCGTCACCCGCGAAAGCGGGTGATCCAGTATTCCGGGATGCCAGCGTAGAATTCGGACCTCGCAGGATACTGGATACCCCGCTTTTGCGGGGTATGACGGCTCGAGGTGGCGGAGAGGCCGTGCCTAGCTCAACCCGTGCAAAAATCCGGTCAAATCGTCGGTGACGTGATCGACATGAGCCTCACCGCGACCTTCCAGCTCCCATTCCTCACGCACCACTTCTCGGGTGCCGTCGGGCACCACCAGAACCGTGGTCATGCCGAGCTGGTGCGGCACCACCAGATTGCGCGCCAGATCCTCGAACATCGCGGATTTCGCTGGATCGACGCCGTGCCGGTCCAGGAATTTCCGGTAGGTCTGCGGCGCCGGCTTCGGCTCCAGTTCGGCGGCGATGATGTCGAATACCGCTTCGAAATGCGTCGCCAGACCGAGCCGCGACAGCACCGCGTCGGCATGGTCGGTCGAGCCGTTGGTCAGGATCAGCTTGCGACCGGGCAATTTGGCGATCGCGGCGCCCATCGCCGGATTCGGCTCCAGCGGCGAATGGTCGATCTGGTGCACGTAACTGAGGAAATCGTCGGCGCTGATACCGTGCTCGGTCATCATGCCGCGCATGGTGGTGCCGTAGCGGCGATAATAATCCTTCTGGATCACGCGGGCTTCGTCGGCGGATAGCTTCAGATGTCGGCCTACGAATTCGCCGATCCGCTTGTCGACCTGCTGCCACAAATTGACGTGATGCGGATACAGCGTGTTGTCGAGGTCGAACACCCAGGTGTCGATATGGTTGAAGCTGCGGGGAGTTTTGGTCATTGCTCGCACCGATGAAACCGTCGTCCCCGCGAACGCGGGGATCCAGTACGCCGTGTCGCTTCGTGAAATGCGCAGGGCGCGGGTTACATTTGCTTGGTCGGGTCCGGCATCGGTGACCTGAAATCAGTCGAGGGGTTGCGTTCCCCGCGTCCGCAGGGACGACGAACAGCTACGGCATCGCAAAGCGCAGCGTTTTGCCGCCGCTTGACATATCGACCGCTGCAAATCCGCTCGAGGCAAGCCCGCGGGCACTGCAATCGACCTGGTCGTTGATCTCGAATTTGCTCTCGCGGGTGCAAAGCTCTTTCGTGCCGCCCCAGTTCAGCGGTTTGTCCTTGAGTTTGATGGTGCGGTTATCGGCATCGACGGCTTCGGCAAAGCTGAAGATCTGCTTGGGCTGGCCGGTGACGTCGGGATGCAGGCATTTGCCGGGGTCGATGCGATACCAGCCGCGGCTGATCACGGTCTTGCCGTCGTCGGTGGCGACCGCGGCCATCACCTTGTGCGGGGTGTCGTTGCACCAGGTCAGGCCCGTGGAGGAGGGAGCCTGCACCGCGTCGATCATGGTGGCGAAGAAATTCGGCGACTGCACGCTATCCGGCGAAAGGCCGCGGCTTTTCAGGAATGCAGCAAGGGCTGCCTGCGTCTTGGGCCCGTCGACGCCGTCGATGGGAGCTGCGTCATAGCCCGCGATCACCAAAAGCCGCTGGATGCCGGCGAGCCGCGCCTGCTCGTCGTTGTAGTCGCTGTCTTCGGCGAGATAGGCCACCAGATTGCCGTCATCGGCCGTGGTCGGCGTGATCTGGGTGAACGGCGCCGCCGTCTGTCCGGCGCGGCACTGCCGCGCGGCGGCGATCACAAAATTGTCTTGCGCGATGCACAGCGTATCGCTGCCATTTTGCGGGATCGGCGAGGAACCGTAGACGCCGAGCGCGCGGGCGTTCAGCAGGATCCGATCGGCGGTCAGCGTCCCCTGCAACACCACGCGGCAGGCCGCCGGATCGATCCGAAACCAGCCGCGCGTCGCGGTTGCCGCCTTGTCGTCGATGCCGATCGCGGCCTCGATCACGTAGCTCATGTGGTTGCAGAGTTTTAAATCGGCGCGGGCCGGGGCGGCGGTCGCAAGTAAGACGACGACGATAGCGGCAAGAGCGCAGCCTAACCTTCGTCCTCCGTCATGCCCGGGCATAGCCGTCCACAGGACGGCGTCGCTTCCGCTCGCCTTTACCCGGGCATCCACGTCTTTCTCACGGACTTGCTCGAAGCAAGACGTGGATGGCCGGAATAAATCCGGCCATGTCAAATGAGGGAGACCCGGCCATGACGAGGAATGGTGTGGCGTCATCACTTGTGGATCAGCGTGCCCGTGCCCTGGTTGGTGAACAATTCGAGCAAGACCGCATGCTGCGTCTTGCCGTCGATGATCACCACGCCCTGCACGCCCTGTTCGAGCGCGTAGATGCAGGTCTCGACCTTGGGAATCATGCCGCCGGAAATGGTGCCGTCGGCGATCAGCTTGCGGGCATCCTTCACCGACAGTTCCGGAATGAGGTTCTTCGACTTGTCGAGCACGCCGGGCACGTCGGTCAACAGCAACAGCCGCTTGGCCTTCAGCGCGCCGGCCACCGCGCCGGCAAAGGTGTCCGCGTTGACGTTGAAGGTCTGCCCGGTCTTTGATGTGGCTAACGGCGCCAGCACCGGGATCAGCTCGTGGCCGATCAACTGGTTCAAGAGCGTGAGGTCGACCTTCTCGGGTTCGCCGACGAAGCCGAGATCGATCACCTTTTCGATATTCGAATCCGGATCGATCGTGGTGCGCGTCGCCTTCGACGCGCTCACCATGTTGCCATCCTTGCCGCACAGGCCGACCGCCTTGCCGCCGGCCTCGTTGATGTAGCCGACCAGTTGCTTGTTGATCGATCCCGCCAGCACCATCTCGACGATCTCGATGGTCGCGGCGTCCGTGACACGCAGGCCGGCGGCGAATTCCGATTCGAGGCCGAGCCGCTTCATCATGGTCGCGATCTGCGGGCCGCCGCCATGCACCACCACCGGATTGATCGCGGTCTGCTCCAGCAGCACGATATCGCGCGCGAACGCCTTTGCGAGGTTTTCGGCGCCCATGGCGTGGCCGCCATATTTGATGACGATGGTTTCCTCGTCATATTGCTGCATCTGCGGCAGCGCTTCGGACAGGATGCGGGCCTGATCGAGCGGACTGATGTGCGGCGCGTCGGTCATGAAAGGGATCTCGCGATCAGAAGGATGGGGCGGGTTCTATCCGATCGGCGGCCATGGCGCAAAGCGTGGTGGCGATGCCCGGTTGCCGCTTCGGAAGGGAAGAAAGCAAGCCGACGCTTCAATCCCGTCGCGGCCATGCGGCAGCAACCGCGACCGCCAGCCAGCTCAGGATCAGCAATGTGCCGCCGGTCGGCGCGGCCATCGGAAACAGTTTGTGGCCGGCAAATTGCCGCACGGTCAGGTCGCCGGCGAACAGGCCTGCTGCAACGACGAAGCCCCAGGCCGCCGACATTCCGATGCCGAAACGAAGGATGCCGCGTTCGGCCAGCGCTACGACCGCGAGCACGGCGAGTCCATGGAAGAGCAGCATCGAAGATGCCGATGCCAGATGTGGCGGCATCCGGCAGATGTGCGCTGGCAGCGGCCAGAACGACCCCGTCTGCGCCCATGATCGCGGCCAGGATCACCAGGATGCGAAACTGGCGCGATCCCGTCATCGGCCGCGCTCCCCAAGCAGGCGCATCATCGCGGCGCGCAGTTCCGGCATTCCGGCGCCGCTGCGCGACGATGTCACGAGCACATCGGGGAAGGCAGCGGGATGTCGGGATAGCGCCGCGGTGGTGCTGGCGAGGCTTTCCTCGAGCTCGGCGCGCTTGACCTGGTCGGCCTTGGTCAACACGAGCTGATAGCTCACCGCTGATTTGTCGAGCGTCTTGATTACGTCGAGATCGACGTCTTTCAGGCCGTGCCGCGCATCGACCAGCAGGTAAACCCGAGCCAGGTTGGCGCGTCCCTGGAGGAATTTGTGAATGAGCGCGGTCCAGGATGCGACCTTGGTCTTCGATGCCGACGCGTAACCATAGCCGGGCATGTCGACCAGCCGCAGGCCGGCCTTGTCCGGGCCTTCGAAGAAGATCAGCTCCTGGGTGCGGCCTGGCGTATGCGAGGTGCGCGCCAGCGCGTTGCGCCCTGTCAGCGCATTGATCAGGCTCGATTTGCCGACATTGGAACGGCCCGCGAACGCGACCTCCATGCCTGCCATCGGCGGCAGCGTTTCGACCGAAGGCGAGGCCCAGAAGAATTGCCAGTCGCCGGCGAACAGCTTTCGCCCCTGCTCGACAAGCGTCACATCGGCATCGGCGGTCATGCGAAGAATTCCATCTTTCGTCATGGCCGGGCTTGTCCCGGCCATCCACGTCTTCTTCGTCGCTACGTCCTAAGACGTGGATGCCCGGGACAAGCCCGGGCATGACGAATCTGAAGCTTGTTTGGCCTCAGACGAACTACGTCGCCTTTTTCGAGGCGAACGTGGTCTTGATGTTGTCGAACAATTCGACCTTCACGCCGTTGCGGCGCATGATGAAGCTCTGCTGCAGCACCGACAATGTGTTGTTCCAGGCCCAGTAGATCACGAGGCCGGCCGGAAAACCCGCCAGCATGAAGGTGAAGATCAGGGGCATCCAGCCGAAGATCAATTGCTGGGTCGGATCCGGCGGCTTGGGGTTGAGCTTCATCTGGAACCACATCGTGATGCCCATGATGAGCGGCCAGATGCCGAGCGCGAGATAGTGGCCGAACAGCGGAAGCTGCGTCGGATCGTAGTGCAGCAGTCCGAACAGATTGAACAAATTGGTCGGATCCGGCGCCGACAGATCCTTGATCCAGCCGTAGAACGGCGCGTGGCGCATTTCGATGGTGACGAACAGGACCTTGTAGAGCGAGAAGAACACCGGAATCTGCAAGGCAACGGGAAGACAACCGGCGATCGGGTTGATCTTCTCCTTCTTGTAGATCTCCATCATCTCCTGCTGCTGCTTCATCTTGTCGTCGGGATAGCGCTCCTTCAGCGCGGCCAGTTGCGGCTGCACGGCTTTCATCTTCGCCATCGACGCGTAGGATTTATTGGCCAGCGGGAAGAACAGCAGTTTCACCAGCACCGTCACCAGCAGGATCGCGATGCCGAAATTGCCGACCAGATGATAGAAGAAGTCGAGCGCCAGGAACATCGGCTTGGTGATGAAGTAGAACCAGCCCCAGTCGATCAACAGATCGAAATGGTTGAGTCCGAGTTCCTTGTTGTAGCCGCCGAAGCCTCCAATCGGGAAGTTGATGCCGACGACACTGGCTTCCTTGGCGCCGGCGAACAGCCGCGTATTGGCGCTGCCGGTGCCGCCGATCGCGATGGTCTGCGGATCTTCCAGATAGTCGGCCTGATAGGTCCGGATCGCGCCGAGCGGCCGCGAGAAGAAACGCGCCTGAAGCTGCGCATTGGTGTCCGGCAACAGCGCCGAGGCCCAGTATTTGTCGGTGATGCCGAGCCAACCATTGGTCGCCGTCCATTTCAGTCCCTTGGCATCCGGGCTGCCTTCCAGCGGCTTGGCGTCGTCGATTTTCTTGTAGCCGTATTCCTGCAGGCCGTCGGCGCCGAGATAGCCGATCAGGCCTTCATGCAGGATGTAATAACCCGAGACCTTCGGAAGCGCCGTGTCGCGAGATCAGCGCGTAGGGAAGCAGCGTGACCGGCGCCTTGCCGACATTGGTGACTTCGTCCTTGATGGTGAAGAGGTAACGGTCGTCGATCGAAATAACGCGGTGGAAGGTCAGGCCTTCGCCATTGTCATATTTCAGCGTCACCGGCGTCGTCGGCGTCAGGCCGTTGCTGCCTTCCTGCTGCCAGACCGTATTGGCATCGGGAAGTTTCGTGCTCGTGCCGGTGGCGGGAACCCAGCCGAACTCGGCGTAGTAAGGCTCGGCGGTGCCGGACGGTGAATACAGCACGATCGCAGGCGACGTCGGATCGACGGTTTCGCGGAACTGCACCAGCGACAGATCGTCGATGCGCGCGCCTTTCAGGGAAATACTGCCTGTCACGCGCGGGGTGTCGATCTTGACGCGCGGCGAGGCGGCAATGGCGACATCGCGCGCGACCACCGGTGCGGGGGATGCGGGCTGGGCCGCGGCCGGCGCATCGGCTTGTGGTGCGGATGAGGCCCCGCCTTGCGGGGTAGCGGCATTGTTAGCCGGCTCCGTCGATTTTGACAGTTCCTTGCGCGTCTGCTCGGCAAGACGCTGCTTTTCCATCTGCGGAATGTTGTAGAAAAACTGCCAGGCGATCAGCACGACGGCGGACAGAACGATGGCGAGAATGGTGTTGCGGCTATCGGACATCGTTCAGGGTCTCGTCATTCGTGTCGGACTAGCGACTTGCGTCGCGCGTTTTCGTCTTAAGGTCGTTGGGCTGCCGGTCGAGGCGATGAAGCGCCGAGCGGAGATCGTCGAGCATGGTCGCAAAGTCACGGTTCAGGGCGGCACGGCGGCCGACTAGCACATAATCACTGTGCGGTCGCATTGTTATACCATCCAGCCGCTTCACCAATTCGCGAAGCCTGCGCCGGATGCGATTGCGCTCGACCGCAGTCCCGTTCTTCCGGGTGACGGTAAAGCCGACCCGGACGGGACCATCATCGTCCCGGCGGCGGCTTTGCACGACAAAGGCAGCGCTGTTGACCCGCGCGCCATCGGCAACGGCGAGGAAGTCCGCCCGCTGCCTTAGCCGGTCCATCTGGGTTCTCCGGGAGGCCCGGTTCAGGCGCTCAGACGCTTGCGGCCCCGCGCGCGGCGTGCGGCGAGGACCTTGCGACCGCCGGCGGTCGCAAGGCGGGCGCGGAAGCCGTGACGGCGCTTGCGCACCAGTTTGCTGGGTTGATAAGTCCGCTTCACGGGTAGTTCTCCGCTGACCGGGCAATTGCCTGTTGGATTGAGATAAGCCCGTTGATGCTGGCGGGCCCTAAATGAACCATTTACGGCCCAATAAGCCGCCTCCGGCCAGAGCCGGACCATCGCGGGCAATTGGCGCGGCTTATACGGGAGCGTCCTGTTTTCGTCAATCTGGCGGTATGGCAGCGCCGTCGGCTCCTCTCCACGAGCCCGACGCACGAATTTACCGGCCAAATCAGCAGGAAATCGTCCGCAAATGAGGATCTGGCGCCGAAGCGGAATCAGGCGTTCGCCGCAACCGGCGAGGGCATGATGCCGCAGCCCAACGCGTTGAAACGATGCATTTGGCACCGCATATGTCTGGCAGGCGCGGGCTTTTTTCTGCCGAGGCGGGGTTGTGCGCGAGGTACGGAACCGCCGACATTATCGAACTGTAATTTGACCGACTTCCGGGCAAGCCGCATTCTGAAAACATAAGCCAGCGAAGGTAGCTAGCGTGTCCGTGACCGTAGATGAGCCACTTTCCGAACGGCCTCGGGCGAAGCCGTCGCGCCGGCTCGGCTTGTCCGGGAAGCTGCTGCTGCTGACGATTCCGCTGGTGATCCTGGCGGAAATCCTGATCTACGTGCCCGCGATCGCCAACTTCCGGATGAACCGGCTCAATGACCGGCTGGCGGCAGCCAATACCGCCGCGCTGGTGCTGGATGCCGCGCCCTCCGGCATGGTTCCGGATTCGCTGGCGCGGCAGATCCTCGACAGCATCGGCGCCCGCGCGGTGGCGATCAAGCTGGGACAGCAGCGCCGGCTGCTCGCCAGTGCCAATCTGCCCTCGGCCGTCGATCATGACGTCGACATGCGCACCATGACGGTGTGGTCAGCGATCGTCGATTCGATCGAGACCATGCTCGAGACCGGCGACCAGACCATCCGCGTGATCGGGCCCGCGCCCGGTGGCGCGCAATTCATTGAAACCGTGATTGACGAGGCGCCACTTCGGGCCTCGATGTACCGTTTCTCGCGCAACCTGTTCTGGCTGTCGCTGGCGATCTCGGTATTGACTGCGGCGCTGGTCTATCTCGCGCTGCATTATCTGTTCGTGCGGCCGATGCGGCGGCTGACCGCGAACCTGGTCGGCTTCCACGCGAATCCGGAAAGTTCGGCCCGGATCATCGTGCCGAGTCAGCGTGGCGACGAGATCGGCGTCGCTGAGCGCGAATTGTCCGATATGCAGCGCGACCTGGTGTCGATGCTGCATCAGAAGAGCCGGCTCGCGGCGCTTGGCCTGGCGGTGTCGAAGATCAACCACGATCTGCGCAACCTCCTGGCGTCGTCGCAACTGTTGTCGGACCAGCTTGCCAGCGTGCCCGATCCACGGGTGCAGCGCTTCGCGCCGAAATTGATGCGCTCGCTGGAGCGGGCCATCGCATTCTGCCAGTCGACACTGTCCTATGGCCGCGCCCAGGAAGCTGCTCCCGATCGCCGCATGATTCTGGTCGAGCCTGTGGTCATCGAGGTGCGCGAATCCGCCGGGCTTGCGTCGGACGCGTCGATCACCTGGATCAGCGCGATCGAGCGCGGGCTGACCATCGATGCCGACCCCGATCAGCTGTTCCGGGTACTGCTCAATCTGGTGCGCAACGCGGCGCAGGCGCTTGAGGGCCGTCCCCGCGGCGATGTGGCGGCCCAGCAGATCAGGATCACCGGCCGCCGCGAAGGCACGGTCGCCATCGTCGAGGTCTCCGACACCGGCCCTGGCGTGCCGGTCAAGGCCCGTGACCATTTGTTCGAGGCATTTCAGACCTCGGGACGGACCGGAGGCAGCGGGCTGGGGTTGGCAATCGCCGCCGAACTGGTCCGCGCTCATGGCGGCGAAATCAATCTGGTCGAAGGCACCATCGGCGCCACCTTCCGGATTGCGATTCCCGATCGGCCGGTGGAACTGCTCAGCATCCGCAACGCGCGCGCTCGGGCGTAAATCAGCACCGTCTCCAGCACGGGCGATGCGCCGGCTCGGCCGGCCGAGAGGCGTTTGCGGACCTTGCCAATCCTGGGCGGAGCGGGTAGCTAAAGCGCTCTTCGCGACGTTTCCCGGCCTATCCGGGATCGATCCGGGCTCTCAGGCTCAGGGTAATGTCAGGCGAAAAACGCGCCCGTAGCTCAGCTGGATAGAGCACCAGACTACGAATCTGGGGGTCAGGAGTTCGAAATCTCTTCGGGCGCGCCATCTATCCTTTTCAAGGATAACGGATTTTTGCCAGGGTCTCAATGGCCCCAGACTAAAATTCTCGTTTAGTCTGGTTTTATCTGGGGAAATTGGCTAGCTCTTTCGTGGCCCGAGTCGATCCGAAGTGCCCGGGCATTTGCTGCTGTCGAAACGTAGGTTTCGAATCCCACTCTTTGCTGCCACCAAAATCAGCAGCGAAAAAGTCCTCAAAATCAGTCGTCCGTCGACCACGTAAGCATCTGCGCTTCGAGCGCCGACAGCTTTCGTTTCCGAACGATCTGATATCTGATGCACGGGGTGGGGCGCCGATCACCGCAAGCCAGCAAGCTCATGCCGTCGCGCTTGGCAGCCCAGCATCGTTGCTCCAGCTTTTCTGAAACCGGCCCTTCTAGCAGGATACGTTCGCAACTATTAATTTGATTTTTGCTTAACGTACCGGCCGGGCGCGGGCTCGATCACGAGGAAAGTAGCGTTTCCCAATTTCGTCGGGGCCTGAACAGTGCCGTTGGAATGATTCTTCATCCAGCCATCCCAATCCGGCCACCAGCTTCCCGGCCTCTCCTCGGCGCGTTCCAGCCAATTCATTGCATCGCAATTCAGATTGTCATTGACCCAATGACTCCGCCTGTTGCGGGCCGGCGGGTTGATCACGCCAGCAACGTGACCGCTGGCGGCGAGCACAAAGCGCGGATCTCTTCCCGTCAGATCCTTTGAGCGAAACGCGCTTTGCCAAGGCACGATATGGTCCTCGCGAGAGGCCAGTATGAACATCGGCACCTTCGTCTTTGAGAGGTCAATCCGTTCACCACATTGGATGGTCGCGCCGGGCTGCTTGATCTTGTTTTCAACGTAGGCATTTCGCGTGTACCAGCAGTACATTGGCCCCGGCAAACTGACACTATCGGAATCCCAGTACAGCAGGTCGAAAGCGTCAGCCGTCGCACCCTTTAGATAACTCTCGACAACATAGCGCCAGATCAGATCGTTGGCGCGCAGGGTTCCGAAGGTAAAGGCGAGTTCCTTGCCAGGCAGAATACCGCCTCTTCCTATCGTCGCTTCGCGCAGGGCCACGGAATTCCGGTCAATCAACAAACCGATTTCTCCGGTATCCGCGAAATCGATCATCGTGGTCAGGAGGGTCATGGTTGCGAGCTTGTTTTCTCCGCGCGCGGCAAGAACCCCCGCTGCACAGCTCAAAATAGTGCCACCGACGCAAAAGCCCAGCGTATGAATCTGATCGACATTTGCAATGTCGCGCACAATCTCGATGCTCTTGAGCACGCCGAGGTTCAGGTAGTCGTCCCAGGTTAGATGCTGGATCTCGGGAACGGCGCTTCGCCAGGAAATCAGAAAGACCTGATGCCCCTGAGAGACCGCATATTCGACAAACGAGTTTCCTACGCCGAGATCGAGCAGATAGTACTTGTTAATGCAGGGCGGCACCATGAGGAGAGGTGTTTTCTCGACATCCGTCGCCTGCGGCGCATACTGGATAAGCTGAATCAGTTCGTTCTCGAAGACGACCGATCCGGGCGTTACTGCCAGATTGCGACCCACCTCAAAAGCGGATTCGTCGACCCGGGTGATACGCCCTTTCCGGATATCTTCTATCAGGTTCTGCATCCCGGCGGCCAAGCTCGCTGAACGCGTCCGGATTGCCGTTCGAATGACTTCCGGGTTAGTCGCAGGGAAATTCGACGAACTCATCGCATCAATGAATTGACGCGCGTAGAAGCGAAGCTGCAGCTTTGATTTTTCGTCGACCTGGGCTTGATCGACGAGATCGGCCAATTGCTTTGAAGTCATCAAGTAGGATTTCTTGATAAGCTGGTAGTAGGGCGAGTGCTGCCAGGCCTCGTCCTGGAAGCGCCTGTCGCGGCGCGGCGACCCGGCACCCGTCACCGACGCTTTGTCGAGGGCGCCTTTCCAGAAATCCACAATCGGGGACCAAAACTGCCGCTGCAAATTTGCCGTGACGGCAAACAGCCCTGAGTCGCCACGCGGGGCAGGCTTGCCCCCTACGCCCATTGCGCTGACGAGCGCATCGTCAAATTGCTTCATTGATTGCTGGCCGGCGCGCATCAGGCTTTCAAAATATGCCGAGGAGACACGTGGGGATGAGGGGTTATCCATGTGAGCCTCCCGTGATCAGCTCGCGTGCTGTCCGCTTCTAGTCAGACGCTAATGTGTCCGGTCATATTTCAGATCGAGCTATTGCGATCTCCTGAATGACGATGTTGTGCAGTGCGCTCGTCACACAGCTTGACATAGATCAACAAAGCTGCGTCCAGCCCCTAACAAATTGCTCGACACCCGAATCCAGCATTTTCCGGGCGGCGCAAAACTCCAAGCCTAACGTGTGGTTCAGGCATTGTCCGCTCACTCCATGCCATGTCGTACACCGGCCGTGAGGCATCATAAATCATCCACTCAGACGTCCCGAAGAAATTCTGGCCTATCGCCCGTTAAAACAGATGCTTACCGCACGGCCGAGATCGCTGTGGACCGTCAGTCTCAAGGATAACGCGCTCTCGGCAATACGTCTCATGGCCGAAAAGGACATCGGGCTTGTCGTGGTTACGGAGGATGAGGCGATCGCAGGCGTTCTTTCCGAACGCGATTGCGTGCGGCGGCTTGTGCTCGTCGGAAAATCCCCGGAACTTACGCCGGTCGCGGACATCATGGTTCGGGATGTCGTCAAAGTTGATCTCGCCAGGACGTTTGCAGACTGTCTGAAGCTGATGCACCAGCACTGCATTCGTCACCTGCCGGTGGTCGAGAACGACAAGCCTATAACTGTTATCTCGATCCGGGACCTGTTGGCCGAGGCTGTTCAACACCACGCCAAGGTCATTGACGAACTGGAGCGCGAGCGCCTGACCATGCTCGTATCAACGGCCTGAGCATGCCTGGAGCTATTGGCCTTCCATTGGACGCGGGGGTGTCGCCATGAATCTCCTGATCGTGCTGGGCGCTCTGATCTTTCTGATGTTTGTTGCCTACCGTGGTTACAGCGTCATCCTGTTCGCTCCGGTCGCAGCACTCGGCGCGGTGTTGCTGACCGACCCCTCGCTCGTTCCCCCACTATTTTCCAGCGTCTTCATGGAGAAGATGGTCGGTTTTGTGAAGAACTACTTTCCTGTTTTCATGCTGGGCGCCGTCTTCGGCAAGGTCATCGAGCTTTCTGGATTTTCCAAATCGATCGTTGCCGCCGTCATCGGCGTGCTCGGTCGAGAGCGCGCTGTTTTGTCCATTGTGGTCGTCTGCGCAATCCTGACCTATGGTGGCGTGTCGCTATTCGTCGTGGTGTTCGCGGTCTACCCGTTCGCGGCCGAGATGTTTCGGCAAGGCGAGATACCAAAGCGGCTCATTCCCTGCACGATCGCGCTTGGTGCGTTCAGCTTCACGATGGATGCCTTGCCGGGAACGCCGCAAATTCAGAACATCATTCCTACGACGTTCTTCAATACGACGACGTGGGCCGCCCCGGTGCTGGGGCTCATCGGCAGCGCTTTCGTTTTCGGCGTTGGTCTTGCCTATATCGAGAACCGCCGACGTGCGGCACAGAAGCGCGGGGAAGGCTACGGAACGGAACTCCTCAACGAGCCGGAGCCGTTCGAAGAGCAGGAATTGCCCAACCCTTGGATCGCCATCGTGCCGCTGGTCGTGGTGGGCGTCATGAACTTTGTATTCACGTATCTGGTGCCTCGGGCATACGGCGCGAAGCATGAAGTCACGCTCGGCGGCCATCCGATCGTTACGCAGATCGGTCCGGTGGCTGCGATATGGGCAGTCGAGGGCGCGTTGCTCCTTGGCATATTGACGGTGTTCATCTTCGCCTGGCGACCCGTGCTTGCGAAATTCGCCGATGGCAGCAAGGCGGCAGTCGCCGGGGCCTTGCTTGCGTCGCTCAATACAGCGTCCGAATATGGCTTCGGCGGCGTGATTGCGCTGTTGCCGGGCTTTGAGACGGTATCCGCCGCGCTCAGGGCGATTCCCAATCCGCTCGTCAACGAAGCCGTCACCGTGACGGTGCTCGCGGGTATCACCGGCTCGGCGTCCGGGGGCATGAGCATTGCCCTTGCCGCAATGGCCGATGAATTCATTGCAGCGGCAAAGGCAGCAAACATCCCGCTTGACGTCTTTCACCGGATCGCGGCCATGGCGAGCGGCGGCATGGATACATTGCCTCACAATGGAGCCGTGATCACTCTGCTTGCCGTTACAGGCCTCACCCACAGGCAGGCCTACAAGGATGTGTTCGTGATCACGTTGACGAAAACTGCGGCCGTATTCGTGGTTATCGCGTTCTTCTACGTGACTGGGATCTACTGACACTCCTGAATCAAGCCGTCTCCTTCAGTCGACAACGTGATATCCGCCATCAATGTAGATCGTATCACCGGTAATTAGCCGGGCCGCGTCATGAGCCAGGAACGCCGTTGCCGCACCGACGTCTTCGATGGTCACGAGGCTGCGCGCGGGAGCCTTGGCCTTGGCCTTTTCCAGCAACTTGTCAAACTCGGGAATGCCGGAAGCAGCACGCGTAGCAAGCGGTCCGGGCGAGATGGCGTGTACGCGGATTCCCTTTGGACCAAGCTCGGCGGATACGTATCTGACCGCGCTTTCCAGGGCGGCCTTCGCTACGCCCATAATGTTGTAGTTCTTCACCACGGTTTGGCTCCCGTAATAGGTCATGGTGAATAGGGTGCCGCCCTTCTTCATCAAGGGCTCAGCAAGTGCGGCCATGCGAAGGAATGTCCAACAAGAGATATGCATCGTGGTCAGAAAGCCCTCCAGAGGCACGTCAATCACCCGCCCGTGCAGTGCCTTCTGCGGTGCGAAGGCGATCGAGTGGACGACGAAGTCCAGTTTGCCCCACTCGCTGGAAATCCGCTCGAACACGTCTTCCATTTGCCCCGGGACACGAGCATCGAGCGGCATCACGATCGGCAACTCAAGCGCGCGCGCCAGCGGATTGACGTGTTTTTTGGCTTTGTCGTCGAGATAGGTAATGGCCAGATCCGCGCCGAAGGCGCGGAAAGCGGCGGCACAGCCCCAGGCTATCGAGCGCTCGTTTGCGATACCCACCACAAGCCCTTTCTTGCCTTCCAGCAATTTGGCCTTGACGGCCGGAATCAGCCGGGCCTTGCCGCTGCCCGGCATCTCGAGCGGCTCGCCGCGCGCGTGTCTTTCGGCGGCCTGCTTGAGGCTGGCGAAGGCCTGGCGCCGATCCTTTGCCTCGGCGGTCCTCGCTATTTCCAGGCCGTTCACTTTCAACTGTCCTTCGCCCCAGGGCGCGACACTGATTTCGAAACGGTCCTTTCCCAAGGTGGTGAAGAACTGCTGGATCGTCGCGCCCTTACCGACGGGCAGCTCCTTGTTGGTATCCCAATTGGCTGTCTGTAGCGGCATGACGATCGTCCTGTGCGGGTTGCCTGAAGGAATTACTTTTCGTCTGGATACGATGCGCCGAACGCTGCCCGGTAGATCGTCCAGTAGAAGGCGCCGACAAAGCCGGCCCCGCCGACGATGTTGCCGAGCGTGACCGGCACGAGGTTGTGGACGATCCCGGACATGGTGATCAGCGACGCGTCGAAATTTGCGGAGCGTGGCCGGTCTGGACTAGCAACCACGCCAACGGCAGGAAATACATATTGGCGACGCAGTGCTCGAACCCGGCCGCGATGAAGGCCGAGACCGGCAATATGACCGCAACCATCTTGTCGGTGACCGAGCGGCCGGCATAGGCGAGCCAGACTGCCGCGCACACGAGCACGTTGCACAGAATGCCCTTGACGAACAGCGTCACCATATCGGGACGGATCTTGCCGGCTGCCGTATTCAACACGGACAATCCGATGCGGCCATCATTCAGGTCGAGATGATGGGAAAAAAAGACCAGCACGATGAGCCCGAGCGATCCGAGCAAGTTGCCGAACCATACGATGGTCCAGTTGCGCAGCATCGTCCGCGTCGACACCTTGCCGCTGGCCCAGGCCATCACGATCAGATTGTTACCCGTAAACAATTCGGCGCCTCCCACGAGAACCAGCGCCAGTCCGACCGTGAACACGAGGCCGCCAACGACACGCACGCTGGCGAAACTCCATGTCGGATCGCTTGCAACGATGGTGTAGTAGAGCGCGCCGAAGCCGACGCCACCGCCAGCCACGATTGCCAGCATGACGGAGGTCAAGAACGGGAAATTGGCCTTCTTCACCCCGATCTTTTCGACGGCCTGCTTGATCTCGGCAGGGCTATAGGCTTGCAGATTGAAGATAGGCGGTTGTGGCGCGGAAGCCGGTTCAGCCATCGCTGTTTGTCCTCACTCGCAGTCAGTTCGACGCCGCTATCCTCCGCCCGCCCCGCCCGTGGCCAGAAGTCCGACGATCTGCGCGGCTATCACCTTCACCAGTGTCATCGACGGGAAGATCATGGCGTAGCCGATATCAGGTCGCTCGGTCGGCGCCATCTTGGTCGAATAGACGAGGATGGCGGGATTTCCGGTGGCTCCAGACGCGACACCGACCAGGTCGTCGTAGGGAATCTTCATGACGTAGTGGCCGACCACGAGGACGATGAACACGGTTGTCAGCAGCACGGCCACGCCGATGAACAGCATCGTGAAACCCGATTCAGCTACAGTACGGACGAAGGGCTGCCCAGCGTTGACGCCGACGGTGGCGAGAAACATCGCGAGACCGAAGTTTCGAAGCACGATGTTGGCCGGCAAAGGCATGGTCCAAAGCATGGGACCGGTGCGGCGAAGCCTCCCGAGGATCAGCGCGACGATCAGCGGCCCTCCGCCGATGCCGAGGGTCACGATGCCGACGCCCGGAATTGGAATCGGAATGAGGCCGAGCAGGACTCCCATCACCATCCCGAGCCCGAGCGAGACATAGCTGAATTCGGCGGCCGCCTTCACAGTGTCGCCGAAGTGGCGCCGGATCTCTTCTTGCTGGTCGGGCGGCGTCAGGACGCCGACCCGATCGCCGAACTCCAGCATCAGGTCGGGCGACGGCACCAGGTCGGCATCGTAGCGGCGAACGTGCAGCAGATGGGTCGGATAACCCGACGGCATCGGAAGACTGGCAAGGGGTATGCCGACCACGGTGGCCTTTCCGACAAAGACGCGGATGTAGTCGAGATCGGCGCGATCGCTCGCGAGCCTACCTGGCTCCAGGGTGCCAAGCTGCGCGGCCGCCTTGGCGATCGCCTCCTCGCTCTCCGCCACGACCAGGACCGCATCGCCGGCAGACAAGACCGTGTCCGATGTCGGAACGATGTTGCGCCCGTCCTTTCGCACCATGGTGACCTTGACGTCACTGAGGATCCCGGCTGTCAGCTCGTCGAGCTTCTTGCCGGCATAACTCGCGCCGATCGAAATCTCGCCCATATGGAAACGCTGCGCCTTGGCCGGAAATTTTGGCTTCACGATCTGCGTCATGAAATAGATGCACAGGATCGGGCCGAGAACCCCGAACGGGTAGGCGATGGAATAGCCGATCGACGGATCCTTGTTCTTCATGACGTCGAGCGCCGCTTGCAGCGTCGCCGTACTGGTCATCGATCCCGCATAGATACCAAGCGTGTGACCGATCTTGATGCCGTAGACGTGTCCCAGTCCGAGTGCGACAGCCAGGCCGGCGAGACAGGCGACCAGCGCCAGCAGATTGTATTTCTGGCCGCTGCCAAAGATACCTTCGAAGAACTGGCGGCCGTAGAGGATGCCGATGCCGTACAGGAACATGATCAGGCCCGTGAGACCGATCGGCCCGATGATCTGGGCCTTCGGCGCAAAGGCGCCGATCGCAAGACCTACGAACAGGACCGCGCCGACCCCGAGCGAAAATCCGGCGACGCTGATCTGGCCAACCAGGTAGCCAACGCCAATTGCCAGAAACGCCGTCAGGATCGGCTGGCTTCCGATGATGTCACGTGCAACGTCCAACATGTGTAACTCCCCCGGGTATCCGGTTAATCAGCGTACCCTGCACCCCGCGGCACGGAATTGTTCGATCACGCGGTTCACCAGATCGCGGTTAGGCGACTGTGTGTTTTCGAGCTTGTATTCAAGACCCATCGCCTTCCACTTGAACGAACCCATCTGGTGAAATGGCTGCACCTCCACCCATTCGACGTTCTTCATCGGCGCGACAAAGCGCGCGATGCCGTCGACATTGGCGGGATCGTCGGTCTCGCCAGGCACGAGCGTGAAGCGAATCCAGACCGGCTTCGACATCGCGGCCAGCCGCTCGGCGAAACGAAGCGTCGGCGCGATGTCGCGGCCGGTCACCCGCCGGTAGGTTTCCGGATCGGAGCTTTTGACATCGAGCAGGACGAGGTCGATCTCGTTGAGGTAAGCTCTCGTCTGCGCGGTCGCCCAGGAATCCGGAGGTCTGGATCGCCGTGTGCAGGCCCATCTTCTTGGCGCCGGCGAAGATCCGCCGGGTGAAAGCAAGCTGCACCATCGGCTCGCCGCCGGAGATCGTCAGCCCGCCACCGAGAGCCTGGATGGATGGCGCGAAATCGCCAATGCGGCGCAGCACCTGGTCGACCGAGACATGGGTGCCGTCCTTGAGGTGCCAGGTGTCCGGGTTATGGCAATAAGTACAGCGCAGCAGGCAACCCGAGACGAACAGCACGAGGCGCAGGCCCGGCCCGTCGTAGCGCGACGACGTCTCGTAGGAATGGCAATAGCCGAACGCGCCGACCTCGTCCTTGACCTTGTCCTCCTCGGGAGCGTCGGGCGAGAGCCCGACCCGGAGGTCATGACGACTTCCGGGCTCCAGTGCCTGCACCGTCGACATGGCGCACCTCAATCAGATCTGGCCGTGGAAGGTACGGCTGATCACGTCTCGTTGCTGCTCCGGCGTCAGCCGGACGAAGTTCACCGCATAACCCGAGACGCGGATGGTGAGCTGCGGATATTTGTCCGGGTTCTTGATCGCGTCCTCGAGCGTCTCCTTGTCGATCACGTTGAGGTTCATGTGGAAGCCGCCGCGATCGAAATAGACGTCGAAGGCCTTGACCGCCTCGTCCAGCAGTTGGCTCTCCGACAGGTGCGCTTTTTGCGGAGCGACGGAGACTGTGTAGCTGATGCCGTCCAGTGAATCCTTGTACGGGAGCTTCGCGACCGACAGGCAGGAGGCCAGCCAGCCATGGCTGTCGCGCCCGTGCATCGGGTTGGCCCCGGGCCCGAACGGCTCGCCTTTGCGCCGTCCGTCCGGCGTATTTCCGGTGGCCTTGCCGTAGACGACGTTGGACGTGATCGTCAGCACGCTTTGGGTGTGCGTGGCGTTCCGATAGGTCGGATGCTTGCGGATCTTGTCCATGAAGCTGGTAACGAGGCTGGAGGCGATCTGATCGACCCGATCGTCGTTGTTGCCAAACTGCGGCGTCGATTGGTTGCCTTCGTTCTGATAGTCGACAATCAGACCCGTGGCGTCGCGGGTGACGCGCATCTTACCGTACTTGATCGCGCTCAGACTGTCGGCAACCACTGAAAGACCCGCGATCCCGAACGCCATCGTTCGCAGGATGTCGCGGTCGTGCAGCGCCATTTCGAGCCGCTCGTAGAAATACTTGTCGTGCATGTAGTGAATGCAATTCATCGCATGCACATAGGTCTTGGCCAGCCACTCCATCGTGGTGTCGAATTTGGCCATGACGTCGTCATAGTCGAGGAAGTCGCCGACCACAGGCATCGTCTTTGGAGCGATCTGATCGCCGGAGACCTCGTCGCGTCCACCATTGATGGCGTACAGCAGCGCTTTTGCGAAATTGACGCGGGCGCCGAAGAACTGCATCTGCTTGCCGAGACGCATCGCCGAGACACAGCAGGCGATGGCGTAGTCATCGCCCCAGATACGGCCGCATCAGATCGTCGTTTTCATATTGCAGGGACGAGGTGTCCTTGCTGACCTTGACGCAATAGCGCTTGAACGGCGCCGGCATGTGCTTCGACCACAGCACCGTGATGTTCGGCTCCGGCGCCGGTCCGAGATTGTAGAGGGTATGCAGCATCCGGTAGCTGCTCTTTGTCACCAGCGCGCGGCCGTCGAGGTCCATGCCGCCGACACATTCGGTCGCCCAGTAGGGATCGCCGCTGAACAGCGCGTCATAGTCGGGGGTGCGAAGGAAGCGCACGATGCGCAGCTTCTGCACCAGCTGGTCCCACAGCTCCTGGGCGCGCGCTTCGTCCAGAACACCGGCCTTCAGGTCACGCTCGATATAGATGTCGAGGAAGCTCGAGATGCGGCCGATCGACATCGCCGCACCGTTGGCTTCCTTGATGGCGCCGAGATAGGCGAAATAGGTCCACTGGAACGCTTCCTGGGCATTCGTGGCCGGCTTGGAAATGTCGCGATCATAGAGCTTTGCCATCGAGGCCAGATCCTTGAGCGCGCGAATCTGCTCGGACAGTTCTTCGCGCATCCGGATGATCTCGTCGGTCGGCCACATGTCGTCGATCTGCGCGCGTTCCGCGTGCTTGACTTCGAGCAGGCGATCGACTCCGTAGAGCGCCACGCGGCGATAGTCGCCGATGATACGGCCGCGGCCATAGGCGTCCGGAAGTCCGGTAATGATGCCGGACCTGCGGCAATTCATGATCTCGGGCGTATAGGCGTCGAAGACGCCGTCATTGTGCGACTTGCGGTACTTCGTGAAGGCCTCATGCACCGCCGGATCCGGCTTCGAAGCCGGCGGCCTTGATGCCGGCCTCGACCATCCGCAGACCGCCGAAAGGAAAGATGGCACGCTTGAACGGCTGATCGGTCTGAAGTCCTACGACGACTTCATTGTCGCGGTCGATATAGCCGGCCTTGTGGGCGAGCAAGGTGGAAGGCGTCTTGGTATCGACCGCCAGAACGCCCTTTTTTCTTTCGTCCGCGAAATACGGCTGTAGTTTTGCCCAAACGGCCTTCGTGCGCTGCGATGCGCCGGCCAGGAAGTCCTCGCTGCCGGTGTAAGGCGTGACGTTGCGGACGATGAAGTCGCGAACGTTGATCGAAGTTTGCCAATCCCCGGGCCGAAAGCCCCTCCAGCAATCTCCGGTGTCAGCTTCCTTCCTGAGAGCGGTGCTTGCCTTCATGATCGGTCTCCCACAGCGTGATGTGCCCGGTCGGCGTCTTCGGTGCGGCCGATGCAGGAGACGCCGGGTCGGCTCTTGGGTGTTGATCTAAATCAAGCGCGACGTGTTTCCTCGGACAGCGGGTCGGACCTGACCCTTGATGCAAATCAAGACCCGACGCGATGCGCGTTGCATGCTCGATCGCGGCCTTCGAGCGAAGGTTGACCGGAGCCACCAGCATGAGGCCTGTTTCCGCAGAGGAGGCCGTCGCGATGATCCCCGATGGCGCGACCATCATGGTCGGCGGCTTCATGGGCGTCGGAACACCGGAGCGGTTGCTGGACGAACTGGTGCGACAGAAGAAGTCGGGCATCTCCCTGATCAGCAATGATGCGGCGACTCCCGGCAAGGGCGTCGGCAAGCTGTTCGAAGGCGGGCAGGTGTCGCGCATGATCGGCACCCACATCGGGCTGAACCCGAAGGCGCAGCAGCAGATGCTGGGCAAGCAGATCACCGTCGACCTGATCCCGCAGGGCACCTTCGTCGAACGCATCCGTGCGGGCGGCTGCGGCCTCGGCGGCGTGCTGACGCCGACTGGGGTGGGAACGCTCGTGGAGGAAGGCAAACAAAAGATTGCGGTGGCCGGCAAGCCGTATTTGCTCGAGACCGCGCTACGCGCCGATTTCGCGCTGGTGCATGCATTTCTCGCCGACTATTCCGGCAACCTCACCTATGCGCTGACCGCTCGCAACTTTAATCCGGTGATGGCGATGGCCGCGGATACGGTCATTGTCACCGCCGAACATATCGTTCCGGTCGGCGTGATCGCGCCCGATCATGTGATCACGCCGGGACCTCTGGTCGATTATCTCGTCGCGAACCGGTGACCTATGGATGCACAAACCATCATCGCCAGGCGCGTGGCGCAGGAGCTTCGGCCGGGCAATCTTGTCAATCTCGGCATCGGTATCCCGACGCTGGTCGCAAACTACGTGCCCGAAGGGATGAGCGTGTTCTTTCAGTCCGAGAACGGGCTGATCGGCACCGGTCCGATTCCCGAGCAGGGCATGGCGCACCCGCTGCTGACCGATGCCGGCGGCAAGCCGATCAGCGCCCTGCCGGGCGCGGCGACCTTCGACAGCGCGATGTCGTTCGGGCTGATCCGCGGCGGGCATGTGGACGTGACGGTTCTCGGTGGGTTGCAGGTCGATGCCGAGGGACACCTGGCGAACTGGATGATCCCCGGCAAGATGGTGCCGGGGATGGGCGGCGCGATGGACCTGGTCAGCGGCGCCAAGCGCGTAATCGTCGCCATGCAGCACGCGGCCAAGGGCAAATCGAAGGTCGTGCAGAAATGCAGCCTGCCGCTGACCTCTGCCCGACCGGTCGACCTCGTCGTGACGGATATAGCTGTCATCGCTTTTCCGGGCGGCAAAGCCACACTCATGGAGACGGCGCCAGGAGTGAAAGTCGCAGATGTCATGGCAATCACGGAAGCCGAACTCGACGTTCCAAACAAGGTGCCAGAGATGAAGCTTTGATCGAAATGGAATGTCGCCGATGCGGATATTCAACGGACTCGAAGAACTCAAAGCGGCAGTCGGCACCGAGGTTGGCACCAGCGACTGGATCGAAATCACGCAGGATCGGATCACCAAATTCGCGGACGCGACCTGCGACGAGCAGTGGATTCACGTCGACCAGGAGCGTGCCAGGACCCAAATGCCGGGCGGCAAGACCATCGCCCATGGCTTGCTGTCGCTGAGCCTGACGCCGATGTTCATCCGCTCGGTGCTGGGTCTGAAGGGATTGAAAAACACGCTCAACTACGGCGCCGACCGTATCCGCTATCTCACACCCGTGCCGGCAGGCTCAAAGCTGCGCGGCAAGGTCAGCATTGCTGAGGCCGAGGATGTGCCGCCGAATGGACTGCGGGTCCACTACCGCGTTACGATCGAATTGGAAGGCGCGAAGCGTCCGGCCTGCGTCGCCGAGGTGATCGGTCTGCACTACAGCTAAGCCGCTCTCAATCGATAATGTGATAGCCGCCGTCGATATACATGACGCTGCCGGTGATCAGCTTGGCCCCATCGAGTGCAAGGAACGCGGTCGCGGCGCCGACGTCATCGATGCTCACCAGACTCCGCGACGGCGCCTTGGATTGCGCCTTGTCCATCAACTCGTCGAACTCGGGAATTCCCGAAGCGGCACGTGTCGCCAGCGGCCCTGGCGAGATCGCGTGCACACGGATGCCCTTTGGGCCGACTTCGGCGGCGATGTAGCGCACGGCTGCCTCCAGGGCGGCCTTGGCGACGCCCATCACATTGTAGTTCTGGACCACCATCTGGCTGCCGTAATAGGTCATCGTGAACATGGTGCCGCCGCGCTTCATCAAGGGTTCGGCGAGATGCGCCATGCGCATGAACGACCAGCATGACACGTCCATCGTCTTCAGGAAACCGTCGCGCTCGACATCGATCACACGTCCATGCAAGGCCTCCTTCGGCGAAAAAGCGATCGAATGAAGCAGGAAGTCGAGCTGGCCCCACTCCTTCTTGATATATTCGAACACGCGCTCCATTTGCCCTTCGACCGTCACGTCAAGCGGCATGAAGAGCGGCGCCTCAAGCATCTCAGCCAACGGCTGGACGTGCTTCTTCGCCTTCTCGTTCAGATAGGTAACGGCGAGGTCGGCGCCCAATGCACGAAATGCCTTGGCGCAGCCCCATGCGATGGACTGATCATTGGCGATGCCGACGACCAAACCCTTACGGCCCTTGAGGGCGACCTTGGTCTCGGGAAAAACCGGGATATTCATGACGTTTTCTCGCGTTTCTGGCTTGGCGATTGTGGGTTCTTGAGGAGCGCCAGCGTGTGTTGAGCAATCATCAACTCTTCGTCGGTGGGTACGACGTAGACGGGGATCCGGCTGTCGGATCGCGAGATCTTGCCGGCATGCTTGCCGTTTTCAGCTGAATCGAGTGCGACACCGAGCCAAGCCAACCTTTCGGCAATACGCCTGCGCATTGAGACCGAATTTTCGCCGATGCCGGCCGTAAATACGAAGGCGTCGAGCCCCTGGAGAGCGGCCGCCAGCATCCCCGCATTGAGCCCGATCCGGTACACGAAATAGTCGATCGCGAACGAGGCGCGCGGGTCAGCGCTGGTCTCAAGCTCGCGCATGTCGTTGCTGACGCCCGACAGGCCCTTCAAGCCGCAGTCCCGGTAGAGGAAGTCCTGCACCTTCGCCGCCGACATGCCCTTTTCCGCCATCAGATAGAGCACAACGCCGGGATCGAGCTGGCCCGGCCGCGTTCCCATCGCAAGCCCGTCGAGCGCGGTGAAACCCATCGTGCTCTCGACGCTCTTGCCGCCCTTGATCGCACACATCGAGGCACCGCTGCCGAGATGAGCAACAATGACGCGTCCACCGGCGATGTCCGGCGCGACCTGGGACAGGCGCTTAGCGATGTACTCGTAGGAAAGGCCGTGGAAACCGTAGCGTCTGACACCTTCAGCATGCAGCTCGTGCGGGATCGCGTAGTGATCGGCGAGCGCATCATGATTGCGATGGAAGGCGGTATCGAAGCAGACGACCTGCGGCAGCGCCGGGAAATTCTTCGCCAGGGTTTTGATCGGAGCGAGGTTATGTGGCTGATGCAGCGGCGCCAGCGATACATATCGCTCCAGGCGCGTCAGAACGACCTGATCGATCAGCACCGGCTGGGCGTGATCCGGTCCGCCATGCACGACGCGATGGCCGACCGCAATCGGGTTGATCTGAAGCTCACGCAGCCAGGCGCCGGCGACCGCCATGGCGGCGGGAACGTCAGCGACCATTTCGACCGGATAGGTCCGGTCTGCCATGGTATCGCCGGTTGCGCCGCTGGCGCGCAAACGCGGGCGGCTGCCGATGCCGTCCATCTGTCCCTTGATCTGCCGCCGCAGTTCGCCATCGCCCTCAACCGCGAAGACCTGAAACTTCACACTGGAGGAGCCGGCATTGACGACGAGGATCGTGTCCATGGCACTCACGCGGCGGCGACCGGCGAACGACGGCGCCTCGCGTCGGCAAGGAGCGCCGCCACCGCGGCGGAGGCCATCCTCGACCGCGCCGAGTCCGCCCGCGACGTCAGCACGACCGGCACACGGGCGCCCAGTACGATGCCGGCGCCATCGGCCTTGGCGAAATAAGCGAGATTTTTTGCCAGCATGTTGCCGGACTCGAGATTCGGCACAACCAAGATCTGTGCCCTGCCCGCGACTTCCGACTTGATGCCCTTGATGCGCGCAGCTTCGAGGTCGATCGCATTGTCGAAGGCGAGCGGTCCGTCGAGCAACGCACCGGTGATCTGTTTGCGGTCGGCCATCTTGCAAAGCGCGGCGGCCTCGATGGTCGACGGTATCTTCGAGGTGACCGTCTCGACCGCCGAGAGGATCGCGACCCGCGGCGTCGTGCCGAAGCCGGCCTCGTTGAAGAGATCGACGGCATTCTGGATGATGTCGCGTTTGGCGTCGAGATCGGGGAAAATGTTGATCGCGGCGTCGGTGACAAACACGGTATCGGCATAGGTCGGTACATCCATGATGAAGACATGGCTGATGCGCCTGTCGGTGCGCAATCCGCCGGTCTTTGCAGCCACCGCGCGCATCATCTCGTCGGTGTGCAGGCTGCCTTTCATCAGGACCTCGCCCTTGCCTTCGTGGATCAGCTCCACGCCACGCGTTGCGGCGCCAGCCTCCGTCGGCGCGGTATCGACGATCTCATAGCCGGAGATGTCGAGGTTATGCTTGGCGGCGACATCCCTGATCCGGGTCGCGGGACCGACAAGGGTCGCCCTGATGATCCCCGCCTCGGCCGACTCGATTGCGCCGCGCAGCGAGCTCTCATCGCAGGGATGCACGACGATGGTCGAAACTGTGGACACGCTCTTCGCGATTGCGATCAGGCGGTCGTACTTTGAGCCCGGCTGGGTCGCGCTCGCTCCGGCTGTCATGCTGCTCATCATTTCGCTCCGAATTTCCTGCCAAGGGACCTATGACGCTCTCGCCTTGGGATCGAAAGGGACCGTATTGCCCTGATCGTCGAGCCCGAACAGGCCGGCGACCTGCTTCAGGCGCTTTGACACTTCGCCGGAGATTCTGGCGCTCGCCGCCAGTACGTCCTCGATGGCCGCGAACGCCTTGCGGCGTTCGTCCATATTGTCGGGCAGGAGCTTTGGAATAGCGGCGAGCGCGGCTTCCCGATCGAGCAGCAGCATGAAGAACTGCTCCCGCACCAGCATCTTGAACTCCGCCAGTGTCAGCCGCGCCGACTCTTCGGCCTGGCGCAGCCGCCGCAGCGCTTCGAGGCTGCGTTCGTCCACCATGCCGCGCGCTGAGCCGACATAGAGCAACGCGCGGATACCGGCTTCTCTCAAGCCGCCGGACCCGAACTTCGATCTCAGCTCCGAGATACGGGCCTGCAAGAGCTCGTGGTGTTTCGGGTCCATTTCGCGCCGGCCCGACGGCGCGGACTGTGGATCGACGCCGACGGCGGCCTGCAATGCAGGCGAGCCGTAAATGGCGAGGAACATCGCCTCGCTGAGCGCCTCCTGGGAGTCGCGCCATTGGTCGAGCGCGCCGACGAGTTGCTTCGATATCCTCTCCTGGAAGGCGAGGAAGGGATTGTCCTTAGCAACCGATTTCCGGTTGTCGCGGGCCTTCTCGGCAGCGTCCTCGACTGGCTTCATGAGCGGGTTCTGACTGCTGAACATCTCGTACTGCAATCGCAGTGGATGCCAGTTGCGCATCAGCTCCGCGACCTGCGGCGTCACCATCGACTTGACCCAGGGCTGCATGTACTTGCGATAGACCTCCAGGTTCATCTCGGAGACGCGCTTGGCGGTCTCGAAGCGGCGCTCGTCCTCCGGCGAATTGCCGCCCATAGCGCGGATATCATCTAGCGTGCGCGCCTCGCAGCGCATCACCCATTGGCCGACCGCAAGCTCGTCATTGAGCGTCTCGGAGCCCCTCGCCTCGAACGTCGCTTCGTAGAGGCCAGGCGGCAGCACATCGATCAGGTCGATATTGCTGGAGAATTCGGCATGCTCCTTCTTGGCCACGCCGCCGGAGACGAAGATGCCGAGATGGCCGATCGTCTCGTGCACCGTGTAGACGATGGTCTGCCCGTAAGCGCGAATCTCGTCGACGTCGGCATAGAGGTCGAGGATCCAATGCAATGCCTGCTGCGGTGGGGTGACGTTGTCGCCCTCGGAACAGAACACGACGATCGGTGAACGGATGTTGCGCAAATCGACTGCGGTTCCGTCGGACATCTTGATGCGTCCGGCCGCGAGATTGTTGCCGACGAAGAGTTCGTCGACGATGAACTGGATTTCCTCGGCATTGAGATTGACGTGACCGCCCCACCAGCGCTCGAATTCGAGATAGCGGTGGGCCTCGGTGTCGACCTTGGAGTAGACGTTGTATTGCTTGGTCCACAGGGTGTTCGAGGGATTCTGTTGCTCGAAGTTCTGCACCAGCCAGGCACCATCGAATTTGCCGGCGCCGAGATCGCTGGTCAGCGCCGTCAACCAGCTTCCACCGAGCAGGCCGCCCGAATACCGCATCGGATATTTGCCGTGTACGCCCGCCCAGTAGGCCAGCGGGGCGCCCGCAATGATCAGTGGGCCGAATAGGTAGGGCCGCAGCGAGGCGAGAATCATGACCGCCCATCCGGCTTGGCAGTTGCCGATTACGCACGGCTTGCCGTCCGCATTCGGATGTCGCTCTATCACTTTCTCGATGAAGATCGCTTCGGCGCGCGCGATACACTCGATGGTCTGCCCAGGCATGGGCTCGGGAAGGAACCCGATGAAGTAGCAGGGATGTCCTGCCTTCATGGCCACGCCGATCTCACTGTCGGCCTTGAAGCCGCCGATACCGGGACCGTGACCGGCGCGCGGGTCGACCACGATGAAAGGCCGGCGATTGAGGTCGATCTCCACTCCCTTGGAGGGAATGATGCGAACCAGCACATAGTTGACAGGCTCTTCCAGCTTGCGGCCGTCGATGACCAGTTCCGCCGCGTAGCTCAACACGTGCGGCGCGGTTTGCGCGACGTGTTCACGATATTGGTCCCCCCGCTGTCGCATGATGTCGAGGAACAGCACGCTGCGCTGTCCAGCATCGACCATGTATTCGACCGCTTTGGCAACGAGCCCGGACATCTCGCCGCCGGGGAGTGCCGGATTTTCAGTCATGACGTTCCATCTCCTAAGCAGGCCGGGGGGACGTTGCGCATCGCGGTGGCCAGACCGTTGATTTAGGTCAAGGTCGCCTGCCGTCGCCGAGAGGGATGTAATCCCCGATGACCCTCGTCACCTATTCCGCCCGCGAGCAACTTCGCGATGGGCGCCCGATAGAGATTCGCGCACTGCGGCCTACTGACGAGGCCGGCATGCTCGACGCCATCAATCACACCAACGCAGAGTCGCTACGGCGACGCTTTTTCGTGACCAAGCGCGAGTTCTCGGACAAGGAAAAAGCTTTTTTCCTGAATGCCGATTTCGTCAAGCACGTCGCGCTCGTTGCGGAAATTGACGAGGACGGCCGGCGCACGATCGTCGGCGGCGGCCGCTACATCGTCACCGAACCGGGCAGGGCCGAGATCGCCTTTGTTGTCATCGACGCCTACCAGAGTCTGGGCCTTGGCACGCTGCTGATGCGGCATCTCGCCGTCCTCGCTCGCTCGGCCGGGCTCAAGGAGGTGATCGCTGACGTCCTGCCCGAGAACGCCGCCATGCGGAAGGTCTTCAGCAAGTTTGGCTTCCAGACCCGCCGCGGCCTCGATCCGCAGGTAGTTCACCTGGTGTTGACGCTGTGAAAGAAAACTCTGTTCGCACTTCGGCGCATCCTGATCAATCTTGTTCTCGGCGATGTCGATGGGCCGAAGCCTGAAGGAAGCGATTCGCGCCGTCCCGGGCTCTGGTTAGGTTCGTGAACGCGATAAGCGCGCGGTTCCTGGCATACTCCGGATGACATGTCGGGTCTGCTCCAAGGTTGGAATGCGATCAGGATGGGTCGCCTTGGCGAGGGAGCGCGGGACTTGCGCTCCTGTGAAGGTTTTCGGATGCCGGCCCCATGACGGTGGTGCGGCGCACACGGGGGGCCGGCGTCCGCAAACCTTCACAGAAGGCAACTTTACCGCCTAACCCGCTTAACAGGCCGACCCGCCGCCGCTGCATCTAGGGAAACACGCGCTCCCAATCCAGAAAATCGATCTGGTCGAAGGACTGACGCGGCTCATTGAGGAACAAAACAAGCCGCAGGCCGTCGGTCAAATAGGGGCTCGCCGGTGAGATTGACGCGTGGATCGGGGTATCGAAGAAACGCCCACGCCACGTACAAAGCCAAAGCGTGCAACAGCTCCCGACAAGATCAAGTCCTGCACCAAATAGAAGCGGTCCTGATCCACGTCCGGGCTGATGACATGGGTCGTCAGATACCAGGATTGCGTGGTCAGCTTGATGCCGATGTCGCGGCTGATTTGGCCAACCCAAACCTGAAGTCCATCAATCGCGAACGGCGCCAGCCACAGCCGCAGATGATTGCGCTCGCTGACTGTGTCGCGCGCCTTCTGCAGTGCGACATCCTGCTGGCGCCCGAAAACATACAGCGGGCTGATCGGTGCATTGAGATATTCGCTGCCGAACAGGAAAGCCCGACGGTCCGGTAAACACTGTGGAGATCGAACGGCTCGTCAAGCCTCCAGCCCCGCGATGCGCCGAAATACCGTTCGCTTTCGTCGTCGGTCAACACCGCAGCGCGAACGGTCACCTCCGCCTGCTGGCGAATGTCAGTGCGCGATTTGAAGGGTTGCTCCGTCTGATCGGCGCCGCTGGATCGATTGAATGCTGCGAACAGCAAAAGCAGCACCACGGCAGTGAACGGCTTTGCGCCATGTCTCCATGATCTGCTGATCCGATGCAGCCCACTAGCCTGGGCTTTTCACTTTTGCGCGCAGAATGCCCGAAGCGTCTCTTCGACGCCACGGGCCTTGGCGTAATCAATCAGTGACAGTCGGGCTGCATCGCAACTCGCCGCGCTCGTAAATTCCTGTGTAGATATCGCGGTGCCCTGGACGGCGCCGCCAAGCCAACTGACGATGATCAGAACGTGGGTCACAATATCCTCCTCAGTCTTCAGGCAATAACCCTTTCAAAAGAGCAGCAGCAGCACGCCGATGCAGAGGAGACCAAGAAATGCCCGCCAGACCGCCGCGAAAGGGACGCTTGCTTGAAGGGATTTCGCGCTACTTTCCGCGAGAGGGCCATTGTCATTCGCGGGCAGTCTCCTTGCGAGACACGGGACATTGGCGATCTTTGGCGACTGACACATGGGCACGATAGCGTCCTCCGGCAAGCGTTTCCGCGTCGGGATAGATGCACCGGATCGGAAGTCACCCTCCACGCATGGATCATCATCCCGCAAACGGTACAATCGAAGTGCCCAGCTATCTTGTCCGGACGACGTTCTTGCATGGCGACGTACAGCGCGGTGCATTTTTGGCACGCAAAAATGACGCCAATGCGTAGCCCTCCGAACACACAAGCATGCCTCCGATCGGCATCAGGCGAGAGGCAGGTCGCCGACGGTTCCTAGTAGCAAGGGCCGTACGGATAGTATCCGCAGCGTTGCGCTCCGTAAGCTCCATAGGCAGCGGCACCGACGGCAGCGGCGCCGACGCCTACCGCCACGCCACGGCGCACGGCTACGCCGCGGTAAGCACCGCGATAAGCGCCGCCATGATGAACGCCGACGCGGCCAACACCGACGCGCCCACCGCGATATGCGAACGCATCGGTTGAAATCGTCGCAACGCATGCGATGCCGATGATGACCGACGCAGCCAATGAGAAGATCGTTCGACGCGACATGATTACTGTCCTTCCACGGTTGCCGAAAAACGTATCCCTGCCGCAGGAGCGTAGTGCCCTGCGTCGTTGCTTCGTTGATCTAGATCAACCGAGGCACATTGGAACCGCGGGCATTAGATCAGCGGCGGATGTCTGTCAGCCATGTTGTTGATGACGCGTTGTTGTCGGCTGCTCGAGTTGCCCTCGTTCGCCGCGAAGCTCTCGTTCGTCGAGACGCGGGAATTCCCGGTATTGTGGATAGCGGACATTAAAGTAGGCATCGCAAGAGTTTGGAGCGACCCCGATGGTCAGAAGCATGACGCAGCATTCTCTGCTGTATGTCCGCGCACAACTCGAAACCGGGACAGCCGAAGCAACTAGCTATTAACCATATTGGTTTATCTTGAGAGTTGGCATTGAGGGGCGCGTGCGCTGGCTTGCGAGCCAACCGGCAGGTAGGCGTGGACCCATGGACTTCGACCCCGGAAGCGTTCCTTACGCTGACAGATCACGGCACGACAAAACTGCGGGCGGCAACATTGCGCGCGATGATGTTGCTGCCCAAGGAACGCAAGCGGGCAACAATCGTCCGCGCGAGCGAACCCGCGATACTGAAATTCGAGCAGACCAAGAAGTTTGCGGCGCAGTGGGATGAACGGTTTGTGTTA